>NZ_CP031320.1:4980308-5651289 GCF_003355155.1 Streptomyces armeniacus | reverse complement strand
TGCTCGTACCGGACTCCCGCGATCCGCGCCCCGGCCGTGTCGACGCGAAGGGCGTGCTGCTGTCCGTGGCCGGGCTGGTGCTGCTCGTCTACGGCATCATCAAGGGCGGCCAGCTCGCCGACTTCGCCGACACCGAGGTGCTGCTCACGGCGGGGGCCGGACTGCTGCTGCTCGCCGCGTTCGTGCTGCACGAGAAGCGCAGCGACCATCCGGCGCTGGACATGCGGTACTTCCGGAACCCGGCCTTCTCGGCCGCCGTCGCCGCCATCGCGCTGGTCTTCTTCGCGCTGATGGGCGTCACGTTCTTCAGCGTCTTCTACATGCAGAGCGTCCGCGGCTACTCCCCGCTCGCCGCCGGTCTGCTGCTCCTGCCGCTCGCCGTCGCCCAGATGGTGTTCGCGCCGAGGGCGCGGCTGGTTGTCGAACGGTTCGGAGCGAAGGCCGTCTGCACGGTCGGGCTGACCCTCGTGGGCGCGGCCATGGCCGGCTTCCTGCTGCTCGACCGGGACACGCCGCTGTGGGTGCTGGAGGTCATCTACTTCGTGATGGGTACGGCGATGGCGCACGTCATGCCGCCCGCGACGGTCTCGATCATGCAGGCGCTGCCGCGCGAGAAGGCCGGTTCCGGATCGGCGGTGAACAACACGTTCCGGCAGGTCGGCGGCTCCCTCGGGGTCGCGGTGCTGGGCTCGCTGCTGTCCGCCACGTACCGCGCGAGCGTCGAGGACGATCTCCAGCGGGTGCCGCCGGAGGCGCGGCACGCGGCGGGGGAGTCGATCGAGGGCACGCTGGCCCTCGCGGAGAAGCTGGGCCCGGCGGGCCGGGCGCTGGTCGACCCGGCCAAGTCCGCGTTCATCGACGCGATGCACGTCACGGTGGTGTGCGCGGCGGCGGTGGCGCTCGTCGGCGCGCTCGTCGTGGCGATCTGGCTGCCGGGCAAGCCCGCGGAGAGCGAAGCCGGCTCGGGCGGTCCCGAGGGCACGGGCGGCGGCGCGGAGGGCGACGCCGGCGCGGGCGGCGACAGGGCCGCCGCGGGCAGCGGAGGCGGTCCCCGGTGACCGCGGCGGACACGGGCCGAGGGACGGCCGCGGGCCGGGATACGGGCACCGGCCGGGACGCGGACGTACGGGCGGACGCGGACGATGTACGGCCGCCCTCCGCCCGCCGCGGACGCCCGCGGAACGCCGCCGCGGACACAGCGATCGTCGAGGCCGTGCTGCGGCTGCTGGAGGACGGGGCGAGCGTGGACGCGCTGTCCATCGAACGCATCGCCCGCACCGCAGGTGTCGGCAAGGCCACCGTCTACCGCCGCTGGACCGGCAAGAACGCCCTGCTCCTCGATGTGATGCGGACCCTGGACGAGCCCGCGGCCATACCGCCCGGCGAGTCCGTACGCGACGACCTCGTGCACCTCCTGGAACAGCTCCGCCGGCGCGGCCTGGCCAAACGGAACTCCGTGCTGCTGCGCACCATGATCAGCCACTTCCAGAGCCATCCGGGGCTGTGGCGCGAGTACCACGACACCGTGATCGAGGTGCGCCGGAAGCTCCTGTACGACGTGCTCCAGCGCGGCGTCGCCGGCGGCGAGCTGCGGGACGACATCGACATCGAAGTGCTGGAGGAGCTGTTCACCGGGCCGATGCTGGCGCGCGCGATCCTGCACGAGGGCAAGGACCTGCCGGAGGGGCTGGCCGAGCAGATCGTCGACGGGGTGCTCCAGGGCGTCGGCCCGCGCGCCCCGCACCCGTAACAGCGGCCCGCGCCCCGCACCCGTAACGGCGCCGCGGGGGCGGCGAGCCGTACGGGACCGCCCCGCGCCGGCCGCCCGGTATGTGCGCGTTCTGTCACAGCCGCGCGCACCGCGCGCCCAGCCGGAACCTGCCGTACCGCACCCCTCGTCCTGCACTCGGTACGGGCTTGAGGCACCTGGCGTCCCCGACCGCACGAACCGCGCGGGTTTCGCCGACTTCGCGGGTATCGCCGGTGGTCACCTATGGTTCCTCAGTCAGCAGCACGGTAATTGAGGACGGCGCATGGCACGGGTGTTCACCACGGAGGCCGCGGATTCTGTCGATGGCCGGCCACCACGTCCCCGCGGTGCCGCCGAGCGGCTGCGGAGCGCCTTCGGCGGCTGGCGCGGCGAGGGCATGTGGCGGCGCGGCTGGCTGCTCGCGGCCGTCGCGCTGCTGCTCGGCCTGGCGCTCCTGCTGCACGCGGAGGTGCCCAACGCGTTCGGGAACCTCGGCTCGCTGTGGGAGACGTTCCTGCCGTGGGGCGGTCTGCTCGTGCCGGTGCTGCTCGTCGGCGCGCTGATCCGGCGCTCCGTCACGGCGCTCGCCGCGCTGCTGGTGCCGACGCTCGTCTGGGTGGACCTGTTCGGCGGCCTGGTGTCCGACCGCACCGGACCGGAGGGCGACTTCACGGTCGTCACGCACAACGTCAACGCGGACAACCCGGACCCGGCCGGCACCGCGCGCCAACTCGTGGGCTCGGGCGCCGAGGTCATCGCGCTGGAGGAGATCGCGGGCAGCCGCGTCCGCACGTACGAGGAGGAGCTCGCGGAGGCGTACCCGTACCACGACGTGCAGGGCACCGTGGGCGTCTGGAGCCGCTACCCGCTGAAGGACTCCGAGCACGTCGACATCGGCATGGGCTGGAAGCGCGCGCTCCGCACGACCGTACGGACACCGCAGGGCGAGGTCGCGGTCTACGCGGCGCACCTGCCGTCCGTACGCGTGCAGTTCCGCTCCGGCTTCACTGCCGGGAAGCGGGACGAGAGCGTGCGGATGCTCGGCCGCAGGATCTCCTCCGACCCGGTGCGGCGCGTCATCCTGCTCGGGGACCTGAACGGCACGATGAACGACCGCGCGCTGGCGCCCGTCACCTCGCAGCTGCGCTCGACGCAGGGCGCGAGCGGGGACGGGATGGGCTTCAGCTGGCCGGCGTCGTTCCCGATGGCGCGCATCGACCAGATCATGGTGAAGGGCGTCGACCCGGCGTCGTCGTGGACGATGGACGCGACGGGCAGCGACCACCTGCCGGTGGCGGCGTCAGTGAACCTCTGACGCGCGAGCCGCTCCCGTACGGGTCCCTGCCGCGCCCCTGTGACGTACGCCTCTGAAGTGTTCGCCCGCGCGAAACACGCTGGTTTCTTCCGGGAGCACGGGACCCTGTAGACTTTGTTCAGTCTGAGAACATATTGAGAGCGGCCCACCCGGCCCGACGACGGCGTCGGCGCGCGTGCAGACACCGCTCGCTCCCCTCCCGCGTGACTGTCGCTCCACCCTGCCGGAAAGGTTCCACCGCCATGCCCCTGGCCTTGCTCGCTCTCGCGATCAGCGCCTTCGGAATAGGCACGACCGAGTTCGTGATGATGGGCCTGCTGCCCAACGTCGCGGAGGACCTCGACACGTCGGTGCCCACCGCCGGATACCTCGTCTCCGCCTACGCCGTCGGCGTCGTCCTCGGGGCGCCGCTCCTCACCGCCTTCGGCAACCGCGTACCGCGCCGGCGGATGCTCGTCCTGCTGATGGGCGTCTTCGTCGCCGGGAACCTCGCCTCCGCCCTCGCGCCCGGCTACGGCACGCTGCTCGCCGGCCGGCTGCTGGCCGGGCTCCCGCACGGCGCCTTCTTCGGCGTCGGGGCCGTCGTCGCCGCGCGGCTGGTCGCCGAGGACCGGCGGGCGCGCGCCGTGGCCACCATGTTCCTGGGGCTGACCGTCGCCAACATCGTCGGCGTGCCCGCCGGCACCGCACTCGGCCAGGCGCTCGGCTGGCGGGCGACGTTCCTGGTGGTCACGGCCATCGGTGTGGCCGCGATGGTGGCGCTCGCCACGCTCGTACCGCACCTGCCGCTGGAGCAGCACCGCGGCGTACGGCACGAGATCCGCGCACTCGGCGACCGCCAGGTGCTGCTCGGGCTGCTGACCGCCGTCCTCGGCTTCGGCGGTGTCTTCGCCGTGTACAGCTATCTCGCCTCGATGATGACCGAGGTCACCGGCCTCGCCGAGTCCTCCGTGACGCTGGTGCTGGCGCTGTTCGGCATCGGCATGACGCTGGGCGCGCTCGCCGCGGGACCGCTGACCGACCGGGCGTTGCGGCCCACGCTGTACGGGGGGCTCGGCTCGCTCGCCGTCGCGCTGCTCGTCTTCCACGCCGTGGTCGAGATCCGGTGGGCCGCGCTGGTGATGGTCGCGGTGCTGGGCGCGGTCGGCTTCATGACGACCACGCCGCTGCAGATGCTCGTCATGCAGAAGGCGCGGCACGCGCCCACGCTGGCGTCCGCGTCCAACCACTCCGCGTTCAACCTCGCCAACGCGGGCGGCGCGTGGCTGGGCGGCGTCGCCATCGCCGCCGGCTGGGGCTGGACCTCGCCGATGCTGGTGGGCGCCGTGCTGGCGGCCTCCGGGCTGGGCGTCGCGCTGCTCGCGGGGATGCTGGACAAGCCCGCGACCGGCTCCGTCTCGCGGGTCGTCGCCCGCGCGCCCGGCACCGGACCGCGCGAGTCCGCGCCGGCCGCGGCCTCCGCCGAGCGCGTACACAGCTAGAGGCGCGTACACAGCGGGAGGGGGCGACCGTACGGCCGCCCCTGTCCCGCTCCGCTCAGGAGCCCGTCTCGCGCCAGTGGTTGGTGATCGGCAGCCGGCGGTCCTTGCCGAAGCCCTTCGCGGAGATCTTCGTGCCCGGCGGGTACTGCCGCCGCTTGTACTCCGCGCTGTCCGTCATCCGCAGCACGCGGTTGACCAGTTCGGCGTCGAAGCCGCGCGCGACGATCTCGTCCCGGCCCCGGTCCTGGTCGACGTACAGCTCCAGGACGCGGTCCAGCACGTCGTAGTCGGGCAGCGAGTCGGTGTCCCGCTGGTCCGGGCGCAGTTCGGCGCTGGGCGGCTTGGTGATGGAGCGCTCCGGGACGGGCGGCGTGTGGCCGCGCTCGGCCGCCGCCTTGTTGCGCCACTTCGCGAGCCGGAAGACGGTCGTCTTGTAGACGTCCTTGATCGGCCCGTACGCGCCCACCGAGTCGCCGTAGAGCGTCGAATAGCCGCAGGCCAGCTCGGACTTGTTGCCCGGGGCCAGCACGATGTGGCCCTCCTGGTTGGACAGCGCCATCAGCATGGTGCCGCGCAGCCGCGACTGGAGGTTCTCCTCGGCGAGGCCGGTGAGGGCGAGTGACTCCATGTACGCGTCGAACATCGGGCCGATCGGCACCGTACACAGCTGGAGCCCCGTACGCCGCGCCAGCTCCTCCGCGTCCTCCAGGGAGTGGTCCGAGGAGTAGCGGGACGGCATCGCGACGCCGTACACGTTGCCCGCGCCGACCGCGTCGCACGCGATGGCGGCGGTCAGCGCCGAGTCGATGCCGCCGGAGAGGCCGACGAGCACGGAGCGGAAGCCGTTCTTCGCGGCGTACGCGCGCAGCCCGACGACCAGCGCGGTGTAGACCTCCTCGTCGTCCTCCAGGCGCGGCGCCTCGCTGCCGGTGACCTCCGGCTCGTACGGCGCGAGCGGCTCGGCGGACAGCGTGACGTGGTCGATCCGCAGCCCGTCGTCGACCGTGCCGGACGGCACCGGGCCCGCGGCGGGCAGCTCCAGGTCGAGTACGACGCAGCCCTCCTCGAACTGCGGTGCCCGCGCGATCACTCCGCCGTCCCGGTCGACCACGATCGAGTCGCCGTCGAAGACCAGCTCGTCCTGGCCGCCGATCATCGCCAGGTACGCCGTGCTGCACCCCGCCTCCTGCGCCCGCTTGCGTACGAGGTCGAGCCGGGTGTCGTCCTTGTCCCGCTCGTACGGCGACGCGTTGACCGACAGGAGCAGCCCGGCACCGGCCGTACGGGCGGCGGGCACCCGCCCGCCGTCCTGCCACAGGTCCTCGCAGATGGCCAGCGCCACGTCCACGCCGTGCACCCGGACCACGGGCAGCGTCTCGCCCGGCACGAAGTAGCGGAACTCGTCGAAGACGCCGTAGTTGGGGAGGTGGTGCTTGGCGAACGTCAGCACCACCTCGCCGCCGTGCAGCACCGCGGCGGCGTTCTGCGGGGCGCCGGCGGGCTGCCCGTAGCGGGGCTGCGGCTGCTCGACGCGGTCCAGATAGCCGACGACGACCGGGGTGTCCCCGAAGCCCTCCGCGTCGAGCCGCCGGGCCAGCGCGCGCAGCGCGGCGCGGCTCGCCTCGACGAACGAGGGGCGCAGCGCCAGGTCCTCGACCGGGTAGCCGGTCAGCATCATCTCGGGGAACGCCACGAGGTGCGCCCCCTGCTGGACGGAGTGCCGCGTCCAGTGGACGACGGCGGCGGAGTTGCCGTCGAGATCGCCGACGGTGGAGTCGATCTGATTCAGGGCGAGACGTAGTTGAGGCACGTCTCCACTGTAATCGTCTTACTGACGCGATGGGGGCGGAGCGGACCGCGCACCCCGTACGGGCTCCCGGCGCACTTCCGTACGGGCTGTCCGCGCGGTGGCCGCCCCATGACGGGGTGACGCCGTCACCTGGCGGAGTTACGACATTGACGCGAACTCGCCACCACGAAGATGATGCGTTCATGCTGGAGGCGCTCGATCTTGACCCCGTACAGCAGCAGACCTACGAGGCGCTTGTGGACGGGGCACTCACAGTCCCCGAGCTCCGTTCCTCACTCGGGATTCCCGCCACCCGGATCAGGGCGACGCTGGGCACGCTGCAGGAGCTGAACCTGGTCGAACGGGTCGCCGGTTCCCGCGGTGATCCGGACCGCTATCTTCCCGTGTCGCCGGATGTCGCGTTCGACACACTCCTGGCCACCCGCGAGGAGGAGCTGCAGCGCGCCCGCCGGCACGTCCAGCAGCTGGCCGCGCGGTTCCGCGCCAACAGCGACGCCCGCGACCCGACGGACCTGGTGGAGATCGTCACCGGGCGGGCGGCGGTAATCCAGCAGGTCGACCAGCTGCAGCGCAGCGCGCGGCGGCAGATCCGCGGCATCGACCGGCCCCCGTACGTCAACAGCGGCCCGGACCGGCGCGATCCGAAGACCGGCATGATGCCGCTCCAGGAGCAGACGATGCGCCGCGGCGTCGGCTACCGCGTCATCTACGACATGGAGGGCCTGGCCACCTTCCACCGCCTGGACATGGACATCGAGGCCTGTGCCGAACTGGGCGAGGACGCCCGGGTGATGGCCGGCACGCCCACGAAGATGATGATCGCCGACGACCGGCTCGGGCTGATCCCGCTGCGCGCGGCGCCGTACGAGGTGGCCAGCAGCGTCGTGGTGCACCCCTCGGGGCTGCTGGAGGCGCTGTGCGAGTTCTTCGAGGTGCTGTGGGCGGGCGCGCTGCCGCTCAGCGACCATCTCGCCGAGCGTTCGGGCGGCTCCGCGGACGGGCCCGAACCGGACGACGGCAGGCTGCTCGCCCTGCTCAGCACCGGTCTCACCGACCAGGTGATGGCGCGTCAGCTGGGCATCAGCCACCGTACGTTCCAGCGCCGGCTGCGCAATCTGATGAAGCGGTTCGGGGCGACCACGCGCTTCCAGCTCGGCCTGCGGGCCGCGAGCCAGGGTTGGGTGGAGGCGGGCAACGAGCGGGCGGCGGAGCGTTCGGGGGAGCGGCCCAACGCGGGTTCCACGGGCGGCGGCTGAGCCCGTACGGGGGGCGGAAACGCACCAGGGCGAGTCGCCCCGTATTGCTGACAGAAAACCCAATTGCCCGTTTCTCGGGGCCTCTTGTTACTCGCCGGTGAATGCGGTTGGCTGATCTGCATGCGCCCCCACACAGCGCTACCCCCACACGAGAAGGACTTTGCGATATGGCAGTAAAGCGTAAGAAGCTCGCCGTCAGCATCTCCGCCGCAGTCGCCGCGGCGGCCATCGGTACGGTCGTCGCCCTGCCCACCGCCAACGCCGCTCCGGCCGAGGGCACGGTCGTCGGTGCCAAGTCCGAGACCGCGATCAAGGGCAGCTACATCGTCACCCTGAAGAAGTCCGCGTTCAAGGCGGACTCGGCGAGTGGCAAGTCGGTCGTCGCCGACCACGGCGGCAAGGTGAAGCGGACCTTCAGCCACGCGCTGAACGGCTACTCCGCTTCCATGTCCGCCCAGGAGGCGCGCGAGCTGGCCGCCGACCCCGCGGTCGACAAGGTTTTCGCCAACCAGCAGCACACCATATCCGGCGAGCAGCCGAACCCGGAGAACTGGGGCCTCGACCGGATCGACCAGCCCGAGCTGCCGCTCGACGAGAAGTACACCTACCCGGACTCGGGCGGCGAGGGTGTCACCGCGTACATCATCGACACCGGTGTCCACAAGTCGCACACGGACTTCGGCGGCCGTGCCACGGACGGCATCGACACCGTCGACGGTGACGAGGAGGCCCAGGACGGCAACGGGCACGGCACGCACGTGGCCAGCACCGTCGCGGGCGAGAAGTACGGCGTGGCCAAGAAGGCCGACATCGTGGGCGTCCGGGTGCTCGACGACCAGGGCTCCGGCACCACCGAGGGCGTCGTCGCGGGCATCGACTGGGTGACCGAGAACGCCGACGGCCCGTCGGTGGCCAACATGTCGCTCGGCGGTGGCGCGGACGAGGCTCTGGACGAGGCCGTGCGCAACTCCATCTCCGCGGGCGTCACCTACGGTGTCGCGGCCGGCAACGAGAGCTCGGACGCCGGCAACTCCTCGCCCGCGCGGGTGACGGAAGCCATCACGGTGGGCGCCACGGACAACACCGACGCGCAGGCCGACTTCTCCAACTACGGCGAGGTCCTCGACATCTACGCGCCGGGCGTGGACATCACCGCGGCCTGGAACACCGGTGACGACGCGACCGACACCATCTCGGGTACGTCCATGGCCACCCCGCACGTCGTGGGTGCCGCGGCCGTGTACCTGGGCGGCCACACCGACGCCACGCCCGAGGCCGTCTCCACGGCTCTGGTCGAGGGTGCTTCCTCTGACGTCGTCGGCAACCCGGGCGAGGGCTCCCCGAACAAGCTGCTCAACATCGTCGAGTGACACACGAGTTGAGTGACTCTCGGGTGGTCTGACGACCGCACCACAACCGACCGCGGTCCGGCACACACAACGCCGGGCCGCGGTCGGCGTGTTCGGGCACGCCCGGACCGCGGGGGTCCGTGTGTGGGGGGCTGGTCGGGAAGGGCCGTACTGAGGGCCGTACCGGGGGCCGGGCCGAACCGGGCCGCGCGGCCTAGAAGCTGGGCGCCGCGGACGGGGCGCGCAGGGTCCCGAGGTACGGGCGCCACAGGTGCTCGGGGTCGTTCTCCACGGTGGTCACGATGTCCCGCATCGCCTTGAGCGCGACGGGCTCCTCGCCGTCGTAGAAGTCGCCCTGGAGCATCTTCAGCACGTCGATGCGGTACCGCGGGTCCTGCACGAACGCGGTGAACAGCACGTTCAGCCGGTAGTAGATGGAGATGAACTCGTACCAGTTCTTCACCGCGCGGCGCAGCGTGTCCTCGTACGCCGCGAACCGCGCCTTCCGGAAGTCCCCGGCCTTGTGCGCGGCGACGATGTCACGCGCCGCCAGCCGCGCGCTGTTGAGCGCGACGCTCACGCCGCTGGAGAAGATCGGGTCGACGAACCGTGCCGCGTCGCCGATCAGCAGGAAGCGGTCGCCGCAGATCCGCTGCATGGCGTAGCTGTAGTCGCCCTCGGCCTTGAACGGGGTGACGCGCTCGGTCTTCCGCAGCGCGTCGAGCAGGTCCTGCCGGCTGCCGACGGTGTCCCAGAAGAACTTCTCCCGGTCGGCGTTGGCCGCCTTGAACCGCTCCTTCTGGGTCACGACCCCGATGCTGGTGACGGTGTCGGTGATGGGGATCTGCCACATCCAGGTGTCCTCGAGCGGGAGGAAGTGGATGTAGATGTAGTCGGACTTGCCGGGGCCGGTCGCCATCGCCGAGCGGTCGAGCCCCTCGAACCAGGTGTGCACCGCGTACTGGTTGAAGACCGGGTCCGCGACCTTCACCTTCAGCTGCTTGCCCAGCATGGTCTGCCGGCCGGACGCGTCGATCACCATGCGGGCGGTGAAGTCCACCTGGCGCGGGCCGATCCGGCAGTTGAGCGTGACGCTGTCCGGGTCGGTGTCGAAGTCCGCCTTGAGCACGCGCGTACGGGGGAACACGTGCGCCCCCTGTTTCTCCGCATGCTTCAGCAGGATGAGGTCGAACTTCGCCCGGTCGACGTGGTACGTGTGCTCGCGGTGTACGCCGGGCTGGTCGCGCTCCACGAACATGACCTCGGCGGCGCGGAAGTCGTGGTCGAGTCCCGTGAAGCCGTTGTGCGGCACGTCGCGGTGCTCGGCCGAGGTCCAGGCCGCCCCGTACTTCTTGGGGAAGCCGGCGGCCTCGATGTCGTCCATGACGCCGATCTCGTCCAGGACGGGCATCGTCGCGGGCACGAGCGACTCCCCGACGTGCGGCCGCGGGAACATCTCCCCTTCGAACACGGCCACCGACAGTCCTGCGGAGGCGAGATACGAGGCCATGGCCGAGCCGGCCGGGCCGCCGCCGATGATCGCGGCATCGAAATCGGGTTCCATGATTCCTCCGTCAGCTCTTCGCGGCGGCCGCGAGATCGTCGATCATCGCGGCGATGGTGCGCGGTGTCTGGAAGTTGGCCGCGCTGAGCCGCTCCGGGGGGACCGTGAGCCCGAGCCCGTGGTTGATGTAGTTGAGCAGGATCGCCGTCTTCAGGGAGTTGAGGATGCCCAGCTCCATGAGCGGGGTCGCCTCGTCGATCACGAGGTCCGTGTCCTCGGTGAGCAGGTTCTCCTGGATGAACGACACGAGCTTCGCCGTGTTCTCCTGAGCGTTCACTTTGCGCTCCTCCGGTGCTGCGGAAGTCTGGCCAGGGCGGCTCAGGGTCTCGACTTCCGCTTAAGGCGCCCTAGAGCGGGCCTATCCGGGCAGGCCGGGCGTTCCGTACGGGCTCTGCGCAGTGCCGAGCCGTGCAGTGCCGCGCCTTGTCGCGCCGTCCCGCGGCGGCCGGGGAAGGGGCGACTTCAGGCCACTACCCGCCGGCATCCGGATGAGGTTAGCCTTACCTAAACGAGATGCGCCCCCCACCCGTACCGAGAGAGAGCTCCGGCGTTGAACTCCCTTCCCAGCACACCCCTGTCCCGGCGCGGACTGCTCGCCACCGGCGGCGCCCTCGGGCTCGGCGCCCTCCTCACGGCCTGCGGCGGCGACGACGGCGGCTCCGGCGCGAAGGGCGCCGACTCCGGCCCCTGGAAGTTCACCGACGACCGAGGCAAGAAGCTGAAGGCCGGCCAACGGCCGGAACGCATCGTCGCGTTCGTCAGCTCGGCCGCCGCGCTGTACGACTACGGCGTCGAGTGCGTCGGCATCTTCGGCCCGAGCGAGCCGTTGAACGGCAAGCCCAACCCGCAGGCGGGCGACCTCGAGACCGCCGAACTCACCAGCCTCGGCACGGCGTTCGGCGACTTCAACATCGAGAAGTACGCGGAGCTCCGCCCCGACCTGCTCGTCAGCAACATGTTCCCGTCGCCCGACCTGTGGTTCGTGCCGCCCGAGTCCAGCAAGAAGATCAGCCGTCTCGCGCCCACCCTCGGCATCAGCTTCGCGCGCACCTCCCTGCTCGACCCCCTCGAGAGGTACGAGGAGCTGGCCGCCTCACTCGGCGCCGACCTGAAGGCGGAGAAGGCCACCGCCGCCAAGGCCCGGTTCCGCAAGGCCGAGCAGACGCTGCGGGACGCGGCGAAGGCGAAGGGCGGCCTGAAGGTGCTGGCCATGACCGGCGACGCCGAGCAGATGTACGTGGCCGTCCCCGACTCGTATGTCGACCTGCACTACTTCAAGGACCTCGGCGTCGAGTTCGTCGAGGGCAAGAAGAGCGACAAGTGGGGCTTCTGGGAGTTCCTCAGCTGGGAGAACGCCGACAAGTACCACGCCGACCTGCTGATGCTGGACAACCGCTCGCAGGCGCTCACCCCGGACGACCTGGCCAAGAAGCCGGTCTGGGCCGGGCTCCCCGCCGTGAAGGCCGGGCAGACCGTCCCCTGGGCGATGGAGGAGCGGTGCAGCTACCGCGGCTGGGCGCCCGTGGTCGAGCGCCTGGCGGCCGCCCTCACGAAGGCGGACCGGCTGGACTAGGCCGGCACGGGGGCGCGTACGGTCGGCGTGCGCGGGCCGCTACGGGCGCGGGGCCGTAACACTCCGGAAAACGTGTGGTGGGATGGTCGAGTGCCCCGACGTGTCCGACGTGTGCCGAGGCGTCGCAACGGGCGGCTTGACCAGCGAGGATGGTGGATATGGATAAGCAGCAGGAATTCGTGCTCCGCACGCTCGAGGAGCGCGACATCCGGTTCGTCCGGCTCTGGTTCACCGATGTCCTCGGCTTTCTGAAGTCCGTCGCCGTCGCGCCCGCCGAGCTTGAGCAGGCGTTCGACGAGGGCATCGGCTTCGACGGCTCCGCGATCGAGGGCTTCGCCCGCGTCTACGAGTCGGACATGATCGCCAAGCCCGACCCGGGCACGTTCCAGATCCTGCCCTGGCGCGCGGAGGCGCCCGGCACCGCGCGGATGTTCTGCGACATCCTGATGCCGGACCTCTCCGCGTCGTACGCCGATCCGCGCTACGTGCTCAAGCGCACCCTCGCCAAGACCTCCGACCTCGGGTTCACCTTCTACACCCATCCCGAGATCGAGTTCTTCCTGCTCAAGGACAAGCCGGTGGACGGCTCCCGGCCCACCCCGGCCGACTCCTCCGGCTACTTCGACCACACCCCGCAGCACGTCGGGCAGGACTTCCGGCGGCAGGCGATCACCATGCTGGAGTCGATGGGCATCTCCGTGGAGTTCTCGCACCACGAGGGCGCACCGGGGCAGCAGGAGATCGATCTGCGGTACGCCGACGCGCTGTCCACCGCCGACAACATCATGACCTTCCGGCTCGTCATGAAGCAGGTCGCGCTGGAGCAGGGCGTGCAGGCGACGTTCATGCCGAAGCCGTTCTCGGAGTACCCCGGCTCCGGCATGCACACCCATCTGTCGCTGTTCGAGGGCGACCGGAACGCCTTCTACGAGTCGGGCTCCGAGTACCAGCTGTCGAAGGTCGGCCGCTCCTTCATCGCCGGCCTGCTGCGGCACGCGGGCGAGATCTCCGCCGTCACCAACCAGTGGGTGAACTCGTACAAGCGGATCTGGGGCGGATCGCAGCGGACGGCCGGCGAGGGCGGCGAGTCGCCCTCGTACATCTGCTGGGGCCACAACAACCGTTCCGCGCTGATCCGCGTCCCGATGTACAAGCCGGGCAAGACCGGCTCCACCCGGATCGAGGTCCGCTCGCTGGACTCGGGGGCCAACCCGTATCTCGCGTACGCGGTGCTGCTGGCCGCCGGGCTCAAGGGCATCGAGAAGGGCTACGAGCTGCCGGCGGGCGCCGACGACGACGTGTGGGCGCTGTCCGACTCCGAGCGCCGCGCCATGGGCATCGAGCCGCTGCCGCAGAACCTCGGCGAGGCCATCACGCTGATGGAGCGCAGCGAGCTGGTCGCCGAGACCCTGGGCGAGCACGTCTTCGACTTCTTCCTGCGCAACAAGAAGCAGGAGTGGGAGGAGTACCGCTCCCAGGTCACCACGTACGAGCTGCGCAAGTCGCTGCCGGTGCTGTAAGCCGTACGCGGGCCGGCCCCGTTCGCGGTCAGGCCGCGGCGGGCCGGTGCACGTAGGCGGGATAGTCCAGGTAGCCGGTGTCGCCGCCCTGGTACCAGGTGTCCCGGTCGGCCTCGCTCAACGGCGCCCCGGTCCGCAGGCGTTCGACCAGATCCGGATTGGCGAGGTAGGCGCGGCCGAAGCTGACCAGGTCCGCGCCCTGGCCGAGCCAGTGCTCGGCGTCTGCCCGCGTGGTCGGCTTCGGGCCGATCTGGCCGCCCGGGTTGGCGATGAACGTGTGCGGCCACGCCTTGCGGAGCGCGAGCAGCAGGTCCTCGTCGGTGGCGACGAGCACGTGCACGTACGCGAGGCCCAGCCCGGCGAGAGCGTCGAGCAGCGCCGCGTACAGCTCCGGGACGTCGTCCTCCGCCGTGTCCCAGACCCGGCCGCCGGGGGAGAGCCGGATGCCGACGCGGTCGGCGCCGACGGCGTCCACGGCCGCCTCCGCCGCCTCGACGGCGAACCGGATGCGGCCGGTGACGGAGCCGCCGTAGGCGTCGGTGCGCCGGTTGACGTTGGACGACAGGAACTGCTGGATGAGGTAGCCGTTCGCGCCGTGCAGCTCCACGCCGTCGAACCCGGCGTCGACCGCGTACCGCGCGGCGTCGCCGAACACCCGTGCCTCGCCCGCGGCTTCGCGCGTCGACAGGGCGCGCGGCTCGGGCGCGGGCAGCAACCCCCTGGGCCCGGTGAACAGTTCGGCGTCGAGCCGTACCGCGGACGGCGCGACCGGCACGTACCCCGCGACCTCGGGGTGCCCGACCCGTCCCCCGTGCATGAGCTGGGCGAAGATGCGGCCGCCGTTGGCGTGCACCGCGTCGGTCACCGGCAGCCACGCGGCGGCCTGCGCGGCGCTGTGCAGGCCCGGCGTGTACGGGTTGGACTGGCCCTGGAGGCTCGGCTGCACGCCCTCGCTGACGATGAGCCCGGCGGTGGCCCGCTGGGCGTAGTACGTCGCCTGCGAGGCGGTCGGCATGCCGTCCGCGGTCGCGCGGGCCCGGGACATCGGGGCCATCACGACCCGGTTGGGCAGCCGCAGGGCGCCGAGCCGGTGGCTGTCGAACAGACTGGTCATGGCGTTCGCTCCTCGGTTTGCGTCAGTGCTGCGGGGGCCGCGCGGCCGTTCATCGGCTACGCTAAAACCTGACACTGATGTCAGGGGCAAGCGTTGTCGCGCAGGTCACAGCGACCGGGGACAGAGCGAGGGGTGGAGAGCGGTGCGCATCGGCGAACTGGCCGCCAGGACCGGCGTGAGCGTGCGGTCCCTGCGGTACTACGAGGACCAGCAACTGCTCGGCTCCGAACGCAGCCCCGGCGGGCAGCGGCACTACGCGGAGTACGCGGTCGACCGGGTCCGGATGATCCAGCAGCTGTACGCCGCCGGCCTGTCCAGCAAGACGATCCTGGGCATCCTGCCGTGCGTCGTCACCGGCGAGGTGACACCGGAGCTGCTGGGGCGGCTGACGGCCGAACGGGACCGTATCGACCGGCAGATCAGCGATCTGGCCGCGACCCGGGACCGGCTCGACACCATCATCAGCGCGTCCACCTGCGTCCACGAGGCGGGCGGGCACTGCGCCCCGGAGGGCGGTGCACGGCCCCTCGCGGCCGAGGGCGCGTGCCGCTGAGGCGGCGGGCGAGCCGGTCGACGTGAGGCGGCCGCCGCGGTGATGATGGGCGGCGAGCGGAGTACGGACCAGCCGGGAGGCGTGCGCGAGGCGCCCGGTGCACAGCGGGAAAGGGCGTGAACGTGGCGCAGGGCGGGCGACGGGACAGCAGGTTCGGGCAGCTCCTGCGGCGCGGGTTCCAGCAACCGGCGGACGCCGTGGGGCTGCTGGACACACCGGGCCTGGAGCCCGTACGGGACGACACGCTCATTCTGGACGCGCTGGCCGCGACTGCCGACCCCGACCTGGCGCTGTTCGGCCTCGTGCGGCTGGTGGAGGCGCTCGCGGCAGAGCAGGCGGACGAGAGGCCGGTGAACGGCGCCGGGACCGCGAATGGCACGGGCACAGCGACCGACGGCGCGCAGGCCCTGCTGGACACGCTGCTCACCGCCAAGCCGCTGCGTGACCGGCTGCTCGGCGTGCTCGGCGCGTCCGAGGCGCTCGGCGACCACCTCGCCCGCCACCCCGCCGACTGGCAGGCGCTGGTCACGTACGAGGCGGCCGATCTGCACCCGGGCGTCGAGGAGTTCGTCGCCGCGCTCGACGGGATCGCCGGCCCCGACGAGCTGCGCGCCGCCTACCGCCGCTGCCTGCTGTCCATCGCCGCCCGCGACGTGTGCGGTACGACAGGTCTGGCCGAGACCGCCGCCGAACTCGCCGATCTGGCCACCGCCACCCTGCGCGCCGCCCTCGCCCTGGCGCGCGCCGAGGCGCCGGAGGACGCCGCCGCCTGCCGGCTCGCCGTCGTCGCGATGGGCAAGTGCGGCGGCCACGAGCTGAACTACGTCTCCGACGTGGACGTCATCTTCGTCGGTGAACCGGCCGACAACGGCACCCCGGAGGGCGAGGCCGTACGGGCCGCCACCCGCATCGCCTCCCGCATGATGCGGATCTGCTCGGACACCACCGCCGAGGGCACCATCTGGCCCGTGGACGCCAACCTCCGCCCCGAGGGCCGGAACGGGCCGCTCGTACGCACCCTCAGCAGCCATCTCGCGTACTACCAGCGGTGGGCCAAGACCTGGGAGTTCCAGGCGCTGCTCAAGGCGCGGCCGGTCGCCGGGGACGAGGCGCTCGGCGCCGCGTACGTGAACGCCGTGGCGCCGCTGGTGTGGCAGGCGTCCGAGCGCGAGAACTTCGTCACCGACGTGCAGCAGATGCGCCGCCGCGTGGTGGAGAACATCCCCGTCGCGCACATGGAACGCGAGCTGAAGCTCGGGCCCGGCGGGCTGCGCGACGTCGAATTCGCCGTGCAGCTGCTCCAGTTGGTGCACGGCCGGTCCGACGCCACGCTGCGCAGCCCCACCACCCTCGCCGCGCTGGACGCGCTCGCCGCCGGCGGCTACGTCGGCCGCCAGGACGCCGCCGCGCTCGACGCGTCGTACCGCTTCCTGCGCACCATGGAGCACCGCATCCAGCTGTACAAGCTGCGCCGCACGCATCTGATGCCCGAGGACGAGGCGGACCAGCGGCGGCTGGCCCGCTCGCTGGGCTTCCGCACGGAGCCCCTCTCGGAGCTGCACAAGGCGTGGAAGCGGCACGCCTCCTCCGTACGGCGGCTGCACGAGAAGCTGTTCTACCGCCCGCTGCTCGACGCCGTCGCCCAACTCGCCCCCGGCGAGATCCGGTTGTCCGCGAAGGCCGCCAAGCAGCGCCTGGAGGCGCTGGGTTACGCCGACCCGGGCGCCGCGCTGCGCCATCTGGAGGCGCTGGCCAGCGGCGTGAGCCGGAAGGCCGCGATCCAGCGGACGCTGCTGCCGGTGCTGCTGGGCTGGTTCGCGGACTCGGCCGACCCGGACGCCGGGCTGCTCAACTTCCGCAAGGTGTCCGACGCGCTCGGCAAGACCCCCTGGTATCTGCGGCTGCTGCGCGACGAGGGCGTCGCGGCGGAGAACCTGGCGCGCGTCCTGTCCGCCGGCCGGCTCGCCCCCGACCTGCTGCTGCGGGCCCCCGAGGCGGTCGCCCTGCTCGCCGCCGCGCACGAACTCCAGCCGCGCGGGCGCAGAGCGCTGACCCAGGAGATCCTGGCTGCGGTCGGCCGCGCGGACGGCCCGGAGCAGGCCGTCACGGCGGCCCGCGGAGTACGGCGGCGGGAGCTGTTCCGTACGGCCGCCGCGGACATCATCGGCGCGTACGGCACCGAGGACAGCCCCGTGCCGGAGGATCCCGCGCCGGCCGTCGACCGGCTCGGCGGCGCGCTCTCCGACATCAACGCCGCCACCCTCGCCGGCGCCCTCCGCGCCGCCGTACGCGACCAGTGGGGCGACGAACTGCCCACCCGCTTCGCCGTCATCGGCATGGGCCGGTTCGGCGGCCACGAGCTGGGCTACGGCTCGGACGCGGACGTGCTGTTCGTACACGAGCCGCGACCGGGCGTGAGCGAGGAGGACGCGGCCAAGGCCGCGTACACCGTCGCCAACGAGATCCGCCGGCTGCTCCAGCTGCCCGCCTCCGACCCGCCGCTGCTCGTCGACGCGGACCTGCGCCCGGAGGGCAAGTCCGGCCCGCTGGTGCGCACCCTGGCCTCGTACGCCGCGTACTACCGCCGCTGGTCCCAGACGTGGGAGAGCCACGCGCTGCTGCGCGCCGCGCCGGTGGCGGGGGACGAGGAGCTGGGTGCGCGGTTCATCGAGCTGATCGACCCGCTGCGGTATCCGGCCGACGGACTGAGCGAGGACGCCGTACGCGAGATCCGCCGCCTCAAGGCCCGCATGGAGGCCGAGCGGATGCCCCGCGGCGCCGACCCCACCACCCACGCCAAGCTGGGCCGCGGCGGGCTGTCCGACGTGGAGTGGACGGTGCAGCTGCTCCAGCTGCGGCACGCGGCGGCGGAGCCGGGGCTGCGCACCACGCGCACCCGCGAGGCGCTGGCCGCCGCCGCGGCGGCGGGCCTGCTGGACGGCGACGACGCGCGGACCCTGGACGAGGCGTGGCTGCTGGCGACCCGCGTGCGGAACGCCGTGATGCTCGTACGTGGCCGGCCCGGCGACACCTTCCCGTCCGAGCCGCGCGAACTCGCGGCCGTGGGCCGGTACCTGGGCTACGAGGCGGAGCCGGGGAGCACGGAGGGCGGCGAGCCCGGCGGCAGCGTCGGCGAGATGCTGGACGACTACCGCCGGACGACGCGGCGGGCACGCGCGGTGATGGAGCGGCTGTTCTACGGGGCGTGAGCCGCGCGGGCCGTACGGTCACGGTGTCCGCCCGTACGGTCACGCCGTACGGGCGCACAGTCACGCGATACGGCCACGGTGTGCGACCGGCCAACTCCGGTGCGGCACCGGCCCGTACGGACTCAGGCCGCCGTGCCGAGGGCCACTTGGCTCGGCATCTGGGCCGGCAGCCGCCCGTACCAGAGGCGGGTCACGGCGAAGCCGAAGCTGAGGCAGATCAGACCGCCGACGGCGTCGAGCCAGAAGTGGTTGGCGGTCGCGACGATCACGAACAGGGTCGTCAGCGGATAGAGCACGCCGAGAACCCGCACCCAGAGGGGCGCCGCGAGCGTGGCGATCATGATGCCGCACCAGACCGACCAGCCGATGTGCATCGACGGCATCGCCGCGTACTGGTTGGACATGTCGGCGAGGTTGCCGGACGCCATCGAGCCCCAGGTCTCGTGCACCTGCACCGTGTCGATGAAGCCCGCGTCCGGCATGAGCCGCGGGGGAGCCAGCGGATAGAGGTAGTAGCCGAGGAGGGCCGTGCCCGTGGTGGCGAAGATGACGAGTCTGCTCGCGGCGTAACGGCCCGGCTGCCAGCGGTAGAGCCAGACGAGCACGCCTATGGTGACGACGAAGTGCAGCGTCGCGTAGTAGTAGTTCATCGAGACGATGAGCCAGGTCACGCCGTTCATGGCGTGGTTGACCGAGTGCTCGAAGCCCAGCCCGATGGCGCGCTCCGCGTCCCAGATCCAGTCGGCGTTGCGCAGGGCCGAGTCGCGCTGCTCGGGCACCGCGTTCCGGATCAGCGAGTACGTCCAGTAACTGACCGCGATCAGAGCGATCTCGAACCAGATCCGGGGTCTGCGAGGAGCTCTCATCCGCTGCACGAGCGTCCGCGTGTGCGTGCGCGTCTGCGTTACCTCCGGGCCGGTCTCGCGACTCTCCTCATCGGGGTTGGTCGCGGCGACCGGCCGGTGGGCTGTCTTCGTCCTCACAGTCGGTGCCCCCATGGGGGAACAGTCTGCCAGACTTCCGCGCCGCGCCGATCATCCTTCGGTCGGGTCTTCGGCAGTTTCCGTCCTGCGCCCGGAGTAGGTGGAAACGGAGGCAGTTGAACCACGAACGACCAGTTCAGGGAGGAATACGAACTCGCTGTGCGGCGCCGGGGTGCCGCCCACCTCCTCCAGCAGCGCGCGTACGGCGGCCTGTCCCATCGCCGTCACCGGCTGCCGGATCGTGGACAGCGGCGGATCGGTGAACGCGATGAGCGGGGAGTCGTCGAAGCCGACCACGGACACGTCGCGCGGCACCGCGAGACCGCGGTCCCGCGCGGCCCGGATCGCGCCGAGCGCCATCATGTCGCTCGCGCACACCACGGCCGTGCAGCCGCGCTCCAGAAGCGTGCCGGCGGCGGCCTGGCCGCCCTCCAGCGTGTACAGCGAGTGCTCGATCAGCCGCCGCGCCTCCGGCTCGGCCAGGCCGAGTTGCTCCGCCATGGCGCCCAGGAACCCGTCGATCTTGCGCTGCACCGGAACGAACCGCTCCGGGCCCAGCGCGAGTCCGATGTCGCGGTGCCCCAGCGAGACGAGATGGGTGACCGCGAGCCGCATCGCCGCACGGTCGTCGGGCGAGACGAACGGCGCGCGCACCTTCGGCGAGAAGCCGTTCACGAGCACGAACGGGACGCCCTGGCCGCGTAGCCGCTCGTAGCGCTGGGTGTCGGCCGTGGTGTCGGCGTGCAGTCCGGAGACGAAGATGATGCCCGCGACGCCGCGGTCCACCAGCATCTCGGTCAGCTCGTCCTCCGTGGAACCGCCCGGGGTCTGGGTGGCGAGCACCGGCGTGTAGCCCTGCCGCGTCAGACCCTGCCCGATGATCTGCGCGAACGCCGGGAAGATCGGGTTCTCCAGCTCCGGCGTGATCAGTCCGACGAGGCCCGCACTGCGCTGCCGCAGCCGCACCGGCCGCTCGTAGCCGAGCACGTCGAGGGCGGCGAGGACGGATTCGCGGGTGGCAGCGGAGACGCCGGGCTTGCCGTTCAGAACACGGCTGACCGTCGCCTCGCTGACCCCCGCCTGGCCTGCGATGTCAGCTAGTCGTGCGGTCACGGTCCGGACTGTACCGGGCGCACTCGCACGCTGCACAGCGCACACGGTGCGGTACGGGGGGTGCGGAGCGCCGCCGTACGGGATTCAGCGGGCGATCCGGTAGCCGTACAGCAGCTCCGCGCGCCAGCGTTCGGCGGTGCCGGTGAGGGCCGGGCGCGGCGACTCCGTACGGCGCAGGACCGCCTCCCAGGCGGGCTCCAACTCGTCGAACAGAGCCTGGCCTTGGGCCAGCGGCTCCCGCGGCACCGCCTTGGTGAGCGCGGTGTAGAAGGCGCTGCGCACCGGGTCCGCGAGCACCTTCCGGGTGTAGGCGCTCTTGCGGGTCGGCAGCAGACCGAGCCGTACGGCGGCACGTTCCTGCTGCCGCGCGTCCGTCATGAAGCGGACGAAGTGCCGTGCGGCGTCGGCGCTGTCGGCCTTCTCGTCCCCGGAGTCCCCGCCGTCCGCGGAGTCCCCGGAGTTCCCGGCGTGCTTCGAGACCACCAGGTTGTGCCCGCCGACGGGCGCGCCCGCCCTGCCCGTCGAACCGGCCGGCACCGGGGCGACGCCGAGGTTCTCCGGGTCCGCGAACTCCCGCCCGGACAGCGCGTCCGCGGTCGCCCAGGGGCCGTTGACCATCATCGCCACGTCGCCGTTCTTGAACGCCTCCTGCATCGCGTCGTACGCCTTCCCGCCCGCGGGCGGCCTGGGCGCGGCCCCGGAGCGTACGAGTTCGGCGGCGGTCGTCGCACCCCGTACGGAGGCGGCGCCGGCGACCGTGATGGTGCGGCTGCCGCTGTCGACCATGCCGCCCTTCTCCCCGTACAGGAAGGGGAGCGCGAAGTACGGGTCGGTGTTGAGCGCGATGCCGTCCGCGCCGGTCGCCGCCGCCACATCGGCCGCGGTGGCCTTCAACTGCCGCCAGGTGGCGGGCGGTCGGTCCGCACCGGCCCGTTCCAGCAGCCGCCGGTTGTAGAACAGCGCGAGCGTGTCGGTGACCTGCGGGACGCCGTAGACGCCGCCTTCGAGCGCCGTGCCCGCGGCCGTGCTGGGCAGGAAGTCGCCCCTCTCGTGCAGCGCCGGGGTGTCGGTGAGGTCGGCGAGATACCCCTGCTCGACGAGCCCCGCCGTCCAGCCGACGTCGGCGCGGAGCACGTCGGGCACGCCGCGGCCGGTGCGCGCGGCGGCCTCGTACCGCCCGCGGGCCTCGGTGAAGGGGACGTTGACGTGCTTCACCTCGACGTCCGGGTACTTCCGCTCGAAGTCCGCGACGAGGCGGGCGAACACCGGCGCCTCCGTCGCGTTCGAGGTGTCCCACCAGGTGATCTCGCCCGAGACGGCGCCCGGGTCCCCGCCGTCGCCGTCCCCGCCGCAGGCGGTGCCGGACGCGGCCAGGGCGAGCGCGAGGGCGGTGAGGGACCGGGCTCCTGGCTTCATGAACTCGGAAGGTAGCGCGGGGTGAGACCGCGCGGAAGAGTTGCGGTCTGATTTGCAGAAAGTTGCCGCAAGGTCTTTCGGAAGTGTGTCGCCGCTGTTACGTTCCTCGGCATCTGGGCGCCTGCGACGGCGCCGGGGGCACACCTTGGGAGGAACGACATGCGGCGTGGCATAGGGGCCACCGCCCTGATAGCGGGGCTGGCGCTTGCGGCAACAGCTTGCGGCGGAGACGACGGCGGGGGCGGCGAGGGCTCGGACGGCGAGATCTCCGGCACCGTCACCTACTGGGACACCTCGAACGACGCCGAGAAGGGCACGTACAAGAAGATCGCCGAGGACTTCGAGAAGAAGCACCCGAAGGTCGACGTGAAGTACGTGCACGTGAACTTCGGCGACGCCAACGCCAAGTTCAAGAACGCGGCCGGCGGCAACTCCGGCGCACCGGACGTGATGCGCACCGAGGTCGCCTGGGTCGCGGACTTCGCCAACCTCGGCTATCTCGCGCCCCTCGACGGCACCGCCGCGCTGGACGGCGCGGACGACTTCCTCAAGGCCCCGGTCGGCAGCACGAAGTTCGAGGGCAAGACCTACGCCGTGCCGCAGGTCACCGACACCCTCGGGCTCTTCTACAACAAGAAGCTGCTCAAGGAGGCGGGCGTCGAGGTGCCCAAGACCTTCGACGAGCTGAAGTCCGCGGCGCGGAAGATCAAGAAGGACACCGGCGCCACCGGCCTCTACCTGCGCGGCGACGACCCGTACTGGTTCCTCCCGTACCTCTACGGCGAGGGCGGCGACCTGCTCGACGTCAAGTCGAAGAAGGTCACCGTGGACGACGGTCCCGGCGCCAAGGCGCTCGCCGTGATGAAGGACCTGGTCGACTCCGGCGCCGCGAGCAGCGACGCCAACAACGGCCAGGAGAACGGCCTCAAGGCGTTCAAGGACGGCGACGCCGCGATGATCGTGGACGGCCCGTGGGACATCGCGGGCGCGCTGGAGGGCAAGCAGTTCAAGGACAAGGGCAACCTCGGCGTCGCCCCCGTCCCCGGCGGCAGCGCCGGCCAGGCCGCCCCGCAGGGCGGCTGGAACCTCTCCGTGTACGCGGGCTCCAAGAACCTCGACGCGTCCTACGAGTTCGCCAAGTACATGAGCTCCGCCGCGGTCCAGGAGCGGACCGCCAAGGAGATCAGCCTGCTGCCGACCCGCGCCTCGGTCTACGAGAAGCCGTCGGTCAAGGAGAACGAGATGGTCCAGTTCTTCAAGCCCGCCGTCGACAAGGCCCACCAGCGGCCCTGGATCCCGGAGACCAACTCGCTTTTCGAGCCCGTACGGGTGCAGATGAACGCCGTCCTCTTCGGCGGCACCAAGCCCGAGGACGCCGCCGGGAAGATCGGCGACGAATTCCGCAAGCTGCTCAAGGACTACAAGTAAGGGCTGCCCACCCATGGCTGTGGACACCGGCAGGTCGGCGGAGACGGCCGCGGACGGAGAACACCACTCCGGCCGCGGCCGCCGCGGGACCGCGAAGAACGGAAACCCCCCGGGCCGGCGGCGCGCGCTGACCGGTCAGCTCGGACGGCAGCTCTCCCGGCACTGGTACGCCTGGGCGATGATCACGCCCGTGGTGCTGGTCATCGGCCTCATCATCGGCTACCCGCTGGGCCGCGGCGTCTTCCTCTCGCTCACCGACGCCGACGAGTCCAACGTCGCCCGCACCATCGGCGTCAACGAGATCCCGGCGACGTACGACTTCGTCGGCCTGGAGAACTACACCGAGATCCTCTCCGACAGCGTCTTCTGGGACCGGCTCGGCTGGACCGCCCTCTGGACGGTCGGCTGCGTCAGCGTGACGTTCCTGCTCGGGCTCTCCCTGGCCAACATGCTCAACCGGCAGGTCAAGGGGCGCTCTTTCTACCGCATCGCGATGATCGTGCCGTGGGGCATCCCCGCGTTCGTCTCGGTCTTCGCCTGGAAGATGCTGTTCAACGAGAAGTACGGCATCCTCAACGAGGTCCTGGACGGCGGCGGCATCGACGCCGTGCCCTGGCTGAGCGACCCCACCTGGGCCAAGGTGGCGGTGATCGCCGTGAACGTGTGGCTCGGCGTCCCGTTCATGATCGTCGCGATGCTGGGCGCACTCCAGGCCATACCCGACGAGCTGTACGAGGCCGCCGACATGGACGGCGCCAGCCCATGGCAGCGCTTCACGAACATCACGCTGCCCGGCGTACGGGCCGTCAGCAGCACGGTGATCCTGCTCAGCACCATCTGGACGTTCAACATGTTCCCGGTGATCTACCTGCTGACCCAGGGCGGGCCGGGCGACAACACCGAGATCCTGGTGACGTACGCCTACCGGCTCTCGTTCGTGAACAGCCCGCGCGACTTCGCCACTTCGGCCGCCTGGGGCGTCCTCATCCTCGTACTGCTGTCGCTCTTCACGCTGATCTACCGACGAGCACTGCGCAAGCAGGGAGAGGTGTGGTGACGATGCGCACCCAGAAGAGGAGCAGACCGGCCTCCGTCGGACTGCACGCGGGCCTGCTGATCGGCACCGCCGTCGCGCTGTTCCCGCCGCTGTGGCTGCTGGTGACCTCGTTCAAGCCGAAGAGCGAGGCGTTCTCCACGGCGCTGGTGAAGGACTTCACCTTCGACAACTACGACCACGTGCTGGCCGACACGTACTTCCTGGACTGGTTCGGGAACTCGCTGCTGGTCGTACTCGGCACCACCGTCGTCGGCGTCTTCATCGCCTCCACCACCGGCTACGCGCTCAGCCGGTTCCGCTTCCCCGGGATGCGGCCGCTGATGTGGGTGCTGCTGATCACCCAGATGTTCCCGATGGCGGTGCTCATCGTGCCGCTCTACAACACCCTGGCCACGATGGGGCTGCTGAACCAGCCCGTCGGACTGATCATCACGTACCTCACCGTCGCCGTGCCCTTCTGCGCCTGGATGATGAAGGGCTTCTTCGACACCGTGCCGGTCTCCATCGACGAGTCGGGCCGCGTGGACGGGCTCAGCCCGTTCGGCACCTTCTGGCGGCTGATCATGCCGCTGGCGAAGCCGGGGCTCGCCGTCACCGGCTTCTACACCTTCGTCACCGCGTGGGCCGAAGTCGCCTACGCCACCGCCTTCATGACGGGGGAGGAGAACCTCACCCTGGCCGGCGGCCTGCAGACCTTCGTCAACCGCTACGGGGCCGACTGGGGCTCCATGACCGCCGCCGCGGTCATCATCGCGGTGCCCGCCGCGGTGGTCTTCGGCTTCGCACAGCGCTACCTCGTCTCCGGGATGACCGCCGGAGCCGTCAAGTCATGAGTCCTGACGGACACCACGGAAGTCCTGTCGGACACCACGAACACAGGGAAGACATGACCCAGCACTCACCCGGCCCCGCCGCAGACACGGCCGCCGCCGGAAGCTCCGCCGCCCCCGGAGTCCCCGCCGCCCCGCACGCCGGCCGCGACCCGGACGACCGTACGGGCTGGTGGCGCGACGCCGTCATCTACCAGGTGTACCCCCGCTCCTTCGCCGACGGCGACGGCGACGGCATGGGCGACCTCGCGGGCATCCGCGAGCGGCTCCCGTACCTCGCCGGGCTCGGCGTCGACGCCGTCTGGCTGAGCCCCTTCTACGCCTCCCCGCAGGCCGACGCCGGCTACGACGTGGCCGACTACCGCGTCATCGACCCCATGTTCGGCACCCTCGACGACGCCGAGGCGCTGATCGGGGACGCGCACGAACTCGGCCTGCGGATCATCGTGGACCTCGTCCCGAACCACTCGTCCGACCAGCACGAGTGGTTCCAGCAGGCGCTGCGCGAGGGCCCCGGTTCGCCGCTGCGCGGCCGCTACCACTTCCGGCCCGGACGCGGCCGCAACGGCGAAGAGCCCCCGAACGACTGGGAGTCCATCTTCGGCGGCCCCGCCTGGACCCGTACCAAGAACCCGGACGGCAGCCACGGCGAGTGGTACCTCCACCTCTTCGCGCCCGAGCAGCCGGACTTCAACTGGGAGAGCACCGCCGTACAGGATGAGTTCCGCTCCGTCCTCCGGTTCTGGCTCGACAAGGGCGTCGACGGATTCCGCATCGACGTCGCACACGGCCTCGTCAAGGCCGCGGGCCTGCCCGACATGGGCCACGGCGAGCAGCTGAAACTCCTCGGCAACCAGGTCCTGCCCTTCTTCGACCAGGACGGCGTCCACGAGATCTACCGCTCCTGGCGGCACATCCTCGAGGAGTACGGCGGCGACCGCATCGGCGTCGCCGAGGCCTGGACCCCCAGCGCCGAGCGCACCGCGCTCTATCTGCGCCCCGACGAGCTGCACCAGGCGTTCAACTTCCACTACCTCAAGGCCCCCTGGGACGCCGCCGAGCTCCGCGCCGTCATCGACGAGTCGCTCGACTCCATGCGCCCCGTACGCGCCGCCACCACCTGGGTGCTGTCCAACCACGACGTCGTACGGCACCTCACGCGCCTCGGCGGCAGCCCCGCGCGTGCCAGGGCGGCCAGCCTGCTGATGCTGGCGCTGCCCGGCTCCGCGTACGTCTACCAGGGCGAGGAACTCGGCCTGCCCGAGGTGCTCGACCTGCCGGACGAGGTGCGCCAGGACCCGTCGTTCTTCAAGAGCGACGGCCAGGACGGGCTGCGCGACGGCTGCCGGGTGCCCGTCCCGTGGACGCGCGGCGGCAGCTCGTACGGCTTCGGGGCGGACGGCAGCTGGCTGCCGCAGCCCGCGGAGTGGGGGGCGCTGAGCGTCGAGGCGCAGACCGGCGACCCGGACTCGACGCTGGAGCTGTACCGCACGGCGCTGCGGCTCCGCCGCGAGCACCCGGACCTGGGCGCGGGCGACGCGGTGGAGTGGCTGGCGGCCCCGGAGGGGGTGCTGGCGTTCCGGCGGGGGTCGTTCGTGTGCGCGGCGAACACCGGGGCGGAGGCCGTGGAACTGCCGTTCGCGGTGGGGCGGATGCTGCTGGCGAGCGGGCCGTCGGAGGGGGACGGCCCGGACGCGGGCGGGTCGGCTTCGGCGCCGGGCTCCGTTCCGGCCGCGGACTCCGGTCCGGTCTCGGGCTCCGGTCCGGTCTCGGTCACGGGCTCCGTTTCGGGCTCCGTTTCCGGCCGCGGCTCCGCTGACAGGGCCGTGCTGCCCGCCGACACCACCGTCTGGTGGACGGCCGGATGACGGCACCGCCCCCGCTCCCCACCGCCCGCCTTGCCGACATCGCACTCCAGGCCGAGGTCAGCGAGGCCACGGTCAGCCGCGTGCTGAACGGCAAGGCGGGCGTGGCCGCGGCCACCCGGCAGAAGGTACTCGCGGCACTCGACGTGCTCGGCTACGAGCGCCCCGTACGGCTGCGGCAGCGCAGCGCGGGCCTCGTCGGGCTGGTGATCCCGGAGCTCACCAACCCGATCTTCCCGGCCTTCGCCCAGATCATCGAGCAGGCCCTGAGCGGCTACGGCTACACCCCCGTGCTCGGCACCCAGATGCCCGGCGGCGCCACCGAGGACGAACTCGTCGACCAGCTCGTCGAACGCGCCGTCACCGGCATCATCTTCCTCTCCGGTCTGCACGCCGACCTCTCCGCCGACCCCGGCCGGTACGCCAAACTCGCGGGCCGCGGCGTCCCGTTCGTCCTGATAAACGGCTACAACGAGAAGATCAGCGCGCCCTTCGTCTCCCCGGACGACCGCGCCGCGGCCCGGATGGCGGTCCGGCACCTGGCCGACCTCGGCCACACCCGTATCGGCCTGGCCGTCGGCCCGCAGCGCTTCGTACCGTCCCGCCGCAAGGCGGAGGGCTTCACGGACGCGGTACGCGCGCTGGGCGGCACCGTACGGGGCTCGGTGCGGCACACGCTGTTCACGGTGGAGGGCGGCCACGCGGCGGCGGGACCGCTGCTGGACGACGGCTGCACGGGCATCGTCTGCGGCAGCGACCTCATGGCGCTGGGTGTCGTACGCGCCGCCCGCCAGCGCGGCCTCCGCGTCCCCGCGGACGTCTCGGTCATCGGCTACGACGACTCGGAACTCAACGCCTTCACCGACCCGCCCCTGACCACGGTCCGCCAGCCGGTCCGCTCGATGGCGAACGCCGCGGTCCAGGGCCTCCTCGAGGAAATCGGCGGAAACCCGGTCCCCCGCACGGAGTTCGTCTTCCAACCGGAACTGGTGGTCCGCGGCTCCACATCCCAGTCCCCACCGGGCCGCCGCGACGCCTGAACGGGCCCGCCTGATTCAGCGACGCTTGATTCAGCGCGCCGGGCAGCGGCCCGGCAGGCGGCGGAAACGAGTGGTGTGGAGGCGGGATGGGCGCGTACACGTACTTTCCCGCCGTTCCCGCGGGGACGGGGACGGTCACCCGCCCAAGCCCGTCCGGCGTTTGAGGACGGACCGGAGCGGCCACAACGCGTCAGCCGGCCGGTCGGACGGCCCGCGGCCAGGCGTACCGCCGTCGTGGCCGGGTGCCGGGTGCCGGGTGCCGGGAGCCGGGAGCCGGGCCCCGGCACCCGCGCACCCCGCCCGCGGCGCAAAGTGACCGTACGCACCAGGGCCCCCTTGCGCCCCGCGCCGGCTTGTAGTCCGCTAACGCCCATGGCGAAGAGGAGCGTTGCCACACTGATCGCCGCGCTGGTCGCGGGTTCCCTGTTGACGGGTGCGCCGAATCCGAGTGCGGAGGCGGCCGAGCCCGGGGGCGGTGCGGCGCCGCCGGACGGGGTGCCTCCGACGACGGCGCTCGGCAACGGCGTCGACCTCGACACGGTGACGATCCCCGAGCTGCAGGCGCGTATGGCGGACGGTTCGCTGACCTCGCGGGCGTTGACCAACGCCTATCTGCGGCGCATCAAGGCCATCGACCCGAAGCTCAACTCGGTGCTCCGCACCGACCCGACGGCGCTGCGCCAGGCCGCCGCCAGCGACGTACGGCACCGGCGCGGCCACACCCGCGGGCCGCTCGACGGCATACCCGTGCTGCTCAAGGACAACGTGAACACCCGCGACATGCCGACGACCGCCGGTTCGCTGGCGCTGGCCGGGAAGCCGCCGCGTACGGACGCCGCCCTGGTGACCCGGCTGCGCGAGGCGGGCGCGGTCATCCTCGGCAAGGCCAACCTGTCCGAGTGGGCCAACTTCCGTGCGGCGAAGCCCACGTCGGGGTGGTCTGCGGTGGGCGGCCAGACCCGTAACCCGTACGTGCTGGACCGCAACCCCTGCGGCTCGTCGTCCGGTTCGGGTGCGGCGCTGGCCGCGTCGTTGTCGCAGGTGGCGATCGGTACGGAGACGGACGGCTCGATCGTCTGCCCGGCCGGGATGAACGGTGTCGTGGGCCACAAGCCGAGCCTCGGCCTCGTCAGCCAGGACGGCGTGGTGCCGATCTCGGCCGAGCAGGACACGGCAGGGCCGATGGCGCGCAACGTGATCGACGCGGCGCTGACCTTCGCCGTGCTCAGCGGCGCGGACAGCGCCCGCGCCGCGGACAGCGCCCGCGCCGGGGACACCGACACCGCCCCGAGCCTCGGCGACCTGCACGGCAAACGCATCGGCCTGTGGCGCCTGCCCTCTCTCGGCAAGGAGGTGGACGCGCTGATGGGCCGTACGGCGGAGAAGCTGCGCGCGGCGGGAGCCGAGGTCGTGGAGGTGACGCCGCCGTACCAGGAGCGGCTGGCGGAGCTGGAGTTCCCGGCGCTGCTGAGCGAGTTCCACCGGGACATCGACGCGTACCTCGCGACGCGCGAGGGGCCGCGCGACCTCGCCGAGCTGATCGAGCCCTTCTACTGCCCCATCGACCCCGCCATGCACCCCCGGGTGGACGAGGCCGAGACCCGCGCCGTCGACTGGATCGACCGGTCCGGCTTCTGCCGTACGGCCGCCGAACGGGCCTGGGTGCTCGGCAGCAGGAGCGCCGACTTCTACGCCCGCTTCGTGCCCGAGGCGGACCCCGACCGGCTCTGGATCACCGCCTGCTGGGTGTACTGGGGCTTCGCCTTCGACGACGCCCGCTGCGACGAGGGCGAACTGGCCGCCGACCCCGCCGCGTTCGCCGCGATGGCGGGCCGCGTGCAGCGCGCGCTGGAACTGCCCGGCGCGTACGAGGGCGACGACGCGCTCGCGGCCGCCGTACACGACCTCGGCGAGCGCTTCCGCGCCTGCGCGACGCCGACGCAGGTACGGCGGTTCGAGGCGGCGCACCGCGCGTGGCTGTCCGGCGTGCAGTGGCAGGTCGGGAACCGCGCCCGCGGCCTCATGCCCGGCCTCGACGACTACTGCGTCATGCGGCTGCACGCCGCGGGCGGCGAACCCACGTTCGCCATGCTGGAGATCGCCAACGCCGCGGAGGTGCCAGCCGCCGAGATGGACTCCCCGGCGGTCGTCGCGCTGACCGAGATGGCCATCCTCGTCGCCAGCCTCGACAACGACTTCCACTCGCTCGCCAAGGAGGCCAGCCGGGAGCAGACGGACCAGAACCTCGTCAACGTGCTCGCACACGAACGCGACGTGCCGTACGAGCAGGCCCTGGACGACGCGTTCGCCCTGCGGGACCGCATGCTGTGCCGCTTCCTCACCCTCCGCGAACGCGTCCTGCGCCGGGCGAGCCGCGAACTGGCCCGCTATCTCACGGACCTCGGCCACGGCATCCGCGGCAACGCCGAGTGGGGCCTGATCGTGCCCCGCTATCTCAGCCTCAACAGCGGCGCCGAGGGCCCGGGAGAGACCGCCGCGCCGGACCGCATCGTGTGGGCCGATCGCCCCCGCGACTCCCGCGCGGAGCCGCTGCCGCTGCCGTCCCTCGCGTGGTGGTGGGACGACCTGGTGCCGTGACCCGCCCGTGCGCCCGCCTGCCCGCGCGCCGTTCCCGTTCCGGCCCCATGACGCCGCGAACCGCCGCCGGGTACGGTCTGTCTGACCGCTCGGCGGCCGTACGGCCAGGCGGGCGCCCGCGCGGGGGAGCCGCGGGCGCAGGAGGGCGGAAGGGGCGAGGGGGGAACGATGCGCGAGCGTGCCACGGGTGCCGCGAGGGCGGCCGTCACCACGGAGGCGGAGACAGCGGCGGAGCCGGAAGCGGAACGGAAACCGGAGCCGGAAGCGGAACCGGGCGGCGCGCTCGTGCGCGTCGAGGACCTGCACCGCACGTACGGCACCGGCCCGACCGCCGTACACGCCCTGCGCGGCGTCTCGTTCAGCGTGCCGCGCGGCCGTCTCGTCGCGCTCAAGGGCCGCTCCGGGTCCGGCAAGACGACCGTGCTCAACCTCGTCGGCGGCCTGGACACACCCGGCTCCGGGCGGATCACCGTCGACGGCACCGAACTGGCCGGGCTCGGCGAGGAGCAGCTGCTGGCGCTGCGCCGCGACCGGATCGGCTTCGTCTTCCAGGCGTTCGGGCTGCTGCCCGTCCTCACCGCCGCCGAGAACGTCGGCGTCCCCATGCGCCTGCGCAGGCTCCCGGCGCGCGAGCGCGAGGAGCGCGTCGCGCTGCTGCTCGCCCTCGTCGGCCTCGCCGACCACGCCGCGCAGCGCCCCGGCGAGCTGTCCGGCGGCCAGCAGCAGCGCGTCGCGATCGCACGGGCTCTGGCCAACCGGCCGTCCCTGCTGATCGCCGACGAGCCGACCGGCCAGCTGGACGCCGAGACCGGCATGGCCGTGATGGAGCTGCTCCGCGCGGTCGTGCACAGCGAGGGCGTCACCGCACTCGTGGCGACCCACGACGAGACGCTGCTCGGCCTCGCCGACGAGGTGCTGGAGCTGGCCGACGGGCGGATACGGGAGGACTGACCGCCGCGCCCGCGGCCCCCGTACCGCTGCCCCGGTTCGCACATCCATACGGAACCCTGACGCCCGCACGCCCCCGTACGGCGCCCGTACGGGCGTCCCCCGGTGACAATGGGGGCATGTCGGCGGCACACCCCACCCGGCCCGCGCCCCGGCGCGGCACGCTGCGGATCTACCTCGGCGCCGCGCCCGGGGTCGGCAAGACGTACGCGATGCTCAGCGAGGCGCACCGCAGGGCCGAACGCGGCACGGACGTGGTCGTCGGCTTCCTGCAGCACCACGGCCGGACCCGTACGGAGAGGCTGTGCGACGGCCTGGAGCAGGTCCCGCGCCGCACGTACACGCACCGGGGCGCCGTCCTCGGCGAGATGGACACCGCGGCCGTGCTCGCCCGCCGCCCCGCCGTCGCCGTCGTCGACGAGCTCGCCCACACCAACGCGCCCGGCAGCCCGCACGAGAAGCGCTGGCAGGACGTGGAGGACCTGCTCGCCGCGGGCATCGACGTGATCTCGACCGTCAACATCCAGCACCTGGAGTCGCTGGGCGACGCCGTCGAGTCGATCACGGGCGTACGGCAGCGGGAGACCGTACCGGACGAGGTGGTGCGCCGCGCCGACCAGATCGAGCTGGTCGACATGTCCCCGCAGGCGCTGCGCCGCCGGATGGCACACGGCAACATCTACGCCCCCGACAAGATCGACGCGGCGCTCTCCAACTACTTCCGCCCCGGCAACCTCACCGCCCTGCGCGAACTCGCCCTGCTCTGGACGGCGGACCGCGCCGACGAGTACCTCCAGCAGTACCGCGAGGAGCACCGCATCCGGTCCACCTGGCGGGCCCGCGAGCGGATCGTCGTCGGCCTCACCGGCGGGCCCGAGGGCCACACCCTGATCCGGCGCGCGGCCCGGATGGCCGCGAAGGGCTCCGGCAGCGAGATCCTCGCCGTCCACGTGGCCCGCTCCGACGGGCTCACCGCCGCCTCGCCCAAGGAGCTCGCCGTCCAGCGGACCCTCGTCGAGGACCTGGGCGGCACGTACCACCACGTGATCGGCGACGACATACCGCAGGCGCTGCTGGAGTTCGCCCGCGGCGTCAACGCCACCCAGATCGTCCTCGGGTCCAGCCGCCGCAAGGCGTGGCAGTACGTGTTCGGGCCCGGCGTCGGCGCGGGCGTCGCCCGCGACTCCGGGCCCGACCTGGACGCGCACATCGTGACGCACGAGCACGTCGCCAAGGGCCGCGGACTGCCCGGCGCCCGCGGCGCCCGCCTCGGCCGGGCCCGTATCGGCGCGGGCTGGCTCACCGGGCTGCTCGGCCCCTGCCTGCTCACGCTGCTCCTCACCAGCCTCGAACCGGACCTCGGGCTCGCCAACGACGTGCTGCTCTTCCTGCTGGTCACCGTCGTCTCCGCGCTGATCGGCGGGCTGCTGCCCGCGCTCGCCTCGGCCGCCACCGGCTCGCTGCTGCTCAACTACTTCTTCACCCCGCCCGTCCACACCTGGACCATCTCCAGCCCCCGCAACCTGGTCGCGATCGTCGTCTTCGTGGCCATCGCCATCGCCGTCGCCTCCGTCGTCGACCTGGCCGCACGCCGTACCCACCAGGCCGCCCGGCTGCGCGCCGAGTCGGAAATCCTGTCCGTCCTCGCGGGCAGCGTCCTGCGTGGCGAGGACTCACTCGACGCGCTCCTGGAACGCGTACGGGAGACCTTCGCCATGGACTCCGTGGCGCTGCTGGAACGCGAGCACGAGCACGCCGGATGGAGCTGCGCGGGCAGCGTCGGCGGGGCCGGGAGCGGCGAGCCGCCGGCCCGGCCCGAGGACGGCGAGGTCGACATGCCGGTCGGCGACCGCATGATGCTCGTGCTCCGCGGGCGGGCGCTGCCGGCCGAGGACCGCCGGGTGCTGGCCGCGTTCGCCGCGCAGGCCGCCCGCGTACTGGACCGGCAGCGGCTGCTGGACGAGGCGGAACGGGCCCGCGAACTGGCGGAGGGGAACCGTATCCGTACGGCACTCCTGGCCGCCGTCTCGCACGACCTGCGCACCCCGCTCGCCGCCATCAAGGCCGCCGTCTCCTCGCTCCGCTCCGACGACGTCGAGTGGTCCGAGGAGGACGAGGCCGACCTGCTGGAGGCCATCGAGGAGGGCGCCGACCGGCTCGACCAGCTCGTCGGGAACCTGCTCGACATGTCCCGGCTGCAGACCGGCACCGTCACGCCGCTGATCCGCGAGATCGGCCTGGACGAGGTGGTGCCGAAGGCACTGTCGGGCGTCCCCGCGGGCAGCGCCGGGCTGGACATCGCGCAGTCGCTGCCGATGGTCGCCGTGGACCCCGGGCTGCTGGAGCGCGCCGTCGCCAACATCGTCGAGAACGCCGTCAAGTACAGCCCGGACGGCAGCCCGGTCCTCGTACGCGCGAGCGCGCTCGGCGAACGCGTGGAAGTACGCGTCACGGACCGCGGGCCGGGCGTGCCCGACAGCGCGAAGGACCGTATCTTCGAGCCGTTCCAGCGCCACGGTGACGCACCGCGCGGCGCCGGCGTCGGCCTCGGGCTGGCCGTCGCCCGCGGCTTCGCGGAGGCGATGGGCGGCACACTCGAGGCCGAGGACACCCCGGGAGGCGGCATGACGATGGTGCTCACGCTGCGCGCCGCCGCGCCGCCCCGGGCGGACCACGCCGCCGTACGGCCGCCGCCGGGGCGGTCCGCCGCCTCGGCCGCGCCGTGAGCGGGCCACCGTACGGTACGGGCGGCACCGGGCCGTACGGGCGGCACCCGCACCGGCATGGGCGGTACGGGCGGTACGGCTGCCGGGCGGCCCGCACGGGCCGCCGGCACGGAAGGCCCACGACAGGAAGGACGCTCCCGAATGCACCGGGTGCTCGTAGTCGACGACGAACCGCAGATCGTCCGCGCTCTCGTCATCAACCTCAGGGCGCGGAAGTACGTGGTGGACGCCGCGCACGACGGCGCCGGCGCGCTGCGGCTCGCCGCCGAGCGCCACCCTGACGTCGTCATCCTCGACCTCGGGCTGCCCGACATGGACGGCGTCGACGTCATCCGCGGCATCCGCGGCTGGACCCGCATCCCCATCCTGGTGCTCTCCGCCCGCCAGACCTCCGACGAGAAGGTGGAGGCGCTGGACGCGGGCGCCGACGACTACGTCACCAAGCCGTTCGGCATGGACGAACTGCTCGCGCGGCTGCGCGCCGCCGTCCGCCGGGCGGAGCCCGCGACGGGTGCGGGCGGCGAGGGGGTGGTCGTCGAGACCGACGCGTTCAGCGTCGACCTCGCCGCGAAGAAGGTCCACCGGGACGGCCGGGACGTACGGCTCACCCCCACGGAGTGGCACCTGCTGGAGGCGCTCGTACGGAACTCGGGCCGCCTCGTCAGCCAGAAGCAGCTGCTGCAGGAGGTGTGGGGGCCCTCGTACGGCACCGAGAGCAACTACCTCCGCGTCTACATGGCGCAACTGCGCCGCAAACTCGAGGCCGACCCGTCGCGGCCGCGGCACTTCGTGACCGAACCGGGAATGGGATACCGCTTCGAGGTGTGACGGGCCGGGTGCGAGAGACGGGCGGGGCGGGATGTGCCGCGGAATACGGGCGGGACGAGGCGTGATGGGGGCGTACGCGCACCGGTACGCTGGCGGTTATGACGGGTGCGATCCGAGACGAGAAGTCGGCCGGACGGTTCCGGCGCTTCCTGGAACGGCTGTCCTCCTCCGAGGAGGACCTCCGCTCGGCCGAGCTGCGCGAGGACGCGGTCACGACCGGTTGCACGCGGATCTGCGACTGCGGCGACCGGCAGGTCGTACGGGTCACCGGTACACTCCGCACGGTCACGCTGCGGCCGCGCGCCGGAGTGCCCACCCTGGAGGCGGAGCTCTTCGACGGCTCGGCCGCGCTGGACGTGGTCTGGCTGGGCCGCCGGGCCATCGCGGGCATAGAACCGGGCAGGAAGATGATCGCCTGGGGGCGCATCTCGATGAACCACGGCCGCCCGGTGCTGTTCAACCCGAAGTACGAGCTGCGACCCCTCGGACAGGAGTAGTGGGTGACCTCCCTCGACAAGCCGACCGGCACCGACCGGGACGGGCCGTCCGACCAGGACGGCCCTGACGCGAACGGTCTGCCAGACGCGCACGGCCGATCCGACGCGAACGGGGCGTCCGACGCGCACGGCCCGTCCGGCTCGCACGCCCTCACCGAGGCGGCCCTCTTCGAGGCGTTCGGCGGCGTGCGCGGCCTGGTGGAGACGACGGTGCCCGGCCTCGTTTTCATCCTCATCTTCACGATCAACAAGGACCTGCACGTCGCCGCGGTCGCCGCGCTGGTCCTCTCCGGCCTGCTGGGCGTGGCCCGGCTGGTTCGCCGCGACACCCTGAAGCACGCCTTCAGCGGCGTCTTCGGCGTGCTCGTCGGCGTCGTCTTCGCGATGGTGACCGGCAACGCCAAGGACTTCTACCTCCCCGGCATGCTGTACGGCCTGGGCCTCGCCCTCGCGTACCTCGTCAGCGCGGCCGTCGGCTACCCGCTGCTGGGCCTGCTCCTCGGGCCGGTCTTCAAGGAGAACCTCTCCTGGCGCACCCGCAATCCGGGCCGCAAGAGGGCGTACGTCAAGGCCAGTTACGCGTGGGGCTTCATCTTCCTCGGCAAGTCCGCGATCCTCTTCCCGCTGTACTGGTGGGCGGACCCCACGCGGTTCGGCTGGGTCACGGTGGCCCTGAAGATCCCGCCGCTGCTGCTGGCGGTCTACCTCACCTGGATCTTCCTCGCGAAGGCGCCGCCGCCGATCAATGTGATCGCGGAGATGGAGGCGGAGGAGGAAGCGGAGGAGCGGGCGAAGGCCGCGGCCTCAACCCCCACGGACGGCGCCCCCCGCCACCGCCGCGACTAGCCCTTCTGCGGCGCCGCGCCCCCTCTCAGCCTGCGGCTGGGGACGGGCCTCGCCGCATCCAGCCCGTCCGGCGTTTGAGGACGGCCCTCAGCCACAGACCGGCCGCACCCGCCGGTGGACGGACACGGCATCGCGGCCCAGCGCGCCCCGGCGACCGGCCGGGGTCCGTCCTCAATCGCCGGACGGGCTGGTTCGTCGGCTGAGCGCCGTGTTCACAGTGCCGGACGGGATCAGGTGGTGCCGCCGCGGACCGAGAGCAGGTCCTCGAGTTGCTCCTCCCGCGCCGGCGCCGCCACGAACAGGAGCTCGTCGCCGGCCTCCAGCGCGTCCTCCGGGTCGGGCGCCATCACGCGGTTGCCGCGGATGATCGTGACCAGCGCCGTGTCCTGCGGCCACGTCACGTCGCCGACGCGGGTGCCCGCGAGGGCCGCCTCCGGCGGCAGGGTCAGTTCGACGAGGTTCGCGTCGCCCTGCGAGAAGCGCAGCAGCCGTACGAGGTCGCCGACGCTCACCGCCTCCTCCACCAGCGCGGACATCAGCCGCGGCGTGGAGACGGCGACGTCGACGCCCCACGACTCGTTGAACAGCCACTCGTTCTTGGGGTTGTTGACCCGCGCGACGACCCGCGGCACGCCGTACTCCGTCTTGCCGAGCAGCGAGACGACCAGGTTGACCTTGTCGTCGCCGGTCGCGGCGATCACCACGTGGCAGCGTTCCAGCGCGGCCTCGTCGAGCGACGTGATCTCGCAGGCGTCCGCGAGCAGCCACTCGGCCTGCGGGACGCGCTCCACCGAGATCGCCGTCGGCGCCTTGTCGATGAGCAGCACCTCGTGCCCGTTCTCCAGGAGCTCGCCCGCGATGGAGCGGCCCACCGCGCCCGCTCCCGCAATCGCCACCCTCATCGCTGCTGCGCCTCCTCGGGCCCCTTCGCGAACGCCGCCTCGACGTCGGCGATCTGGTCGCAGCGCATCATCACATGCACCAGGTCACCCTCCTGCAGGACGGTCTGCGAGGTCGGCAGCATCGCCTCGCCCAACCGGGTGAGGAACGCGACCCGCACCCCGGCCTCCTCCTGGAGCTTGCTGACGCGGAACCCGACCCAGGCGGGCGACGCGTGCACCTCCGCGAGCTGTACGGCGCCGCTGGGGTCGCGCCAGAGCGGCTCGGCGCCGTCCGGGAGGAGCCGGCGCAGCATCTGGTCGGCCGTCCAGCGGACGGTGGCGACGGTGGGGATGCCCAGCCGCTGGTACACCTCGGCGCGGCGGGGGTCGTAGATGCGCGCGGCGACGTTGTCGACACCGAAGGTCTCGCGGGCGACGCGGGCCGAGATGATGTTGGAGTTGTCGCCGCTGCTGACGGCGGCGAACGCCCCGGCCTCCTCGATCCCGGCCTCCCGCAGGGTGTCCTGGTCGAAGCCGATGCCGGTCACTCTGCGGCCGCCGAACCCGGAGCCCAGCCGCCGGAAGGCGGTCGGGTCGCGGTCCACCACCGCGACGGTGTGGCCTTGCTGCTCCAGAGCCTGTGCGAGTTCGGATCCGACCCGCCCGCAGCCCATGATCACAATGTGCACGCCCGTCCCTCTCATCCCGTACAGCGGGCCGTATCAGCATCGCACGGCTGACCGCATACGATCCTCCCCGTGCCCAAGTTGACCGACGTACCGAAGCGCATCCTCATCGGCCGCGCCCTCCGCAGCGACAGGCTGGGAGAGACGCTGCTGCCGAAGCGGATCGCGCTGCCGGTGTTCGCGTCCGACCCGCTGTCGTCGGTCGCGTACGCGCCGGGCGAGGTGCTGCTCGTACTGTCGATCGCCGGGGCCTCCGCGTACCACTTCAGCCCGTGGATCGCCGTCGCCGTCATCGTGCTGATGTTCACGGTCGTCGCCTCCTACCGGCAGAACGTACGCGCCTACCCTTCCGGCGGCGGCGACTACGAGGTCGCCACGACCAACCTCGGCCGCCGCGCCGGTCTCACGGTGGCCAGCGCGCTGCTCGTGGACTACGTCCTCACCATCGCCGTCTCCATCTCTTCCGGGGTGGAGAACCTGGGCTCCGCGATCCCGTTCGTGGTGGAGCACAAGACGGCCTGCGCCGTCGGCATAATCCTGCTCCTGACGCTGATGAACCTGCGCGGTGTCAGGGAGTCCGGCACGCTGTTCGCCATCCCCACGTACTGCTTCGTCGCCGGCGTCTTCGGACTGATCGTCTGGGGCATCGTACGGAGCACGGTGCTCGGCGACGACATGAAGGCGCCGACCGCGGACTACGAGATCCACACCGAGCACACCGAGGGCCTGGCCGGCTTCGCCCTCGCGTTCCTGCTGCTCCGCGCGTTCTCCTCCGGCTGCGCTGCGCTCACCGGCGTCGAGGCGATCAGCAACGGGGTGCCCGCCTTCCGCAAGCCGAAGTCGAAGAACGCCGCCAACACCCTGGCCATGATGGGCGTCATCGCCGTCACGATGTTCTGCGGCATCATCGCGCTGGCGCTGGCCACGGACGTGAAGATGGCCGAGAAACCGGCCTCCGAGATCCTCATCGACGGGGTGCCCGCGGGCGCCGACTACACCCAGAACCCGGTCATCTCGCAGGTGGCCGCCGCGGTCTTCGGTGACGGTTCGCTGCCGTTCGTCTACCTCTCCGCCGCCACCGCGCTCGTCCTCTTCCTGGCGGCCAACACCGCGTACAACGGCTTCCCGCTGCTCGGCTCGATCCTCGCCCAGGACCGCTACCTGCCGCGGCAGTTGCACACCCGAGGCGACCGGCTGGCGTTCTCCAACGGCATCGTGCTGGTGGCCGCGGCCGCCACGATACTCGTCCTCGTGTACGAGGCCGACTCGACGCGGCTCATCCAGCTGTACATCGTCGGTGTCTTCGTGTCCTTCACGCTCAGTCAGATCGGCATGGTCCGGCACTGGAACCGGCACCTCCGGTCCGAGCGGGTGCCCGCGAACCGCCGCCACATGATCCGCTCCCGCGCCATCAACACGTTCGGCGCGTTCTTCACCGGCATGGTGCTGGTCGTCGTGCTGGTCACCAAGTTCTCGCACGGCGCGTGGGTCTCGCTGGTCGGCATGGGGCTGTTCTACGCGCTGATGACCGCCATCCGCCGGCACTACGACGGGGTGTCCGACGAGCTCGCCGCAGACGACGACAGCGGCGAGGCGCTCGTACGGCCCTCCCGCGTCCACTCCATCGTGCTCGTCTCGAAGATCCACAAGCCGACGCTGCGCGCCCTCTCGTACGCCCGGCTGATGCGCTCCGACACCCTGGAGGCCGTCACCATCAGCGTGGACCCGGCGGAGACGAAGGAGCTGCGCCGGGAGTGGGACCAGCGGGGCCTCGACGTACCGCTCAAGATCCTCGAGTCGCCGTACCGCGAGGTCACCCGGCCCGTCATCGACTACGTGAAGCGGCTGCGCAGGGAGAGCCCGCGGGACGTGGTGAGCGTGTACATCCCGGAGTACGTCGTCGGCCACTGGTACGAGCAGCTGCTGCACAACCAGAGCGCGCTGCGCCTGAAGGGGCGGCTGCTGTTCACGCCGGGCGTCATGGTGACGTCCGTACCCTGGCAGCTGGAGTCCTCCGAGATCGCCCGCAAGCGAGCCCGCAAGCGCGCCGAGTGGAACGCGCCCGGCGCCGTACGGCGGGGTCCCGTACCCGGTGCGCGCAAGAGAGACGAACACCAGCAGTAGACTGGACGGCTGTCCCTCCTTCGCACGGCCCGGCAGCCCCATTCCGGCCCGGTCCGCCGCCTTCAGCCGCCTTTCCCCGCCCCGTACTGGAGCCATCCCCCTCATGCCCGAGCACCTGCCCGACAGCGCCGACCCCTCCGCCGGCACGGAGCCCGCCGGCACGGAGCCCGCCGGCACGGAGCCCGACGCTCCCGCCGCCTCCCGCGTGGGGGAGGAGTACGAGCTGGAGGTCGGGCCCGTCGCGCACGGCGGGCACTGCGTCGCCCGTACGGAAGCGGGGCAGGTCGTGTTCGTACGGCACACGCTGCCCGGCGAGCGCGTACGCGCCCGCGTCACCGAGGGGACGACCGCCTCCAGCTACCTGCGCGCAGACGCCGTCGAGGTCCTCACCGCGTCCAAGGACCGGGTGCCCGCCCCCTGCCCGTACGCCGGACCCGGCCGCTGCGGCGGCTGCGACTGGCAGCACGCCAAGCCGGGCGCGCAGCGCCGCCTCAAGGGCGAGGTGCTCACCGAGCAGCTGGCGCGGCTGGCCGGGATGACACCCGAGGACGTGCACTGGGACGGCACCGTCGAGCCCGCACCCGGCGACAAGGTGCCGGCCGGCGAGGTGCCCCAGTGGCGTACGCGCGTGCAGTACGCCGTGGACGCGGAGGGCCGCGCGGGGCTGCGCCGGCACCGTTCGCACGAGGTCGAGCCGATCGACCGCTGCCTGATCGCGGCGCCCGGCGTGACCGAGCTGGGCATCGAGAAGCGGACCTGGCCGGAGCTCGCCTCCGTCGAGGCCATCGCCGCCACCGGCTCCAACGACCGCCAGGTGGTGCTCACCCCACGCCCCGGCGGCAGGCTGCCGCTGGTGGAACTGGACCGTCCGGTCTCGGTGCTGCGCGTCGGCGAGAAGGACAAGGCGGTACACCGCGTACACGGCCGCCCGTACGTCCGCGAGCGCGCCGACGACCGCACCTGGCGCGTCGGCGAGGGCGGCTTCTGGCAGGGCCACCCGCAGGCGCCCGGCATGCTCGTGGACGCGGTGATGCGCGGACTCACCCCGCGCAAGGGCGAGATGGCGCTCGACCTGTACTGCGGCGTCGGCCTCTTCGCGGGCGCCCTCGCGGAACGCGTCGGGGAACGCGGCGCGGTGCTCGGCATCGAGTCCGACAAGCGCGCGGTGGAGGACGCCCGGCACAACCTCGACGACTTCCCGCGCGTCCGCATCGAGCACGGCAAGGTCGACGCGGTGCTGCCCCGTACGGGCATCACCGAGGCCGACATCGTCGTCCTCGACCCGCCCCGCGCGGGCGCGGGCAAGCGCACGGTGACCCACGTCGCGGGCCTGGGCCCGCGCCGCATCGCGTACGTCGCCTGCGACCCGGCGGCCCTGGCCCGCGACCTCCGCTACTTCGCGGACGCGGGCTATGTCCCGCACTTCCTCCGGGCGTTCGACCTGTTCCCGATGACGCACCACATGGAGTGCGTCGCGATCCTGGAGCCGGCGAAGAAGCGGCGCTGACCTGAGGTTTTGTGCGTGCGCATGATGTGCGGTGTGGGCGTTACGGGCGATATCCTGACGCTGAAATGACGCTCGTGACGCTCAGTTGACGCTCGTTCTGATGGGGCGTCAGGCGCTTTGTCGGGCAGGTCAGGGCCCGGCAGGGCGGCGTATGTCCATGGGGCGCGGAGCGTGAGCGACGCCGAGCGCAGACCTGCTGAGTCCTGCGGCTCGTTGGCCGTGCTTGCTTCGTGGCTGCTCTGTGGTCGTGGGGTGGTGCCTTTCGACGAGCGGGGCAGGGCGTGGCGGGGGACTGTCAATGATGCGCGGGATCGCCGGTTGTGCCGCGTCCCCGGACCCCGCCAGACACTGCCGACCGATCGAGCACGGAGAAACGATGAAGGACTTCCAGGGCCTCATCCAGCCCTCACGTCTTGATCCGAACGGACTCGGTCGCGGTAGTGGCCGGCGATTGCGGCGAAGGCGGCCTTGGGCTCCCAGGGCAGGTCGGGGTATGTGTCGCCGTGGCGGTCTTCGAGGATCTTGACGATGCCGAGGCTGGCGAGGTCGAGGTCGTCGCGAGGATCGCCATCGGGGCGGTGGGGCAGGTTGTACAGCGCGAAGAGGAACACGAAGGCGCTGTCGACGCCCTCGCTGTCGAAGATCTCCAGCAGCTCGCTCAGGTAGGCCGCTTGGCCGGCCTCGTCGCGCTCGTATTCCCCGGTCAGCCGGATCGGCGCCCCGGTCGCTTCGTCGGTTTCGAGGATTTCCATGCTGCGGGGCGCGACGTCACCCGCGCCGCGCCAGGTGGCGGTGCCGAAGCCGGTGACAGCGACCGGTTTGGGCTGTGCGACGAGGCTGCGCACGGCTTCTCGGAATCGGTCGGCTACCTCCGCAGATCGGATGAGTTCGAAGGTCGTGAAGTCGAACAAGTCCCAGTCGACGGCTTCGAACTGGATGGCGGCGTAGGTGACCTTGCCGTGGAAGCGCTCGCGGACCACCGCCACGGCTTCGCGGAGGAAGGTGTTGAGGCGGGTGCCGACCGCGGCGATTCTCTCGGGCCGACGGGCCGGGTCGCTCAGTAGCCAGCCGAGTCGCTCTTCGGTGCCGTCGCCTTCGAGGAACCCATGGTTCATGACGCTCAGCTCGGCGCCGGTAACGAACACGACCTCGGCTCCCTGCGTCCGGAATCGCTCGGCCCGCTCTGCGCAGTCAGCGATCAGGGTGAGGATTTCCTCGGTCGTCAGCTCCAGCGGGTAGGGCGAGAACCAGATCTCCAGTCCGAGCTCGGCGGCGTGACGGGCGGCGAGTTCCAGGCGGCCCGGGTCGCCGCCGGTGATGTGGACCGCAGTGCAGTGGAGATCGTCACGGATGATGGTCAGCTCCTTCTTGACCAGGTCGGGGTCGAAGTGCTCCCGGGAGCTGCTGCCGTTGCGGAGGAAGCCGGTGTCGTAGCAGATGCCCTTGGCTCGCATGCGTCTGACCTTTCTGTAGGGGGGCCTGAGAGTAGGAGCAAATATTGCGCGCACGCAAGTTTGCGTGCACGCACTCAGGTTGGGATACTTCGAGGGTGACGACGAGACGGACCGGGCTGCGCGAGGAGAAGAAGCAGGCCACCCGAGTGGCATTGCGTGAGGCGGCACTTCGGCTTGCCCTCAAACACGGGCCCGACAACGTCCGCGTCGACGACATCGCCGAGGCCGCCGGGGTCTCGCCGAGGACCTACAACAACTACTTCTCCAGTCGCGAACAGGCGATCGTCGCCGCTGTCACCGCCGAACGGGAATCCCGGGTCGCCGCGGCCGTGGCAGCCAGGTCCTCCCAGGTCCGCCTCGCCGATGCCCTGGCCGAAGCGATCCTGGAGCAGTACACCGAACCGCGTGACCACGACGAGCTGCTGCTGATCACCGCCAGTCCCGTACTGCGTGACACGTTCCTCGCCGCCGCAGCAGCGATCGAACAGCCCCTCGCCGCCGCGATCGACCAGCGCCTCGGCCACGCCGGCACGCCTGCCCCGCGCGTCCTCGCGGCGAGCGTGGCCGCTGCGGTTCGGGTCGCGCTCCAGCAGTGGCTCCAACCTCCGGCCGCGCCCCTCACAACCGGTGGGCTTGTCGTGCCGTCCGGCTCGCTGCCAGACCTGCTCCGCTCCGCGCTCGCCACACTCGAACCGGCACTTGACGCCGCCGAAGAACAGGCACAACAGCGCTTGCTCACTGACGGCGCCGACGTCTAAGTGGGGCCGGAGTGAGCCGCAGCGTCAGCGATCGACGGCAGCTTCATAGGTGGTCCAGTCGGCTGCCTCCAGGCCCATGAGGGCGATGTGGGCCTGAGGGCCGGTCAGGACAGCTGTCACGGCGCTGGGGTGAGCGGGGTGGGTGACAGGGCGGACGTGGGCGTCGATGGGGGCAGTCACGCTGGGTTTCGTCTCTTCTGCCGGTGGCCGGACCTTGGGTCCGGCCACCGGCGTATGCGGGCTGCCATCGGGTTGCCCGCGCTCCGCGGGCGGTGTGCGCGGCCGTGATGTCGGCGGCCAGGCGCGGGTGGTGAGCCCCGGCCGCCGTCGCGGCGTCGGGACCATTCCGGTGGCGTGCTGCCGGCGGGTGCGGACGGCGCCGATGCCGGCGAGGGATCGGCGGACGCCGACGACGAGTTGGAACGGGGTGTTCGCTGTGATTCCGAACACGCTCCGAATATGATGAGTGCATGACGATCGCAGCGGAACTCCCCGGGGCGACCCGGCGTTCCTCGGACCTGAGCAAGCACTCGGCCGAGGTCTTCGCCGAGGCCGAGGACCCCCCTGTCACGGTGACGCGCCGCGACGGTGAGGCGCTGGTGCTGATGTCGCAGCGCGAGGCCGAGGGGCGCGCACGTCTGCTGAACTTCGCTGAGCAGCTCATCACCGTGACGCTCGACGACAACGGCACGCTCGCCGAGCGCATGTCCAGGGCCTTCCCCTGGATGCTGGCGCTCTCCCTCACGGATCGGGAGTCCTGCGCGCAGGACCTCGTCGACGCCGCGCGCGCCTCGCTCTCCACAGATCAGCCGCACCTGGCGATCGCCGAGCTGACGTCCTGGAAGGAGACGGCTGCGGCTGTGGCTGCCGGGCTCGGCAGCGCCGACCTCGAACGGCTCGACGACGACGCGGCCCAGACTGCGGAGCGTCCCTGAGCGTGGCGGCCGCCAAGAAGGGGCAACTGGTCCTGGCCACCGAAGAAGGCCGAGTACGAGATCCCCTTCGCCACCGCCGACGCGCAGAAGGGGTGGCGGGACCTCGCCGCAATCATCCGCAACCCATGACGGAGACCTGGGACTTCCTCACGCGCTCGCCTCTGGCGACGACGCCGACGAACTATCGGCTCAAGGGCGAGGTCGGGACGATCCAGCGCGGCGGCGCGGCCCATGAGCGCTGGCAGCACAAGCCGAGGCCGAAGGGCACCGCGTACATCTGGTCCTTCGTCGACGAACGCACGGTCTACCTCGAGCAGGTGCACACGAGCCACCCGAACGAGACGAAATGGCCAAGCGCCGGACCCAAGAGGAGGAGCCGCCATGCAGGAGGGCACGACGACGCAGTGGCCGGGCGACCCTGCAGCGTGGACGGACGCAGCCTCTTCCTCCCCGCCCCGGCTCGACCGACCTCGCGAGGTGCCAAGGCCTGAGTCGGTGGACGAGGTCGCGAAATGGGAGGACCCCGATGGATTGGGCCGAACGGAGCTCTACTACGCGCCGATCTTCTGGGTACTCCTCCCCCTTGCCGCGCTCGGGTACCTGATCTGGGGCACCGTCACCGACCCCGGCGACGGCTGGACGGGCAACCTGCTCGACGACAACTCCCCGGGGAATCTCTGGAACTTCTGGCTGGTGTGGGCCGGCGCCGCCGTCTGGCTGCTCATCGCGCTCGGAGTCCTCGTGTTCCGGTTCAGCCTCACCTCTCAGGTGCGCGCGGACAACGAGTGGATCCATCAGCACAGCATCCCCTGCTCGGTCCATCATTCCCCGTATCGCAGCGATGACGGCGAGGGCGGCAGCTGGCCGACCTTCATCGCCATCGATCACCGCACGGCGGACGAGCAAGCAACTCGGATCCACCTCGGGCTTCACGTCTGGCTGTCGCACGAGGGGGTGCGCGGCGAGCTGGACTCCGGATCGCTGCGGGAGCGCAGGGTGATCTCGTCCACGGAGTTGTTCGGCGAGGAGGCCGCGGGAGGGTTCTACCTCCGCTCCATCCCCGGCTTCGGCCCCGCCGAGGACTTCGAGGCGCATCGGTGGGTTCTCCTCACCGAACCCCGAGACGGGGAGGGTGACGCGACCGTGACGACGGTGCCGCGGCACAAGAAGCTGCAGAAGATCCGCCGCAGGCTCCGTCGGAAGGCAGCACGAAAGAGCACGTCATGAGGTGGCTCGAGCAGAGGCTCCCGCTCCACAATGCCGACGACCAGACTGCGGACTGGATCGCGAAGGCGCGCACTCCGGAGAGCCGGGCCCGTATCCGGCGCTGGTCCCGCGTGGAGACGATCGGTGTGCTCGTGGCGCTGGGCGGCCTCGCTGCGCTGTTCATCGCCCCGATCGTGACCCTGGCGTTGGCCATCTGGTCCGCCATCGCGGGAATCGACCGCACCGACGTCTACTGGTGGCTGTGGGGCGTCGCGATCAGCGTCTCAACCCTCGGAGCCATCATCATGACTGTCGGCAGTCGCAGGCGCCTCTACTCGTGCTTCGCGGACGGGCACGTGTCGACGGGTCGAGTCGACAGGGTGATCGAGAAGCCCGCAGTCGGGGACGATCAGGCCTGGTACGACCTCAGGGTCAGCGCAGAGCTGCCCGGCGGGGTCGTCCTCCGCCGGAGGCTGTACCGAGATGGGAATGATCCCCGCAGACGGATCGGAGAACCGATCCGTTTCCGGCACAACACCCTTGACTCTGACGACCTGCACGACGCGCTCTTCGACGGATGGCCGGGCGGCACGAAAGATGGTCGATGATGAGCAGCGGAAATTCCGGCATGCACGGCTGGCCGACTCCCCTCCGACGACTCTGGGAGGCGATTGTCCGTGAGTTCACCCCGCCGCCGAAGCCGCGTCCTGCCCCGAGCGAGGAACAGCTTGCCGAGGGGCAACTCGCCGTCGGCGTGATCGACGACGCGATCGAGGATGGTCCCGGATGCGATGTGCAGGGGCCCGACATGCTCATCATCAGCGCCGACGCTCCAGGGCACGGGATCCTCCACCGGAGAGTCCCGTGCCCGCTGTCGATGCCCGGCAGCGGGCGCAACCTGGTCGGACAGACCATCACCTTTCGTCACACCACTCTTGATCCCCACTTCGTGAACGACGTGCTCGTCGTCCGGTGGCCCGACGAGGTCAAAAGAGCCCTGGAACCGTTCCGCCCCACAGGGCCCGGAGCACTGCGCGCACGGGCATGGAGATTCCTGGCCGGGTGCAGTGGGGTGATCGCGGTGGGCGGGATCCTGTTGACGATGGTGATGCTCATCGGCGTGATCTTCACCGGCGGCGAGCTGTTCGCCGACCTTCCTGCATGGTTCCACCCCGGCATCGCGCTGATGGCGAGCGTGGGTGCGGCGGTGCTGGGGCTCTTCGCGTTCTCCATCTGCGAGTCACACGGGTGGCGTGTGCTGTCGGAAGGACAGCAGTGATGAGGGTTGGACACGCAGTGCCCCCCACTCCCCGTGCCCGATGGCGGCTGGCCGCACCTGCTGCGCACGGCGGTCGCGGCCGCGATGCTCTGGGCGATCGCGGGATTCGCCATGACGGCCCTCCTGCTGCCGCGGATCGATCCGCAGTGCTCTTCAGGCCCCGGGGCACGCGTCTGCCCGATGGATCCGGACCCGGCGATCTCGCACCGGTTCGACCCTGCCTGGCCTCGGATCCCCGAACTCCGGGGAGCTGCAGTGCTGGTGGTGTCGATGCTGCCCGGGGTCGCCATCGCACTGTTCATCGACACCAGCGCACCTTGGCCGAAGACCGGCGGCGCACCGCCCGTCGCGGGCTTCCTCGCCGGTCTCCCCGACCCGTCCGACTGGAACCGGGGCGGTGACGTGCCGGTCCGCTACCAGGATGACGCTGGAGAGCACTTCGTCCGGGCACGCCTGAACACCTACGCGCACCGGATCCCCGTGCCGGGCACGCACGTGAACGTCTTCACCGACGGCGACGGCGACGGCGACCTGCTCGTCGAGCTCGACCGGGCCCACCCGCTGGAGTACCACCCCGACAACCGCCCGTACGAGTCGGACTCCAGCGGCGGCGGGAACTGAGAGCGCTGCGCCGCCGGCCACTGGCGTGCATCCGTGCTCGCGGTGGCTTCGGCAGGAGGGGTTACCCGTGACCGTCGGGCTGGGGTGGCCCTCGGCATCGGCGCCTCCGCCGTGACACTCATTTGACGCTCCGCGCGTGTTGCGATCCCCGAGATCGTTCCTCAGGTTGGGGCGTGTCGTGCCGATCTGTCTTCGGGCGCCACCACGTGGCAGGCCGCGGTCATCCGGTCGCCGCGACCCCGGCTTTGGTGATGAGCATGTCCAGAAGCGAGAGCAGCGCACCGCGCGCGTCGTCACGGGAGCGGGCATCGAGCAGATGGATGGGTGTGTTCGGGTCACGCAGATGCAGCGCCGCTCTGATCTCCTCGGCGGTGTAGGGCTGTTCGCCGTGGAAGCAGTTCGCGGCGACCACGAACGGAAGCCCTCGGTTCTCGAAGAAGTCGACGGCCGGGAAACTGCGGTCGAGGCGTCGTGTGTCGACAAGGACAATCGCCCCGAGCGCCCCGTTCAGCAGGTCGTCCCACATGAACCAGAAGCGCTCCTGGCCGGGTGTGCCGAACAGGTAGAGCACGACCTGTGCGTCGGTGAGGGTGATGCGGCCGAAATCCATCGCGACGGTGGTGACCGCCTTGGACTCGATGCCGTCGAGGTCGTCGACGCCGACGCCCGCGCTCGTCAGCCGCTCCTCGGTGCGCAACGGCTCGATCTCGGAGACCGTCTCGACCAGGGTCGTCTTGCCGACGCCGAATCCCCCAGCGATGAGGATCTTGACGGGGTCCGCTTCCTGGGCAGGGGTGTCATATCCGGGCAAGGTTGTCCCTGATTTTCATGAGCAGGTGGACATTGGTGGTCTCGGTCCCTTCCAAGGGCGGCCGGTGCTCGATCAGTCCCCGATCCGCGAGTTCGCCGAGAAGAAGCGTCATGGGGGTGAGGCGGATGTGCGTGCGCGCCGCGATCTCGGCGACCGCCAGGCCGCCCGGAGGCGAGCACATCGCGAGGATGGCCTGCCACTCGCTGGGCAGGCTGCCGTGGCCGTCCGCGACGGCCACCGCCGTGATCGTGGTGTCCATGGTGAGGGCGGTGCGTGCAGCCGTCGTACGTCCATCAGTCAGCGCGTACAGCCGTGTCCGGCGGCGGCCTCCCTCTCGCGGTCCGGGCTCGTCCGCCATTAGGACCGCTGCGCCTGGCCGCGTTCAGGCGTGTTCAGCCACTCACCGAGCGCCTGAGCGGTGCGCACGGCTTCACCGCCCAGCTCCCCCAGCCGCGCCTTGCGGGAGGTCACCACGATGAGTGTGCTGCCCTCTCCGCACCCGACGATGCAGAGATAGCTGTCGTCCATCTCAACCAGCTGGCGGATCACCCGGCCGCCGTCGACCTCCCTGGATATCGCCTTCATCGTGGAAGCGATGCCGGAGGACGCGGCGGCCACGCGCTCCGCCTGGTCCCGTTCCAGCCCGTACGAGCTGAGCTTGATCCCGTCGTTGGAAAGGAGTACGGCTCCCTTGATGCCGGCGATCCTGCTCAGGTTGTTGTCCAGGACGCTGTAGATCATGTCGTTCGTTGTCGTCGTCATGGCTCATCCTGTCGGTGTTCTTCTTCCACTGTCTGAGTCCCGTGTTCGTAGTCCGCCCAGGCGTCGGCCACTTCTTCGGGTGTCGCAGCGTCCCGTTCGACGGCAGTCTCCGCTGCGTGTGGCGCGCGGAGCTGCTCGGCGATGTGAGCTTGCGGGACCCGCTCGGGGAGGGCCGGCTTCGCGTCACCGTCCCCTGTATGGGAAGACACCGGCGGCGGCTTACTCTTCGCCGGCTGCTCGGGCGAGCGCTCCGGCGTCCTACGGTCGGCTGCCCCGGTCTTCGCGTGCAGGAGCAACTCGGGCCCTCCTCCGTCGAGTGGGCCCGGTGCCGGGGCGGGCGTCGCCGCCGGGCGCGGCGCTTCATCTTCGACCCGGACCGGTTCGGTCGGCACCAGGTGTTCCTCGGGAAGGGTCACCACGGCCGACGTCCCTCCGTATACCGAGCGGCGCAGCGTCACTTGGGCTCCGAGCTGTTCGGCGATGTGGCCGACCACGAAGAGTCCGAGCCGGTGCGCGTTCTCCGCCAGGACGGAATACGGCGGGGCCGAGTGCAGACGCCCGTTCATCTCCTCGTAGGTTGAGGCGGTCACCCGAGGCCCGCGGTCCTCGATGGCGACCAACAGCCCGTCTGTCACCAGTTCGGCACGGACGACCACCTTCGACTGCGGCGGGGAGAACCGCGTGGCGTTGTCGAGGAGTTCTGCCAGGAGGTGGCTGATCTCGCTGATCACCCGCGGTACCACGCTGATCTCGTCCAGGGCCTGACGCTCGATCCGCCGGAAGTCCTCTACTTCCGCGGCGGCTTCGCGCAGCAGGTCGGCGACGCGCATGGGCTCGGTGTGCGGATCGGGGATCTCCCCACCTGCCAGGATGAGCAGGTTCTCGATCTGCCGCCGCATACCCACCGTCAACTGGTCGGATCGCATCAATCGGGCGAGAAGCTCCTCGTCGTGCCCGAAGGCGTCCTGCAGTTCGTCAGTGAGGGTCAGTTGGCGGCTGACCAGGTTTCCGGTGCGCGAGGCGATTCCCGCGGCGAACATACCGAACCCCTGACGCTCGGCCGCGAGACGCGCATGCCCGTCGACGGATACGGAGACGACCTGGGCGAACGCGTCGCTGATACGTCCGACCTCGTCCCGGTCTCCGCTCACAGCGGGCAGCGCAGCGTCGTCGACGGGCTGTCCGCGCTGGAGCCGGGCAATGACATCCGGCAGCGTGTACTCAGCAATGGCCACCGTACGTTGGTGCAGACCGCGCAGGCGGCGGAGCACCGAGCGCGTGGTGAGCACGATGACGGCCGCGAGGGCAAAGACGGCTGCGCCGTTTCCGACGATCAGCCAGACGACCTCGTTCTCCAGCTGCGTGGCCTTGGCGTCGGCGTGCACGAGCAGTGCTCGCCCCTGTTTCGCGTCGAGCGCGGCAACGCGCGGCGCGAACTGGTCGTACGCGGCCCGCCAGGCGTCGGCCTCCCTGGGCAGCTTGACGCCGGACGCGGTGTTCTTGTGGTCGGAGATGACCGCGTCTTCGATCCGGACCTTCGTCTTCCAGCCGTCCGAGGCGAAGACCTGGTCGTAGGCCGCTTTGTCCTCGGCCGTCAGATACGGCGCGACCCACTCGTCGTACTGGTACCGCTGGGATCCGACGGAGTTGACGAATTCGACGAACCCCGAAGAGCTCAGACGTTTGGACGGCCCGGCCATGGCGAGGATGGTGGTCTCACGTGCCACCATCTCGGACACCGTGAACACCGTGACGACCAGGCCGCTCTCCTGGATGAGCTCGGGGTCTTCCGCATGGCTGAACGCGTTCTGGTAGACCCGGATGATGCGTTCGACGAGGTCGGAGTAGTAGGCGATCGTCTGATCCGCGCTCCCGCTGCGGGCGTCCGCGCGCTTGCGGAACGCGGCCATATCCGCGAGGCCGTGCTTCAGCTCCGCGACGTAATGGTCGTCCTCACGCCCGGTCGCCGCCAGAGCTCCGTCCGCCGCCCGGCGGAACCCGTCTGCGGCCCGGTCCGTGGCCGCGCGCTGCTCGCGCAGCTCTCTTTCGGACACGGAGCCGCCCGCCCACCGTGTGGCGGTCATCCTCCGCTCAGCCTGCACTCTGACCATCAGCCTGGTCAGGGGTACGTCGGTCCGCTCTCCAACTGCCACATCAGCGCGCAGTTGCTCCGACTGGCGTTCCAGCCGCTGTGCGGTGACGAGCGCTTGGGCACTCATCGCCAGAATAGGGACGATTGCCAGCCCAATGAGCAGTGTACGCAGGCGCGGAGTACGCCGCCGACGAGTCGTCAACTGCCTTTGCGCGCCTTCGGGTTGTTCTATGGGAGACATCAGTCCTCGGAGGGGGAACGGTGGGGACGGCCCAACAGCCGAAGCCAGACGCAGTCCTGGGCTCAGGATTGGGGGAAGTCCGGTTCGGCTTTGATGCGACGTGGGGGGACCGATCATAACCAGCCGCGTCGAAGAAACGGAGAGATGACTTCTGTTGGCTGCATGTGGTAGGGGCGACGGATGCGTTGCGCACCGGACGTTGGCGTCCATCTGACGGCCTACCACAGGCGTGCCCGTGCAGACAGGGCATCCCGCTTTCCCCGTCGCATGTCCGACCGGCCACCAGGTCGCTTGAGGCGCCGGGTGGGGGGCCGGCCATACCGGCGGATGCGGCTCGTCGATCGTCGGATGAGCATGCGGAGCGGGACGGGAGCGGCGGCGCAGAGGTAGAGGTCTCACGGCCTCGCCGCTCTTCGGCGCAGCGCCGGAGCTTGCCGTAGTCGTTCATCCACGAGTGGGTGCGCTCGGCACCCACGCGCCGGCCTGGATCGGCGCATATCGCCCGTGCGCGCGATTTCGGCCGAGCTTCAGTCGGACGAGGGCTTCGTACCGCGGCGGGACGGGAAGTCCGGTACGCGGCGGTCCGCGAAGGCGCCGAGCCCCTCGCGGGCGTCAGCCGAGGTGAAGGCCCGCTGTCCGTACAGGGCTTCGCTGTGGAATGCCTGGTCCTGCGGCAGGTCGCCGAGGCGCAGGACTGCCTCCTTGATCGTCGCGAGCGCGGTGCCGCTCTTGCGCGCCAGCCGGTGGGCGCGGTCCAGCGCGGTGTCGAGCAGCCGCGGCGCCGCCACGACCTCGTTGAGGAGGCCGTAGCGCAGCGCTTGCGCCGCTGGGATGCGCCCGCCCTCGAGCATCAGCTCCATCGCCCACGCGTACGGGATCTGCCGGGTGAGCCTGGTGAGTGTGCCGCCGGCGGGCACGACGCCGACGCCGCTCTCGGGCAGGCCGAACTCCGCGGTGTCGGCGGCGATCCGCAGGTCGGTGGACAGCATGATCTCGAACCCGCCGCCGAGGCAGAGGCCGTTCACCGCGGCGATCACCGGCTTGAACAGCGTGGTGTGCTTCTGGTGCGCGGCATCCCACGCGGAGATGTCGAAGCGCCCCTCCGCCAGCGCAGGGATGGATTCGGTGAGGTCCGCGCCGACGCAGAACGCCCGGTCTCCGCGGCCGGTGAGGACGGCGATGGCGAGCGAGTCGTCGTCGCTGAACTCGGCGAAGGCCGCGCCGAGTTCGTCGTACATCGCAAGGGTGAGGGCGTTGAGCTTGTCCGGCCGGTCGAACCGGATGACGGCGACAGCGCCGTCCCGCTCCAGGGTGATGCCGCCCATCAGATGACGCCCTTCTCCCGCAGCGCGGCGATCTGCCCCTCGTCGAGGTCGGCGAGTGCCCGCAGGACCGTGTCGGCGTGCTGGCCGACGCCGGGTGCCAGACCGCGCGGCTGGGTGGGCGTGCTGCCGAGCTTGACGGGGGAGCCGAACATCCGCAGCTCCCCGAACTCGGGGTACGCCACGTCGACGATCATGTCGCGCGCGGCGATCTGCGGATCCTCGACGACCTCGCCGATGTCCTTGACCGCGCTCAACGGCACGGAGTCGCCGGCGATTTCCTCCAACTCGGTCTTCGACTTGTCCTCGAACCACGTGTGCAGCAGCGGCCGGACACGCCGCTCGTAGACCTCGGGGTCGAAGCGTTTGGCCATGCTGTCGATCTCGGGGTCGTTGGCGAGCTCGGGCTGCCCGAACAGCTCGCAGGACAGGCGCCAGAACTTGTCGGTGTAGCCGCCGAAGAACACGAACCCGTCCTTGCACGGGTAGAGCTCGTACGGCTTGACGAACGGGTGCTCGTTCCCCAGCGGTCCGGGGACCTTGCCATCCACCGTGTACGACACGACGGCGTTCTCGGTCAGGCTGAGCACCGAGTCCTGCTGCGACACGTCGACCAGCTGCCCCTCCCCGGTCTTCTCCGTCTGCCGCAGCGCGGCCAGCGTGCCGATGACGGCGTACAGCGTCGCGGACAGGTCGCCGATGATCGTGCCCACCCGCGCGGGCGGCCGGTCGGGGAACCCGTTCATCGACCACAACCCGCCCGTGGCCTGTGCGCTGTTGTCGTACGCGGGCCGGCGCCGGTACGGGCCGGTCTGCCCGTAGCCGGAGATCGCCGTGTACACCAGGCGGGGGTTCTCCGCGCGCAGCACGTTGTAACCGACACCGAGCTTGTCCATCGTGCCGGGCCGGAAGTTCTCGACCAGCACGTCGGCGCGCCGGGTCAGCCGCTTGAGTACGTCCTTGCCGTCGTCGGTTGACAGGTCGAGGGTCAGCCCGAACTTGTTGCGGTTGAACTGTGCGAAGAACCCGCTGAACTCGTCGCCGGCGGCGGACTTCAGTTTGGGCGGGAAGTCCCGTGCGTAGTCCGGGTCCCTCGGGTTCTCGATCTTGATCACGGTCGCGCCGAGGTCCGCCAGCAGCATCGAGCAGAACGGGCCCGCCACGACGCGAGTGATGTCCAGGACCACGACGCCGCGCAGCGCACCCTCGGACAGGCCGCCCGGAAGCATGTTCGCAATCCCGCTGTCGTTGATGCCCATGTTCGCCCCTGATCCGTAGGTGGTCGCTTTCGGTACCGGCGCGCTCGTTGGCTCACTCACCGTGAGCATCCACGTGGGCGTCCACGCGGACACGTGCCTCCAGGAGGGTGCCGCAGTCGGGACTGTAGAACTCGTCGATGAGCACCCTGCGGCCTTCGGTGCGCGGGCGCGCGCGGACGCCGTGCTCGGCGAGCCGGTCGGCGGCGACGTGGGTGGTCCTCAGCGCGGCGTCGTGCCAGTCCTCACCGGTGCCGAGGCGGGCGCCGCTGGCGGGCACGTACCAGCCGTGGGCGTCGCGGCGCGGCGCGGAGGACTCGGCCGGGGACGCCTCCGGGACCTCCCTGGCGGGGTTCCTGCCCAGGCGTGCGCGGCGCAGCGCCGTGCGCGCACGGCGGGTGGCCGCCTCGTCGGCGACGCCGTCGGCGAGGACCACGCCGTAGGTGTATTGCGCCGTGGCGGCAGGGACATAGCGGTCGCGCACGTCGGCGGCGACGAGCGCCGGGTCACGGAGCAGCGGGTCGCCGTAGCCGCCTCCGCCGGCGATCCACTGCACCAGCACGTCCCCGGAACGGATCGGCACGGACTGCTGGTTGATGGCCAGCAGCTCCTTCTCCTCCGCGCCCAGCGTGTCCCGGGTGGGGACCCGGCCCTCGGCCAGCTGCCCGGCGACATCGGTACGGCGCCACACCTCGTGACCGCTGCCGCCGCCGGGCAATCCACCGCCGTAGCCGTCGGCCACGACCTGGGCGTTCGGGGCGAACACAGTCTGCGTGACCTCCTGGGCGCCGTGCAGCGTCCACGCGAAGCGCAGCCCGAGCCCGCCGCGGTGTGCGCCGTGCCCGGCGCTGTCGGTGTTGAGCTGTTTCCACAGGTAGAGCACCGGGTAGAGCATCTCGTTCATCTCGACGTCCGGCAGCATGTTGTTGACCTGCGTCATCATCCCGGCGCAGTCGAGACCGTCGAGCTCCGGCTGGGCGCCGGCACCCATGCCGCCGCCGTCCATGTTGAACAGCACGAAGTACTCGCCGTTGTCGGCGGTGCCCGCGGAGATCCCGCCGGTCCACGAGTCGGCCCAGACGCCCTGGGTGCGGCTGCGGACCGTGTCGTCGTCGCTGGCGCGGCACGCGTCGTTCATCAGCTTGGTCACGACGCGGCTCACCCGCGCACCAGTGGTGAGGTGCCCGTTGCTGATCGGGGCCGGCGGCCGGGGGTTCACGATCGAGCCGGGCTCGGCCACGATGTCGAACGCGGTCATGACGCCCTCGTTGAACGGGACGTCCCAGGCGAGGATCGGCACGATCGCGCTCGCGACGCTGCCGACCAGCGCGCCGTAGCTGCAGTTGATGAACCCGTCGGTCTGCTCGCTGGAGCCGGTGAAGTCGAAGCTGACCTGCCTGTCGCGCTTGGTCATGGTGCAGGCGACGCGGTAGAGCTCGTCGACGTGCCCGTTGTGCTCGGTCCACTCCTCCGCCGTGTACGTGCCGTCGGGGATGTGGGCGATCCGCTCCCGTACGACCTGCTCGGCCAGCTCGAACGACAGCTTCGTGTAATTGCGGAACCGGTCCGGGCCGAACTCTTCGATCGTGCTGAGCAGCCGCCGGATTCCGGTGTTGTTGCTCGCCACCAGGCTGCGCACGTCGTTCCAGAACAGCGCGGGCACGCGGACGTTGTTGAGCAGCAGCCGGCGCACCCACTCCACGGGCTCGCCCCGCTCGAAGATCTTCACCCCGGGCGGCAGTCGCAGCGCCTCGGAGTAGCAGTCGTGGGCTCCGGGCGCGAATCCGCCGGGCGTCATGCCGCCGACGTCGAGCAGGTGTGCCTGGGACTGCGCCCAGCCGACCAGTTCGTCAGCGTGGAAGATCGGCGAGATCACGTTGGTGTCGGGCGGGTGGCTCGCACCGGCGGTGTGCGGGTCGTTGGAGATGAACGCGTCGCCGGGCGCGAGCGGCTCGCCCTCGATCGTCTTCACCAGATTCTGTACGGCCACGCTGCCGGACCCGATGTGGAACTGCACGTAGTCGGAGTAGGCGTAGATCCGGCCCGTGGGGTCGAACAGCGCGGTGTTGAAGTCGCCGGCCTCGGTGATCACCGGGGAGCCGGACGAGCGGATCATCGCGATGCCCATCTCCTCCACGATGGAGTCGAGGCGCATGCGGATCACTTCGAGGGTGACCGGGTCGTACCCGTCGGGCAATGCGTGCGGGGCGCTGGTCATGTTCGTCTCCTTTGACAGGCGGGAATCAGCGGTCGGCGAGACGCAGCAGGAAGTCGCCGCTGTCGGTCAGCTCGACGGTGGCGCCGGCCGGCACGTACACCGTCGTGTCGGGCTCCTCCAGCAGGCACGGCCCGGTGGCGCGGCCGAGCGCACCGAACCCGCGGTGCACGTCCATTCCGGTGCGCTCGCCGGCCAGCGGCTCGGTCACCTGACGGTGGGTGAGCTCGTGGCGCTCCTCGCCCGCACCAGCCAGGTGCTCCATGGTCTGCACGTCACTGCGGCCGATGGCGCGCACCCGGGAGTTGACGAGCAGGATCTCGGCCTCGGTCCAGGCGGTGCCCGCGCCGAACTCCTCTTCGTAGTCGGCGAGGAACCGGGCCCGCAGGCCGTCCTTGTCCGCCTCGCCGAACGTACCCGCGTGCAGCCGAGTGGTCACCTCGAAGATCTGGCCGACGAACTTCATGTCCGCCTCACGGTGCAACTCCCGCCGGTTCCCGGGGATCCGCTCGGCCTCGAACCACGCCTGCGCGCGTTCCTCAAGGGCGGCGAACTCCCTGTCCAGCGCGGCAGCGGGCTGATCCATCGTCCACGGGCTGGTCTGCACGGCGGAGAACACCGAGTCCGCGTGCATGAGGCCATGCGCGGAGAACACTGCGGCGTCGCGCGGGATCACGACCTCGCGGACGCCCGCCTCCGCGGCGATGCTCGCGGCGAACAGCCCGCAGGCGCCGCCGAAGCCGACGAGGGTGAACTCGCGCGGGTCGTGGCCGCGGTTCACGGTGATCTTGCGCAGCGCGTTCGACATCTGCGATGTCGCCAGCCGGTACACCCCCGCGGCCGCCGCGTCCTCGGTGATGCCCAGCGGATCGGCCACGTGCTTGCGTAGCGCGGCCCGCGCCTGCTCCTCGTACAGGGGGACGGTGCCGCCCAGGTAGTAGTCCGCGTTGATCAGCCCGAGCACCAGCGCGGCGTCGGTGACCGCGGGCCGGGTGCCGCCCTTGCCGTAGCAGGCCGGGCCCGGCGTGGACCCCGCGCTGTGCGGACCGACGCGCAGCAGGCTGCGTCCGTCGACCCAGGCGAGGCTGCCGCCGCCGGCTCCGATGGTCTCGATGTCGACGGCGGTCAGGCTGGTGGGCAGACCGCCGATCTCGGCCCGCGGCAGCAACCGGAACTCGTCGTCGATGATCGCGGCCGCGTCGAGGCTCGTGCCTCCCATGTCCGCGGTCAGCACCCGGCGGCGGCCGAGCTGCCTGCCCAGCAGCCGGGCGCCGGTGACACCGCCCACCGGACCGGAGTTGAACATCGAGATCGGGGCCTTGCCGGTCTCCTCCACCGACAGGAACCCGCCGTGCACCTGCATGATCTGTACGAGCGCGCGCAGCCCCCGGCCCCGCAGCTCGTCGGCGAGATGGTCGAAGTGCGACGCCACGATCGGCTTCACGGCGGCGTCCAGCGCGGTCGTGACCATCCGCTCGTATTCGCGGTAGACGGGCGTCAACTCGCTGGAGAGCGTGTACGGGACGTCCGGGTGGTGCTTGTCGAGGTACTCGCCGATCGCCTGTTCATGGCCGGGGTTCCGGAACGACCACAGCAGACACACCGCGATGGCCTCGGCACCCGTCGCGAGCACCGCGTCCACCGCGTCGGCGATCGTGCTGTGGGTGAGGGGGATCAGCACCTCGCCGTGCGCGTCGACCCGCTCGGCGACCTCGACAATGCGGCGGCGCTCCACGATGTCGGGCGGCGGGGACATCTTGTGCGGGTCGCGTTCGTCGGTGCGCGCCGAGCGGGCGATGCGGAGGGTGTCCCGGAAGCCCTGGGTGGTCAGCAGTCCGACGGCGGCGTACTTCTGCTCGTCGACGGCGTTGGTCACGATGGTGTTGCCCAGGACGAAGCGATCCACCGCGGTGAAGAACTCGGCCTCCGTCAGTCCCGCACGCTCCTGGAGCACGCCCAGCGCGCCGAGGATCCCGGTGGTCACGTCCCTGGTGGAGAACGCCTTGCCCCGGATCGCTCGGCCGTCCAGGATCGCCACGGCGTCGGTGAACGTGCCACCGACGTCAATGCCCACGTGAAGCGTCATGCGCTGTCTCCCTTGACTGCGTCGGTGCGGATCGTGGCGGGCCGATGGGGATGATCGATAGGAAAGGGTTGGTTTCGATTTTCACGTACGTTCTCCGTATCGCCCGCGGTCTGGACGCTACGAGTACGGACGTCGGCCGACTATGTATCGTCGGTACAGGATCTCCGGTAGTGCTCAGGGCCGTCAGCACAGGGAAGTGAGGTGGCCCGTGGCCGACACCGACGCCATCCCCGTCGAGGCCGTCGTCGACCTGTTGCGGGCGGCGTCCGCGGAGCAGGAGGTCGACGTGGACGCCCTGCTCGCCGAGACGGACCTGCCCGAGCTGGCCGCCGCGCGCGTCGGCCACGAGCTGCGGCGCCTGCGTTCGACCTCCGACCGCTGGCGGCGCCGCGGCCAGGAGCTCGCTGCGCTGTTCTCCTCCGCGCGCGAGCTCGCGCAGCTGCGCGACGTCGACGAGCTGCTGGGCCGGCTCGTCGAGCGGGCACACGACCTGGTGGGCACCGACGTGACCTATCTGTCCGAGTTCGACGCGGACAGCCAGGAGCTGCGGGTACGTACGACGCTCGGCACCGTCGCGCCCTCCTTCCTCGGCCTACGGGTGCCGCCCGGCATGGGCCTGGCGAGCCAGGTGGTCGAGGGGCGGCGGCCGAGCTGGACGTCCAGGTACACCACGATGACCCAGGTGCCGCACGACTCGGCCATCGACGCCGCCGTCGCCGCGGAAGGACTCGTGTCCCTGCTCGGCGTCCCGCTGCTGGCCGGCGACGAGGTGATCGGTGTGCTGTTCGCCGCGAACCGCGTGGAGCACGCTTTCTCCCCCGACGAGGTCTCCCTGCTCTCGGCTTTCGCCGACCACGCCGCCATCGTGCTGCAGACCGCCCGCCTCCTCGCGCGTACTCAGGAGTCGGCGGACGAGACCCGCCGCGCGTACGGGGAGCTCGCACGGCACGTCGAGGCGATGGAACGGGCCAGCGAGGTGCACAGCGACCTCACCAGCCTTGTCCTCCAGGGCGGCGAGGCACCGGATGTCGCGACCGCGCTCGGGCGCGCCCTACGGTGCGACGTCGAGCTTCTCGACACCGGCCGCCTCGACCCGTCTCTCGCCGACGCGGTGGACCGCAGCCGCCGCAGCGGACGGTGCGCGTCCGCGGGAGACGGCAGCTACGCGGTCGCCGTCCTCGCCGGGCCCGCCCTGCTGGGCGCGCTGCTGCTGACGCAGGGTGAGCTGGAGTTCGGGCCCGTCGAGCTGCGAACCGCCGAACGCGCCGCCCAGATCACCGCGCTGCTGAAGCTCAAACAGGACGCCATGATCGAGGCCGAGCAGCGCGTTCGGGGCGACCTGCTGGCCGACATGCTCTCCGACGACGCCGACCGCCGTGCCGGCCTTGCCACCCGCGCCCGCGCCCGCGGCATCCGGCTCGACGAGCTGCGGTCCGCGGTCGTGGTCTCCGTCCCGGCCGAACGCCGCCGCGAGGCCGTCCGTGCCCTCCGCAGGAACGGCGGCCCCGTCGGTGAACACGCCGACCGGGTCGTGGCGCTCACCGCCGATCCCGACCCGGGGGTGGCCGGTGCGCGGGTCCACGCGACCGTCAGCCGCGCCGTCCGGGTGCCCGTACTGGCCGTCGGCGCGGGCTTCGCCGAGGCTGCCGGCGACCTGCGCGGCCAGGTCGAGGCGGCCTCGGCATGCGTACGGATCCTGCCGTCGCTCGGACTGAGCGACACAGCCGTCACCGTCGACGAGTACCTCCCGTACACGGCCCTGTTCGGCCCGGGGGAAGCACGCGTGGCGACGTATGTGCGGCGCGTGCTCGGGCCCGTGCTGGACTGGGACGCGGAGCACGCGGGCAAGCTGCTGCCCACCCTCGCCGCCTACCTGGCCCACAGGATGAGCCCGGTCGCGACCGCGCGCGTCCTCCACCTGCACAAGAACACCGTCCTCCAGCGGCTCGAGCGGGCGGCGGAACTGCTCGGCGCGGACTGGCAGGAGCCGGACCGCCTCTTCCGTATCACCGTCGCGGTGCGCCTCGTCCAACTGACCAAAGGCCCATAACGGTGCGTTGGTTAGTGGACGATCAGTCCGTTCCTGGCCGATGTCATGCCCACTAGCGTCCCCTCCCGTACGCAGCCACACCGAGGTGGGAGGGCGCCATGCCCCGCACAAGTCGTATCCACGGTCTCCGGGATCTCTCCGTCGAGGCCCGGCGCAAGTCGGTCGCCGAGGCCGCCGGCGTCGACCCCGCGTCGCTCGCCGCCTTCGACCCCGGCCAGGGGCTCGGCCTCGGACTCGCCGACCACATGATCGAGAACGTCACCGGAATCCTCGGCGTACCGCTGGGGGTCGCGACGAACTTCGTCGTCAACGGCGCCGACGTGCTGGTGCCCATGGCCACCGAGGAGGCCTCGGTCGTCGCCGCGGCCAGCAACGCCGCCAAGATCGCACGGATCCACGGCGGGTTCACCACCTCCTCGACCACGCCCGTCATGCAGGCCCAGATCCAGATCGTCGACGTCTCGGACCCCGAGGCGGGGCGCGTACGGCTGCTGGAAGCCCGTGACGAGCTGATCGCGTTGGCGAACGCGCAGGACCCGAAGCTCGTCGAGTTCGGGGGCGGTGTCCGCGACATCGCGGTCCGGCTGGTGCCCTCACGTGCGGGCACGTACGTGGTCGCGCACCTGAGAGTCGACGTGCGCGACGCGATGGGCGCCAACGCGGTCAACACCATGGCCGAGGCGGTCGCCGGGCGTGCGGCCGAGATCGCCGGCGGGAACAGCCTGCTCCGGATTCTCACCAACAAGGCCGATCTCCGACTCTCCCGCGCCCGCGCGGTGTTCGACGCCGAAGCACTCGGGGGCGCCGTCGTCGTCGACAACGTCATCCATGCCGCCGCCCTCGCCGAGGCCGACCCGTACCGGGCCGCCACGCACAACAAGGGCATCATGAACGGAATCACCGCCGTCGTCCTCGCCACCGGGAACGACACCCGCGCCGTCGAGGCCGGCGCCCACTCCCACGCGATCTCCGCCGCGGGTCTCTACACGTCGCTGTCACGCTTCGAGAAGGACGCCGACGGCAACGTCGCCGCCACCCTCGAACTGCCCATGCCGGTAGGGCTCGTCGGCGGTGCAACCAGAGTGCACCCCGTCGCGCAGGCCGCGGTCACCCTCCTCGGAGTACGGACGGCCGCAGAGCTCGCGGAGATCGTCACCGCGGTCGGCCTGGCCCAGAACTTCGCCGCCGTACGTGCCCTGGCCACAGAGGGCATCCAGCGCGGCCACATGTCCCTGCACGCCCGCAACATCGCCTCCACCGTCGGCGCCACCGCCGAGGAAGTGCCGACCGTCGTCGCCCGTTTGATCGCCGACGGGAAGGTCCGCGCCGACCACGCCGGGCAGGTCCTGGCCGAGCTGCGGTCCGGTCGATGAGGCACGTGCGGTCGATCAGGCACGTCCGGGCGATGAGGTCCGGGCGATGAGCGGCTGCGGGACCGCACCGCTTCCCGGACTCCCCGAAGCTGTCACGATCTGCGAGGTCGGCCCCCGCGACGGACTCCAGAACGAGCCCCGGCCCGTGGACACCGGGGTGAAGGCCGAGTTCATCGAACGCCTTGCGGACGCCGGGCACCGGGTCATCGAGGCCACGAGCATGGTGCACCCCAAGTGGGTACCGCAGCTGGCCGACGCCGAGGAAGTCCTTCGCCGGGTCGACCGCCGCCCCGGGGTCCGCTACCCCGTGCTCGTACCCAACGAGCGGGGCCTGCGCCGCGCCCTCGACCTCGGTGTCTCCGACATCGCGGTATTCGCTTCGGCCACCGAGAGCTTCGCGCAGGCAAACCTCAACCGTACCGTCGCCGCGTCCCTTGACATGTTCGCCCCCGTAATCGGCCTGGCCCGCGAAGCCGGCCTTACCGTACGCGGATATCTGTCCATGTGCTGGGGCGACCCCTGGGAAGGTGCCGTCCCCACGGCGCAGGTCGTCGACGTCGCGACCAGACTGATCTCCCTGGGCTGCACCGAACTCAGCCTCGGCGACACCATCGGCGTCGCCACCCCGGGCCGTGTCGGCGCGCTGCTGGGAGCGTTGACGGCCGCCGGCGTACCGATCGACCGCATCGCCGTCCACTTCCACGACACCTACGGCCAAGGGCTCGCCAACACGCTCGTCGCACTCCAGCACGGAGTGACCACGGTGGACACGTCGGCGGGCGGACTCGGCGGCTGCCCGTACGCCCGGAGCGCGACCGGCAACCTCGCCACCGAGGACCTGCTCTGGCAGCTCGAAGGGCTCGGGGTCCGTACCGGGGTCGACCTCACCAAGCTCGTCCAGACGAGCGTCTGGCTGGCGGGGCACCTGAGCCGCGAGAGCCCGTCGGCGGTCGTCCGCGCCCTGGGCGAGCCGCAGGAGGGCTGAGCGAGGGCGGTCGAGCAGGTTCCGTTCGGGCCGGGCGCCGACCGCCCCGTGCACGGCACGGCGGCTTCGGCCTGCCCGGAGAGGCGTCGCACCAGCCCGAGCCCCTCCGTTCCGCCGCCCTGCCGTTCCGCCGCCCTGCCCTCGTGCCGGAGACCGCCATGGCGCTGCGCATCGACTTCACCGTGGAAGACCTGGCCCGCGTCCGCTTCCTGGCCGGGCCGCACCCGCTGTGGGAGGTGCTGCTGCCCCTGCACATGTTCCGTTCCGCGTACCGGAGCCCGGTGTTCGGCACCTGGCGGCGCCAGGTCGGCTCCCGGCTGCGGCAGACCGCGGAGCGGCCGGTGCGGGCACTGGCCCGGCTGGCGCCACCGCGCGGCTACTCACCCGACTTCCTCACCGACCTGCGCTCCGGCATCGACACCGTGCTGAGCACCCCGCGTACGGCGCTGCGTTCGGACCTGACCCGGCTGGCCGCCGGACACCCGCGCGGTGCCGCCTGGCGGCGGGGGCCCGAGGCGCTGCGGGGGCTCGGGGCCGGGATCGAGGCGTTCCACGGTGTGGCCGTCGAGCCGTACGAGCCCGCGATGCGCCGGTCGTTCGACGCCCGACCGCGCCCGGCGCGAACGGGCGCTGCTCGACGGCGGCGTCTTAACGTCCCGGTGCCGGGGCCCGCCAGGGGCCCCGGCACCGGGACGATCTGGTCCGCCGTCAGCGGCCGAGGCCCCCTACTTCCGGCACTCCTCCAGGTCAGGGCGGCCCGGTGGGGTCTCGCTGCCCATGACGGGGGCCAGGTTGTCCATGTACATCCGGTCCCAGGAGCCGTTGGCCTTGATCTCCCGCAGTGCCGAGCACACCTTGCCCTTCAGGATCGGGCTGTCGGGAAGCATCGCGATGCCGTACTTCTCGACGCCCTCGATGTTGTTCAGCCGCCGCAGCCTGTCCGGGTCCGCGTACTCGAAGCCCGCGAGGACGACGTCGTCCGAAGCCACCGCGTAGACGGGGGATTTGTCCTCCAGCAGCAGATTTTTGCAGCCCTCGTACGTGCTGGGCTGCGGGTCCTTCATGTTGAAGCCCCTCTTGTCCAGCTCCTTCTCGTACGTGGATTTCGCCGCGGTGCACACTTCGAGCTTGTCGTCGATCAGCTCGTTGGAGTCCGAGATCGGGCGCTTGCTCTGCTCGCGTACCAGGAATCCCCGGCCCGCGAGGTAGTACGGGCCGGCGAAGTCGACCGGGTACTTGCCGGACTTCTTCCGGTCGTCCGTGATGCTGTACGAAGCGATGACCAGGTGCACCTTCTTCTTCCACAGGTCGCTGCTCCGGTTCACGGTCTCGACCGTCTCGAGTTCGACCTTCCCCTTGTCGTACCCCATCTTCCGGCCGATCTCGTAGGCCAGCTCGACCTCGAAACCCGTGCGCTTGCCGTTCTTCTCGAGACCCAGGCCCGGCTGATCGTCCTTGACGCCGATCTTCAGAGTGGTGGGCGGCGACGCCCACTCCTCCGCCCCGCCGCCGTCCTGGCCCTCCTGACCCTCCTGACCCTCCTGGCCGGCATTGTCGGTCTTGCCGCCCGGATCCTCGTCGCCGTTCGCCACCAGCCAGCCGGCCGTGGCCAGCAGCGCCACGCACAGGGCCGCCGCCGCCACCTTCAGCCAGAGCCCGCGGCGCTGTCCGGTGCCCTGTCCGCTCGCCGCCGCGGCGGCCGGGGCGGGTGCTTCCGGGGTGGACGGGGCAGACGCGGCGGCCGCGGCCCCCGCCGCAGGCCCGGGGGCTACGGGAGCGGGGCCGGGGCCCCGTTGAGAGGCGGCCGTCGGCGGGCGCGTGGCCGCTGCCGGGGGTGAGTGCGGCGCGGGCGGGTCGCTCAGCACCTCCTGAAGCATGACCTCCGCCGTGGCCGCGTCCAGGCGTTCGCCGGGGTCCGTGCTCAACAGCCCCTGGATCACCGGGGCGAGGGGACCGGCGTACCGGAACGGCGGGTCCGGATACCGCCGGATGTTCTCCTGGACCTCCCACACTTCGCTGCCTGCGAAGGGGACGCGGCCCTCGACCATCTTGTACAGCGTGATCCCCAGCGCCCACAGGTCGGACGCGGCGGTGCGGTCGGCGGAACCGGAGGCGAAGATCTCCGGCGCCAGGTACGAGGGCGTGCCGATGACGGTGCCCGCCCGGGTCACCTCGGCGGCGCCCTCGAACGTCGCGATCCCGAAGTCCACCAGGATCACCAGCCCGTCGTCCCGGACCAGTACGTTGCCCGGCTTCACATCGCGGTGGACGACGGAGGCCGCGTGCACCGCCCGCAGGCCCTGGAGCATCTGGAGGCCGATGTCCGCCGCTCTCGGTACGGCGAGCGCCCGATCGGTGCGCAGCAGATCCTCCAGGGATCTGGCTTCGAGCAGCTTCATCACGATCCAGACCTGGTTGGCGGTCTCCACCTGGTCGTGGACCGTCACCACGTTCCGGTGCTCGATCTTGGCGATGGCCTCCGCTTCCCGGCGCGCCCGCTGCATCGCCGCGGCCCGGGTGCCTGCGGTCATCGCGTTCTGGTCGAGCATGCCCTTCACGGCGACGTGCCGGCGCAGCCGCCGGTCGTGGGCCTTCCACACCTCGCCCATGCCGCCGCTGCCGATCGGTTCCAGCAGCTCGTAGCGGTCCTCGATCACCACCTGCGGGGATGCCGGGGATTCCGGGGATGCCGGGGAGTCCGGGGCGGGTGGGGCCGTACGTGGGGGGGCGGGTGAGGGGATGGCCCGGGGCGGGGGGTGGCCGGGGCTGGGGGGGGGCGGGGGGGCGGGGGGGGGGGGCCGGGGGGGGTGCGAGCAGGCCGGGGCACGGGGGGGCTGCGGGGAGGGGGGCGGGGTGGGGGGTGCGGGGGGGGTTGGGGGCTGGTCTCATTCGCGGGCTCCGTTCGTGCGGCAACGTGAGCTGGGGGGCGCGGGGTTGGGGGCAGTGTGTGCCGAACTGCTGTGACAACGTTGTCTGGTGGGCACCCAGCACTATGGCAGAGGGCGGCGTGCGGCAGAAGGGGTCGTACGCGGCGTCCTCGTACCCGTAGTACCTGAGAGCTACGCGCCCCGACCCTCCTCACGCGTGACGACGGGGGCGCGGCGGCCGCGTAACTTCCGTACCGGCGGACGCGGACGCGGGTGCCGGTACGGCGGGGGTGGCGGCATGACGGAACGGCCGGCGGACAGAGCGCGCGGGGAGCGCGTCGTACGGCGTGCCCTGCGCGCCCTGCGCCATCTCCGCGTCCTGCGCGTCTTCCGTGTCCTCCGCGACGACCTGTGGACCACCGCCGCCGAGCCGCCGCCGCACACCGCCCGCCCCCGCTGGCTGGACTGGCTGCCCGCGATCGCCGTCGTGGTGGTGGTCCTCGCGGGCCTCCTGCTGGCGGGCAGCGCGAACGAGTACGCCTTCGACTACCACATGGGCACCCGCCCCGGACTCCTCCTCGCCGCGCTCCAGTCGGCCGCGCTGGTCGCCGCGCTGTTCCGGCCGGTACCGGCCTGGTGGGGCGCGACGCTCGTGATGCCCGTGGTCGCGTGGTACGCGCGGGGCGAGGCCGACGTCGACGCGCTGTACCCGTGGACCGGCACCGGGCTCACGGCGCAGGCGGGGGTGCTGTTCCTGCTGGCGCTGCGGGTGCGCCCGCGTATCACCCTGGAGACGCTGCTGATCAGCGCGGCGACCGGGCTCGGGTGCGGGCTGCTGCAAGCCGGGCGGCCCGGCGGCCACTTCGCCGTCACCGTCCTCGCGGTCGCCGCGCTCGCCGGCGCGGCCCTGCGCGGCAGGCAGGTCGCCCGTACCGAACTCGCCGCGCAGCAGGAGCTGACCGCCGAGGAACGCACCCGGCGGACCGTCCTTCAGGAGCGCACCCGGATCGCCCGCGAACTCCACGACGTCGTCGCCCACCACATGTCCGTCGTGTCCATCCAGGCGCAGGTCGCGCCGCACCTCGTCGACCGGCCCTCCCCGGAGCTGACCGAGAACCTGGCGGGCATCCGCGCCAACGCCGTCGACGCGCTCGCCGAACTGCGCCGCGTGCTCGGGCTGCTGCGCGCCGAGGACACCGCCGGGGGCGCCCCCGACGACGGCACGCGGCACGCCCCGCAGCCGGGCCTCGACCTGCTGGACGAGCTGCTGGGCAAGGTACGCGGCACGGGCCTCGCCGTCACCGCCGTCACGACCGGTGAACGGCGGCCGTTGCCGCCCGGCGTGGAGCTCTCCGCGTACCGCATCGTGCAGGAGTCGCTGAGCAACGTGCTGCGGCACGCGCCGGGGGCGCGGGCGCGGGTGGAGCTGGGGTACCACCCGTCGGGGCTCACGGTGCGGGTGCGGAACACGCGGCCGGAGGGGGCCGTTCCGGCGGCGGGGGCCCCCGGTTCGCGTACGGCTTCCGGTGCGGGCTCCCGTACGGGCTCCCGTACGGCTTCCCCTCCCGGCTCCCGTACGGCTTCCCCTCCGGACACCGGCCACGGCCTGCTCGGCATGCGCGAGCGCACCGCCATGCTGGGCGGCGAGCTGGCCACCGGCCCGACGCCGGACGGCGGTTGGGAAGTGACCGCCGTCCTGCCCACGACTCCCCCCGCCGAGGACGCCACGTGACGCCGCCCATCCGCGTACTGATCGCCGACGACCAGGTCATGGTCCGCCAGGGCTTCTCCGTGCTGCTCAACGCGGAGCCGGGCATCGAGGTCGTCGGCCAGGCCGTGGACGGCGCCGACGCGGTCGCCCGTACGGCCCGGCTCGCGCCGCACGTCGTCCTGATGGACATCCGCATGCCCGGACTCGGCGGCATCGAGGCGACGCGCCGCATCACGGCGGCGGCCGGCGCACCGGACGCCGCCCCCGTCAGCGTCCTCGTCCTGACGACGTTCGACCTCGACGAGTACGTCTACGAGGCACTGCGCGCCGGCGCCTCCGGCTTCCTCCTCAAGGACGCGTCCGCCGCCGAACTCGCCCATGCCGTACGGGTCGTGGCCCGCGGCGACGCGCTCCTCGCGCCGAACGTCACCAAGCGCCTCATCTCCGCCTTCGCCCGCACCGCGGACGCGCCGCGCGCCCCGCTCAAGGACCGCGTCGGCGACCTGACGGAGCGCGAGACGGAGGTGCTGTCCCTGATCGCACAGGGCCTGTCGAACGCGGAGATCGCCACGCGCCTCGTCGTCGCCGAGCAGACCGTGAAGACCCACGTCGGCCGCATCCTCGTCAAACTGCGGCTGCGCGACCGCACCCAGGCCGCCGTCTTCGCGTACGAGACGGGCCTGGTGCGTACGGGCGAGGGCTGAACCCCTCGGCGGGAGCGCGCAAGCGGAACCCGGGGCGGGCCGCTCAGTCCGGCTCGACGGGGCCGTAGTGCGCCGCGGGGGCGCCCGTCATCAGGGCCCAGTAGCGGTCGCCGTAGGACCAGTGCCACCACTCCGTGGGGTAGTTGACCAGCCCGGCGGCGGTGAGCGCGGCGCCCAGGATGTCCCGGTGCGCGCGGGCCTCGTCGCTGATGTTGCCGGCGTGCGTGTAGCAGGCGCCCGCGCTCTCCTCCGGGTCCGCGTTCATGCGGGTGCCCAGGTCGAGTTCGCGCCCGTCGGCGTCGGCGAGGGTGAGGTCCACGGCCGCGCCCGCGCTGTGCGGGGCGATCTCCGGCGGCGACACGTAGCGGCTGGCGGCCGACCTCAGCCGGTCGGCCGGCCACTCCGGATTCCGGGCGCGGAGCGTGGCCGCGTACGCCTCGAAGTACCGCCGCTGGAGCGCCGGCGGCCGGTACCCCTCGACGTACAGCAACCGCAGCCCGTCCGGCAGCCGCGCCTCCGCCTTGGCCAGCCGCTCGAGGACGCCTGCCCGCAGGTGGCCGCAAGCGCCGCCGGAGTCCGCCTCCTTACGCCCGTCGACGAGCAGCGAGCCCTCCCGCCGTACGTCCACGAGGCGTTCGCCGGTCTCCCGTACGGGCACGGCCGCGACCGCCGGGTCGGACATCAGGATGATCTCGTTCAGGGCCCGATCATCTCCCGTACCGCGTCCGCCGGTTGGCCCGCTTTCCCCGGTTCGCTCTGCTCGCTCCGTTCACTTCGTTCACCTCGGTTGCCTCACTCGGGGAGCAGCGGGAACAGCCGGGAGATGAGGGCGACCGGGCGGGCGCCGTCGGGGCGGGCCAGCGGCCGCTGCTCGCGGTCCCGGTACGGCGCGAGTGACCGGCGGATCGCGTCCGCGACCCGCTCCATCTCCTCGGGCGTGAGGTGGGCGACGGCGCTGAAGGCCTCGTCGCGGCGCCACTCGGCGGGCGCCTGGTCGCGCTGGGCGAGCCAGCGCTGCCAGCTCTCGTCCTCCAGGCCGCGCGCCAGATCGCCGAACTCCGCGGCGGGCGCCCCCTCCTGAGCCCCCGCGCCCCCTTCGGGCGCCCCGGCCGTGGCCTGCCGCCGCAGGCGCCAGGGGCGTACGCGTCCACCGCCGTGCGGTGCCTCCTCGACACGTCCGTGGCGTGCGAGCTGCCGCAAGTGGAACGAGCAGAGCCCGGAGCTGTAGCCCAGCCGCGCCGCCGCCTCCGTCGCCGTGACGGTGCCGACGTCCGCGAGCAGCTCCAGCAGCGCCGTACGGACCTCGTGCTCGCGCAGCCCGCCACCGGCACCGGCACCCTCACGCGCACCGGTGTGCGGAGGAGTCCGGCCGGACGGGGAGCTGAGTTCGTCTTCGGTCACTTTGCAAAGTCTGCTACTTTGCAAAGAGCTTGGCAAGCGTGCGGTGTGCGCGGCAGGACAGCAAGCCGGAAAGGGACCACAGCATGTCTGTTCGTCACGAGCGGTCACGGGCCGCCGACCGGCGGGTACGGGTGCAGGGCCGCCCCGTCGACTCCCACCCGGCACCGTCCCCGGAGGCGGAACGCGGTTCGCTCCGCCGGATCACCGTGGTGGGCGAGGACGTGCTGCACCGCCCGTGCCGCGAGGTGACCGAGTTCGGCTCGCCCGAGCTGTCCGCGCTGATCGACGACATGTTCCTGACGATGTTCGTGGCCGACGGCGCAGGCCTCGCCGCCAACCAGGTCGGCGTCGACCTGCGGCTGTTCGTCTACGACTGCCCCGACGACGACGGCGTCCGGCACGTCGGCCACCTCGTCAACCCCGTGCTGGAGCTGCCCGGCCCCGCCGGCCGCCGGCTCATCGACGACTTCGAGGGCTGCCTGTCCGTACCCGGCGCCGGGATGGCCGTCCCCCGCACCGACCGCGCCGTCGCCCGCGGACACGACAAGGACGGCAACCCCCTCGTCATCGAGGCGACCGGCTACTTCGCCCGCTGCCTGCAGCACGAGGCCGACCACCTCCAGGGCCACACGTACCTCGACCGGCTCTCCAGGCGCGACCGCAAGGAAGCGCTGCAGCAGATGACGGCGCGCCGCGAGGACGTCCTCGCCCAACGCGCCGCCAAGGCCGCCGGACTGGGCCGCTGACCGGCGGCGCTCGCCTTCGTGACGTACCGACCGGACTTCTGACCTGGCCGAATCGGCGGGTAGGGTGCGGCGCGCACGCCGAGTCGTACAGATTGCCGAGGGATACGCATGGCGTCCGAGACGGGAGTTCCCGGCTCCGATGAGCAGCCACAGGCGCGTACGGCGAGGGAGCCGCTGCCGCCGGCCCGGCGTAAGAAGGCGGGCATCACCGCCTTCTTCGCCGTACTGGCGCTGGTGTCCGGGATCGGGCTGCTGAAGACGGACTATCTGGACCCCAAGAGCGTCATCGACGACGGACGGCCGGGCGTCTTCACCCTGGACCGGTGCGAACGCACCGGCGGCAGCAAGCAGGGCCCCAGCACCTTCTGCCACGGCGACTTCCGCTCCGACGACGGCACGCTGAAGCTGACGGACCTGCGCCTGGAGGAGAGCCACGACGCCGAGGGGATGGAGAGCGGCGAGTCGTTCACGGCACACGCCACGCGGCCGGACCACGGGCCCCCCGGCCTCATCCGCTCCGACGACCAGGGCAGGAGCAACCTGACGATGCGCGGCGTCGGCGCACTCGGCCTGGCGCTTCTCGGCGCGATGCTGGGCGGGTTCGCGTGGCGGGCGACGCTGGCGCCCGGCCCGGCCCGGTCCCGGCTCGGGGCCTGGCTGGGCTTCGGGACGGTGACCTCGGCGCTGCTGTGGCTCCTCGGGATGGGCACGGGAGGCGGGTTCTGGGCGTGACGGCGCCCCTCCGATCCGGCGACGCCGACCGCCGACGGCTACGGCTACGGCTACGGCTACGGCTACGGATCTACGCGGACGGCTCCCCGTAGCGGGCGGCGATCGCGGCGGCCCGGTCGCGCAGGGAGGTACGCAGCCACTGCGGGGACAGTGCCTCCGCGTCCGTGGCGAGCCGCCACAGCGCCCACTCCGCGTGCCTCGGATCCTGGAAGGTCACTTCCAGCCGCAACCAGCCGCCCCCGTCGGCGTCTTCCGCTTCCTCGGCGAGGACGGCCAGCGCCGTGCCCGCCAGTTCCTTCCGCCGTGCCGGGTTCACCCGTGCCAGCACGGTGACTTGGTCACCGCCCGTACGGAACCGCGTGCTGCGTTCCTGCCAGGCCCGGTCCAGATCGACCCGGTCCGGTCGCTGCGCCGGTTCGGTGAGCTCCTCGGCCGCCGAGACGCGGGACAGGCGGTAGGTGCGGTCCGCGCCGGACCTCGTGGCCAGCAGGTAGCCCTGGCCGCGTACGGTGACCAGGCCGACCGGGTCCACCGTGCGCCACTTCGGGTCCTGGTCCACGGCCGCGTAGCGGATGCGCAGCTTGTGTCCGGCGAACACCGCGCGCCGTACCTCGGCCACCACGGCGTCGGGCACCTCCTCGGCGACCTGCCGGCGCGCGAGGAGATCGGTCTCCGGATCGATGAGCAGCCGCTGGACCGCGCCTGCCGCCGTGGCCCGTTGCCCCTCGGGCAGCGCGTCGACGACCTTGCGCATGGCCGAGGCGAGCGCCGCACCGAGGCCGAACGCCTGCGCACCGCGCCGCGATCCGGCGGCCAGCAGGGCGAGTGCCTCGTCGTGGTTCAGCCCGGTGAGCTCGGTCTGGAAACCGGGCAGCAGCGCGAACCCGCCGTGCCGGCCGCGTTCGGCGTAGACCGGGACACCGGCCGCCGACAGCGCCTCGATGTCGCGCAGCACGGTGCGGGTGGACACCTCCAGCTCGCGGGCGAGCGCGGCCGCGGACAGCCGGCCGTGCTGCCGCAGCAGCAGCACCAGTGAGACCAGCCGGTCGGCGCGCACACGGAGACTCTACTCCGATACGTGACACAGGATGTCGTATATCCCTTGGGAGGCTGAGCCGCATGACAGACAACAGAGCGGCCACCGAGCCGAACGACCTGGGCAGGTACTTCGTCGAGCGCGCCAACGCGGGCGACGTGGCAGGGCTGGTGGCGTTGTACGAGCCGGACGCCGTGCTGGCGTTCCCGCCGGGCCGCCTCGCGACCGGACACGCGGAGATCCGCGAAGTGTACGAGCAGTTCGTCGCGGCCGCGCCGGTCCTCTCGCCGGGCAGGCAGCACCCGGCGCTGGTGGCCGGCGACCTGGCGCTGACCGCGGCCACGCTGACCAACGGCGACGTGACAGTCGAGATCGCCCGCCGCCAGCCGGACGGGTCGTGGCTGTGGGCCGCCGACCAGCCGGCGCTGGCGCGGTAGGGCCGGGTGCCGCGATGAGGCGCGTCGCGACGATCGGCGTCTACGGCTTCACGCCCGTGGCCTTCCTGGCGAAGCTCGCCGACGGCGGCGTGGGGCTGCTGCTCGACCTCCGCCAGCGCCGCGGCGTACGGGGCCCCGAGTACGCCTGGGCGAACTCGGGACGGCTCCAAGACGCCCTCGCCGCGGCGGACATCGGCTACCGGCACGTCAAGGAGCTGGCGCCGACGACCGGGCTCCGCCGGCTCCAGTACCGCGAGGACGACCGCCAGGGCGTGGGCAAACGCGACCGTGTCGCGCTGGCACCCGCGTACGCCGAGCTCTACGTCCGCGAGATGCTCGACCCGTACGACCTCGGTGCACTCGTGGCCGGGCTTCCGGACGGTTCGGCGACCGCCCTTCTCTGCGTCGAACGCGATCCGGCGGCCTGCCACCGCTCGCTGGTGGCAGACCGCCTGCGGGCCGAGCACGGCCTGCCGGTCACGCACCTCCGCCCGGACTGAGCGTCGCGTCCACGCGGCGTCGCGTCCACGCGGCTGACGGGTCAGCGGCGCTGCTGACCCGTCAGCTTCTCCCAGTTGCCGGATCCGATCGCGGCCTTCTCCTCGTGGCTGAACGGTGCCTGCTCGAGGAACGAGCGGGCGACCCCGTTCGCGGTGTCGAGGAAGGGGAATCCGCCGGGCCGGGTGCCGAACGTGTAGGGGTAGTCGGTCGAATACATCATGCGCTCCGTGCCCACGACCTCCGCCGTCCACCGCATGTAGCGCTCGCTGACCGTGCCGCTGCCGCACACCCGGAAGTTCTGCGTGAAGTAGTCGGCGAGCGGGCGCTCCAGCCCGGCGTTGTGCGCCATGATCCCGGTGTGGTCCAGATAGAACAGGACGACTTCGCCCCAGTGCCCCGCGATCACCTGTAGCCCGGGATGCCGGTCGAAGACCCCGGAGAAGATCATCCGCAGATACTGGATGCCCAGGTCGAAGTACCAGCCGAGTCCCGCCGTCGCGAGCCCCATGCCCGTACCGCGCGCCATCCCCACACCGTCGTCGAAGCCGGAGTAGTACGCCTTGAGGACCTCGGGGACCGGGGTCTGGGGATGGAAGTGCAGCGGCACCCGGAGGCGTTCGGCCGTGGCGTACAGCTCCTCGAACTCCGGGGCGTCGGCCAGCTTGTCGCCCGTACGCCCGTACAGCATCGCGCCGGGGAAGCCGAGCCGGGTGACCGCGCGCTCCAGTTCGGCCGCGGCGGCCTCGGGCGCCGCCGTGGGGACGGCGGCGAACGCCTGGAACCGGTCGGGGCGCCCGGCGACGACCCCGGCCAGCGCGTCGTTGGCCTCGCGGGCCACGCTCACCGCGTCCTGGGCCGCGAGGTTCTGCACGCCGGGCGAGGCCAGGGACAGGACGGCGACATCGACGCCCTGGTCGTCCATGTCGGCCAGGCGCTGCTCCCCGGTGTCCCGCAGCCGCCGCGCGAACGGCTCGTCGCCGAACCCGAGCTGCGGGATCTGCGGCACGCCCGCCTTGGCCCACGCGTCGAGCAGCGTCGGCAGGGCGACGTGCTCCTCGAGAGCCACGATCTTGATCCGGTCTGGCATTCCGCGCTCCTCAGCCTCGATGATTCCAATGGAACCATCGAGACCGTAACACTGAAACTATCGATGGAACCACCCAGGCTGTATCGTCGGAACATGCCATCTCGTCCACACAGCGGTGGCGGCGCAGCCGCCCCGCCCGGCGCCACCGTCCCCGTCGCACCCGGCACTGCCGCCACCGGCCGCGAACAGCTACGGCAGCGGGTCATCGAGGCCACCATCGACCTGCTGACACGCGAGGGCCGCGACGCCGTCACCACACGCGCCGTCGCGGTCGCGGCAGGCGTACAACCACCGGCCATCTACCGGCTGTTCGGCGACAAGGACGGGCTGCTCGACGCGGTGGCCGAACACGGCTTCACCACGTTCCTCGCGGCCAAGCACATCGACCCCGACCCCGAGGACCCCGTCGAGGACCTCCGGAACGGCTGGGACCTGGCCGTCGAGTTCGGCATCGCCAACCCGGCGCTCTACACGCTGATGTACAGCGAGCCCACAAAGGAGACGTCAGCCACCTTCCAGACCAGCATGGAGATCCTGCTGGGCCGCATCCGGCACCTCGCCGCCCGCGGCTGGCTCCGCGTCGACGAGCACCTCGCCGCCGCGCTCATCCACGCCACGGCCCGCGGCGCGGTCCTCACCTGGCTCTCCCTGCCCGAGGACCGGCGCGACCCGGCCCTGCTGACCACACTCCGGGAGTCCATGATCACCAGCGTGACCAGCCAGGAGCCGACCGTGCAGGAACCGGGCCCGGCCGGCGCCGCCCGCGCCCTGCGGGCCGCACTGCCCGAACAGACCACACTGAGCAGCGCCGAACAGCACCTGCTCGGCGAGTGGCTGAACCGCCTCGCCTCCGGCGAGCCGGGGTCCTCCGCCTGACGGCCCCGGTCGGCACACGGGGCCGCCCCGGCCGCCCGTACGGACGGGTCAGCGCAGTCCGGCGAAGAGATCGTTCTCGGGCACGGCCGCGCCCGTGGCGTCCCGGACACGCAGGAAGGTCTCCATGCCCATCAGCTCGCCGAACCTCTCCCTGCCCATCTTGAGGAAGAAGATGTTGTCACCCTGACTGGCGTGCGCGGCCAGCGCGTCGAACTTCTGACCGCTGAACGCCGTGGTGTCCACCCACGTGGTGATCTCGTCATCGGGGAGTCCGATCTCGGCCATCGCCGCGGCCTCGGCAGGATCCGGCTCCGGCATGTCCTCCCCGAACTCGCGCATGAGCTCGCCGAACCGCTGCATCACCGAGTGCGGCATCGTGGTCCAGTACACCTTCGGCGTCAGCTCGGTCATCTCCAGCGCCGCCATCGTGATGCGGTGGGCCTGGATGTGGTCGGGGTGGCCGTAGAAGCCGTTCTCGTCATAGGTGACAACCACATCGGGCCGGTAGTGCCGCATGAGCTCGGCAAGCCGGGCCGCGCCGTCCCGTACGGGGGTCTGCCAGAAGGCTCCGGGGGCGTCGTTGCTCGGCCAGCCCGTCATCCCGGAGTCCGCATAGTCCAGCATCTCCAGATCGCTGATCTTCAGGGCCTCACAGCTCGTCTCGAGTTCCTGACGGCGCATCACGGCGACCGCCGCGGGGTCGTGCCCGGGATCACCCGGTTTGACACCCCCCGGCCCGTCACCACACCCGCCGTCGGTACAGGTCACGAGAACCGTACGGATGCCTTCCGCCGCATACCGCGCAAGGACCCCGCCGGTTCCGGTCGCCTCGTCGTCGGGATGGGCGTGTACTGCCATGAGCGTCAAGGGCCGGTCAGTCATGGAAAGTCCTCCTGCGGAATGCGTAGTGGTCCGAGCGCGCGGCGGGCGCACCGCGATCACGGGGCCCGGACCCCGGCGGAGCGGACAGCCCCGCGACCTCCGTGTCCCCCACCCGCGCGGCACCGGTCCCTCAACCGATGCAACCGCGCCGGCCGTACCTGCTGTTCCCGGCGCGGCCGATTGGCCCTCCAGGCCGCCGACAGCCCTACCGCGGCGCCCGGAAGCCGCCGATCTCGTGCTCGAGCAGTTCGGCCAGCCGCAGCGGGGTGCGGTCCTCGAACACCGGGCCGATGAGCTGCACCCCCACCGGCAGACCCGCCGGGGACCGGCCCGCGGGCACGGCCGTGGCGGGCAGGCCCGGCATGGTGGCCACACCGGCCCAGACGAGCTGGTCGAAATACGGGTACTCGACGCCGTCGATGTCGATACGGCGTTCCCTCGGGTCGGGATTGTGGTCGTGCGGGAACGCGGGAGTGGGCGTGACGGGACACACCACGGCGTCGAACTCCGCGAAGAACCGCCGCCAGCCATGGCGATGGAGCTCGCGACGGCCGTTCGCCTCGATCCAGTCACGGTGGCTGAACACCATGCCGCGCAGCCGCGCCGCATCAAGACTCCGGTCGTCCGCGCTCAGCCCTGCCGCGCGCGTCCGCAGCACCTCGTACGACTCGACGGGAAAACGCGCGACGGAACCCGAAAACAACAACTGCGTGTAGAGCACGGCGGCCTCGGCCAGATCGGGCAGCAGCGCACTGTGCCGCTCCACGCGGGCGCCGGCCTCGACAAGCGCGTCGGCCACACGCCGTACGCCCGCCCGCACGGCGGAACCGGTCGGAATGAACGGATGCTCGTCGAGGACCAGGACCCGGAAGTCGCAGAGCCGCTCGTGGCGCGCGGGCGGCAGCGTCACCTCGTGCGCCACACCGAGCGTCAGCGGATCCGGCCCGGCCATGACATCGAGCAGAAGCGCGAGGTCACGCGCACTGCGCGCCATCGGACCGACGACGGCGAGGTCGGGTTCGGCCGGCAACGCAGGTGTGAGCGGCGGGACCATACCGCGGGCCGCCGCCAGCCCGAGCGTCGGCTTGTGTGTGTAAATCCCGCAGAAATGCGCGGGAGTCCGCAACGAACCGGCCAGGTCGGACCCGATGGACAGCGCCCCGAACCCACACGCCAGGGCCGCCGCTGACCCGCCGGACGACCCACCCGGTGTACGGCCGTGATCCCACGGGTTGCTGGTGGTGCCGTGGATCTCGTTGAAGCTCTGAATATCCTGCAGCCCCAAGGGCACATTCGTCTTGCCGAGCACCACCGCACCCGCGGCCTTGAGCCGCGACACCTGCACCGCGTCCTCGGCCGGCATGTAGTCCCGATGCAGCGGCATTCCCCAAGTCGTCGGCATCCCGACGATGTTGTACGACTCCTTGACCGTGACCGGAACGCCGAGCAACGGCCCGTCCTCACCCTGGGCGCGCGCCCGGTCGGCACGGCGCGCGGCAGCCCGCGCACGGTCGAAGTCCGGCACACAGACGGCGTTGACCGCCTTGTCCTCCCGCTCGATACGGGCGATCGCCTCGTCCGTCAGGTCCGCCGACGTCACTTCACCGGCACGCAAGGCAGCCGCGGTGTGCTCGGCCGTCGGAAATATCTGCTCCATGAACCGGACCGTAACGACCCCTCAACGAGGGCAGAAAATCCAAATTCTCACAACACGGAACCCGAGAACCCACAGCCGCTTACATGCCGTTCGCCATGTCCACAAAGCGCGAATAGTGCCCCTGGAACGCCACCGTGATCGTCGCCGTCGGACCGTTACGGTGCTTCGCCACGATCAGATCCGCCTCGCCCGCGCGCGGCGACTCCTTCTCGTACGCGTCCTCCCGGTGCAGCAGGATGACCATGTCCGCATCCTGCTCAATACTGCCCGATTCTCGCAAATCGGACACCATCGGCTTCTTGTCCGTCCGCTGCTCCGGACCACGGTTCAGCTGCGACAGCGCGACCACCGGCACCTCCAGCTCCTTGGCGAGGAGCTTGAGGTTCCGGGACATCTCCGAGACCTCCTGCTGTCGGCTCTCGGGGCGGCGCGAGCCGCCCGACTGCATCAGCTGGAGATAGTCGATGACGACCAGCTGCAGATCGTTCCGCTGCTTCAGACGGCGGCACTTGGCGCGGATCTCCATCATCGACAGGTTCGGCGAATCGTCGATGTACAGCGGCGCGTCCGTGACCCCCGGCATCTGCCGGGCCAGCCGCGTCCAGTCCTCGTCCGTCATGCTGCCGGACCGCATGTGATGCAGCGCCACCCGCGCCTCGGCCGACAGCAGCCGCATCGCGATCTCGTTCCGGCCCATCTCCAGCGAGAAGATGACACTGGGCATGTTGTTCCGGATCGAGCAGGCCCGCGCGAAATCCAGCGCGAGCGTCGAGTTGTGGGTGGGGATCATGGACCGGGTGGCGAGATACAAGTGGTCGGGATTGTCCACCTGTACGCACCGGACGGGAACGCTCTCGATCTCGCGTACGTCCTTGATGAAGCGCTGCCCCAGCCTCGGCGTGGCAGGCCGCCTGCGCTCGCTGTGCACGCGCCGCTTGCGTGCCAGCCGGAAGACGTCCCCGGTCGGAGTGAAGGTCGTGATGTACACCGTGGACGTCTCCTCGGAGCGCCCCTTGACTCGCTTGACCGCCGTCCCGCACCGGTGACCGAGGCTCATCAGCAGCTCGCGGAAACCGTCGGACAGGGCCCGGCTGGTCACGGCGAACTGCACCGAGCCGGTCGCGTTGACCGTCCCGTCCGTGTCCAGCAAACCGGCCAGCAGAGCCCGCCGCTGCTCGACGGAGGCACGGAGATACTCCGCCGGAATGTGCTTGTCGCCCACGCGGTGGCCGTCGCCGAGCCAGGTGCCCAGCGTGTACGGCGCCACGGGCAGCTCGCGGTGCGGCAGTTCGAGGGGGGCGACATTCCGAACGCTGTGGTTCAGCCTGCCGTCCGCCACGCACCGCAGGGTCTCCGCGATCTCCTTGGTCGTTCTGACCTCGGGCCCGCCACCCGGACGCATCGCCGCCCTGCGGGAAGCACGGGTATCGGTGCGCCACTGGTGCTCCGCGTCGGCGACGACAGTCGTGCCGTCGTCGAACGTGACCTCGTAGCAAGGGCGTCCGGCCATCACCTCGGTGGCCGCGACCACCCGCGTCGGCGTCCCGTCGTGAGCCAGCAGCCGGTCGCCGACGCCCACCTCGCCCATGGTGGTCCAGCCCTCCGGCGTGGGCAGCGGCGTGTCCAGGGCCAGCGCCTTGCCCATGGCCGGCCGTGCCGCGACCACGACCATCTGGCCCGGGTGGAGGCCGTTCGTCAGGGAGTCCAGGTCCGTGAAGCCCGTCGGGACGCCCGTCATCTGGCCGCTGCGGGAGCCGATCGCCTCGATCTCGTCGAGGGCGCTCTCCATGATCTCGGCGAGGGGCAGATAGTCCTCGCTGGTGCGCTCCTCCGTCACCGCGTAGATCTCCGCCTGGGCGGAGTTGACGATCTCGTCGACGTCGCCGTCCGCCGCGTATCCCATCTGGGTGATACGGGTGCCCGCCTCCACGAGGCGGCGCAGCACGGCCTGTTCGTGGACGATCTCCGCGTAGTACTCCGCGTTGGCCGCCGTGGGGACGGACTGGACCAGGGAGTGGAGGTATCCCGGGCCGCCCACGCGGCCGATGTCGCCGCGCTTGGTGAGCTCGGCGGCGACGGTGATGGGGTCGGCGGGCTCACCCTTGGCGTAGAGGTCGAGGATCGCCTGATAGACCGTCTCGTGCGCCGGGCGGTAGAAGTCGTGGCCGCGGAGGACCTCGACGACGTCCGCGATGGCGTCCTTGGAGAGCAGCATGCCGCCGAGCACGGACTGCTCGGCGTCGAGGTCCTGCGGCGGCACCCGTTCGAACGGTGTGCCGGAGCCCCAACCGCCGCTGTCGCGGCCGCGGTCGTGCTGCTCCGGTGCCGAACCGCCGTTGCGGCGCTGGGCGGAGAGCGCGACGCGGTCGCCCGGGCCGCTCATCTCGGCCATCCAGGGGTCCTCGACGTGCTCGGGCTGCTGGGTCACCTCGCCACCTCCTCCCGTCGCGACCGATCCGGCCGACAGGCTCGGACCGTATCGACGCAGTGCCTCTTTCCTACGGCACGGCTCTGACAATTCCGTGACGCCCGGCTTCGCTTACGGCGCGTCGAGGCCGCGGTGAAGACGAGGGGAACGACAGGCAGGCGCTGGACCACGTTAGGCGGCCGGTGGGCGCCCAGCCAATCGTGTTATCCACAGGGGCTGTGGGTAGTCGACGTCTTCCTGTGGAGAACTCGGTGGAAGCTGTGTACGAGCCGGTGGACGGCCCTGTGGAGGAGTCTGCGGCGCCCCGCCGATATGCCGTCTGAGCTGGGGTTACGGCGTCCACCGCCTGTGCGCGGAAAAAACTTCGGCGGTTGGTGCGAGTTCACCTCGAACAGCACGCACAGGCTCACTCCACGCAACCAACGGTAATAGACGCTCGGCAGTTGCAGTCATTACCTGTGGATGTTTGAATCGAACCCGTGACCAGTACCGCGACGAGTGCCCGACGCCACGACCGAGAGATCCTCGCTCTCGCCCTCCCCGCCTTCGGCGCACTCGTCGCGGAGCCCCTCTTCCTGATGGCGGACAGCGCCATCGTGGGCCACCTCGGCACCCCGCAGCTGGCGGGGCTCGGCGTCGCGGCGGCGCTGCTGCAGACAGCCGTGCACGTGTTCGTGTTCCTCGCGTACGCCACCACCGCCGCCGTCGCGCGCCGGGTCGGCGCGGGCGATCTGCCCGCCGCCATCCGGCAGGGCATGGACGGCATTTGGCTGGCGCTGCTGCTCGGCGCGGCCGTCGTCGCCGTGGTGCTGCCTGCGGCTCCGGCGCTCGTCGACGTCTCCGGTGCCTCCGCGACGGCCGCCCCGCATGCCGTGACGTATCTGCGGATCAGCGCGCTCGGCATTCCGGCCATGCTCGTCGTGCTCGCCGCGACCGGGGTGCTGCGCGGTCTGCAGGACACGAGGACGCCGCTGTACGTCGCCATCGGCGGCTTCTCCGGAAACCTCGTGCTGAACGTGGTGTTCGTCTACGGCCTCGGCTTCGGCGTAGCCGGTTCCGCCTGGGGCACGGTGCTCGCGCAGTGCGCGATGGCCGCCGCGTATCTGGTGGTGGTCGTCAAGGGCGCGCGCCGGCACGGGGCTTCGCTGCGCCCGGACGCGGCCGGGATACGCGCCTGCGCGCAGGCCGGTGCGCCGCTGCTGGTCCGTACGCTCTCGCTGCGCGCGGTCATGCTGATCGCGACCGCCGTCGCGGCCCGGCTGGGGGACGCCGATGTCGCCGCGCACCAGATCACGCTGACCGTGTGGTCGCTGCTGGCGTTCGCGCTGGACGCGATCGCGATAGCGGGCCAGGCGATCATCGGCCGGTATCTGGGTGCGGGGGACGAGGCGGGGGCGCGGGCGGCGTGGCGCCGCATGGTGCAGTGGGGGATCGCGTCGGGTGCGGTGCTGGGGCTGGCGGTGCTGGCGGCGCGGCCGTTGCTGATGCCGCTGTTCACCTCGGACCAGGACGTGCACGCGCGGCTGTGGGCCGTACTGCTGGTGGTGGCGGTGACGCAGCCGGTGGCGGGGGTGGTGTTCGTGCTGGACGGGGTGCTGATGGGGGCCGGGGACGGGCCGTATCTGGCGGGGGCGATGCTGGTGACGCTGGCCGTGTTCGCGCCCGTGGCGCTGCTGGTGCCGCGTATGGGCGGCGGTCTGGCGGCGCTGTGGTGGACGGTGGCGGGGCTGATGATGTCGCTGCGGCTGGTGACGCTGTGGCTGCGGGCGCGGTCGGGCCGCTGGGTGGTGACGGGGGCGGTACGGGCCTGAGGCGCGGGGCCTGAGGCCCGCGGTCCGCTCCGTAGAGGCGTTGACCGCCCGCGGAGGCGGGGACCACCGGCAGAGGCGGGGCCCTGCCGCCGAGGCGCGCTCCGCCCCCAGGCGCGCGGTCCACCCGTACGAGGCAGCGCGTACGTACGCCCCGCAGGCGCACCCGTACGCCCGCGAGCCCCCGTACGGGCGCCGGCCCGTCGGGCCACCCGCCGCCGCGCATGCCGGAGGGCCGCACCCCGTGTGCCGGGATGCGGCCCTCCGTGCGTGCGGCGAGCCGTACCGCCGTACGGCCCGCGTGCGTGCGCTATGCCGTCTTGACCTCGACGTCGAAGCTGGCGACGACCTCGGGGTGCAGGCGTACCGAGACCTTGTGCGAGCCCAGGGTCTTGATCGGCGAGCCGATCTCGACCCGGCGCTTGTCCAGGTCCGGTCCCTTGGACTCCTTCACCGCCGTGGCGATGTCGGCCGGGGTGACGGAGCCGAAGAGACGGCCGCCCTCGCCCGCGCGGACGGTGAGGGCGACGGTGACGCCCTCGAGCTGGCCCTTGACCTCGTTGGCCTGCTCGATCGTGGCGATCTCGCGGATCTTGCGACCCCGCCGGATCTGCGCCACGTCCTGCTCGCCGCCCTTGGTCCAGCGGATCGCGAAACCGCGCGGGATCAGGTAGTTGCGTGCGTAGCCGTCGCGTACCTCGACGACGTCGCCCGCGGTGCCGAGGCCGGAGACCTCGTTGGTCAGGATGATCTTCATGGTCGGGTCACCCTTCCCTTAGCGCGCGGTCGACGTGTAGGGCAGCAGCGCGACCTCACGGCTGTTCTTCACGGCCGTGGCGACGTCGCGCTGGTGCTGGGTGCAGTTGCCGGTGACCCTGCGGGCACGGATCTTGCCGCGGTCGGAAATGAACTTCCGCAGCAGGTTCGTGTCCTTGTAGTCAACGTAGGTGATCTTGTCCTTGCAGAAGACGCAAACCTTCTTCTTCGGCTTGCGCGGAGGCGGCTTCGCCATTGTCTTTCTCCAGTGTGTTCAAGTAAGTGAGCGGCTGAGCCGGTCCCCTGACCTGGCAGGTCAGAAGGGGGGCTCGTCCGAGTAGCCGCCGCCGGAGCCGCCGGAGCCTCCGCCCCAGCCGCCACCGCCGCCGCCCTGCTGGCCGCCGCCGGCGGGTGCGCTGGTGGCCCACGGGTCGCCCGCGGGCGCACCGCCGCCGCCCTGCTGGCCACCGGGGCCGCCGCCCCAGCCGCCTCCGCCGCCGCCCTGGCCACCGCGGCCGCTGGTCTTGGTGATCTTCGCGGTCGCGTTGCGCAGGCTGGCGCCGACCTCGTCGACGTCCAGCTCGTAGACCGTGCGCTTGATGCCCTCACGGTCCTCGTACGACCGCTGCTTGAGGCGGCCCTGTACGACGACGCGCGTGCCCTTGGTGAGGGACTCGGCGACGTTCTCCGCCGCCTGCCGCCAGACCGAGCAGGTCAGGAACAGGCTTTCGCCGTCCTTCCACTCGTTGGTCTGCCGGTCGAAGGTGCGCGGGGTGGACGCGACGCGGAACTTCGCGACCGCCGCACCGGAGGGGGTGAAGCGCAGCTCGGGGTCGTCGACGAGATTGCCGACGACCGTGATGACGGTCTCGCCTGCCATGGGTGAACCTCTCGGCGGGTGCTGCTGCTGGGCTGCTTGTTGCGCTGGCTGCTGCGTGCAGTGCGTACGGTGCGCGCGGTACGTGTGCTGTCTGTGCCGCGTGCGCCGGGTGCGCTGCGTGTCGCGTCGGCTGCGAGTGTTCGCGCCGGCCGCGGCTGCGTGCTGCTCGGATTTCCGAGTGCCGACCGGACCGTCAGGTGCCGGTCAGTGCATCTCGGGACGGAGGACCTTGGTCCGGAGGACCGACTCGTTCAGGTTCATCTGACGGTCGAGCTCCTTGACGACCGCGGGCTCGGCCTGCAGGTCGATGACCGAGTAGATACCCTCGGGCTTCTTCTTGATCTCGTAGGAGAGACGACGACGGCCCCAGGTGTCGACCTTCTCCACCTTGCCGTTGCCCTCGCGGACGACGGAAAGGAAGGACTCGATCAGCGGGGAGACTGCTCGCTCCTCGAGATCGGGGTCGAGGATGACCATCACCTCGTAGTGACGCATGTGGAAACCCACCTCCTCTGGACTCAGCGGCCACGGTCGTTCCGTGGCAGGAGGGTCGTGATGCGTTGTCCGCACCCGGTGCGCCGCCGGCATGGCCGGGGCAGAGGGTGCAGACCGCAAAGGGTACCCGCACCGTGCCTCGCGGTTGAAATCCGGCTGTGTATGCCCGCAATCTAGAGGTATCGGGTGTGAGCGGCGTCATATTCCTCCGCCGCTCTTTTCCGGCCTACGGAGGTGCCCCATGGCACAGGCAGCACGTCATCAGCACAGCCTCCTGTCCTTCCTCAACACCGACGGCAAGGCGCATCCGGTGGAGAACACGCTCGCCGCGGTGACGGCCCTGCTGGGCGTGGTCGCGTTCGCCGCGGGCCTGGTCACCCAGCGGGACGGCGCGGATCTGCATCTCCTCGCGTCGTGGGCGGGGCTGGCGGGCGTGCTCACGGGCGGCTGGGGCCAGTTCATCTCGGCCACGACCGGCGAACGGTTCGTGCTGATCCTCGGGCTGGGTGCCGCGGCCATCGGGCTGTTCCTCGGCATGGCCTACGGCGGTCTGTTCGGCGGGCTGCTGGGCTGACGGGCCGAACGGGGCGCCGGAGCGGGCAGTAGGCTTCCGGGCGAGCCTTTCCCCAGCAGCATGACTGGGGTTCCGCCCGTCGCCGGAGGAGCGTCCCCTATGAGTCTGTCCTTGAGGACCATCAGCCGCGAGCAGCATCTGGCGTACATCCAGAGCCTGCCCTCGGCCAGTCACTGTCAGGTTCCGGCGTGGGCGGACGTCAAGAACGAGTGGCGGTCGGAGAACCTGGGCTGGTTCGACGACCGCGACGGGCAGCTGGTGGGTGTCGGCCTGGTGCTGTACCGCCAACTGCCCAAGGTGAAGCGGTATCTGGCGTATCTGCCCGAGGGCCCGGTGATCAACTGGCATGCGCCGAACCTGGAGGACTGGCTCAAGCCGATGCTGGCGCATCTGAAGGCGAAGGGCGCGTTCTCGGTCAAGATGGGCCCGCCCGTGGTGATCCGGCGCTGGGACGCGGCCGCGATCAAGCGGGGCATCCAGGACCCGGACGTGAAGCGGCTGCGCGATGTCGAGGCGACGGAGATCGTGCCGCGCGCGTTCGAGGTGGCGGACCGGCTGCGGAAGATGGGCTGGCAGCAGGGTGAGGACGGCGGCGCGGGCTTCGGCGACGTGCAGCCGCGGTACGTGTTCCAGGTGCCGCTGGAGGGGCGGACGCTGGAGGAGGTCCACAAGGGCTTCAACCAGCTGTGGCGGCGCAACATCAAGAAGGCCGACAAGGCGGGCGTCGAGGTCGTCCAGGGCGGCTACGAGGATCTGGCCGAGTGGCAGGCGCTGTACGAAGTCACCGCGCAGCGCGACCACTTCCGGCCCCGCCCGCTGGCGTACTTCCAGCGGATGTGGACGACGCTGAACGGCGAGGACCCGAAGCGGATGCGGCTGTACTTCGCGCGCCACGAGGGTGAGGCGGTGGCGGCGGCGACGATGCTCGTCGTCGGGGGGCACGTCTGGTACTCGTACGGCGCGTCCGCGAACCACAAGCGCGAGGTCCGGCCGTCGAACGCGATGCAGTGGCGGATGCTGCAGGATGCGTACGCGCTGGGTGCGAGCGTGTACGACCTGCGCGGCATCAGTGACTCGCTGGACGAGTCGGACCACCTCTTCGGGCTGATCCAGTTCAAGGTGGGCACGGGCGGGCAGGCTGCGGAGTACCTCGGCGAATGGGACTTCCCCCTCAACAAGCTGCTGCACAAGGCGCTGGACATGTACATGAACCGGCGCTGAGCCCGTTCCGTACGCCTTCCCGCACCCCAGTACGTACGCTCTCCGTATCGCTCCGTACGCTCTCCGTACCGCCTCTTACCCCTCTCGGTACGCCCGACCGGCCGCCCCCCTCCTTCCCCTTTCCCTTTTGAGCAGAAAGGCATCCGACCCGTCATGGCGCTCACCCTCTATGTCGACACCGATCGCTGGCGGGCGCACCAGCAGTCGGTGATCCAGCAGTTCCCCGGCATCGTCCCGGTCTGCAAGGGCAACGGCTACGGCTTCGGCCACGAGCGGCTCTCGGACGAGGTCACACGCTTCGGCTCGGACGTGATGGCCGTCGGGACGACCTACGAGGCCGCCCGTACAAAGGACTTCTTCGGCGGCGACCTGCTCGTGCTCACCCCGTACCGGCGGGACGAGGAACCGGTGCCGCTGCCGGACCGGGTGATCCGGTCGGTGTCCTCGGTGGAGGGCGTGGGCCTGATGCGCGGGGCCCGCGTCGTGATCGAGGTCATGAGCAGCATGAAGCGGCACGGCGTCACGGAGGCGGACCTGGGGCGGCTGCACGCCGCCATAGACGAGGTGCGCCTGGAGGGCTTCGCGATCCACCTGCCGCTGGACCGTACGGACGGCACGGACGCGGTGGACGAGGTCATCGGCTGGATGGACCGGCTGCGGACGGCGCGGCTGCCGCTGGACACGATGTTCGTGAGCCATCTGAAGCCGGACGAGTTCGCGCGGCTGCAGCAGCAGTTCCCGCAGACGAACTTCCGCGCGCGGATCGGCACCCACCTGTGGCTGGGCGATCACGCGGCCACGGAGTACCGCGGTTCGGTGCTGGACGTGACGCGGGTCGGCAAGGGCGACCGGTTCGGGTACCGGCAGCAGAAGACGGCCGGCGAGGGCTGGCTCGTCGTGGTGGCGGGCGGCACGTCGCACGGGGTCGGGCTGGAGGCGCCGAAGGCGCTGCACGGGATGACCTCGCGCGCGAAGGGCGTCGCGCGGGCCGGGCTGGCGACGGTCAACCGGAACCTGTCGCCGTTCGTGTGGGGCGGCAAGCAGCGCTGGTTCGCGGAGCCGCCGCACATGCAGGTGTCGATCCTGTTCGTGCCGGACGACGCGCCGGAGCCGAAGGTGGGCGAGGAGCTGGTGGCGCACCTGCGGCACACGACGACGATGGTGGACCGTACGGTCGACCGCTGAGCGGGCGCCGTACGCGGTCCCCGTAGGCGGGCGCCCGTACGCACGCCGCAGGCGGCACCCCGCAGGCCGCGTGCCGTGCGGCGCGTGCCGTACGTGCCCGACGCGCGGCGGCCCCGGGTGCTCGTCCGGGGCCACCGCCGCGTCGACGGCCTACTTCTCCGCCTTGCCCTGGATGAACAGCTCGACGTTCTGCCGGGCCTCGTCGTCGAAGTACTGCACGGGCGGGGACTTCATGAAGTACGAGGACGCCGAGAGCACGGGGCCGCCGACGCCCCGGTCCTTGGCGATCTTCGCGGCGCGGAGCGCGTCGATGATGACGCCCGCCGAGTTCGGCGAGTCCCAGACCTCCAGCTTGTACTCGAGGTTGAGCGGCACGTCGCCGAACGCGCGCCCCTCCAGGCGGACATACGCCCACTTGCGGTCGTCGAGCCAGGCGACGTAGTCGGACGGGCCGATGTGGACGTTGTCCGCGCCCATGTCCCGGTCGGGGATCTGGGAGGTGACGGCCTGCGTCTTGGAGATCTTCTTGGACTCCAGGCGCTCCCGCTCCAGCATGTTCTTGAAGTCCATGTTGCCGCCGACGTTCAGCTGCATCGTGCGGTCCAGGACGACCCCGCGGTCCTCGAACAGCTTGGCCATCACACGGTGCGTGATGGTGGCGCCCACCTGTGACTTGATGTCGTCGCCGACGATCGGGACGCCCGCCTCGGTGAACTTGTCGGCCCACTCCTTGGTGCCGGCGATGAAGACGGGCAGCGCGTTGACGAAGGCGACCTTGGCGTCGATGGCGACCTGCGCGTAGTACTCGACGGCCGTCTGCGAGCCGACGGGCAGATAGCACACCAGGACGTCGGCGCCGCTGTCCTTGAGCGCGCGGACCATGTCGACCGGCTCCTCGGCCGACTCCTCGATGGTCTCGCGGTAGTACTTGCCGAGGCCGTCGTTGGTGTGGCCGCGCTGGACCTGGACGCCCGTGCGGGGCACATCGCAGATCTTGATGGTGTTGTTCTCGCTCGCGCCGATGGCGTCGGCCAGATCGAGGCCGACCTTCTTGGCGTCCACGTCGAAGGCGGCGACGAACTCGATGTCGCGCACGTGGTATTCGCCGAACTGGACGTGCATGAGGCCCGGGACCTTGCTGTCCGGGTCGGCGTCCTTGTAGTACTCGACGCCCTGTACCAGCGAGGCGGCGCAGTTGCCCACGCCGACAATGGCTACGCGAACCGAACCCATTCCGGTTGCTCCCTGTGTGCTAGATGAGCCCGCCGAATGCGGGCTCAGTTGGTGTCATCGGACGGATCCGGCGGGGTGCCTTCCCGGTGCCGGGGCTGCCCGCCCGTCTCTTCTGGCCTGCGCTCTTCCGGCGCTTCGGGGCGCCGGTCGCGCCCTGCCCGCTCGCTCTCGATCAGCTCGTTGAGCCAGCGGACCTCGCGCTCCACGGACTCCATGCCGTGGCGCTGCAGTTCGAGGGTGTAGTCGTCCAGCCGCTCGCGGGTGCGCGCCAGGGAGGCCCGCATCTTCGCGAGCCGCTCCTCGAGCCGGCTGCGGCGGCCTTCCAGCACCCGCACCCGTACGTCCCGCGAGGTCTGGCCGAAGAACGCGAAACGGATGCCGAAGTGCTCGTCCTCCCACGCGTCGGGGCCGGTCTGGGCGAGGAGCTCCTCGAAGTGCTCCTTGCCCTCGGCCGTCAGCCTGTAGACGATCTTCGCCCGGCGTCCGGAGAGCGGTGCCGCGAGGGGATCCTCGGGCGGATTTCCGGATTCCTCGATCAACCAGCCCTGCTGGACAAGCGTCTTGAGGCACGGATAGAGGGAGCCGTAGCTGAACGCCCGGAAGACGCCCAGCGAGGTGTTGAGCCGCTTGCGCAACTCGTACCCGTGCATCGGGGACTCGCGGAGCAGGCCGAGGACGGCGAACTCGAGGATGCCGGAACGTCTGCTCATTGCCCGGTCCTCACCTCCCGCGTGCCGAGTGCCGTACGACCCCGTACCGGTGTACCGGGTGGCGTGTACCGAGCGGTATAGCGGGCCGATGTACCGGCCTGATGTATCGCCGCGATACATCTCGACGATAGGACGAAGCAGTCGCCGACGACAAGAGGGGGCCGGGGCGGATGGGGGTGAAGGGACTCACATTGGCCATTCGTCGAGGCGGGTTGCGCCGGATGAGGCGAATGTTCGTTAAGGAGTGTTTTGGAGCTGCGTAGTCTGTCCGCTGTGCAGACCACCAACCGGGAACCGTGCGGCGCAATCAAGCGTCCTCGTCCTGGGTGCAGTGCGCCTCGAAGCGGTTGTGCGACGGGGTGTGCTCGGGGGGACCAAGATGTCAACTGCCGCCTTCAGGCGTGTGTCTGTACCGCCTGCCCGAGGAGTAGCTGTTTCCAATGAGCGAGCACCGTCGAAAGCAGCCGCCTGGCCGCGGCCGGCGAGCGGCACAGCAGCCGCCGCAGTCCGGCCGGCGGGCGGCACCGCCGCGTGACGCCACCACCAGCTCGTACGGGGCGCAGGGGGCCGGCCGTCCGCCGGGCGGGCGCGCCGAGTCACGCCGGGCGGCCACGCCGCAGGGGGCGGGGGGCGGCAGACGGCGGGCGGCGAACGCGTCGGCGGCCGGCGCGGCCGGTGCCGCCGCCGCGGGCGGGCGCGCGGCGGCCCGCGGGCGCGCGCGTGTGCAACCGCGCGCCAAGAAGCGCTTCATCGACTACCCGCGCTCGGACCGCGACGGCCTCCGCCGCTGGGTGCCCTCCTGGAAGCAGGTGCTGGGCACGTTCGTCGGGTTCGTCGGGCTGCTGATGGGCCTGGCGGGCATCGCGTACGCAATGGTCGAGGTGCCGAAGCCGCAGGACGTCGCCACGTCCCAGAAGAACGTCTACTACTGGTCGAACGGCGACCGCATGGTCACCGCGGGCGGCGGTGACCAGAACCGGCAGATCGTCGAGCTCTCCCAGATCGCCAAGTCCATGCAGCACGCGGTGATCGCCGCCGAGAACGAGTCGTTCTACAAGGACAAGGGCGTCGACCCGGTCGGCATCGGCCGCGCGCTGTTCAAGATGGCGACCGGCGGCGACACCCAGTCCGGCTCCACCATCACCCAGCAGTACGTGAAGAACACGTATCTGGACCAGTCCCAGACCCTGACCCGCAAGGCGAAGGAACTGCTGATCTCCATAAAGGTGGGCGCCGAGAAGGAGAAGGACGACATCCTGGCGGGCTACCTCAACACCGCCTACTACGGGCGCGGCGCGTACGGCATCCAGGCCGCGGCGCAGGCGTACTACAAGAAGGACGCCGTCGACCTCACCACGAGCGAGAGCGCCTTCCTCGCGGCCGTCCTGAACGGCGCGAACCTCTACGACCCGCACGGCGGCGAGGGCGGCGGCGCGGCCCAGACCCCGAAGAAGAACAAGCAGCGTGCCGAGGCCCGTTGGAAGTGGATCCTCGACCGCGAGGTCGAGACCGGCCGGCTGGACAAGGCGAAGCGGGACGCCATCACGACGTTCCCGATGCCGAGGCCGCCCGAGCAGGCCACCAACCTCAAGGGCCAGATCGGCTATCTGGTCGAGCTCGCCAAGCGCGACATCACCAACAACCCCGACAGCGGCATCACGGACCAGAAGCTGAAACAAGGCGGCTTCGAGATCCACACCACCTTCGACAAGAAGAAGACTCTGGCGCTCGAGAAAACCGTCCAGAAGGTGAAGAAGAAGAACTTCGACCCGGACAAACGCGAGCGCGACAAACACGTCCAGTTCGGCGGGGCCTCGGTGAAACCGGGCGACGGCGCGATCGTCGCCGTCTACGGCGGCGCCGACGCCGTCACGCACTACACCAACAACGCCGACTACACCGGCGCTTCGGTCGGTTCCACCTTCAAGCCCTACGTGATGGCCGCCGCCCTGCGCGACGGCGTACGGGATCCGGACGGCCCGGAGGAACAAGGGCCGGACCAGCGGACGCTGGTCTCCCCCAGAAGCGTCTACAACGGCGACAACAAGGTGAAACTCCTCGACTACAACGGCGACACCTGGCTCAACAAGGACAACGAGGAGTGGCACCAGAAGAACGACGGTGACGACAGCTACGGCGACATCACCCTCAACGAGGCCATGGAGGTCTCGGCCAACACCCCGTTCATCCAGCTGGGCATGGACGTCGGGCTGAAGGAAGTGAAGCAGTCCGCTCTGGACGCGGGAGTCAACGAGGAGAGCCTGTCGGCGCTCACCCCGGCGTTCTCGCTGGGCACTTCGGCGCCGAGCGCGATCCGTATGGCCACCGGCTACGCCACGTTCGCGCAGAGCGGTGAGAAGGCCGAGCCGTACTCCGTCAAGGAGGTCAAGGAGAAGGGCGCGACCCGCTACAAGCACGAGAAGAAGACCGAGCGGTCCTTCGACTCGAATGTCGCGGACAACATCACCAGCATGCTGGAGAACGTCGTCCAGGGCGACAAGGGCACCGGCAGCACCGCCAAGGCGCTGAACCGCCCGGTCGCGGGCAAGACCGGTACCACCGACGACAACAAGCACGCGTGGTTCACCGGCTACACCAAGCAGCTGTCCACCTCGATCGGCATGTGGCGGATGGACGACCAGTCCGACAAGCCCGAGTTCCTCTCGATGAACGGCACCGCGGGACTGGAGCAGATCCACGGCGCCTCGTTCCCCGCCGAGGTGTGGACGGACTACATGATGAAGGCGATGAAGGGCCAGCCGAAGCTGCCCTTCCCGGAGCCGGGGCCCATCGGCGAGAAGGTGTGCAGCCACAGCACCTGCCCGTCGCCGTCGCCGACGCCCTCGGAGACCGAGGAGACGGAGTCGCCTTCGCCGTCGCCGACCAAGTCCTCGCCGTCGCCGAGTCCGACCGACTCGACGCCGAACCCGTCGCCGAGCGACACCTGCCGGTGGGGCCAGCCCGACTGCGACGACCAGGGGACGACCAACGGCCCCGGTGACGGCGGTGTCGACGGTGGCGCCGACGACGGCGGCGCCACGGACGGAGGCGCCGACAACGGCGGCCCGGGTGATCCGGGCGGCGGAGACGACGGCGGCGGCCTCTTCGGCGGGACGAACGGCGCCCGCAGAGAGTGACGCCGCGGGGCGCGCGGCCCGTACCGCACGTACATCACGTACGGCACGGGCCGCGCGCCCCGCACACGGGAGCGTACGGAGCCCCCGTCGGGTCTGGCTGGACCCGGCGGGGGCTCCGTGCGGCAGGATGTGCGCATGACGAGCGCGCACCACCAGCAGCAGCCCCCGGCACGTGAGGCCCCGCGGCAGCGGGTGCCGCTGGGGCGGCAGAGGGTGCGGCCCACCGAGCAGGACGAGGTGGCCGCCGCCGGCAGCGAGCTGATCGGCGGGCCCGCGGGGCGGCGGGCGGCCGGGCCGGGGTGGTGGACGCCGGTACGGGTGACCGTGCTCGTCACGCTGGGCACCTTCGTGCTGGGCATGCTGCAGAAGCTGCCCTGCTACAACGGCGCCTGGTTCTTCGGCCAGACCAGCCAATACGCACACGCGTGCTATTCCGATATCCCGCACCTCTACAAGGGGCGCGGCTTCGCGGACAGCCTCGTCCCGTACTTCCAGAGCATCCCGGAGGAGACCTCCGGCGGCATGGAGTACCTCGAATACCCGGTCCTGACCGGGCTGTTCATGAAGGTCGCGGCCTTCATGACACCCGGTGGCGAGGACCTCGTACACCGCGAGCAGATCTACTGGATGGTCAACGCGGGCATGCTGATGGTCTGCGCCGTCGTGATCACCGTCTGCGTCAGCCGTACGCACCGACTGCGCCCGTGGGACGCGCTGCTGGTCGCGATGGCACCCGCCTTCGCCCTCACCGCCACCATCAACTGGGACCTGCTGGCTGTGGCCCTCACCGCCGCCGCCATGCTCATGTGGGCACGCAGCCGGCCGCTCGCGGCGGGCGTCCTGATCGGACTGGCCACCGCCGCCAAGCTCTATCCGCTGCTGATGCTCGGCCCGCTCCTGCTGCTGTGCTGGCGCGCGGGACGGTGGCGAGAGTTCGGCTCGGCGGTCAGCGGCGCCGCGTTCTCCTGGGCCGCCGTGAACCTGCCGGTGATGCTGCTGGCGTGGGACGGCTGGAAGAAGTTCTACACCTTCAGCCAGGAACGCCCCGTCGACTTCGGCTCGTTCTGGCTGATCATCTCGCAGCGCACCGGCAACCAGCTGGAGGACGTCAACACGTACGCCACGCTGCTGATGCTACTGGGCTGCGCGGCGATCGCGGCCCTGACCCTGTACGCGCCCAGGCGGCCGCGCTTGCCGCAGCTGGTGTTCCTGGTGATCGCGCTGTTCATCCTCACCAACAAGGTCTACTCGCCGCAGTACGTGCTGTGGCTCATCCCGCTGGCCGTCCTGGCCCGGCCCAAGTGGCGCGACTTCCTGATCTGGCAGGCGTGCGAGGTCATCTACTTCCTCGGCATCTGGCTGTACCTCGCGTACACCGGCAGCGGCGACAAGCACCACGGACTGCCGCCCGAGGGCTACCAGTTCGTGATCCTGCTGCACCTGCTCGGCACGCTCTACCTGTGCGCCGTGATCGTCCGCGACATCCTGATGCCGGAACGGGACGTGGTCCGCCGGGACGGCTCCGACGACCCGGCGGGCGGCGTCCTGGACCGGGCGCCGGACCGCTTCGCGCTGACCCGGCACGTACGGCACGCACAGTCCGCCGCCCCGCGCAGCCACGCGGCGGACCTCGAGGGCGGCTACGTGCGGTGGGGAAGCCCGTCCACGGGCTGAGCGGGCAGAGCCGTCCGCCGCGGCTGCCTCTCCTGGGGGGCGACCCCCGGGCCCCCGGCCGTCCGAACCTGTCGTGGCCGATGTTTCACGTGAAACGACGGCCGAGTGTGTGAGGGTTGAGCGCATGCCACTCGTCGGTGATCTCCGCACTCTGCTGCGCTTTCCCGGGTTCCGGCGGCTGCTCGCCGTGCGTCTGCTGTCCCAACTCGCCGACGGCGTCTACCAGGTGGCGCTCGCCGCCCATGTGGTGTTCTCGCCCGAGGAGGAGACCTCCCCCGCCGCCATCGCCTCCGCGATGGCGGTTCTGCTGTTGCCGTACTCGCTCCTCGGCCCCTTCGCCGGGGTGCTCCTCGACCGCTGGCGGCGGCGGCAAGTGCTGCTGTTCGGCAACCTGTTGCGGTCCGTCATGGCGCTCAGCACCGCGGCGCTGATCCTCGGGGCCGTACCGGACTGGCTGTTCTACCTCTCCGCCCTCTCCGTGACCGCGGTCAACCGCTTCATCCTCGCGGGACTGTCCGCGAGCCTCCCACGGGTCGTCGACGACGAACGGCTCGTGATGGCCAACTCGCTCTCCCCCACGGCCGGTACGGTCGCCGCCGCGGCCGGCGGTGGCGTCGCCTTCGCCGTACGGCTGCTCGCCCCCGGCGGAGGCAGGTCCTCCGACGCGCTCGTGGTGACCGTCGCGGCCACCGTCTACCTCCTCGCTGGACTCGCGTCCCTCCGTATGCACCGCGATGTGCTGGGCCCCGAACCGACCCGCGTGCAGCCGCACTTCGTGGCGGCCGTCGCGAGCACGGCGCGCGGCCTCGTCGACGGGCTGCGGCACGTCGCGGAGCGCCGTACGGCGGCCCGTACGCTCGCCGCGATGGCGCTGATGCGCTTCTGCTACGGGGCGCTGACGGTGATGGTGCTGATGCTGTGCCGGTACGCGTGGGCGGACGGCGCCGGTCCCGGCGGTGCGGGCGACGCCACCGGCCCGGCCGCCGACGACGGCCTGAAGTGGCTCGGGGTCGCGGTCGCCGTCTCCGCGGTGGGCTTCCTCACCGCCGCGATCGTCACGCCGTGGGCCGTCGAACGGGCGGGGCAGCTCGGCTGGATCGCGGTCTGCGCGGGGTCGGCGGCCGTACTGGAGCCCGCGCTCGGGCTGCCGTTCGCCCCGGTGCCGATGATGGCCGCGGCGTTCGTGCTGGGCCTGGTCACCCAGGGGGCGAAGATCACGACGGACACGGCGGTGCAGTCGTCGGTGGACGACGCCTTCCGCGGCCGGGTGTTCGCGCTCTACGACATGCTCTTCAACGTGGCCTTCGTCGGCGCGGCCGGAGTCGCCTCGCTGATGCTCCCGCCCGACGGGCGCTCGACGGCCCTCGTAGTAAGTGTGGCCGGAATCTATCTTGCCGTGGCCGTCGCTATGGCCCGATTTCGGCAGTCTTCGCCCGTGGCCTGAGTGTCACAACTGTCACATCGATGCCACAGGTTGCTCCAGCGTCCTGATTCGGCCTGTCCTTATCGATAACTTACCTGGGTTACCTCGCACACCGTGCGATTCATCACCCATCAGAGGAACACCCCGATGACGACTCCGCCTCCCCAGGGACAGAACCCTTACGGCCAGCAGCCGGGCCAGCCCTACCCCGGGCAGCCGCAGCAGCCCTACGGCCAGCAGCCCCAGCAGCCGCAGTACGGTCAGCAGCCCGGTGGCGTGCCCATGGCCCCGCCGCCCGCACCGCAGCGCGGCGGCGCCGGCAAGGCCAAGAAGATACTCATCAGCATCGCCGGTGTCATCGCGCTCGTGGCGGCCGGCGCCGCCTGGTACTCGGGTCAGGACGACGCGGACCAGGCGGCCAAGGGCGACTGCGTCATCAACCGCGGCTCGGACATCTCGCCCGAGGTCGAGGTCGTGGACTGCTCGTCGTCGGACGCCGAGTACAAGGTCGCCGAGAAGCACGACGGCGAGGGCGAGTGCGACCGTGAGAAGTACGCCCAGTACTCCGAGACCAAGGGCAGCGACGTCCTGTTCACGCTCTGCCTCGAGCCGCACAAGAGCAGCTGAGCCCCACACAGCCGCCCGTACCGTTGTCCGCCCCCGGCGGTCAGTCCCGCTGCGCCGCCCACCACTCCTTGAGGGCGTCCACCGCCGCGTCCCGCCCCAGCGGTCCGTGTTCCAGCCGCAGCTCCAGCAGGTGCTGGTACGCCTTGCCGACCTCCGGTCCCGGCCCGACGGCCAGCACCTCCATGATCTCGTTGCCGTTCAGATCGGGCCGGATCGCGTCCAGCTCCTCCTGCTCCTGCAGCCGCGCGATGCGCTCCTCCAGACCGTCGTACGCCCGCGAGAGCGCCGCGGCCTTCCGCTTGTTCCGCGTCGTGCAGTCCGAACGCGTCAGCTTGTGCAGCCGCCCGAGCAGCGGCCCCGCGTCCCGTACGTATCTGCGCACCGCCGAGTCGGTCCACTCGCCGGTGCCGTAGCCGTGGAACCGCAGATGGAGTTCGACCAGCCGGGAGACGTCCTTGACCAGTTCGTTGGAGTACTTGAGCGCGGTCATCCGCTTTCTGGTCAGCTTCGCGCCCACCACTTCGTGGTGGTGGAAGGAGACCCGCCCGTCGGACTCGAAGCGGCGCGTCTTCGGCTTGCCGATGTCGTGCAGCAGCGCCGCGAGCCGCAGCGTGAGGTCGGGGCCCTCGTCCTCCAGGTCCATGGCCTGTTCCAGCACGATCAGCGAGTGCTCGTAGACGTCCTTGTGCCGGTGGTGCTCGTCCCGCTCCAGGCGCAGCGCCGGGATCTCCGGCACCGTGCGCTCCGCGAGCCCGGTGTCCACCAGCAGCCGCAGGCCCTTGCGCGGATGGGGCGACAGGATCAGCTTGTTGAACTCGTCGCGCACCCGCTCCGCCGACACGATGTCGATCCGCTCCGACATGGCCGTCATCGCGGCCACCACGTCGTCCGCCACCTCGAAGTCCAGCTGCGCGGCGAAACGCGCCGCCCGCATCATCCGCAGCGGATCGTCCGAGAACGAGTCCTCGGGCGTCCCCGGCGTACGCAGCACCCGCCGCGCCAGGTCCTCCAGGCCGCCGTACGGGTCCACGAACGTCTTCGCGGGGAGCGCGACGGCCATGGCGTTCACCGTGAAGTCCCGGCGGACGAGGTCCTCTTCGATCGAGTCGCCGTAGGACACTTCCGGTTTGCGCGACATGCGGTCGTACGCCTCGGAACGGTACGTGGTGATCTCGATGTCGAAGCGCTGCCGCCCCCCGCCGTCCGCCGGCCCGAACTTCTTGCAGCCGACCGTGCCGAAGGCGATCCCGACGTCCCACACCGCGTCCGCCCACGGCCGCACCAGCGCGAGGACGTCCTCGGGGCGGGCGTCGGTGGTGAAGTCCAGGTCGTTGCCGAGCCGCCCCAGCAGCGCGTCCCGTACGGAGCCGCCGACCAGCGCCAGGGTGTGCCCGGCCCGCTCGAAGCGGCGGGCGAGGTCGTCGGCGACGGGGGACACCCGCAGCAGTTCGCTCACGGCGCGGCGCTGCGCCCCGTTCAGCTCCTGGGCCGCGGCCTGAGGCTGCTCCGGCGGCTCCTGGCGTGGGCGCTGTGGCCGCGGGGGCTGCTGGGGCCGCTGCTCTGTCTGCTGGCTGTCTTCGTTGGCGTTCGGCACAGCAGAACAGGGTACGTTGACCTTTCCGCAGCCGTGCCGGGCGTCCCCCGGCTGATCATGGGGCGTGGTGGGCAGCCCCGGCACGCAGCACCCCCGGCGATCGTTACCATCAGGGGTTCAGGACCACCACACACCCACGACGGAACGACGGGACGGACAAGCGTGGCCGAGGCGGCTGAGATGCAAGGCACCCCGACCGCTCCCGTCCGCAGCAGGCTGCGGCGCGCGGCGGCAGCCGCGCTCGTCACCATGCCGCTGCTGTGCGCCGTTCTCCCGGCCCCCGCCGCGGCCGCCGCCCCTTCCGCCGACCGGCCGCAGGCGGGCCCTCAGACGGCGGCCCAGGGGTCGGCACAGGCGTCGCAGGCGTACGCGCGGGCACACGCGCACGCGCAGCCACAGGCGAAGGCCGGCGCGCGGACCGGTTCCACGACGAACGCGCCGTCCGGGAAGAACGCGCCCAGCGGCTCCCGTACGACCGACATCTCCGTCGACCGGCTCACCCCCTCGGTGCCGAGCAAGGGCGACACCCTCACCGTCACCGGCACCGTCACCAACAAGAGCAGCCGGACCGTCAGCAGCGGCCACGTCGCGCTCCGCCTCGGCCCCGCCATGAACAGCCGCAGCGCGATCGACCAGGCCGCCCAGCGCAAGGGGTACCTCCCCGGCGCGGACGGTACGGAGATCGACGACTCCCGCGTGAAGATCGCCGCCCTGCCGCCCGGCGTCACGCGCAACTTCAGCATGAAGGTGCCGGTCGGTGACCTCGGCCTGGGCCAGAGCGGCGTGTACCAGCTGGGCGTCTCCCTGACGGCGCAGACGAAGGCGCAGCCGTACGACCAGGTGCTGGGCATGGAACGGAGCTTCCTGCCGTGGCAGACGTCGGGGTCGTCGCCGAAGACCAAGCTGACGTACCTGTGGCCGCTGGTCTCCTCCTCCCACCTCACCGCCCGCACGGAGTCCGACGAGCAGCAGACCTCGGTCTTCCGCAACGACGACCTGGCCAAGGAGATCGCCCCCGGCGGCCGACTGCAGCAGATGGTCGAGCTCGGCGCGGACCTCCCGGTGTCCTGGGTGGTCGACCCGGACCTGCTGGCGAGCGTCGACGCCATGACCAAGCCGTACGAGGTCAGCACCGAGGACGGCGGCACCGAGCCGGGCAAGGGACAGGCCGCTGCCAAGGAGTGGCTCAAGAGCCTCCAGGAGGCCGTGCGCGGCCAGAAGATCGTCGCGCTGCCGTTCGCCGACCCGGACCTGGCGTCCCTCGCGCACCGCGGCCGTGCCGTGCCGGGCGCGCTCAGCCGGCTGCGGCCCGCGACCGAGCTGGCGGCGCGCACCGTCGAGACAGTCCTGCACACCAAGCCCAGTACGGACTTCGCCTGGCCCTACGAGGGCGCGCTCGACTCGTCCGTGGTCGAGGTCGCCACCTCCGGGGGCGCGCACAACGTCATCGCGCGCAGCGACAGCTTCCGCGAGACCGGCGGCATCCCGTACACCCCGACCGCCGCCCGGCCCATCGGCGGCGGCACCACCGCGGTGGTCGCGGACCACCGCCTGTCGACAGCGTTCGAGGCGGACCTGACGCGGGCCGGGGCGTCGACGCTGGCGGTGCAGCAGTTCCTCTCCGAGACGCTGTCGGTCGCGCAGCAGGTGCCCAACCGGCAGCGCAGCATCGTCGTGGCCCCGCAGCGCACGCCGACCGTGTCCCAGGCGCGGGCGATGGCGCAGGCGCTCAGCGCGCTCTCCGACGGCGGCGGCTGGACCCGGGCCGCCGGCCTCGCCGACGCGGCGAAGGCCAAGCCGGACCCGGCGGCCCGACGTTCGGTGCCGGGCGGCGGCGCGTACCCGGACTCGCTGCGCAAGCAGGAGCTGCCCACGAAGGCGTTCGAGCAGATCCAGCGCACGCAGAGCATGCTGAACGACTTCAGCGAGATCCTCTCCCGCAAGGACCGCGTGGTGCCCCCCTTCGGGAACGCGATAGACCGTGAGGTGTCCAACTCGTGGCGCGGCGAGCGTGCGGACGCCGAGCGCTTCCGCACCTCCGTGCAGGACTATCTCGTCGGGCTGACCCGCAAGGTGCAGCTGATCCACAAGTCGGACCTGACGCTGTCCGGGCGCAGCGCGACGATCCCCGTCACCGTCCAGAACAACCTGCTCCAGGACGTCAACGGGCTCAGGCTGCGGCTCACCTCCAGCCGCGCCCTCGGTCTGGAGGTCGGCGAGGACCAGCCGGTGGTCGTCGCCGGCGGGCACAGCCAGTCCGTCAAGTTCGACACCACCGCCAAGGCCAACGGCCGGGCGACCGTGACCGCGCAGCTGTACACCAAGGAGGGCAAGCCGTACGGGCCGCCGATGACGTTCCAGGTGAAGGTCACCTCCATCACCTCGACGGTGCTGCTGGTCATCGCGGGCGGCGTGCTGCTGGTGGTGCTGGCCGGCATCCGGATGTACACGCAGCGCAAGCGGCGGGGTTCGGACGCGGCCGGCGCGGGCACCCCGGGCGGCGGCGGGGACGAGAGCGACGCCGGGGCCGCTGCCGAGGCGCCGGCGGACGACGCGGTGACGGACGACACGGTGGCGGATCCGAACGACCCCTCGGGCACGTCACAACAGCACAGAGCGGCCGAGCAGCCGGGTGAGCGGGGCGCGGACACCGCGGCGGAAAGCAGCGGCCCGCAGGACACGGGTGAGAAAGTGGACCGTTGAGTCAGCTGGCCGAGCAGGGGCAGGGGTAGGTAGCAATAATGAACGCGCCGTACGACGGTGACCGTGGTGGCGGGCCCCAGCCGCCGGACGACCCGTATGCGCAGAACCCCTACGGCGAGGACCCGTACGCACAGGACCCTTACCAGCAGGACCCGTACCGGCAGGACGACCCCCGCAGCGGATACGCGCAGGACCCGTACGCACAGGATCCCCACGGCCAGCAGGATCCGTACGGCCAGTACCCGCAGGGCCGGCACCCCCAGGGCCGGCCCCCGTACGCGCAGGACCCGTACGCGCAGCAGCCCCCGCCCCCGGACGCGTACGGCCAGGATCCCTACGCCCAAGACCCGTACGCACAGGACCCGTACGTGCAGGACGCCTACGCCCAGGACGCGTACAAGCGCGATCCCTACCTCGGCGGCCCCTCCCCGCACGGCCCGGCCCACGACGGCCGCTACGACGGCGCCGCGCACCCGCCGCCCCCCGCCGGCCCGCAGGACCCGCGCGCGCAGCAGTACCAGCCGCCCCCGCCGGGCCCGTACGGCCCCGATCCGCGCCACTGGGCGCCCGCGCCGGCGCCGCAGTCCGAGGGCTTCTCGCAGTACATGCCGTACGGGGACGACCCGGCGACCGTCCAGTTCACCGGCCTCGACGACCTGCTGACGCAGGCCCCCCGCATGCCGCGGAGACCCCGCGAGCCGCGTGACCCCCGGACCGGCCACGGCCAGGGATACGGCGCCGAGGGGTACGGCCACGGCGCCGGCCAGGCTCCGCCCCAGGCACCGGGGCAGGGCCAGGGCGGCGCCCCGTACGTGGGCCCGGCGGGCGTCAAGCCCAACCCGGAGGACGCGTTCGCGCACCTCTTCCGCGACCAGTACCCGGCGCGTACGCAGCCGCACGGCGCTGACGGCGGCGCGACCGGTGCGCCGCCCGCCCCCGGAAGGCCGCCGGGCGCCGGGGAGGGGCCGGCGCAGGCGCCGCAGCAGACGGGCGGCAAGGCCGCCGGGCTGCTGCGCTCCAGCGCGATCATGGCGGCGGGCACCATGGTGTCCCGGCTCACCGGGTTCGTACGCTCCGCGCTGATCCTTGTCGCGCTCGGCGCGACGACCCTGGGCGACACGTACCAGCTGGCCATCACGTTGCCCACGATGATCTACATCCTCACCGTCGGCGGCGGCCTCAACTCCGTCTTCGTGCCGCAGCTCGTGCGCGCGATGAAGGAGGACGAGGACGGCGGCGAGGCGTACGCCAACCGGCTGCTGACCCTGGTCGCCGTCATCCTCGGGCTGCTCGCCGTGGCCGCCGTGGTCGCGGCGCCGGCGCTGGTCCAGCTGATGTCGGTGAAGATCGCGAACGACCGGCAGGCGAACGAGATCGCCGTCACCTTCGTCCGCTACTGCCTGCCGTCCATCTTCTTCATGGGCATCCACGTCGTCATGGGCCAGATCCTCAACGCCCGCGGCCGCTTCGGCGCGATGATGTGGACGCCGGTCCTGAACAACGTCGTCATCATCTTCACCATCGCCCTCTTCCTCTGGGTGTACGGCACCGCCAGCCACTCCGCGCTCGACGTCGAGACCATTCCGCCCGAGGGTGTACGGCTGCTGGGCGCGGGCACGCTGCTCGGCCTGGTCACGCAGTCGCTGGCGATGATCCCGTACCTGCGTGCGGCCGGGTTCCGGATCAGACCGCGCTTCGACTGGCGCGGGCACGGCCTCGGCAAGGCCGCGAAGCTCGCCAAGTGGACCGTGCTGTTCGTCCTCGCCAACCAGGCGGGCGTCCTGGTCGTCACCCAGCTGTCCACCTGGGCCGGCGCCGTCGCCTCCGAGAACGGGCACCCCGGCACCAACTACATCGCGTACTCGAACGCGCAGCTCATCTGGACCATGCCGCACGCCATCATCACCGTCTCCGTGATGGCCGCCCTGCTGCCCCGGCTGTCCCGCGCGGCCAGCGACGGCGACACCGGCGCCGTACGCGACGACATCTCGCAGGGCCTGCGCAACTCCGCCGTCGCCATCGTGCCGATCGCCTTCGGCTTCATCGCGCTGGGCATCCCGATGTGCACGTTCATCTTCGGCTCCGCGGGCGCCGACGGCGCGCGGTCCATCGGCTACATGCTGATGGCGTTCGGCCTCGGCCTGATCCCGTACTCGGTGCAGTACATCGTGCTGCGCGCCTTCTACGCGTACGAGGACACCCGCACGCCCTTCTACAACACGGTCATCGTCGCCGCCGTCAACGCCGCCGCCTCCGGGCTGTGCTTCGTGCTGCTGCCCGCGCGGTGGGCGGTCGTCGGAATGGCGGCGTCGTACGGCCTCGCGTACATCATCGGCGTACGCATCGCCTGGCGGCGGCTGAGCGCCCGGCTCGGCGGGGACCTCGACGGCGCGCGCATCGTCCGCACCTTCGCGCGGCTGTGCGGCGCGAGCATCCCGGCGGCGCTGGCGTCGGGCGGCGCCGCGTACGCCGTGACGGGGGCGCTCGGCAGCGGATTCCTCGGTTCGGTGTGCTCGCTGCTCGCCGGAGGACTGACACTGGCGGTTGTTTTCGTGCTGGCTGGGAAGCGGATGCGCATCGAGGAAATGAACGCGATGGTCGGCATGGTCCGCGGCAGGCTCGGCAGGTGATGCTGCGGATGACCGGCCGGCGACCGCGACGCAGGAAGGCTGGGCGCGAACACAACCATCCGCCACCACCGTGTGTCGTGCATAACGGCGGACTGTAGGCACAATTGTTTCTGGCTGTTTCTGAGAATCGGCCGCAATGGAATGGGGAGGCAGGAACGACGGTGGCGGAACGGAGCACAGCTGCCGTCGACGTGGCCAGCACGAGCGGCGAGCACAAGCCGCAGTCCGGCGAGACGGACGAAGCCACGACCGACGGTGCGACCGAAGGGCACAACGGCAGGCACGGCACCGAGCGGGCGGCGGACGGGAAAGCCAGGGGGGACACGGCAGCCGACGGCGCCGCGGGCGGGGAAGCGGAAGCGGACGGCGCCGCGGAGACCGGCCAGGAAGCAGCACGGGACGGCGCGGAAGCCCCGGACACGGACGGCACCGCGGACACCGCAGCCACCCCGGGCAGTCCCGATACGGAGGCCGCCGGCACCGCACCTGACACACCCGCACCGGCCCCCACACCCGCCCCCGCGGATGACTTAGGAGACTGAGTGCGTGTGATCTTGGTCGTCGTTTGTGACAGAGACGGGGACCACCGAGATCTCCACCGAGGCCGTCGTCGGCAGCGTCAGGTGGGTATAAGAGCCAGACGGGGGAACAGGGAAACGGGGGATCGCACGGGGGAACATCCGGCCCCGCGGCCGGACGCTGAACTCAGCGCCTGCCGCGGGGCTTTCGGCTGCCCGAGCCCGAACAGCTCCCCGAACAGCCGTCAGCGGCGCGGCGCGTGCGGCGAAGGTACGACGGGGCGGGCCGCCCGGCACTTTCGTACGGGCCGCCTGGCGGGCCGCTGCGTACGGTCCCGTCAGCGCGTCCCGAAGAACCCGGCCAGGCCGTCGGGAAGTTCGCCGAAGTCATCGGCGATGCCCACCTGGCCGCGGAGCGACCCGCGTTCCGTCCGCCGCACCGCCGGCCGGTGCGGCGCCGCCTCGGCGGCGGGTTCACCCGCTTCGCCCGCAGCGCGGTGCCGGGCGCCGGTCCCTGGCCGCGGTGCCGGGCGCCGGGCGCCGGTGCCGTGGCGCTCAGGCTCGGTCACGGTCGTCGCCGGCGTGCGGGTCGTCGTCGGGCAGGAGGCGGAAGGCGTCGTGGGGCGTGAGTGGCCGGATCGTGTGCGGAAGTGCCGCCGGTCGATCGTGAAAAGCGTGTCCGTGCGGAATTCCATGGCCAGCACCGCGTTCATCGCGTCCGTAAGTCCGATGTCCAGCTCGACGTACCGTTGCATCACGGCACGGGCGTACGGCCTTGTCACTGTCCGTGTACGGGTGCGCATCACCGCTATCGGCGTGCCGTTCTTGGTGATCACGAGGATTCGCCCTGTTCGACGCGGGCGAGGATGTGGGCGGCCCGCCCCGGGGCTCCCGGTCCCGCGGCCGATGTCCGCGGGCCGTCGTACGCTGGAGACCCCGGCCCGCTCGCGCGTCGGGTTCTTCGTGTTGCCCCCGCGTGCTGCCCAGTCACGCCCTGCCACCTCGGACGGAAGCCTCCATGAGCCTGCACGGTCTGCTCGATGCCGTCGTACGCGACCCTGCCCTGGACGAGGCCGTCAAGGCCGCCGCCGACGGCCACCGGCCCCATCTCGACCTCATCGGGCCGCCCGCCGCCCGCCCCTTCGTGATCTCCGCGCTGGCGCGCGGCGCGCGGCGGCCCGTGCTCGCGGTGACCGCGACCGGGCGGGAGGCCGAGGACCTGGCGGACGCGCTGCGTTCGCTGATGCCCGCGGGCCAGGAGGACGCGGTCGTGGAGTTCCCGTCCTGGGAGACGCTGCCGCACGAGCGCCTCAGCCCGCGCAGCGACACCGTCGGCCGCCGCCTCGCCGTGCTGCGCCGGCTGGCGCACCCGGACCCGCGCGACCCGGCGACGGGCCCGGTGAGCGTGGTCGTGGCGCCCGTACGGTCCGTGCTGCAGCCGCAGGTCAAGGGGCTCGGCGACCTGGTGCCCGTGGCGCTGCGGCAGGGCGAGAGCCACGATCTGGAGGAGATCGTGGACGGGCTGGCGGCGGCCGCGTACGCGCGGGTGGAGCTGGTCGAGAAGCGCGGCGAGTTCGCGGTGCGCGGCGGCATCCTCGACGTGTTCCCGCCGACGGAGGAGCACCCGCTGCGGGTGGAGTTCTGGGGCGACGACATCGAGGAGATCCGGTACTTCAAGGTGGCGGACCAGCGTTCGCTGGAGGTCGCCGAGCACGGCCTGTGGGCGCCGCCGTGCCGCGAGCTGCTGCTGACGGAGGACGTACGGGAGCGTGCCGCCGCGCTCGCCGAGAGCCACCCCGAGCTGGACGAGCTGCTGGGGAAGATCAGCGAGGGCATCGCCGTCGAGGGCATGGAGTCGCTGGCGCCCGTCCTCGTGGACGAGATGGAGCTGCTGCTGGACGTGCTCCCGGCGGGCAGCATGGCCGTGGTGTCCGACCCGGAGCGGGTGCGTACGCGCGCGGCTGACCTGGTCGCGACGAGCCAGGAGTTCCTGGAGGCGTCCTGGGCGGCTGCCGCGATGGCCAGCACGGACGAAGTCCGTCCCGGCAAGGGTGGTGGTGGGCGACGGGTGGGCGGGGGCGACGCGCCGATCGACGTGGGCGCGGCCTCGCTGTGGGGCATCGCGGACGTCCGGGAGCGGGCGCGCGAGCTGGGCATGCTGTGGTGGTCGGTGAGCCCGTTCGGCACGGACACCGCGACCGGTGAGCTGGCCGTCGAGGGGGCGGGCGCCGACGAGGTCGCCGGCCTGGACGACGCGCTGCAGCTCGGCATGCGCGCCCCCGAGTCGTACCGCGGCGACACCGCCCGCGCCCTCGCCGACACCAAGGGCTGGCTGTCCGACGGCTGGCGCTGCGTGTACGTCACCGAGGGCCACGGCACCGGCGCCCGCATGGTCGAGGTGCTCGGCGGCGAGGGCATCGCCGCCCGGCTGGACGCCGACCTGGAGCAGCTCAGCCCGTCCGTGGTGCAGGTGGCGTGCGGCTCGCTCGACAACGGCTTCATCGACGCCTCCCTCCGGCTCGCCGTCCTCACCGAGACCGACCTGTCCGGGCAGAAGGCCGCCGGCAAGGAGCTGGGCCGGATGCCCGCCCGGCGGCGCAAGACCATCGACCCGCTCACGCTCCAGCCGGGCGACTTCATCGTGCACGAGCAGCACGGCGTCGGGCGGTACGTGGAGATGGTGCAGCGCACCGTGCAGGGCGCCACCCGCGAGTATCTGCTGGTGGAGTACGCGCCGGCGAAGCGCGGCCAGCCCGGCGACCGGCTGTTCGTGCCCACGGACCAGCTGGAGCAGATCACCAAGTACGTCGGCGGCGAGCAGCCGTCGCTGCACCGGCTCGGCGGCGCGGACTGGACGAAGACGAAGGCGCGGGCGAAGAAGGCCGTCAAGGAGATCGCGGCGGACCTGATCAAGCTGTATTCGGCGCGGATGGCGGCCCCCGGGCACGCCTTCGGCCTGGACACGCCGTGGCAGCGGGAGCTGGAGGACGCGTTCCCGTACGCCGAGACGCCGGACCAGCTGACGACGATCAGCGAGGTCAAGGAGGACATGGAGAAGTCGGTCCCGATGGACCGGCTGGTCTGCGGCGACGTCGGCTACGGAAAGACGGAGATCGCCGTGCGCGCCGCGTTCAAGGCGGTGCAGGACGGCAAGCAGGTCGCGGTGCTGGTGCCGACGACGCTGCTGGTGCAGCAGCACTTCGCGACGTTCACGGAGCGGTACGGCCAGTTCCCCGTACGGGTCAGGGCGCTGTCCCGGTTCCAGTCCGACACGGAGACGAAGGCCGTCATCGACGGGCTGCGGGACGGCTCGGTGGACATCGTCATCGGCACCCACCGGTTGTTCTCGGCGGACACGAAGTTCAAGGAGCTGGGTCTCGTCATCGTCGACGAGGAGCAGCGCTTCGGCGTCGAGCACAAGGAGCAGCTGAAGAAGCTGCGGGCGAACGTGGACGTGCTCACCATGTCGGCCACGCCCATCCCGCGCACCCTGGAGATGGCCGTCACCGGCATCCGCGAGATGTCCACGATCACCACGCCGCCGGAGGAGCGGCACCCGGTGCTGACGTTCGTCGGGCCGTACGAGGAGCGGCAGATCGGCGCCGCCGTCCGGCGCGAACTGCTCCGCGAGGGCCAGGTGTTCTACATCCACAACCGCGTCGACTCCATCGAGCGCGCCGCCGCGCGGCTCCGCCAGGCCGTGCCCGAGGCCCGTATCGCCACGGCGCACGGCCAGATGTCGGAGTCCGCGCTGGAGCAGGTGGTGGTGGACTTCTGGGAGAAGCGGTTCGACGTGCTCGTCTCCACGACGATCGTCGAGAACGGCATCGACATCTCGAACGCGAACACGCTGATCGTCGAGCGCGGCGACAACTTCGGCCTGTCGCAGCTGCACCAGCTGCGCGGCCGGGTCGGCCGCGGCCGCGACCGCGGGTACGCGTACTTCCTCTATCCGCCGGAGAAGCCCCTCACCGAGACCGCGCACGAGCGGCTGGCGACGATCGCGCAGCACACCGAGATGGGCGCGGGCATGTACGTCGCGATGAAGGACCTGGAGATCCGCGGCGCGGGCAACCTGCTGGGCGGCGAGCAGTCCGGGCACATCGCGGGCGTCGGCTTCGACCTGTACGTACGGATGGTCGGCGAGGCCGTCGCCGACTACCGCGCCGCGCTGGAGACCGGCGGCGAGGCGGCGGAGGAGCCGCCGCTCGAGGTCAAGATCGAGCTGCCCGTCGACGCGCACGTCCCGCACGACTACGCCCCCGGCGAGCGGCTGCGCCTCCAGGCGTACCGCTCGATCGCCGCCGCCAACTCGGAGGAGGACATCGCGGCCGTACGGGAGGAGCTGGCCGACCGGTACGGCCCGCTGCCCGAGCCGGTGGAGAACCTGCTGCTGGTCGCCGGGCTGCGGATGCTCGCCCGGTCCGTCGGCGTCTCGGACATCACGCTGCAGGGCAACAACGTGCGGTTCAGCCCCGTCGAGCTGCGCGAGTCGCAGGAGTTGCGGCTGAAGCGGCTGTATCCGCGGTCGGTGATCAAGCAGTCCGCGGGCCAGGTGCTGGTGCCCCGCCCGAAGCCGTCCGCCATCGGCGGCAAGCCGGTGGTGGGCCGCGAACTGCTGGCCTGGGTCGGCGAGTTCCTCACCACGGTGCCGGGGGCGTAGGGCGGCGCAGGGGGCGTAACCGTAACGGGTGACGCGCGGGGGATATTGACCACTTGTCAGGAGGGCCCCGTGTACGGTCCGCTGGATGCGGTGGTCGTGGCGGCGGATGAGCGGGGGCGGGCCGGTGGCGGTCGGGGCGCGGTACGGGTACGGGCGCGGGCACGCCGCGGCGGCGCTGGCGGTGGCCGCGGTCCTGCTGAGCGGCGGCTGCGGCGAGGGCACCGGGAAGGGCGCCGCGGACACGGCGGACCCGGAGCCGCCCGCCGGTTCCTCCGCACCGGCGACTTCCGCGCCGCAGTCCCCCGGCGCGGGTCCGGGCGACGCGGGCAAGCTGCTCGACGGGCTGACGGTCCGTAAGCCCGGCAGCATGGACGGGTACTCGCGGGACCGCTTCCCGCACTGGTCCGAGCAGCAGGGGAACTGCGACACCCGCGAGGCCGTGCTGAAGCGGGACGGCGAGGACGTCCGTACGGACCGCTCCTGCAAGGCCGTCTCCGGCAGCTGGCGCAGCCCGTACGACGGCGAGACCTGGACCGAGGCGTCCGACGTGGACATCGACCACATGGTGCCGCTGGCCGAGGCGTGGCGCAGCGGCGCCCGTACGTGGAGCGACGACCGCCGCGAGGCGCTCGCCAACGACATGGACCGGCCGCAGCTGCTGGCCGTCACCGACAACGTGAACCAGTCGAAGGGCGACAGCCCGCCGGACGACTGGAAGCCGGAGCTGAAGAGTTACTGGTGCACGTACGCCCAGAACTGGGTCGCGGTGAAGCACCACTACGAGCTGTCGGTCACCACGGAGGAGAAGTCGGCGCTGCGCGAGATGCTGGGCCGCTGCGAGCGGTGAGCTGTATGAGGTGAGCTGTATGAGGTGAGCTGTATGCGGTGAGCGGTGAGCGGTCAGCGTCCGGGGCCGTCCTCACCGGCCGCCGGGCCCGGGGACGAAAGCGGTGAAAGCGGTGAAACCCCCGCCCCCGGCCATCCGCGCACCCCGAACCGGTGGTCACAGCCCGCCGCACTGCCTAACATCGATCATCGACAGGTTGTGAAACCGCGCACAACCCTCGCCGCCGCCCGGGAGGCCCCATGCACCGCCGTAGGTCCGCGCTCACCGTCAGCACTGCCGCCGTACTCGCCGTCGTGGCCCCGCTGCTCACCGGCTGCGGCAGCGACGCGCGCCCGGGTGCCGCGGCCGTCGTGGACGGGGACCGGATCACCATGGCGCAGCTCCAGTCGCGGGTCGGCGCGGTGCGGGACGCGCAGAACGCGGAGCCGCAGGGCGAGCAGCTGGTGCAGCGCAGCGGCCAGCTCACCCGCGCCACGCTGGACAGCATGATCCGCGAGCGCGTCGTACGGGAGGCCGCGGACGAGGCCGGGGTGTCCGTCTCGCGGCGCGAGATCCAGCGGATGCGCGACCAGCTGGAGAAGGGGGCGGGCGGCGCCAAGCAGTTCGAGGCGGCGCTGCTGCAGCAGCAGGCCATCGCGCCGTCGGAGATCGACGAACGGGTGTGGCTGGAGCTGGCCGTACGCAAGATCGCCGGGGCCTCGGGCATCGACCTGCAGACCCCGGAGGGGAACGAGGCGCTGACCGCCAAGTTCGCCGAGACCGCCAAGAAGATGAAGATCGACGTGAACCCGCGCTACGGCAAGTGGAGCACCCGCCAGGCGGCCCTGGCCGCGGCGAAGGACCCGTGGCTGAACGACCTCTCGGGCAAGGAAGCGGAGCGCGAGCAGCAGCAGGCGCAGCAGCCGCAGGGCACCTGAGGCGCACGGAGAGCGGGCGCGGAGGGCGGGCCGGGAGCGGCCAGAGAGCTGGCCGGGAGCGGGCGCGGAGGGCGTACGCCGGGGTGCGTTAGTTTCGTACGGTGCCGCACACACCCGAGAACCCCGCCGGCGGGCCCCGCCGCCCCCGCATCGTCCTGCTGACCACCAGCCACCGGGTCGCCCCCGGCCTGCTGTCGTGGCCCGCCTGGCAGGCGCTGCGCACCGCCGGCCGCGTCGTCTGCGCGGACCCCGGCCACCCGCAGCTCCCGTACGTACGGGAGGCCGGCGTCGAGGTGGAGCTGGCCGCGCCGAGCGCACGCGAACTCGTCGACGCCTGCCTCGCCGACGGCGCCACGGCCGTGGTCATCGCGGCCGCCGAGGGCGAGCCCCGGCTCACCGACGGGCTGGCGCGGCTGGCCGGCACCGGCCGCGAGGAGATGCCGGAACTGGAGCTGCTGCCCGGCTCGTACGACCTGCCCGGCGCGCGCCTCCTCGACCTCGTCCAGGTCATGGACCGGATCCGCACCGACTGCCCGTGGAGCGGGCTGCGGACGAACGAGGACCTCGTGAAGTACGGCATCGAGGAGGCGTACGAGCTCGTCGAGGCCATCGAGTCGGGCGACCGCGAGGCGCTGCGCGAGGAACTGGGCGACGTGCTGCTCCAGGTCGTCTTCCACGCGCGCATCGCGCAGGACGACCCGGACGAGCCCTTCTCCGTCGACGACGTGGCCGCGGTGATCGTCGAGAAGCTGATCCGCCGCCACCCGCACGTGTTCGGCGACGAGTCCGCGGAGACCCCCGAGGACGTCAAGGCGCACTGGCTGCGTACGAAGGCGGAGGAGAAGCGCCGCGACTCCGTGACCGAGGGCATCCCGCTGGACCAGCCCGCGCTGGCGCTGGCGGCGAAGCTGGCGGGCCGCGCCCGTACGGCCGGGCTCGGCGTGCCGCTCCCGGCGGGCGAGGGGCCCGGCTACGAGCTGCTCGCCCTCGCCGCACGCGCCGAGGAGGCGGGCACCGACCCGGAGACGGCGCTGCGGGCGGCGGCCCGTACGTACCGGGACGCGATCCGCGCGGCGGAGGCGGAGGCGCGTACGGGCGGGCCTGCGGACGGCCGTACGGACGAGGACGGGCCTGCGGACGAGGACGGCGCGGAGGCGTGACGCGCGACGCGTGACGCGCGACGCGTGACGCGCGACGCGCGGTGCGCGACGCGCGGTGCGCGGTGCGCGGCGCCCGGGGAGGCGTGACGCCCAGCCCTGGCAGGCCCGTACGGCTGCGCACCCGGTCAGCGGCCGGTGGCAGCCGTGCGCTTCCCGCACTGTTCACCCGCTGTCCGCCGGAGGGACACGCACGGCGTGCGGTCATGGGGCAGAGTTCGGCACTCTGTTCGGCCGATTGTGGAGATCCGATGGGTACGTTGTGGACGCGGTCGCGCGACCCCATGACCGCGTGCGCGGAGACCTGCGCGGACTATCTCGCCGCGCTCGACGGCCCGCCCGACGCCGGGCGGCTGCGCCTCGCCGCGTCCCTCGGCGCCCTGCTCGGCACCCGCGGCTTCGACGCGCTGCTGCACGCCGGCGCCGCCGCCCTGGACGCCGCCGAACCGGGCGGCGGCGCCCCCGGCGCGAGCGGCGAGAGCGAGGCGCGGCTGGCGCTGCGACTCGCCGACACGGCGCTCGAGATCCGCCGCAAGTCCAAGGGCGCCTGGCGCCTGCGCGCCCGCGCACTGGAGACGCTGGAGCGCCCTTCCGAGGCCATCGAGGCGTACGAGCGCTACCTCGAACTGTCGGAGGGCGGCCCGGCGGCGTACGAAGTCGCCCTGCACCTCGCCACGTTGAAGGAGCGGCGCGCCTGCCTGGCCCAGGCACTCGAACCGGGCGCGGACGGCGGCGGCACGGACGGCTGCCCGTACGCGCGCGCCTTCGCGGAGGCCGTACACGGCGAGCGGCCCGAGGCGGAGACCCGCCGCGCGTTCACCGCCCACGTGGGCGCCCGGATGCGGGAGCGCGGCGCGGCCGACCCGGACGTACGGCGGCTGACGGCGCTCTACGCGACGTACTGCCGGCTGGCCGCCCAGCCCCGCATCACCGACCCGCTGCTGGGCGACTGCGAACCGCTCGGCATCGGCGAACTCCGCGGCCTCGTCGAGGGCCGCCGCGTCTGCCTCGTGTCCAACGCCGGGGAGCTCGCGACGGGTCCGGACGCGCGGGGCGCGGAGATCGACGCGTACGACCTGGTGGTGCGCTGCGACGCGTACCGCGCCGGAACACCGGGCGGCGGCGCCCGTACGGACGTGCACGCCGTCTCGCCCGCCCCGTCCGCCCGGCGCGCGCAGCTGCGGCACGCACGCTGGTACGAGCCGGTGCGGGCGCGGATCGTGTTCGCGGAGTCGGGGGACGACTGGCAGCGCGCGGTGCGCGAACTGGTGCCGGGCGCACAGCGGTACGCAGGCGACGTGGCGCTGCGCCGGCCGCTCGCGGACCCCGCGCTGATCGGCGAGGGGGGCTGGGGCGGGCGGCCGTCCACGGCGTTCACGGTGCTGCGGCTGCTGGACTTCCTGGACGTGAGCTCCGCCATCGACCTGTTCGGCTACGAGCTGCCGGGGCAGCTCCGCAGGGAGGAGAGGGAATGGGTCACGGCACACGCGAAGGGGAGCGGCGAGATACGGATGTCGCTGCGGTGACGGCGGGTGCCGCTGCGGGTTCCGTCAGGGGTGCCGCTGCGGGTGCCGCGGTCACGGCGAGGCCGGTCACGGCGGGCTCGGCCACGGGCACAGGCGGCCGTACGCGCGGCACCGGCAAGCGCCGTATCGCCTTCGCCTGCCACGTCGGCGGCGAGGAACGGCTGCCCGGCCTGCTCACGCTCCTGCGCAGCCTCGCCCTCAGCAACCCGCACCTGTGCGAGGACTTCCTCCTCCTGCACGACGGCCTCCCCGACGCCGCGCTCGACGCGGCCCGCCGCCTGCACCCCCTCGTCGTACCGCGCCGCGCCGCCTCCCGCCGCGAACTGCTCACCCCGCCCCGGCCGTCGGCGGGGGAGGGGGACGGCGGCGCCGGGTACGACACGGTCATCGCGCTCACCACCGGCATGGTCGTCCTCGGCGACATCGGCGGACTGCTCCGCCTGCGGCACGGCACGGCCGCCGTACCGCAGCTGCTCGGCGGCACGGAGCGGACCGTACTGGACGACGGCCTGTACGTCCTCCAGCGCGACGCCGCCGACACGGACGCCGCCCTTCCGGAAGCCGCCGACGCGGACGGGCGCAACGGGCACGACGGGTACATACGCCTCGACGCGCGCTACGACTTCCTCGCCCGCCGGCTGTACGACGACGCACCCGTGCCGGAGCAGGCGGTGATACTCAACTTCGGCGAACAGCCGCCGGACCGGCCCGGCTACGGGCCCGCCGAACTCGCCTGGCGCCGCCACGACCTGACCGACGACGCCTTCCGGCGCGCCTACTGCGCCCTGCCCGCCCCCAAGCACCCCGACTACTTCGCGCACTGCGCCCGCCCGCTGCTCGCCGGCGGTTCGCAGCCGTCCGTGAACCTCGCCCGCGAACTCGCCGCCGTCCACCTCGAACAGGGCCGCTACGAGGAGGCCGTCGAGGTGCTGTCGGCGGTGCTGGACCGGGCGCAGCCCGACCAGCCCCGCTTCCACGAGACGGCGGGCACCGCGCTGATGGCGGTGTCGCGCTACGACGAGGCCGAGTCGCACCTGCTGCTGGCGACGGCGGCACCGCATGTCGCGGCCAGCGCGTTCGGGCAGTTGGCGCGGCTGGCGTGGCTGCGCCGTGACGACGAGGCGGCGCGCGCGTACGCCCGCGAAGGGCTCGACTCGGAGCCCACGCACCGGGGTTGCCGGACGCTGCACGGTCCGCGGGAGACGGTCCCGCCGCGGGCCGTACCGCAGTCGATCGTCCAGAAAGAGACGATCCCCGAGCGGACCGTCTCCCCGCTGCCCGCTTCCTCCCGGACCGGCCCCGCCGCCGCTCCGGCAGGCGCCTCCGACCGGCCCGCCATCCCCGGGCAGCGCCGCCACCAGCCCGCCCCGGCCGGGCAGTTCGCGCACGTCGCCCTCTTCTCCACCGGCAAGGAGAACGCGGGCGACAAGGTGCTCCCCGAGGCCGTACGGATGTGCCTGGACGCCGACACCGGCCCGGACCGCTGGCACCCCGTCCCCGTGCACCGCCTCTTCGGCGAGCACGCCCTGGAGCAGGTGAACGCCCGCCGCGGCCTGGTCATCGGCGGCGGCGGACTGTTCCTGCCGGACACCTGGCCCAACGGCAACAGCGCCTGGCAGTGGAACGTCCCGGACGAGATGATCTCCCGCATCACCGTCCCGCTCGCCGTCTTCGCCGTCGGCTACAACGCCTTCGACGGCCAGGACTACGGCCGCCGCCGCTTTGCCGAGAGCCTCCGCGCACTCGTGGAACAGTCGTCGTTCTTCGGGCTCCGCAACCACGGTTCGGTGGAGCGCGTACGCGACCTGCTGCCCGCCGGACTGCGCGACCGGGTGCGCTGGCAGCCCTGCCCCACCACCGTCACCCGCCATCTGGTCCCCGGCTGGACCGACCCCGCCGAACGCGCCGACACCGCCCTGATCAACTGCGCCTACGACCGCGCGGGCCTCCGTTTCGGCCACGACTACGGCCACTTCCTCGCCGAGATGGCCACCGCCGTACGCGCCCTGCGCTCCCGCGTGGAGGTGCGGTACGCCGCGCACACGCCCGCCGACGAGCGCTTCGTGTACGACCTGCGCCGCGAGCACGGGCTCACGCTCCCCGTCGACCCGCTCTACGACTTCACCAACGACGCCATCCGCGCCCACTACGCCCGCACCCGCCTGGTGATCGGGATGCGCGGCCACGCGACCATGATCCCGTTCGGCTCCGGCACTCCCGCCCTCAGCCTGATATCCCACCCCAAACTCGCCTACTTCCTCAGCGACATCGGCCGCACGGAGTGGGGAGTCTCCGTACACGAACGGGAGTTGGGCGCCGTGCTCACCGAGCGCGCCACCGCCCTGCTGGACGCGCACACCGCCGCCGTGGAGGACGTACACGCCCGGCAGCGCGAGCTGTGGCGTACGACATCCGGGAACCTCCGCGAACTCGCCCGCACCTTCGCCTGATCCGCCCGCCTCGACCCGCTGTCCGTCCGCCGTCCGCCCGCCGCCGACCCGCTGTCCGTCCGCCGTCCGTTCGTTTCACGGCGGCAGGGCGCACGGAGCCCTCTTGACCTCGCGTGACGCCCCTGGTCATGCTGCCCGGCATGGCAATGGCGATCACCGGGCGCGGCGCGCGCTCCCTGCTGAGGTCCGCGGCGTGCGGGCTGGTCCGTCCGGACGGCCACGGACGAGGGGCGCTGGCCGCGTACGGCGCGCTCTCCGCCGTCGATCTGCTGGCCACGGCCCGTGCCCCGCGCGGGCCGCGCAGGGCCGCCAAGCCGCTGCTGATGCCCGCGCTCGCCGCGCACGTGCTGCGCCGCCGCGCCTCCTCCTCGGCGCCGCTGCCGAAGCGGCTGACCGCCGGGCTGGCGTTCGCCGCCGCCGGTGACACGGCGCTGCTGTTCGACGACCACGAGCCCGCGTTCCTGCTCGGCATGGCCGCCTTCCTGGGCACGCAGGTCTGCTACGCGGCGGGCCTCGCCGGACTGCCGGGCACCGCGAACGAGCGGCGCACGTCCGGCGCGCGCCGCGGCGCCCGTACGCGCGGGGGCGCCGCGTTGGGCTGCCTCGCCGCCTGGGCCGCGGCCAACGCCGCCCTCGCCCCCACGCTCGACCCGCAGCTGCGGCTGCCGGTGGCCGGCTACAGCCTGGCGCTCGCCGCGATGGGCGCCGCGGCGTTCGGCGTCGGCGGCAGGGTGGCCGCGGGCGCGGGCGCGTTCCTCGCCTCGGACCTGCTGATCGGCCTCCAGGCGGCGGGACACGAGATGCCCTCGCAGGAGGTGCTGATCATGGCGGGCTACATGCTGGGCCAGTACCTGCTCGTCACCGGCTGGCTGGACATCCTGGAGGGCTCACCGGCCACGCCGGCCGGCACCCCGTAGCGCCCCGGCCGGCGCCGCACGTGGCCCCTGCGCGGCCCGCGCCCCCGCCCGTACGGCCTCCCGCACGCGGCCCGTACGGGCCCCTGCCCGCCGCCGGATACGGTCGGGGCGTGCACGACGACACCCCCGCCCCCGTACCGCGCCGCGCGCCGGACCAGCCGCCCGCACCGCCCGCATCGTCCACGCCGACCGCATCGCCCGCACCGACGACGCAGCCCGCGCCGCCGCCCGTGCCGGAGCTGTTCGGCTGGGAGTCCGCGGCCGACCCGTACCCGGCGTACGCCTGGCTGCGCGAGCACTCGCCCGTACACCGCACCCAACTGCCCAGCGGGGTCGAGGCGTGGCTGGTCACCCGCTACGCCGACGCCCGCCAGGCGCTCGCGGAGCAGCGGCTGAGCAAGGACCCGGGGCACCACAGCGAGGGCGGCGCGCACGGCAAGGGGAAGGTCGGCATCCCGGGGGAGCGCAGCGCGAACCTGATGACGCACCTCCTGAACATCGACCCGCCGGACCACACCCGGCTGCGGCGGCTGGTGTCGAAGGCGTTCACGCCGCGCCGGGTGGCGGAGTTCGAGCCGCGCGTACGGGAGCTGGCGGACCAGTTGATCGACGCCATCGTCGAGCGGCAGCAGGACCAGGCGGGCCCGGCCGCGGCGGGCGGCGGGCGGACGTACGAGGCCGACCTGATCCACGAGTTCGCGTTCCCGCTCCCGATCTACGCGATCTGCGACATGCTCGGCGTCCCGGCAGAGGACCAGGACGACTTCCGGGACTGGGCGGGCATGATGATCCGTCACGGCGGCGGCCCGCGCGGAGGCGTCGGCCGCGCCGTGAAGAAGATGCGCGGCTACCTCGCCGAACTCATCCACCGCAAGCGCCTCGACCCCGGTGACGACCTGATCTCCGGCCTGATCCGCGCCTCCGACCACGGCGAACACCTCAGCGAGAACGAGGCCGCCGCGATGGCGTTCATCCTCCTCTTCGCCGGCTTCGAGACGACCGTCAACCTCATCGGCAACGGCACGTACGCGCTGCTCCGCCACCCCGAGCAGCGCACGCGGCTGCACGAAGCGGCCGTACGCGGCGACGACGGCCTGCTGGCCACTGCCGTCGAGGAGTTGCTGCGCTACGACGGGCCGGTGGAGCTGGCGACGTGGCGGTTCGCGACGGAGCCGCTGGAGCTCGGCGGGCAGCGGATCGCGGCGGGCGATCCCGTACTGGTGGTGCTGGCGTCGGCGGACCGCGATCCGGCCAAGTTCGACCACCCGGACGTACTTGACCTGGGCCGCCGCGACAACCAGCACCTGGGCTACGGGCACGGCATCCACTACTGCCTGGGCGCCCCGCTCGCCCGGCTCGAGGGCCAGATCGCCCTGGGTACGCTCTTCCGCCGGCTGCCCGGTCTGCAACTCGCGGCCGCTCCGGAAGACTTGCGCTGGCGTGGTGGCCTGATCATGCGTGGATTGCGCACTTTGCCCGTGACCTTCACGTGATCCACGCGACATTCACTTGTGACGGCAGGGGCTCGACGCTACGTTCGACCACCGATCCAGACGCACGATCCGACTGGCTCCAGATGTTGAACGAGAGGCACCACATGCGCTCCGGTAACGGCCGTCACCGACGCCCCCGCCAGGCCCCCGCGTTCTTCGTAGCGGCCGGGGTGACGGGCGCGGGCATCGCCATCCCGCTGCTGGGCGCGGGCAGCGCGCAGGCCGCCGACGCCGCGACCTGGGACCGCGTCGCCGAGTGCGAGAGCGGCGGCCTGTGGAGCTCCAACGGGGGCAACGGCTATTACGGCGGGCTCCAGTTGACGCAGGACACGTGGGAGCAGTACGGCGGTACGGACTTCGCCGAGCGCCCCGACCTGGCCAGCCGCGGTCAGCAGATCGCCGTCGCCGAGAAGATCCTCGCGGACCAGGGACCGCGGGCCTGGCCGAGCTGCGCCGTGCAGGGCGGGCTGACCGAGGGGGCGACGGAGTCGCCGGACACCGACCCGGAACCGTCGGACGACCCGACGTACGAGCCGCCGTCCTCGTCCGAACCCACGCCCACGCCGACGCCGACGCCCGGCACGTCCACCGGCCCGGGCGGCGAGCCGACGCAGCCGAGCGAACCCAGCACCGAACCGACGCGGCCCGGCGAGCCGAGCGACGGCCCGACGCCCACACCCACCCCGACCCCCAGCACGCCGGAGTCGGGGGAGCCCGGCACGGAGTCGCCGTCCCCGACGCCGACTTCGCCCTCGCCCTCCGCGCCGGAGCCGGAGGAGCCCGGCACGGACTCGCCGTCCCCGACACCGACTTCACCCTCGACCGGCTACCCGGGCCACCCCGGTGAGCCCGACGGCTCGGACGGCTCGGACGGATCCGGCGATTCGGAGCAGCCCGGCGACGGCGAGGGCACCGGTCGGCACCGAGGCGAGCCCGACGAGCGGGAGGGCCGCGGCCCCGGCCACCCGTCGCGCGGCGGCCACGACAAGGGCGGCCAGGACGGCGACTACCGCGTGCAGCGCGGCGACTCGCTCTCCGCCATCGCCGCCGAGCACGATGTCGAGGGCGGCTGGCCCGCGCTGTACGAGGACAACCGCGAGGCCGTCGGCTCCGACCCGGACCTGATCATCCCGGGCCAGCGCCTCCGCCTCTGACTCCCGGCCTGTGACTCCCGGCCTGTGACCCCCGGGCCTGTGACCCCCGACCCCCGGCCCGTACCCCTCCGGCCCGTGACCCGTTGCCGGTGACCCGCCCCCGGGCCGCCGCGCCCGGTCCCGTACGCCCCGGTTCCGTGCACCCTCCGCTGCGGAACCGTCCGCGACCGGACGGTCCGCCACGGGATGAACAGCAGGCCAACCGTCCGTAAGAAGAACGTTCCGTTACGGATCAGATCCGTAACGGAGCGTTTTCTTTACCAGCGGAACAAACGCTTCGGAGCGGGAGCCGGTTAGGCTGCGGGGGCACAGGCCAGACACACCACGAAGGAGACCCTCGTGCCGTCCATCGACGTCGTCGTAGCCCGCGAGATCCTCGACTCGCGAGGCAACCCCACGGTCGAGGTCGAGGTCGGCCTCGACGACGGCAGCACCGGTCGTGCTGCCGTGCCGTCCGGAGCTTCGACCGGTGCCTTCGAGGCACTCGAACTCCGCGACGGTGACTCGGGCCGCTACGGCGGCAAGGGCGTCGAGAAGGCCGTCCTCGCCGTCATCGAGCAGATCGGTCCGGAGCTCGTCGGCTACGACGCCACCGAGCAGCGCCTCATCGACCAGGCGATGTTCGATCTGGATGCCACCGCCGACAAGTCCTCCCTGGGTGCGAACGCCATCCTCGGCGTGTCCCTCGCCGTCGCGCACGCCGCCTCCGAGGCGTCCGACCTCCCCCTCTTCCGCTACCTCGGCGGCCCGAACGCGCACCAGCTGCCGGTCCCGATGATGAACATCCTGAACGGCGGGTCGCACGCCGACTCCAACGTGGACATCCAGGAGTTCATGATCGCGCCGGTCGGCGCCGAGTCGTTCTCCGAGGCCGTCCGCTGGGGCGCCGAGGTCTACCACGCGCTCAAGGGCGTGCTGAAGGAGCGCGGTCTCGCCACCGGCCTCGGCGACGAGGGCGGCTTCGCGCCGAACCTCGGCTCCAACCGCGAGGCCCTGGACCTGATCCTGGAGGCCGTCGAGAAGGCGGGCTACACCCCGGGCCAGGACATCGCGCTGGCCCTCGACGTCGCCGCCTCCGAGTTCTACAAGGAGGGCGCGTACGTCTTCGAGGGCAAGAACCGGTCCGCCGACGAGATGACCGCGTACTACGAGGAGCTCGTCGACGCGTACCCGCTCGTCTCGATCGAGGACCCGCTCTTCGAGGACGACTGGGCCGGCTGGTCCGGGCTCACCGCGAAGCTCGGCGACAAGGTGCAGCTCGTGGGCGACGACCTGTTCGTCACCAACCCCGAGCGCCTCTCCCGCGGCATCGACGAGAAGGCCGCCAACGCCCTGCTGGTGAAGGTCAACCAGATCGGTTCGCTGACCGAGACCCTGGACGCCGTCGAGCTGGCGCAGCGCAGCGGCTTCAAGTGCATGATGTCGCACCGTTCCGGCGAGACCGAGGACGTCACCATCGCCGACCTCGCCGTCGCCACCAACTGCGGCCAGATCAAGGCGGGCGCCCCGGCCCGTTCGGAGCGCGTCGCGAAGTACAACCAGCTGCTGCGCATCGAGGAGATCCTGGATGACGCCGCGGTGTACGCGGGCCGTTCCGCGTTCCCGCGCTTCAAGGGCTGACCCTCCCTCAGGCCCGCTCAGGGCCGCCCCCGCGGCCGGCCCCCGGACGCTCCGAGTCCGCGCCCCGGCCCGCGCCGTCTGACCCGCGTCCCCGCCGCCGTTCCCGTACGGTGGCGGGGACGCACGTACGTACGTGGCGCACGTACGCGGCGTGCCAGGGCGCCCGGACGACAGACGACAGGGGGAGAACGTGCCCGCGGACCGGTTCTCGACCGCGACGAGGCTCAAGGCACTCGGCTCGCAGGCCGCCGAACGCGTCTACCGCGCGCAGAGCCGCCGCGTACGCACCCCGCGCCGCAGCCGCCTCACCGGCCGGGCCGCGCTGCTCGGGCTCGTCGTCTGCTCGATGGTCGTGGCGCTGGCCTACCCCACGCGGCAGTACATCTCGCAGCGCTCCGACATCGAGGACCAGCGCCGCCAGGCCGAGCAGACCAGGGAGCGCGTCCGCGAGCTGCGCGAGCAGAAGGCACGCTGGCAGGACCCCGCGTACGTGGAGCAGCAGGCCCGCCGCCATCTGCACTTCGTCCGCCCCGGCGAGACCGGCTACATCATGCGCGACGGCACCGCCGACACCCTCCGCCCCCGGGACAGCGGGGCCGCCGACCGGCCCTGGTACCGCAACCTCTGGGACGGCGTCGACCGGGCCGACCAGCGCGGCTGAGCGCGGCGCGGGCCCCGTAAGCTCTGCCGTACGGGTCGTACGGTCCGCCCGCCGCGGCCCGTTCCCCCCTTTCCTGCCCCTCCCCGAGCCGAAGAGAAGCGCCAGCGATGGACACCCCGCCACCCCAGACCGAGGCCACACCGCCCACCGAGGCGGACATCGCGGCCTTCCGGGAGCAGCTCGGCCGCCCGCCGCGCGGCCTCCGGGCCATCGCCCACCGCTGCCCCTGCGGCGAGCCGGACGTGGTCGAGACGGCGCCGCGGCTGGAGGACGGCACGCCGTTCCCCACCACGTACTACCTGACGTGCCCGCGCGCGGCCTCCGCGATCGGCACGCTCGAAGCCGACGGCGTGATGAAGGAGATGACCGCCCGGCTGGGGGAGGACGACGAACTCGCCGCCGCCTACCGCACGGCCCACGAGGACTACCTCGCCCGCCGTGACGCCATCGAGGAGCTGCCCGGCTTCCCGAGCGCGGGCGGCATGCCGGACCGGGTGAAGTGCCTGCACGTGCTCGTGGCGCACTCGCTGGCCGCCGGGCCCGGCGTGAACCCGCTGGGGGACGAGGCGCTCGCGATGCTGCCGGAGTGGTGGCGCAAGGGCCCGTGCGTCCGTACGGACCGCGCGGCCGGCCCCGCCGAGGAGCCCGCCGACACCACCGCGCCCGCCGAAGGAGCCGCCGAATGACCCGCGTAGCCGCCGTGGACTGCGGCACCAACTCCATCCGCCTGCTCGTCGCCGACGCCGACCCGCGCACCGGCGAACTCAAGGAGCTGGACCGCCGGATGGAGATCGTCCGGCTCGGCCAGGGCGTGGACCGTACGGGCCGGCTCGCGCCCGAGGCGCTGGAGCGCACCTTCGCGGCCTGCCGCGACTACGCCGCCGCCATCCGCGAACTCGGCGCGGAACGCACCCGGTTCGTCGCCACCTCGGCCTCCCGCGACGCGGAGAACAGAGACGAGTTCGTACGCGGTGTCGTCGGCATCCTCGGCGTCGAGCCGGAGGTGATCACGGGCGACCAGGAGGCGGAGTACTCGTTCACCGGCGCCACCCACGAACTGTCCGGCTCGGCGCACCCGCGGCCGTACCTGGTGGTGGACATCGGGGGCGGCTCGACGGAGTTCGTGGTCGGCGAGGAGCACGTACGCGCCGCCCGCTCCGTGGACATCGGCTGCGTGCGGCTCACCGAACGGCACCGGCTGTCCGACCCGGTGACGGACGCGGAGACCGCCGCGATGCGCGCGGACATCGCCGCCGCCCTCGACCGCGTGGCCGAGACGGTGCCGCTCACCGAGGCCCGCTCGCTCGTCGGCCTCGCGGGCACGGTCACCACGGTGACCGGCATCGCGCTGGGCCTGGACGCGTACGACTCGGCCGCCATCCACCACACGCGCGTCGGCGTCGAGCGGGTGGCCGAGATCGCCGAACGGCTGCTGCGCTCGACCCACGCCGAGCGCGCGGCGATCCCGGTGATGCACCCGGGCCGCGTCGACGTCATCGGCGCCGGAGCCCTGATCCTGCTCGCCATCATGGAACGCACGGGCGCCCGCGAGGTGATCGCGAGCGAACACGACATCCTGGACGGCATCGCACACAAGCTGGCGGCGGACGGCTGACCTTCGCCGCAGGGCGCGTCGCGTGTACGCGCGGGCCGGGGGTCTCCGGGCGGCACCCGGAAAAAACTTTGTGAAGTCCTTCACAAGAAAAAGTCCCCAGTCAGGCCCGCTGTAGGTAAGTAAGAGCCGGATAAGCGGCCGATCGGCCCCGCGTCACCGCGTGGGGGTCACGGAGGCGTACGGGCCCGGCGCCGCCGGGTCGGGCGTGCCGGGGGCGGGTGCGCTGTGATAAGCGCAGTTCAAAGGGGTCGCCGGCGGCGTACGAGGAGCCCGTTCCGGCCCCGTACGGGAGGCTGGGAAGCCGACGGGTCGCGCAGTGTAGCAGAAGTGCCCCAGGTGCTTGTGAACCCCCTCACGAGCTACCCCCGTCTGAGTGCTGGATACTCGATTACATGAGCACCACGGAGCGTCCTCGAATCCTCGTAGTGGGTGGCGGGTACGTCGGCTTGTACGCGGCGCGCCGCATCCTGAAGAAGATGCGCTACGGCGAGGCGACGGTCACCGTCGTCGACCCGCGTTCGTACATGACGTACCAGCCCTTCCTTCCCGAAGCCGCGGCCGGTTCCATCTCCCCGCGCCACGTCGTGGTGCCGCTGCGGCGCGTGCTCCCCAAGGCGGAGGTGCTGACCGGCCGGGTCAGCACCATCGACCAGGACCGCCGCGTCGCCACCGTCGCCCCGCTCGTCGGCGAGCCGTACGAGCTGCCGTTCGACTACCTCGTCGTCGCGCTCGGCGCGGTCTCCCGCACCTTCCCGATCCCCGGCCTGGCCGAGAACGGCATCGGCATGAAGGGCGTCGAGGAAGCCATCGGGCTCCGCAACCACGTGCTCGAGCAGCTCGACAAGGCCGACTCCACGACGGACGACGAGATCCGCCGCAGGGCGCTGACTTTCGTGTTCGTCGGCGGCGGCTTCGCCGGCGCGGAGACCGTCGGCGAGATCGAGGACATGGCGCGCGACGCCGCGAAGTACTACCCCAACGTGCGGCGGGAGGCCATGCGCTTCGTGCTCGTCGACGTCGCCGACAAGATCCTCCCGGAGGTCGGCCCGAAGCTCGGCGAGTGGGGCCGCGAGCACCTCCAGAACCGCGGCGTCGAGGTGTACCTCGGCACCTCGATGAAGTCCTGCACCGACGGCCGTGTGGTGCTCTCCAACGGCTTCGAGGCGGACTCCAACACCATCGTGTGGACGGCGGGCGTCAAGCCCAACCCGGCGCTGGCCGGCTTCGGCCTGCCGCTCGGCCCCCGCGGCCACGTCGACACGACGGCCGCCCTGCAGGTCAAGGGCACCGACTACATCTGGGCGGCCGGCGACAACGCCCAGATACCGGACCTGGCCGCGGGCGAGGGCCAGTGGTGCCCGCCGAACGCGCAGCACGCGCTCCGCCAGGCGAAGGTGCTCGGCGACAACGTCATCTCGGCCCTCCGCGGCTTCCCGCAGAGCGACTACAAGCACGCCAACAAGGGTGCGGTGGCCGGTCTGGGACTGCACAAGGGCGTCGCGATGATCGTCGTCGGCAAGATGAAGATCAAGGTCAAGGGCCGGCTCGCCTGGTACATGCACCGTGGCTACCACGGCATGGCGGTGCCCACCTGGAACCGGAAGATCCGCGTACTGGCCGACTGGACCCTCGGCATGTTCCTCAAGCGCGAGGTCGTCTCGCTGGGCGCGATGGAGACGCCGCGCGAGGAGTTCCACGAGGCGGCGGCGCCCGTCATGGCCGCCGCGGCGGCGAAGCAGCCCGAGCGCGCCGACCGCCGGGAGGACGCCGCACACGCCGGCAAGGCGGGCAACGGCGCGAAGGCGAAGGCCGGCTGACCGCACCCAGGCGCGCGCGAGACGAGCCGAGCAGTGAACGCCGGTTGACCCGCGCCCGTATGGGCGCGGGCGGAGCGTGGGAAGCCTGGAAGCCGTCACGGCGTTGTTACGGATACAGCGGAGGTGTGCGCTGTATACGTGTGGCAACCCGTCATGACGGAGGTGTGTGGAAATGGCCGATGCCGCGTCGCGGCTCTACGCCCTCGCCGAGAGAGTCCTCAACGCACCCGTCCAGGTGCGCATCCGCGCCTGGGACCACAGCGAGGCCGGTCCGCCGGGCGCACCCACGGTCGTCGTCCGGAACCGGCGCGCACTGCGCCGCATCCTGTGGCGGCCCGGTGAACTGGGCCTGGCCCGCGCCTGGGTGGCCGGCGAGATCGACATAGAGGGCGACCTGTACGACGCCCTCGGCAAGCTCTCCGAAGTCCTCTGGGCCCGCGACGCGCACGACGGCACCGCACCGTCCGAAGCCGCACCCGGCGCCCCCGCCCCCACCCCCGCCGGACCCGAACCGGCGCGGAGCGCCCTCGCTCTCGCCCGCGACCCGGCCGTACGTTCCGCCGCCCGCGAACTGGTCCGCCTCGCCGGCCCCTGGCCGCCCCCGCCGCCGCCCCGCGAGGAGACCCGCCGCCGTACGGGCCTGCGGCACACGCTGCACCGCGACCGCCGGGCCATCAGCCACCACTACGACGTCGGCAACGACTTCTACGAGCTCGTGCTCGGTCCCTCCATGGTCTACTCGTGCGCCTACTGGCACGAGGACCTCGACCCCGCCGCCCTCGCGGACGCCCAGCGGGCCAAGCTGGACCTGATCTGCCGGAAGCTGGCCCTCCGTCCCGGCCTGCGGCTGCTGGACGTGGGCTGCGGCTGGGGCTCACTGGTGCTGCACGCCGCGCGCGAGTACGGCGTCCACGCCGTCGGTGTGACGCTCTCTCAGGAGCAGGCGGCGTACGCGCGCAAACGTATCGCCGAGGAGGGCCTGACCGACCGCATCGAGGTCCGCGTCCAGGACTACCGCGAGGTGGCGGACGGCCCGTACGACGCCATCGCGTCGGTCGGCATGGCCGAGCACGTGGGCGCGGCACGCTACCGGCAGTACGCGGGCAGCCTGTACGCGCTGCTGCAGCCCGGCGGCCGGCTCCTCAACCACCAGATCGCGCGCCGCCCCGCGCGCGACGAGGCCGCGTACGAGGTCGACGACTTCATCGACGCCTACGTCTTCCCCGACGGCGAACTCGCCCCCGTCGGCCGCACGGTCGCCCTCCTCGAAGAGGCCGGCTTCGAGGTACGCGACCTGGAGTCGCTGCGCGAGCACTACGCCCTGACGCTGCGCCGCTGGGTGGCCAATCTGGAGGCCCACTGGCGCGAGGCGGTGCGCCTTACGTCGCCGGGCCGGGCGCGGGTGTGGCGGCTCTACATGGCGGCGTCCGCCCTCGCCTTCGAGCGCAACCGGATCGGCGTCAACCAGATCCTGGCGGTCCGGACGTCGTCCGACGGCGCGTCCGGGCTGCCGCTGCACACGCGGGACTGGCGCACGGCGTAACGCCGTACGCGCCCGCCCGCCGCGGACGCAGTGAGGCCCCAGCGCCGCCCCCGGGGGGAGAGGGGCGGGCGCCGGGGCCTCACCGGCTTGTCGCCGCGTCCGCCGGGCGGTTCAGCCGCCCGGCGTCACGCGGTCCGTGTCACTCCGCCTTGATCGCGGACAGCATGTCCATCTTGGCGGCGCGGCGCGCGGGCCAGAGCGCGGCCACCACGCCGACGGCCGCCGCGAGCAGCAGGAACACGCCCATCCGGCCCCACGGCAGGACCAGCGAGTACGTGTCCAGGCCGGCGCCCGCGATGAGCTCACCCGCCGCCCAGCCGAAGAAGACGCCGAGTCCGATCCCCAGCACACCGCCGAAGAGCGAGATCACCAGCGATTCCAGCCGGACCATCCGCTTGACGCCCCGCCGGTCCAGGCCGATGGCGCGCAGCATGCCGATCTCCTGGCTCCGTTCGAAGACGGACATGGCGAGGGTGTTGACCACTCCGAGGACGGCGACGATCACCGCCATGGCCAGCAGCCCGTACAGGATGTTCAGCAGAATGCTGATCATCTGCGCGATGCCCTCGGAGATGTCCTCCTTGTCCTGCACGGTGACGACCGGGTTGTTGCCGAGGCCCTTCTCCAGCTTCTCCTTCATGGCGTCGCTGGCGCCCCCGCTGGTCTTCACCATGACCTGCAGGTCCCCGACCTTCGCCATGTGCGGGGTGAGGGTCTTGTTGTCGAGCTGGATGCCCTTGATGACCTGGTTGCCCTTGTACAGGCCGGCGACGGTCAACGCGCCCTGCTGGCCGTCCTGGTAGGTCACCTTGAAGGTGGACCCGACCTTCCAGCCGTGGTCCTCCGCCATGTCCGTGTCGACGACGGCCTTCTTGCCGCCGGACACGCCCGCCCAGGAGCCCTCGGTGAACTCGAGGCTGGTCAGGTCGGCGACATTGGAGCCGTCGACGCCGGACAGCGACTCCTTCTCGCCGTCGATACGCGCCGGTGCGGTGCGGAACGCCGAGCTGGCCGTGACCTCGTCCATCGCGTCGAGCTTCTTCTTCACATCCGGCGACAGCTGCGAGAAGTTGGCCATGGAGACCGCGTAGTCGGCCTTGAGGGAGCCGGTCGCCATCTTGTCGATGGCGTGCTGGATACCACCGGCGATCACCGTCATGCCGGTGATCAGCGTGAGGCCGATCATCAGCGCGGAGGCGGTGGCGGCCGTACGGCGCGGGGTGCGCACCGCGTTGAGTCGCGCCAGCTTCCCGCTCACCTTGAACAGCTTCAGCACCGGCGCCGCGGCCGCGATCATCGGACGCGACAGCAGCGGCGTCAGCACGAAGACGCCGATCAGCAGGAGCGCCGCGCCGAGGCCCATCATCTTGGTGTCGTCGCTGGAGATCGCGCCGAGCACGAGTGCAGCGCCGCCGCCCGCGAAGAGCGAGCCGATCGTGTTCCGCAGCACCAGCGAACGGGTCGTCGCCGGGGCGTGCACGCTGCCCATCGCCGCCACCGGGGGGATACGGGCGGCGCGCCGCGCGGGCAGCCAGGCGGCGAGCACCGTGACGACGACGCCCACGATCAGCGTGGTCACGATGGTGTTCGGCGAGACGACCAGCGGCCCCTCGGGCATGTCACCGCCGCCCACCGAGCTCATCAGCGAACGCAGCCCCACCGCGATGCCGATGCCCGCGGCGAGACCGGCGGCCGAGGCGACGGCGCCCACCGAGAAGGCCTCGAGCAGCACCGAACGGGTCACCTGCCGGCGGGTGGCGCCCACCGCGCGCATCAGCGCCAGCTCCTTGGTGCGCTGGGCGACGAGCATGGTGAAGGTGTTCGCGATGATGAAGATGCCGACGAAGAGGGCGATGCCGGCGAAGGCCAGCATGGCCGTCTGCATCCCGGAGGTCTGCTTCTCGATCTGCTTGGACTGGTCGTCCGCGAGCTTCTGCCCGGTGACTGCCTCGGCCTCCGGCGGCAGGAGCTTCTCGGCCGCCGCCTTCAGCTGAGCCTGCGAGGTGCCGGACGCGGCGGCGAGCTGGATCTCGGTGTACTCGCCGGGGTCGGCGAGGAGCTTCTGCGCGGTCGCGTTGTCGAACAGCACCAGCGTGCCGCCGGCCTGGACGCTGCCGTCGTCGGTGGTGAAGACGCCGACGACCTTCTGCTGGCGCACCGGGCCGTCGACGGAGACGGGCACGGTGTCGCCGACCTTGTAGCCGGTGCGGTCGGCGGTCTTGGCGTCGAGGGCGATCTCGTTCGCGCTCTGCGGGGGACGGCCCTGCTTCATGGGGTAGCGAGAGTCCTCGCTCTTGCCGTCCTTGCCCGCGTAGTAGTTGGCGCCCATGGTGCCCCAGCCGCCGCCGGCGAGGCTGCCGTCCTTCTTGGCGATGCCGGTGAAGCCGGAGACGATGCCGATCGCCGACTCGGTGCCGGGCAGTGCGGCGGCCTTGTCCAGCGTCTGCTGGTTGAGGTTGTCCACCGGCTTGAGGTTCTCGTCGTCGGACTTCCGCTCGACGGGCTGTATGGCCACATCGACGTGGCTGAAGCCCTCCTCGGAGCTCTTCTGGTAGGCCGACTGGATCGTCGAGGTGAAGACCAGGGTGCCGGCGACGAAGGCCACACCGAGCATGACGGCGAGCACGGTCATCAGCAACCGGCCCTTGTGCGCAAGGACGTTGCGCAAGGCGGTTCGGAGCATGGATCAGTCCAGAGGGGAGAGTCCCCTCGCGGTCGGCTGCGGCGCTGCTCCGGCCGGGGGCGTGGCGGAGGGCGCTCGCGGCGCGGCGCGAGGCGGGGATGGCTGGTGCGTGGGGGATGGCGACGCGTGGCGGGCGCGCCGCGCTGTTCGGTTCAGCTGACGCGGCCCTTGGCGTCGAACGCCTTCATGCGGTCGAGCACGGACTCCGCGGTGGGGTTGGGCATGTCGTCGACGATCCTGCCGTCGGCGAGGAAGACGACGCGGTCGGCGTATCCGGCGGCGACCGGGTCGTGGGTGACCATGACGACGGTCTGGCCCAGCTCCCGTACGGAGTTGCGCAGGAAGCCGAGCACCTCGGCGCCGGAGCGGGAGTCGAGGTTGCCGGTCGGCTCGTCGCCGAAGATGATCTCCGGCTGGGAGGCCAGCGCGCGGGCCACGGCCACGCGCTGCTGCTGGCCGCCGGAGAGCTGGTTCGGACGGTGCTTGAGCCGGCCGGAGAGGCCGACGGTCTCGATGACCCGGTCCAGCCACTGCTGGTCGGGCTTGCGGCCGGCGATGTCCATCGGCAGCGTGATGTTCTCGAGCCCGTTGAGGGTGGGCAGCAGGTTGAACGCCTGGAAGATGAATCCGATGCGGTCCCGGCGCAGCTGGGTCAGCTTCTTGTCCTTGAGCGAGGTCAGTTCGGTGTCGCCGATCTGCGCGCTGCCGCTGGAGACCGAGTCGAGGCCGGCCATGCAGTGCATCAGGGTCGACTTGCCGGAGCCGGACGGCCCCATGATCGCGGTGAACTCCGCCTTCCGGAACTCGACGGAGACCTGGTCCAGGGCGACCACCTTGGTCTCGCCCTGTCCGTAGACCTTCGAGAGGTCAATGGCGCGGGCCGCCGCGACTCCGGGGTAGGCAGGGACGGCGGCGTGCGCGCCGGCCTGGGTGGTGGTGGTCACGAGACGGTGCTCCTGTCGGACGGGGGATGTGACTTTGTGACTTGACCATCGTCCCCTCTGTCAAGGGCCGCCGGATCACCCCGCGAACCGGTTTCCGGGGGAGCCCTGGGAGGTATGCCAAGGGCAGTCCGTCCTACCTGGGTAGGACGGGACCCTGAGGGAGGGGACCCGAACGGGTGGCGGGGGCGGCGACTTTCCGTCATTCCCGGCGGCATGTGCGCGTCGGCGCGGCAGGGCTCCGAGGAGGGGAGGGCAACGCTGATACTCCGTCAGCTGCCAATAAAATAAGACAACATCGGGCTCTCGATCCGCTGTTCGGGGGAAGACCTGGATAGGCTCGTCCCGCGCCCCGGGCGGACCGACGATGGTCCCCCTCCGGTGTGTAGGCGTCTGCCTGGAGCCAGTGCCCGGATGGTGGAATGCAGACACGACGAGCTTAAACCTCGTTGGCCCTCGGGCCGTGCCGGTTCAAGTCCGGCTCCGGGCACCAACCTCGTCGGTGTTCCCCCAGTGTGCGGGAACACCCGCGGGCCCCGGTCGCTCCTCGTACGTGACAGGCGTGCGTCCCGTATGACAGCGCCCCGGGGAGCGGCCGTCCGCCGGGCGGATCGTGGATTCTTTGCGTATCCGTGGAGCGGTGGCTCCGGATAGGCGTGCCCGCGGCGCGCGCGTAGCTTTCCGGTGATCGACCGTACGAGCTCGCGCTCCGCGCCTGCTCCAGCGCGGCGGCGTCCACGCGGGTCCTGCCGGCGACGAGCGGGCCGGTCCGGCGCGGTGCGCGCCGCGTCCCCACACGAGGAGTTTTGACATGCGCATGTCTCTAGGTAGGTGTGCCGGGGCCGCCGCCCTGGTGCTCGCCCTGACCGCCGCGTACCCGGTCGCGGCAAGCGCGGGCGAGGACACCGGCGCGCCGCGTGCCGCGTCCGTCCAGAACGAGCAGAACAAGCAGGACCGGCAGGGCAGCGACGGCCGGGCGAAGGCCGCCGAGAACGGGAAGCGCGCCGACGGCGTGGCCCCGGCGTTCAAGGACGTCAAGGGGGCGAAGCCGGCCGCCGGCGCCAAGGGCGCGAAGGGCGCGTCGAACGGCACGAAGGCGGCCTGGGGCTACCAGATCATGCCCTCGTGCGCCGGTCTCGAGGCCCCGATCCGGCAGGGCGCCGCCTACTGGGAGGGCGCCACCGAGACGCCCGGCAGCGGCAAGCCCGTCGAGTGCACCTACGGCTACATCGCGGACTGCTTCGGCACGGTCAACGCCGTCGGCTGCAACTACGGCCCGGGCCAGATGATCATGCTGTCCACCAGGGTGAGCGATTTCGCGCTGCTCGCCGCGCACGAGTTCGGGCACGAGTGGCACCCGCACTCCGCGCCGGGCTGCATGAACTGGGCCAGCGCGTACGAGGTCATGCGGCCGACGATCTGCTGACCCGGGCCCGCTGACGGGCGGGTGGGCGTGCGGGCGCGCGCCGTGCGCGTCCGGCCCGCCCGCCCGCTCAGCGGCCGCCGTCAGCCGCCGCCTGCCCCGCCGTGCCCCGTGTGGTCCGCCAACTCCCGCCGCAGGCCCACGCCCAGCTTGCGCATCGCCCGCGACACGTGCTGCTCCACTGTGCGCGGCGACAGGTGCAGCGTGGCCGCGATCTCCCGGTTGGTGAGTCCGCTCGCCGCCAGCTCCGCGACCTCCGCCTCGCGCGGCGAGAGCCCTTCCGTGTACGCGGGCCGCCCGCGCGGCCGCCGTACCGCCGCGGGGTGGTGCGTCCGCAGCGCCGCCCGTACGCGCGCCGCGTCCCAGGAGGCGCCGAGCCGGGTCAACTGTTCGACGCAGCCCGTGACTTCCTTGACAGCGGTGTTGACTCCGGTGCCCGTGCGGAACGCGCAGCGCCCCGCGCCCTCGGTCATCAGCGCCCGCGCGTACGGGTACGAGAGACGCGCGTACGCGGCGCCCGCCGCCTTGAAGTGCGCCCCCGCCTGCTCCAGTTCACCGTCTGCCTCCGCCAGTACGGCGCGGCAGTGCAGCAGCGCCGCCGACGCCGCCGGGGCGTCCCGTCCGGACAGGCCGTCCGCGAACTCCGCCACCAGCGCCCCCGCCTCCGTACGGTGGCCGGCGCGCACGTGTGCCTCGGCCGCCCAGGGGGCGAGCTGGGCGCCCCAGACCCAGACGCCCTTGCGGGCGAGCCCCGCCCAGGCCGACGCCGCCGCGCGCGCGGCGGCGTCGGCGTCCTCACGGGCGAGCAGGAGCCGGACGCGTACGCCCGCCGCCGTGGCCGCCACCGGCGTCTCGCAGCCCTCGTACGAGGGGTGCCCGTCCGGCGGGAGCCAGTCGTCCGCCGCGCTCCACTCGCCCTTCGCGAGCGCCAGCAGGGCGAGGACGACGCGGGCGTCGTTCGCGATGCCGTCCTCCGCGACCAGGCCCGTGCAGCGTTCCGCGAGGCCCTCCCAGGAGCCGGTCAGCCACTCGCGGAAGAGGGTGGTGCCGCAGCCGACCCGTCCGAGGAACGGCGCGTCGCTCCGGGCGGCCAACTCCAGCCCTTCGCCCAGCAGTTCCGCGCCGCGCCCGTGGTGGCCGAGGTACACCGCGCCGCTCGCGGTGTTGCACAGGCCGCGTGCCACCTGCTGCCGGTCGGCCAGGGCCGTGCCGTCGCGGGGGAGTTCGCGCACCAGCCGCCAGGCGGCGGGGTCGCCGGCGGCCAGCAGCAGGGTGGCGCGGCTCGCGGCGGCCGCCGTACGGGCCGTGCCGTCCCCGGAGGCGGCGGCGGTCTCGTCGGCGCGCCGCTGCCAGTCGAGGTGCTCGGTGAGGGAGGCGCCGGGGAAGAACGGGTTCGCCAGCGCCGCCATCGCCAGGGTGGCGAGCGCGGAACGCTCGGACAGTTCGCCGATGGCGCGGCGCACCTGCTCGCGTCCCTCGTGGAAACGGCGCTTCTGGTTGTGCAGCAGCAGCCCGAGTTCGAGCCGTATCTCGCCTCTGGTCGCGGCGGGCAGCGACGTGTCGGCCACGACCGTCCGCAGGGCCCGCACCGTCTCCTCCGTACGGAGGCCGAGCGTGGCGCCGCGGGCCAGCGCCAGCGCCAGCCGCGCGCGCAGCTCCGGGGGAGTGCCGTCCTCGTTCAGCGCCTGTTCCAGCAGCGCCACGGCGGCCTCGTCCTCCGTCACGGTGCCGCCGCCGTCGCCGCGGGCGACGTGTTCCGTGGCGCGCAGCCACTCCTCGGTACGGCCGCAGCCCCTCAGGTGGCGTGCGATGCGCGCCCACGGAACGGGCTCCCGCGCGCCGTACAGCTCCGCCGCCCTGTCGTGCAGCCGCTCCCGCAGCGGTCCGGGCAGGTCCCGGCGGACGGCCGCGGCGGCGAGGGGGACGGCGAAGCCGTACCGGCCCTCCTCCGTCTCCCGCAGCGCGCCCGCCTTCAACGCGGCGACGAGCGCGGCACGTGCGGGCTCGGCCCCGAGCCCCGCGACGGCGGACAGGTCCCGCGCGTCCGCGGGCCGGTCCAGTACGGCGGCCGCCCACACCACCGCACGGTGCTGTTCGGGCAGTGCGCGCACCGTGTCCAGTACGGACTCGGCGAGCCGCACCGGCACCCCTACGGCGTCCACGTCCCTGGCCGTGAAGTGCGTACGGCCGTCGCCGGCGTCCCGGAGCATCCCCAGCAGGTCCACGAGCACCTGCGGTATCCCGGCGGAGCGCCGGCGCAGCCCCGCGACCAGCTCCGCCGAGCAGCGTTCCGCGCCCAGCGCCTCCTCGGCGGCGGCGCGCACCTGCCGTTCGTCCAGTGGCCGCACCGGCCAGCGCACCACGGACAGCCGTGCCGGGTAGTCGACGGCGCGGCCCAGCGGCAGCCCCCGTCGGGGCAGTTGCCCGGGACGGTACGTGAGCACCGCCGCGAATCGGCCCGGCGGCTCGGCCAACAGCCCGCGCAGTAGCGCGAGGCAGTCCTCGTCCGCGTGGTGCACGTCCTCGGCGACGAGAAGGGCGGGGCGTACGGAGGCGAGCGCCGCGCGGAGGGTGTCGCGGGCGCCGGCCTCCGTACGGTGCGGCGTACCCGTACGGTGCGCATCCGCACGGTGTGGTCCCGCACGGTCTTGTGCATCCGTACGGTGCGCATCCGTACGGTGCGCCCGCGCCGGTTCGGTCACCGCGAGCGCGCCGGAGGCCTGGAACGCGACGGACACCCGCGCCGCCGTACGCGCCTCCGGCAGCCGGGCCAGCCGGCGCGCCAGCCGGCTCTTGCCCGTCCCGGCGGCGCCCTCGACGAGCAGCAGGACGGGCTGCCCGGTGCCGGCCAGCGCGTCCGTCAGCCGGCCCTCCCACGCCCGTTCGCACACGACTGGCCGCTCCTCGTCCCTGGTTCCGCACCGGATCGTACGGCCGGTGCCGCCGCCCGCCATACGCGCGGGGGCCACGCCGCCCGCCGGCACGCTCGGTGCCGGAACAATCACGGCCCTTCCCTCGTTCTTACGACGGCACTAGCGTGCGAGCTTTGCTCACGCATTACCCTGGATGCAAGGCCGCGCCGTGCGGTCATGGAGGAGTGAGATGAGGAGCAGCAACCCGGTCTTCTCGCGTCGGGGGTTCAGCCGTGACAGCGGCTACGCCGGTTCCAACGGCACACAGCAGCCGCAGGCCGGGAACCCGTACGCGACGAACCCCTACGCGACCAATCCGTACGCACAGCAGCCGCAGACGGCGGTCGGCCCGCAGGGTGCGCCGCCGGTAGCTCCGCCGCACGCCGGCCGTATGACGATGGACGACGTCGTCGCCCGCACCGGCATGACCGTGGGCACCGTGGTCGTCACGGCTGCGCTCGCCTGGATCGTCGACCTGTCTCTGGGACTCGCCATCGGCGCCGCGCTGGTGGCGATGGTGCTGGCGCTGGTGCAGGCGTTCAAGCGCACGGCGTCCCCGCCGCTGATCCTGGCGTACGCGGCGTTCGAGGGCCTCTTCCTCGGCGCCATCAGCAACTTCGTCGACAGCCGCATCGCCGACGGCGCGGCCATGCAGGCCGTGTTGGGCACCATGGCCGTCTTCACCGCGGTGCTGGTGATGTACAAGACCCGCATCATCCGGGTCACCCAGCGGTTCTACCGCTTCGTGCTCGCCGCCGCCATCGGCTTCGTGCTGCTGATGGGCGTCAACCTGCTGTTCGCCGCCTTCGGCGGGGGCGACGGGCTCGGCTTCCGCAGCGGCGGCATGGGCATCCTCTTCGGTGTCATCGGCATCGTGCTCGGCGCGTGCTTCCTCGCGCTCGACTTCAAGCAGGTCGAGGACGGGATCGCGTACGGCGCGCCGCGCGAGGAGTCCTGGATGGCCGCGTTCGGGCTGACCCTGACGCTGGTCTGGATCTACCTCGAGTTCCTCCGGCTGATCGCCATCCTGCAGAGCGAATGACGCGTGTCCGCGCCGCCGTGTCCGGCGGCGCGGAGCCGTGCAGGACACGGAGAAGGCCCGCGAGGCAGTCGCCTCGCGGGCCTTCTTCTGTTCACGTCTCGCTTGTCGCGGATCGGTGTCGTGTCCCGGACCGGAGTCCGGTCTCTCGTGTCGCGCCCGGGGGAGGGCCTGGTCAGAGGTGGCGCGCGGCGCGCCGCAGATCGTGCTCGTGGATGATCGCTTTCGCGTGTCCGTACGAGAGCTCATGCTCTCCGCGGAGCCAGCTCACCTTCTCCTCGAACCGGAAGAGGGCGGGTCCTTCGTCTACCGTGCGGAGCCAGTCGGAGACTTCACGACCGGTGCAGTGCGGGATACGGGAGAGCAGGTTCTGATGGGTCTCATCGGAGAAAGTCTGGGACATCGGCGCCTCCGGCTGCTGCCTTATTGAGTCCTTCACGCCACCGTGCCTGAGTGTTCGGGCGATGGCAACCGTCCGAGGAAGGCGCATAGGCTTGCGCCGTGCTCGACACGACCCCCCTGACCCAGCGCGTGGACCGTCTCGCCGACCGGCTGCGGGCCACTCCGCAGAGCGCGCTGAGGCGCGGAGCTGCGGCGGAGGGCCTGGCACTGGCCCGGGAACTGGCCCGGCGCGCGCAGGATCTGGAGTTCTCCGGGCGCGCGCCGTACGAGCTGCCGGACGCCGGGCCCTTCGCGGTCGGCGACCAGCTCTCGGTGACGGGGCACGATCTGGCGCTCGCGCTCGAGGCCGCGGGTGACGAGACGGCGCTCGCGGAGGCGGTGAGCCTGGTGGAGGCGGCCGGCAAGGGCGTGACGGGCGGTGCCGGAGGGGGCAGGAGCGGTGCGCGTGACGGGCGCTCACGCTGAGTCCTTACGTGCCGCACGTACCCCCGGGGTCGGACGTACGGCGGTGAGTGGCACGGGGGAGCGCGTGGCGCGCGGGGTGCGCCGGGCAGCGGGCTACGGGCTATGGGCTCAGAGTGACGCGATGACGCGGTCCGCGAGCGTGTAGACGAGCTCGTCGTCGACAGCGAACGTCAGCGCGTACGCGCCGGATACGCCCGAGCCGCCGAGCAGCAGCGGCGCCCGGCCGCCCTCCAGCGCCTGCGCCAGATACTGCGCCGTCTCCGGGTGGCCGGGCGACATGCACAGCGTCGTGCCGTCCTCGAAGGCGTACACGTCCAGCGTGCCGAGCGGTCCGGGGCGTACATCCGCGAGCGGCGTACGGGCCTCCGCGAGCTCCGTGAGCCGCTGCACCGTGCGCTCGTGCTCGGCGAGCACGGGGCCGCCGGGCGGTGTGGGGGCGGGGACGACGGGCTCGCCGTTCAGGTTGTAGTCGGGGTGCGAGGGGTGCCGGCGGCGGGCGGCGGCCAGCTCGGCGGACTCGGGGTCGAGGTCCGGCTCCGCCTCGCCGGTACGGGCGTCCGCGTGCTCGGCGAACTCCGGGAGCTCCGACAGCTCCGCGAGCTCGGAGAGCTCCGCGAACTCGGCGGCGTCGGCGTGCTCCGCGAGCTCCGTTCGGGCCTCCTCGGAGTCGGGCTGGCGGGGGACGAAGACCTCGCCCTCCAGCTGCCCGTGCAGCCCTTCGAAGCCGTCGAGGCGGCCCTCGAGGAGTGCTTCCAGAAGTGTGGTGTCGGGGTCCGGCGCGATCTCGTACTCGGTGCCGTGACCGGCGAGCAGCCCGCCCGGGTCGGTGCCGGCGTCGCGCGCCTCCTGCGCGGCCCAGAAGGCGCGCGCTTCGGCGAGTTCGCGTTCGCGCTCCTCGGCCAGGGCCTCGGTGACGGCGGCCCGGATCTCCTCGGCGGGGGTCTGACGGGCGGCGGGGACCGGCGCCGTGGGGGCGGCCGTCTCGCGCGCCGCCTCCGCTGTGTCCAGCTGGTCGCGCAGTGCCGTCAGCTGACGGTGCAGTCCGCGGGCGGTGTGCAGGGCGGCGCCGCCCAGGGCCGTGGCGACGGCCGCGGCCACCAGCAGGACGATGGATATGGCGCTCACTGACGTACTCCCGGTTCCGTTTCGATCCCCGAATTCCTACCTCAGTTTCGGTGGCAAGACCCCTCGACCGTAGTGCAAAACGTCATCAAGGGGACAGGTACAAAGACCCGGGCCGTCCGGTCCTACGTCGTTGACCTGGGCCAATGCGGCGCCCCCAGGGGATATATCACATCCTGGGGGCGCTTCGGTCTCGCTGACATATAGAGACTGGCCTGCGGCTGAGTTCCGGCCGGTTCGATGCTGTTCCGGTCCGGGACGGTGCCCGTACGTGCCTCAGCTGAGGCGCTCGATGACCATCGCCATGCCCTGTCCGCCGCCGACGCACATCGTCTCGAGGCCGAACTGCTTGTCGTGCCACTGCAGCGAGTTGATCAGCGTCCCGGTGATACGGGCGCCCGTCATCCCGAAGGGGTGGCCGACGGCGATGGCGCCGCCGTTGACGTTCAGCCGGTCCAGGTCGATGCCGAGCGCCTGGTAGGAGGGGATGACCTGGGCGGCGAACGCCTCGTTGATCTCGACGAGATCGATGTCGCCGATGCTCATCCCCGCCCGTGCCAGGGCCTGTTGGGACGCCTCGACCGGGCCGAAGCCCATGATCTCGGGGGACAGCGCGGAGACACCGGTGGAGACGACGCGGGCGAGCGGCGTGATGCCCAGCTCGCGCGCCTTGGTGTCGGACATGACGACGAGCGCCGCGGCACCGTCGTTGAGCGGGCAGCAGTTGCCCGCGGTGACCAGCCCGTCGGGGCGGAAGACCGGCTTCAGGCCCTGTACGCCCTCCAGCGTGACGCCCGGCCGCGGGCCGTCGTCGTGGGACACCACCGTGCCGTCGGGGAGCGTGACGGGGGTGATCTCGCGCTCCCAGAAGCCCTCGGCGATGGCCTTCTCGGCGAGGTTCTGGGACCGTACGCCGAACTCGTCCATCTCCGCGCGGGAGATGCCCTTGTCCCGGGCGAGGTTCTCGGCGGTCTGGCCCATGGCGATGTAGACGTCGGGGAGTTCGCCGTTCTCGCGCGGGTCGGTCCAGCCCTCGCCGCCGTGTTCGGCGCGGTGTGCCGTACGGGCCTCGGCGTCCGCGAACGCCGGGTTGTGCGTGCCCGGCATGCCGTCGGAGGAGCCGTTGACGGAGCGCGAGACCGTTTCGACGCCCGCCGACAGGAACACGTCGCCCTCGCCCGCCTTGATCGCGTGCAGCGCCATCCGGGTCGTCTGCAGCGAGGACGAGCAGTAGCGGGTGACGGTGCAGCCGGGCAGCCGGTCCATGCCCAGCTGTACGGCGACCACGCGGGCGAGGTTGTGGCCCTGTTCGCCGCCCGGCAGGCCGCAGCCCAGCATCAGGTCCTCGATCAGGGCGGGGTCGAGGCCGGGCACCTTGTCGAGTGCGGCCCTGACGATCTCGGCGGTGAGATCGTCAGGACGCAGGTCCTTGAGCGATCCCTTGAAGGCGCGTCCGATCGGCGAGCGGGCGGCGGAGACGATCACGGCTTCGGGCATCACAGGCTCCAGGGTGCGCTGGGCGGTTCCGGACTGACTACGGAAGCTACCGACCCGTAGCGCGGGGGTCACGGCTCACACGATGTGATGCCGGACTCTTTTCTAAGCGCTTGCTTGGGTGTTGACGGGTTCTTACGGACGTACGCCCGCGTCCCGCCGCGGCGCGGCACCCGCGTCCGGCTCCCCGCCGGCGCCCGGCTCGGCCTCCGGATCGGGCTCGGGCTCGGGCTCCGACCCGGGCTCCGGCCCCGACCCAGGCTCCCCGTGCGTGCCGGCCGCCGACTCGGCCGGCGGCAGCCGGCGCCGCCGCCGGTGCTTCAGCAGCGCCCACGGCCCGCGTACGGCCGCCACCTCGGTGCCGCCCTCCGCCGCGGCCTCGGCCGCGGCGCGCGCCACCGGGAGGATGCCCTCGCGGCGCGCGGCGTCCGGACGCTCGTCCTCCGTGGGCCACAGGCCCAGCGCGGCGCACAGCGTGGGCAGCATCGCCATGGCGGCCGTCGCGTAACCCTCCGCTGACGGATGGTAGTTGTCCGGCCCGAACAGCTCCCGTGGATTCGCCGCGAACTCCGGCCCGAGCAGGTCGCCGAGCGAGACCGTACGGCCGCCCTCCTCGACGACCGCGATCGTCTGCGCGGCCGCCAGCTGGCGGCTCAGCCGCCGTGCGATCCAGCGCAGCGGCTGCCCGACGGGCTCGATCGTGCCCAGGTCGGGGCAGGTGCCGACGACCACCTCGCAGCCCGCCGTACGCAGCCGTGCGACGGCGTCCGAGAGCAGCCGTACGGAACGGGCCGGGGGCATGCGGTGCGTGACGTCGTTCGCGCCGATCATGATGACGCAGACGTCGGGCGCGTGCGACAGGTCGCGCTCGCTCAGCAGCAGCGTCACCTGGCGCTCCAGGCCGTCGGACTGGGCGCCGGGCACCGCGACGTTCCGCAGCTCGACGGGGCGTTCCGCGACGGCCGCGAGAGCGGACGCGAGCAGGCCGCCCGGTGTCTGCCGGGCCCGGTGCACGCCCTGCCCGGCGGCCGTGGAGTCGCCCAGCAGCGCCAGCCGCAGCGGGCGTACGTGGCGGGCGGACGCGGAGCCCTTGCCGTGCGGGTTCTCGCGCGGGTTCTCGCGCGGGTTCTCGCGTGGATCGAGAGCGGTCCTGGCGAAGGCGGCGCCGTACAGTCCGTCGGCCATCGGCGGTTCGTCGTCGGAGCCGCCGACCTTGCGTTTGGCGATCTGGACCTCGGTGAAAACCAGTCCGACCGCCGCTCCTCCGAGCAGCCCGAGACCGCCGCCGCCGTACGCGGCAGCGGTCGCGATCCGGCGTGCCACCCTGGCACTGGCCGCCTTCGACATCGGCATATCTGTGGTCCCGCCTCCCGATGGTTCTATCCGTAACGTTCCGTGTACGTACGGGCAATTGTCCTCGACAATGTGTTACCCCGCGCGGCCCTCCGTGCAACGCGCCCCTGGTGTGCGCATGTTGCGCAATATGGTGTCGACACGGGTAGAGCGACGGCAGCGGCCCGCTGCATTCCGCTGGGCCGGCACCCCACAGGGACCGCCGGCCCCGCCACCCCCGGACCCGAAAGGCAGAACAGGTGCAGTATCACGAGTCGATGATCGAGCTTGTCGGCAACACCCCGCTGCTCAAGCTGAACAGTGTGACCGGGGGCATCCGGGCCACCGTGCTGGCGAAGATCGAGTACTTCAACCCCGGCGGGTCCGTGAAGGACCGCATCGCCGTGCGGATGATCGAGGCCGCGGAACGGAGCGGGGAGCTGCTCCCCGGCGGCGTGATCGTCGAACCGACCTCCGGCAACACCGGCGTCGGGCTGGCCATCGTCGCGCAGCAGAAGGGCTACCGCTGCATCTTCGTGTGCCCGGACAAGGTCTCCACGGACAAGATCAACGTGCTGCGGGCGTACGGCGCCGAGGTCGTCGTCTGCCCCACGGCCGTCGACCCCGAGCACCCCGACTCGTACTACAACGTCTCCGACCGGCTGGTCCGCGAGACGCCCGGGGCGTGGAAGCCGGACCAGTACAGCAACCCCAACAACCCCCGGTCGCACTACGAGACGACCGGTCCCGAGCTGTGGGAGCAGACCGACGGGCGCATCACCCACTTCGTCACCGGCATCGGCACCGGCGGCACGATCTCCGGAACGGGCCGCTATCTCAAGGAGATCAGCGAGGGCCGGGTGCGGATCGTGGGCGCGGACCCGGAGGGCTCGGTGTACAGCGGCGGTTCCGGGCGGCCGTACCTCGTGGAGGGCGTCGGCGAGGACTTCTGGCCCGACGCGTACGACCGCGAGGTGACCGACGAGATCGTCGCCGTGTCCGACAAGGACTCGTTCCAGATGACGCGGCGGCTGGCCAAGGAGGAGGGGCTGCTCGTCGGCGGCTCCTGCGGAATGGCGGTCGTCGGCGCGCTGCGCGTCGCCGAACGGCTCGGCCCCGACGACGTCGTCGTGGTGCTGCTGCCCGACAGCGGACGCGGCTACCTCAGCAAGATCTTCAACGACGACTGGATGAACGACTACGGCTTCCTCGAGGAGGGCGAGCCGACCATCGCGCGCGTGAGCGACGTCCTCCGGTACAAGGAGGGCCCGCTGCCCTCGCTCGTCCACATGCACCCGGAGGAGACCGTGGGGGACGCGATCGAGGTGCTGCGCGAGTACGGCGTCTCGCAGATGCCGGTGGTCAAGCCGGGCGCCGGGCACCCGGACGTGATGGCGGCCGAGGTCATCGGGTCGGTGGTGGAACGGGAGCTGCTGGACGCGCTGTTCGCCCAGCGCGCCTCGCTGACGGACCGGCTGGAGAAGCACATGAGCGGACCGCTGCCGCACGTCGGCTCCGGCGAGTCGGTCGGTGACCTGATGAGCGTGCTGGAGGGGGCGGACGCCACGCTGGTGTTGGAGGAGGGGAAGCCGACCGGGGTGCTGAGCAGGCAGGACCTGCTGGCGTATCTGGCGCGCGACACGAAGTAGGCTGTCTCTGATACCCCTCTTATTCCTCTGACGCAGCTGTGGGCTAAGGTCGGTAGGCCGCCCGCGCCCGTCCCCGTCCGTCCACGACCCGCCCCGACCCCGTAGCAGCAGCACATTCGCAGAGTCAGGAAAGGTGCCGCCATGTCCGCTCCGGTACGCACTCGCAACCGCTCTTCGCTCACCCACCGGGTCCGCTACGCGGCCCGCCACCCGCAGCGCATCGCCCCGTATCTGCGCCGGCTGACCCGCGACTGGAGAATCCGCCGGAGGACCGGCGGCGACCACGTCGCGTACTACCGCGCGGTCATGCGCGCGGACACCGCCCGCAATCCGCGCGGCGCGGTCGGCACGCCCTCGGAGGAACGCTGGAACGCTCTGGGGCAGCTGCAGTTCGACTATCTCCTCGGGCACGGACTGACCCCCGCCGACCGCATGCTGGAGATCGGCTGCGGAAATCTGCGCGCGGGCCACCATTTCATCGGGTATCTCGAGCCGGGGCATTACCACGGCATCGACATCTCCCCCGACATCCTGCTGGCGGCGCAACGCACCCTGGCCGACTGCAAGCTGCAATCCCGGCTGCCCTATCTGACGCTCGTGAACGACCTCAGGCTGGCCCATCTCCCGGACGGCCATTTCGATGTGGTGCACGCGCACAGCGTCTTCTCGCATTCGCCGCTCCCCGTCATCGAGGAGTGTTTCGCGCACATCGCACGCGTCCTCGCGCCGGGCGGATTCTTCGATTTCACCTACAACCGCACGGACGGCACCGAACACCACGTCCTGCACGAGGACTTCTACTACCGTCCCGGCACGCTGATCGCGCTCGCCGAGTCGTACGGGCTCGCCGCCAGGGTGATGGACGACTGGGACAAGCTGCCGCACAAGCAGTCCAAGATCCGGGTCACCGGCCCTGCGGCACAGGCGAGTTGAGCCGGCCCGCCGCAGCCTGCTCGGGTCAGCGGCAGCGGGCGTGTCGGCGGCGGCCGCCGGCGCGCTCGCACCCACGGCCACGGCGGCGGAACGCACGGGCGCGGAACGTACGTTCCGTGAACGTACGGGCCGTGAACGTACGGGCCGTGAACGTACGGGCCGTGAACGTACGGGCCGTGAACGTACGGGCCGTGAACGTACGGGCCGTGAACGTACGGGCCGTGAACGTACGGGCCGTGAACGTACGGGCGGTGAACGTACGGGCGCCGCCCGCCCCTGGCCCGACACCCTCCACCTTCCCGACCTTGACGGCGGCGGCGCCCGTTACCGCGCCCGCATCACCGACGAGCGCTTCGACATCCCGACCACGGCCGCCGCGTACCGGGGCAGGCTGTACGTGGTGAACGCCCGCTTCACCACCCCGCCGACGCCCGGCACCCCGTACACGGCCGTGTCCGTCCCGCTGCTCTGAGCGCCACACCGGGGTGCTCTGAGCGCCACGCCGGGTCCCGCCCGTTCGGCCCGGCGGCCCGTCCAGTCCAGCGGCCAGTTCAGCGATCCGCTCAGTCCAGCGGCCCGTTCCAGGCCGGGTGCTCCGGGCGGTCGGCCCGTACGACGACGTCCGCCGCCTCCGCCGGGCCCACCTCGTCCTCGTAGCGGGCGAAGGCGGGCAGCGTCCACCGTTCCGCCGCGCTGGTCCGCCGGGCCAGCGCGGCGGCGGACAGGCTCAGGTGCACCGTCAGGTCGAACGGGAACCACCGCCCGAGCAGCAGCGGCCCGTGCAGCAGGAGTACGCCGCCGGCGCCGAGCGCGACGCGTTCGCTGCGGGTGGCCCGGTCGGTGGCCGGGTTCCACAGGTCGGGCAGCACCCGCCCGTCGCCGTCCGGTTCGAGAGGGTCGAAGACCTCGCGCCACAGGGCGCCGGTGTCGTACCAGAGGTCGTAGAACGCGTCGGGGTCCTGCTTGCCGTACTCGAAGCGGAGCGACGCCGGACGCAGGAAGCCGTCCACCGCGACCGGCAGCACCGGGCGTCCGCGCAGCCGCAGCGCCTCCGCCAGCTCCGCCGCGAGCTCCTCCGGCCGGGCGGCGGGCGCGCCGTCGAGGGCGACGCGCAGCCGGCGGCCGCCGCCGGCGGGCGGGGTGGCGATGAGGCGTTCGGCGAGTGCCTCGGTCAGCCGCTGCCAGGTGATCGCTTCCAGTCGCACACGCTCCATGATGCCGCCGCACCCGGACCCGTACGCACCCGGACCCGTACGCGCCCGGTCCCGTAGGAGTCGGGTCCCGTACGCGCCGCCCGTACGGCTACCCCGGCGCCCGCTGCGCCGTCGCCCGGTAGCGCGAGGGCGGGACACCGTAGCGGGCGACGAACGCCTGTCGCAGCGTCTCCGCCGACCCGAACCCGCACCGCGCCGCCACGCCCGCCACCGGCAGCCGCGTCGACGCGAGCAGATGCGCGGCGGCCTCCGTACGGGCCTGCCGTATGAACCGGCCCGGTGTCTGCCCGAGCTCGTCCAGGAACAGCCGGGTGAGATGCCGTTCGCTGACGCCCACGGCGGCGGCCAGCCCGGCAACCGTCAGTTCGCCGGCAAGCCCGCCCGTGACGAGGTCGACGGCACGCCGTACGAGCCCGTCGCCCGGCGCGGGCGCGCGGGTGAACATGCTCATCTGCGCCTGGTTGCCCGGCCGTTGCAGGTACGTCACCAGCCCGCGGGCGACGCGCCGGGCCAGCGCCGTGCCGTGGTCCTCCTCGACGAACGCGAGCGTCAGGTCCAGCGCGCTGGTGACGCCGGCCGCGGTGGAGACGTCGCCGTCGCGTACGTAGATCGGGTCGGGGTCCACCGTCACCTTCGGGTAGTCGGCGGCGAGCTGCCCCGCCCAGCCCCAGTGCGTCGTCGCGCGCCGCCCGTCGAGCAGCCCGGCGGCGGCCAGTACGGTCGCCCCCGTGCACACCGACGCGACCCGGCGGCTCTCGCGGGCCAGCCGCCGTACGTGGCCGGTGACGCGCGGATCGGCCGCGGCCCTCTCGTGGCCGAAACCGCCCGAGACGACCAGGGTGTCGAGCGGGCCGCAGACCCGTTCCAGCGCGCCGCCTGCGCGCAGCGTGAGGCCGGAGCCGCAGGCGACGTCACTGCCGCCCGGGGTGGCCAGGGTGACGGCGTACGCGGGGTCGGCGCCGCTGAGGTTGGCGCCGTCGAAGCTGGACGTGACGCACGCGATGTCCAGCAGCTCCGCGCCCTCGAACCCGACGACCACCACCCGCCGTTCGCTCATACGGGCGACCATACGGGCGACTCTATGCCGGACACGGCGGCCGGCGGCCATGTCGGAAGGACTGGGATCCCACGTATCCGGACACGCTCGCCGTCCGGCCTCGCCGCGCGCCGTACGGGCGCCGACGGTGGGGCCATGACCAAGACGATCGCCTTCGCGCTGTACCCCGGCTGCACCCCGCTCGACCTCGTCGGCCCGCTCCAGGTGCTGACGGGGCTGACCGCGTTCGACCCGTCGTACGAGGTGGTGGTCGCCGGCGCGGACACCCGTACGCCGGCGGACACGGACACCCCGCTGCGGCTGCTGGCCTCCCACACCTTCGAGCAGGTCCCCCGGCCCGCCGTACTCGTCGTGCCGGGCGGCGGCGAACCGACGCTCGCCGCGCTCGCCGACGAGTCCCTGGTCGGCTGGATCCGCGAGGCCGCGCCCACCGCCGACGTCGTCGCCTCGGTGTGCTCGGGCTCGCTGCTCCTGGGCGCGGCGGGGCTCCTCGAGGGGCGCCGGGCCACGACGCACTGGGGGCTCCGCTGGATGCTGCCCGCGTTCGGCGCGGAGCCCGTCGCCGAACGGTGGGTGGAGTCCGGCCCGGTCCTCACGGGCGCCGGCGTCGCGGCCGGCATCGACATGGCACTGCACCTGGCGGCGCGGCTCGCGGGCGAGGCGGTCGCCCGCAAGATCCAGCTGATGATCGAGTACGACCCGGAGCCGCCGCTCGGCGGCATCGACTGGGACTCCCCCGACATCGCCGGCTTCGGCCCCATGTTCGACGAGATGGTGCGGACGGCGCTCGCCGACCAGCCCGCGCTGCTGGCACGGGTCACGGAGCGGACGGGGCCGGCGGCCGGGGACCCCCGGTAGGCGCGGGCCCCCGGCCGTACATGCACAGCTTCCGCCGTACGTACGGCCGGGGGTCCGGGCACGTACGGCAAGTGCCCCCCTTGGCGGAGGCCACGGTTCCGGGGGAGGATCAGGCCATGCAGAGTGAGCTCTTCGCCTCCGAGAACATGGCCCAGCCGGCCACCGCAGCGGGCATGACCCAGCAGAACGAAAAGTCGATCAAGTACGCGGTGAACGGCGAGTGCTACGCCCGTCAGGGCGCCATGGTCGCCTTCCGCGGCAACCTCCAGTTCGAAAAGCAGGGCCAGGGCGTCGGGAACTTCCTCAAGCGGTCCGTCACCGGCGAGGGCCTGGCCCTGATGGCCGTCCGCGGCCAGGGCGAGGCGTGGTTCGCGCACGAGGCCGCCAACTGCTTCATCGTCGACTTCGCCCCCGGCGACTCCCTCACCGTCAACGGGCGGAACGTGCTGTGCTTCGACGCCAGCCTCAGCTACGAGATAAAGATGGTGAAGGGCGCCGGAATGACCGGCGGCGGTCTGTTCAACAGCCTCTTCACCGGCCAGGGCCGGCTCGCCGTGGTATGCGAGGGCTCCCCCATCGTCATCCCCGTGTCGCCGCAGGCGCCGGTCTTCGTCGACACGGACGCGGTGGTGGGCTGGAGCGCCCAGCTCCAGACCTCGCTGAACCGCTCGCAGAGCTTCGGCTCGATGATCCGCGGCGGCTCGGGCGAGGCGGTCCAGCTGAAGCTGGAGGGCGAGGGCTTCGTCATCGTCCGCCCCAGCGAACTCCAGCCGACCCCGGCCTCCAACTGACGCCCTCCCCCTCCAGCCCTGCGTCCCGTACGGGATCACGTGCGGCCATTCGGCCGTAGGGCGGACCCGGGGTGGTCATCTGCGGGGATACGGGGGCGCGGAGCGGTGGGACGGGGGCGGGTTTCCGGCACGATGCCGTAGGCCGCGTGGTTGCGGCCGCACATCGTGTCGAGGGAGACCTGATGCAGAGACGCACGTTCGCCCTGTCCGCCGCCTCCGCCGCCGCCGTGGTGCTGGCCGGGACGCTCGCCGCCGCCCCGGCCGCCGCCCCCGACGGTGGCGCCTCCGACGGCTCCGACGGCGGGTTGAAGTGGACCGGGTGCGGCACCAAGGATTACCCGAAGCTGCAGTGCGCCACCGTACGGGTGCCGCTGGACCACGCGCGGCCGGACGGCCGGCAGATCGAGCTGGCGCTGTCCCGCATCAAGCACACCGCCCGTACGTACCAGGGTCCGCTGCTGGTCAACCCGGGCGGGCCGGGCGGCAGCGGGGTGGGCATGGCCGGGTACGTCGCGAAGTCGCTGCCCGCGGAGGTCGCGGCGCAGTACGACGTGATCGGCTTCGACCCGCGGGGGGTCGGGAAGAGCGAGCCCGCGCTCGACTGCCGGCCGGGGTACTTCGACCCCGTACGCCTCGACTCCGTGCCCCGCGGTCCGCAGACGGAGCAGGCCGGGCAGGCTGGGCAGGCCAACGTGCAGCGCGCCGCGGGCTTCGCCCGGTCCTGCGCGCAGCGGCACCAGGATGTGCTGCCGCACATGAACACGCCGAGCGCCGCCCGGGACATGGACGTGATCCGGCGCGCGCTGGGCAGCGAGAAGATCAACTACTTCGGCTACTCGTACGGCACCTACCTCGGCGCCGTGTACGCCAAGCTGTACCCTGGCCGCGTACGCCGTGCCGTGCTGGACAGCGTCGTGAACCCGGAGGGCGTCTGGTACGAGGCGAACATCGCGCAGGACTTCGCGTTCGACAAGCGGCACAAGGCGTTCGCGGCCTGGGTCGCCCGGCACGACGCCGAGTACGGCCTGGGCACGGACCCGGCGGACGTGGAGGCGGCGTGGTACGCAATGCGGGACGCCGTACGCGAGGACCCGGCCGCCGGGAAGGTCGGGCCGGCCGAGCTGGAGGACACGTTCCTGCCCGGCGGCTACTTCAACGGCTACTGGCCGGAGTTGGCCGAGGCCTTCGCCGCGTACGTCAACAAGGGTGACGACGGGCCGCTCGGCAAGGCGTACGACGAACACGCCGCCGTGGACGCCGCGGGCGACAACAGCTACTCCGTCTACGCGGCGGTGCAGTGCCGCGACGCCTCCTGGCCGCGCGACTGGAACACCTGGCGCCGGGACATGTCGGCGGTGCACGCCAAGGCACCGTTCATGACCTGGAACAACGCGTGGTACAACGCCCCGTGCGCGTTCTGGCCCGTGCCCTCGCTGACGCCGCCGGACGTGTCCAACCGCGAACTGCCGCCCGTACTGCTGCTCCAGGCCACGGACGACGCCGCAACCCCGTACGAGGGCGCGGTCACCTTGCACCGCAAGCTGGCGGGGTCGAGCCTCGTCGTCGAGGAGGGCGGCGGCAACCACGGCATCTCGCTGAGCGGCAACCGCTGCCTGGACGGCCACGTCGCCGCGTATCTGGCCACGGGTGAGGTGCCGCGCCGCGGGAGCCAGGGCCGCAACCCGGCGGACGCGGTCTGCGCCGCGCTGCCCGACCCGGAGCCGCGGGACGGCGCCAAGACGAGTGCGCGGAACGGCACTTCGGGTACGGCCACGGGGGCGGACGGCGCCGCGCTTCACCGGCTGCTGGGCTTCCGTTCCTGAGCTTTCGGCCTCCGTACGGAGGCCGAAACGCCTCCGTACGGAGGCACAAAGCGCATCCGTACGGCTGATTCTGAGATCGCTCTACAACCCTTCGCGCGCGTCGCGTGTCTTCTTGGGAGATCGGAGCTTTTGGCCGGTGTCCCCTCCGGACGCGTACGGAGGGACGACCCACACCTGCGCCCTGCTCCGAGGCCAACGCACAACCGAGCAAGGGGGAACCACCCATGCGTTCACGCATGTTCGCCACGGCGGCCGTCGCCGCCGCCTTCGTCATGGTCCCGGCAGGCAGCGCTCTCGCGGGCAGCGGACCGGCTCCCGCACCGTCCGAGCGCGCCTCGTCCCAGTCCACGGCACCCACGCCCGAGGGCAACCCCTCGAGCAAGAAGGCCCAGGCCATGGACGTCTGTGAGGACGCCCACCAGATCGGCACCACCGGCTACATCAAGCAGGGCGGCGAGACCATCGCCTCCGTCAAGCAGTTCTACTCGCCCGAGTGCAAGGAGAACTACAGCTACGTCTGGGTCTGGCAGAGCTTCACCGACAAGCAAGACGACTACGACGTCAGCGCCGGCGTGTACAGCTACACGCAGGACAAGCAGCTCGGCACCGTGACCTGGCCCAAGGACAACGGCCAGGAGTACTGGTCCGAGGGCGCGGCCACGGTGGACGACTGCACCGCTGCCGTCGGCACCCTCCGCCCGGCAGGCTCCGCCACCACACTCTCGGGGCAGAGCGACAAGCGCTGCTGACGAACGGAGCCCGAGCGCGGCCCAGCGGCGGCTGAGCCGCGTAAGCACCGCCGGACGGGCAGCGGCTGAGCCGTTGCGAACGACCGGAAGCGCCCCGGCTGTCCACCCGGACAGCCGGGGCGCTTCGCGTGCGCGGGCAGGTCTGTTCGCGCGCCACACGACCGTTGCGACGCAACGTTGCACCGCAAGTCTGTTGCGCCCCCGCCCCGTTGCGCCACGGCTCCGTTACGCCGTGCCCAGTGCCGCGATCTTGGACCTGACTTCCTCCGCCTGGAGGTCGCCGAGCTCCTCGAAGAGGTGACACGCGCCCTGCCAGCCCTCGAGCGCGCGGGTGGATTCGCCGGCGGCCGCGTACAGGTCGCCCAGCGAGTGCAGGACGACGGCCTCGTGCCGCCGGTCGCCGAGGCGGCGGAACGCGGCGGCCGCCGCGGCGTGCTGCTCGACCGACTCCTCGCGCGCGCCGCGCAGTTGCAGCGCCGTGCCGAGGTGGAAGGTGGTCAGCGCGGTGCTCCACTCGTTGCCGAGCTCGTCGAAGACGGCGAGCGCCCGCCGGTAGCAGGCGACGGCCTCCGCCAGCCTGCCGAGGCCCTGCTGCGCCTGTCCGATGCTGAGGTGGCACATGCCCTCACCGCGGCGCTCCCCGATCCGGGCGAAGACCCGCCGGGCCTGCCGGGAGTAGTCGAGTGCGGACTCGTGCCGGCCGAGCGCCAGTTGGGCGATGCTCATCCCGCGGAGGGAGAAACCCTCGCCCCACTCGTCGCCCGTGTCCCGGGTTGCGTCGAGTGCCTGGCCGAAGTACGAGAGGGCCGTCTCTGTGCGGCGGGTGTCCCAGTAGGCGTCGGCGAGGCTCAGGGCGAGCCACCCCTCACCGAACCGGTCGCCCGCGCTCCGTGCCGACCGCAGCCCGGTGAGGTGGGTGGAGATCCAGTCGTCCCAGTACGATCTCCGCTCGAAGAAGCCCATCAGGGCCACCGGGAGCTTCCAGGCGATCTCGTGCTTGCCCAGCGAGTGCGCCTGGTTCACGGCGTCCAGCAGCGTCTGCCGTTCGTCCTCGCACCACTGAAGCGCGGACTCCAGGCTCTCGAACTCGGCGCCGCCCGCGCCGCCTTCCGTGCCCTCGGGCCCGTACACCGGGGCGGGCAGGGCGAGTTCGCGGCCCTGCGGCAGGATCAGCCGGGACGCCGCGTGCGCCGTGCGCAGGTACCAGGAGAGCACTCGGTCGGTGGCGGCGTCGCGCAGGGCGTTCGTCTCTTCTTCCACGACTCTCTCCAGTGCGTAGGAGCGCAGCAGGTCATGCAGGCGGTACCGGTGCCGGGCCCGCTGCTCGATCAGATGCAGACCGCTCAGGCTGTCCAGCGCCCGCCCCGCCGCGGCCGGACTCGCGCCCGTCAGCGCGGCCACCGCGGACGTGCTGAAGTGGGGTGACGGGTGGACGGCGAGCAGCCGGAACGTACGCGCCACGGCAGGCGCGAGAGCGCCGTAGGACCAGGAGAAGACGGTGCGTACGGCGGTGAGTTCGTCCTCGTCCAGCGCGAGGGCGTCGAGCCTGGCGCGCTCGTCGGACAGCTCGTCGACGAGATCGGCGAGCGTGTGATGCGGGTGGGTGACAGCACGTTCGGCCACAATGCGCAATGCCAGGGGCAGTTGGTCGCACAGCTCGGTCAACTGCCGTGCGGCGTGCTCCCCCGCGGCCACTCGTTCGGCTCCGACGATCTCGGCGAGCAGCCGGAGCGACTCTTCAGGGGTCAGATGGTCGACGGTCATACGGGCGGCTCCGTCCCGTGCCACGAGTCCTGAGAGCCTGCTGCGGCTCGTCACCAGGACGAGGCTTCGATCGGCGGCGGGCAGAAGATGACGCACCTGATCAGCCGTTGCCACATTGTCGAGCACGAGCAGGACGCGTTTGGAGGCGAGAAGCGTACGGAAGAGCGCGGCCCGTGCTTCGAGTTCGACCGGGATACGGGTCGGTGCGATATCGAGCGCGTGCAGGAATCCGCCGAGGACCTGTTCCGGCGTCTTACGGGCACGCAGGTCGTATCCGCGCAGGTCGGCGTAGAGGGTGCCGTCCGGAAAGGCGTCCCGCGCGCGGTGTGCCCAGTGCACGGCCAAGGCGGTCTTTCCCACTCCGGCCGCGCCCGCGATGGCCGTGATCACCATGGGTGCCAGCCGGGACTCCGGTGGTGCGGCCCGCAGCACGGCGTCCAGCGCGGCGAGTTCACTCCCCCGGTTCACGAATCCGACCACGTCCGGTGGAAGTTGGCGCGGCACCGTCCACGACGGCCCGTCGTGCACGGTGAGATGTACGCCGCCCTCGACGGTGCCGGCCTGCACGGACGCGCCGGTGCTGCCGGACAGGTCGTTGTGGATCCGGGGCCCGGAATTCCGCTGATCCGTCATCTTTTACTGCCGTACGGGTCAGCGGTCTCAGCGCCCTCACATCCATCACTCGATCTGATGACTCTCCAGTGCATCACCTGACTCCCGTCTATCAGGGAATGAACGATTCCGTGGTTCCGGACCTGGCCGAAAAGGACGTTTGCCCGGGCACACGTCAGCGGGAGGATGGTATCGCCGCATCACTCGGACGGTAAGGTGACGCCGCACTCGCGCCAAGTTCGCCGCCAACAGGTTCAGAATCACAGGGAGAGCCCGTGAAGCTACGCTTCCTCACCAGCAGCAGCAATTCCGGATCGTGTCCCTCGCTGTACGAGACCGACAGCGGCGACATCGTCGTGCAGGGCGACAAGTTAACCGATCCGGAAGCGATCTCCCAGCTCAGGAACGTGCTGCCGGGAGAGGACTTCGTCGTCGTGCCGCGCTCGCTGCTGGAATCCCTCAAGTGAACACACACCTCAAAGAAGCCGCGGCCACCGAAGTCATCAGCGATCCGGAAGCCTTCGAGCGGCTATTCTCGGATTTCGCATCCACTGCATACCGCCTGGAAGTGCGCACCGCGTACGGTGTCGCCTCCGAGGATGTCCCGTTCCAGCGATATCTGGCGGGCGAGGACCCCGGAATCCAATGGCTGCAGCCTTGGCTCGACCTCATGTCCGAACAGACCGGACGGGGAAAGCGGGTCAGCAGGGTCCGGGTGGTCGACTCACCGCCCAGTGACTATCTGCGCTGGGAAATCGTGAACACCCCGCACAATCTCCGCGCCGGTGAGGACATCCGCTATCTCACGCGCTCGCGTGCCCGCAAGATCGGCCTGCCGCGGCACGACTACTGGGTGTTCGACGAGGAGTTCCTCGCCCTGCTCGAGTTCGGAGCGGACGACCGTTTCCTCGGCTTCCGCCTGGTCGCGGACGCCACCGCCGTGGCCGCGCATCTGGAATGGCAGAAGCGGGCGTGGCGGCACGCGCTGCCGTACGCGCGGTACGTGGCGGAGGAGTTCGCGGACGGATGCGCGGACGGGTTCACGGGAGGCTTCCCGGAGGGGTACGGCGCGTGAGCCTGTGGCGGGGCGAATCCGTGCTGCTGCGTGGTTTCCAGGCATCGGACTGGGAGTACTTCCAGCGGTTCGAGGAGAACTCCGAGGACGCCCGCTCCGTTTACCGCGTCGTCCCGCCCCGGTCCGCCGAGGGGCACCGCCGCGAGACGGAGGAACTCGCCGCGAAACCGGTGGACGAGGAGGAGTTCGCGCTCGCGGTGGAAAGCCTGTCGGGGAAGGAGACCGTGGGTGCGATATCGACGTTCGGCGTGGACCGGCGGGCGGGGCACTTCCGTTACGGCGTGGCGATCGACCGCGCCCACCGGCACCGCGGCTACGCGACGGAGGCCGTCGGCATCGTCCTCGACTACATGTTCCTCGAGCGGCGCTTCCACAAGTGCGTCGCGGAGGTGTACGCGTTCAACCGCACGTCGCTCGCCTTCCACGGGCGCCTGGGGTTCGTACGGGAAGGGCTGCTCCGCGAGCACGAGTTCTTCCGTGGCGCGCGTCAGGACGTGGTCGTCCTGGGCCTCCTCGCGGCGGAGCACCGGCACGGGGGCGGGCCGGGGTAGCGGGGCCGGGGTAACGGAGCTCGGGTGACGGGCAGGCGGTGAGGCGGTCAGCCAGGGTCCAGGACGTCGCCCACCGGGCGGCGCGGGGTCGCCGGGCCGGACGGGCCGTAGCCGAGGCGCAGCACCATCTGGACGTACGCCATGGTCGACTGCGGGTCGCGGACGAGGCGGCGCAGGTCGGCGTGCTCCACCGCGTGCGAGGTGAGCGAGGTGGCCAGGCCCGCGCGGGTGGCGGCGAGCAGGACGCGTTCCATCGCCTGGCCCGCCCGCAGCCAGTCCGCGGGCTCGTCACGCGCCGTGCCCAGCAGGACGAGGTGCGGCCAGTCCTCGAAGTCGGCCGCCTCGCGGCCGGGGACCTGGCGGCGCCCCGCGAAGTCCCGTACGGGCGCCCTGCCGCCCCGTCTGCGCGGGCCGAAGGCGTACGCCGGGATGCCCTCCGTAGCGGGGTCCGGGCTGCCGCCCCGGGGCCCTGCGGCCGAGGCGGAGGCGGCGGCTCCGGGCTGTTCGGTGCCTGTGTGCGTCCAGCGCGCCGCCTCCTCGAACTGCTCCGGGTCCAGCGTGTCCCGGCCCTCCGCGTCCCGGACGAGTTCCAGCAGGGTGTCCACGTGCCACGAGGTCGGCAGCACCAGTTGCGCGCCCTCCTTGCGGGCGGCGCGGGTGAGTTCCGCCTGGACGTCGGCGGGGATCTCGCGGTCCTCCGTAAAAGGGTGGCGGCTCGTACGGCGGCGGGAGAGCGCCGGGTAGAGCGCGGCGAGTTCGGCGTCGGGCGCGCCGGTGTCGGACAGCCGTACGGTCGCGAGCAGCGGTCCGCGGGCACCGGACGGAGTGGCGGTGCCGGGCGCGGACGGGCCGGACGGGCCGGACGGGCCCTCCTGCCGGTACGGCAGCAGCCGCGTCTCGGCGCCCCAGCCCGCGTCGGCGACGGCGACCCGCAGGTTGAACAGCGCCGCGCCGCATCCCAGGTGCGCCGCCCGGCCCTCGGGGTCGGTACGGCGGAAGGCGCGCCCGGGGTCCGAGCGCAGCTCGAACGTACGGCTGCGCGAACGGAAGCGGAATCTCCACGGCTGTGCGTTGTGCAGGGAGGGCGCCGTCGTCGCATCGCTGATGAGGCCCGTAACGGTCCCGCTGTCGAGCGGACGCACCGACATCGGAAGCTCACCTCCCGCCATGAACCGGAACGTGTTTCGCGGGCTGGTCCGGTCCGGCGTCCAGGATACGGCGGTCCTCGGGGCGCCGCCGTTCGGCAGCGGGCAGAAGCGGGCGGGAGCAGGCGGCAGCACGCCCCACACGCGCCCCCGCACATTGCCCCGCACACGCCCCGCACGCACCGTGACCGCCCGTGACCGCCCCCGGCCCCGCCTGACCCCGTGTCACCGATTCCCGCACTGTCGATCATGCGCACGGCGAGCTGTGCCATCGTGGAGTCGGGCCGAGACCGCCGCCCGGCACCGCACCGTCACCGCCGGGCACGCCCGGCCCACGGCCAGAGAGGAGCCGGAGAGCGCAGGATGATCTCCCCCGACACGGCCCGCTTCTGGTGGCGGGCCGTCCCCAAGGAGCGCCCCAAGGGCGCCGGCTGGCGCGCCGTCGACGAGTCGGACTTCAGGGAGCGCGAAGACCGCGTCACCGGCCGGCAGAGCCTCACCGGGCCCGTGCCCGGCTGGGCGGACGATCTGCTGCGGACGGCCAGGGCCGTCTTCCTGGCGGACCGGCTCGTCCGCCGCGACGCGTCCCCCGACCGGTGGACCCGGCACTTCACGCTCTCGCTCCCCGTGACCGATCCGGAACGGTGGCAGGAGGCCGCCGTACCCGTGCTGGAGCCGCTGCTGCGGGCCTTGACGGGGGACGTGTGGACGCTGGAGTTCCGGCAGCTGCCGCAGCGCCCGACGCAGGTGCTGTTCCCCGGCGACGACGCGCGCCGCGCCCGCGAAGTCGCCCTCTTCTCCGGTGGCCTGGACTCCCTGAGCTGGGCGGCGCAGCGCGCGGCCGACGCGAGACGCGGCCCGCTGCTGCTCGTGACCTTCGCGGAGCGGAAGCCGCAGAAGCGCGTGCAGCAGCCCGCGCACGAGGCCGTACGCGCGCTCGCCAAGCGGCTCGTACGCCAGATCACCGTCCCCGGTCAGACGCCGCAGGCGCACGGGAGCACGCTGGAGCGCTCGGCGAGGTCGCGCGGGCTGCTGTACGCCGCGCTCGCCGTGCGGGCGGCCGCCGCGGAAGACGTAACCGTGCTGCACGCGCCCGAGAACGGCCAGCTCGCCCTCAGCCCGCCGCCGAGCAGGCAAGCGGAAGGAGAAACGGAAGGGGAAGCGGAAGAGGGTGCCGTCGGCGGGCTGCCCGCCAGCGTCGTACACCCGTGGCTCCTGCACCTCCTCAATCAGCTGATACAGGCCGTCGCGGGGACCGTGCGGGTCAAGAACCCGCTGCTGTACGACACCTGCGGCGAGGTCTGCCAGGCCGCGCTGGCGGCCGGGCTCGGCCGCGACGACCTCGAACGGACCCTGAGCTGCGCGGCCGCCCCCGCGCGCCGGCCCGGACCGGACATCGTCAACTGCGGGCTCTGCTACGCCTGCCTCGTGCGCCGTTCCGGACTGCTGCACGCGAACGGCGCGGACGCCACCCCGTACGAGGCGGCGCCCTGGCTGCTGCCCGCCGACCACAGGCGCACCGAGCTGTGGCGCGCGCTCGAACTGTGGCTGGAACGGCCGGAGTTCACCGCCGACGATCTCGTCGCCGAGCTGCCCCTGCCGCCCCGTACGCACGCGGAACCGCTGCTGGAGGTCGTCGAGCACGGGCGCGACGAGCTGCGGCGGCTGGTGCGTTCGGCGCCGCGCATGGAGGAGACGGCCTGACGCTTGTCAGCGGCCCCCGCCCCCGGCACCGCTCCCGTCCCCGCCCCCGTCGTGGTCGGCCGTGTCGTCGTCCTCGGCGAGCGGGAACAGCATCACCGTGCCGCCCACCCGTACGGTGTACGGCGCGTGCGGCGGCTGTGCCGCGTCGTGCAGGTCGGCGAGGAGTTCGGCCATGCGCCGGCGGAAGCCGTCCCAGTCGGCCGGCGTCAGCCAGAGTTCCGCGTCGGCGGTGACGCCCGGGCTGCCGGGCGCGTGCCGGGCGGCGCGCTCGCGGAGGTTGTGCGCGAGGGTCTCCGACAGCAGGGCGGTGCCGTCGCGTTCGCCCTGGTCGGAGAGCGGCGTGCCGTGCACGGTGCGGTAGCGGCGCTCGACACCGCCCCGGCGCGTACGCGTCCCGTCCAGCTCCGCCAGCCCCGCGGCGCCGAGGAGCCGCAGGTGGTGGCTGGCCAGCGCGTGCGAGATCCCCAACTCCCGTGCGAGCGCGGCGGCCGACTGCGGGGCGGCCCACATCAGCGACAGCATCCGCAGCCGCGTGGGGTGGGCCAGCGCGCGCAGTACGGCGTCGTTCGTGGTCACGGCGGTCAGTAAACACCACTGTACGGGGGCCGGTCAGCGACTCCCAAGTGTTGACTTGGGGGTGCGGCCGTGTTCACCCTCGTACGTCGGGCACGGACGTACGGAGCGGGCGCGCGGCATACGGCGGCGGGGGGCGACGCGTGGAGTGGGGTGCCGCCAGGGTCCTGCGCGACCGGAACTCCGGGCTGTACCTGGGCGGCGTCGTCGTCTCCGGCTTCGGCAGCTCCGCGATGTCGCTCGCCGCGGGCGTCTGGGTCAAGTCGCTGACGGGCTCGGACAGTCTGGCGGCGCTGGCGCTGTTCTGCGTGTGGGCGCCGACCCTGTTCGGTCCGGTGATCGGCACGCTGACGGACCGTACGCGGCGCCGCCCGCTGCTCGTACGCGCCAACCTGGCCATGGCGGCACTGCTGTTGACGCTGCTCACCGTCCGTACCGAAGGACAGGTGTGGCTCCTCTTCGCGGTGCTCACCGCGTACGGCGTCAGCGCCGTTCTGACGGACGCGGCGGAGGCGGCGCTCGTCGCGTCGGCCGTCCCCGCGGAACTGCACGGCGACTTCAACGGCCTGCGCATGACCGCAAACGAGGGCATGAAGCTCGTGGCCCCGCTGCTCGGCGCGGGGCTGTTCGTACAGTTCGGTGGCGCCGCGGTGGCCGTCCTGGACGCGGTCACGTTCGCGCTCGCCGCCGGTGCCTTCGCGCTGATGCGGGTGTCCGAGCCGCCTCCGCCGCGGAAGGGGGCGGCGCGGTGGACGGCGCGGACCGCGGAGGGCGCGCGGTACGTGTGGCGGCAGCGCGGCCTGCGGCGGCTGGTGCTGGCGGGCGCCGCCACCATGTTCGTCGCGGGGCTCAACGGCGCCGCCGTGTACGCCGTCGTGGACTCCGGGCTGCACCGCTCCCCCGCATTCGCGGGGGTGCTGTACGCGGCGCAGGGCGTCGGGTCCGTACTCAGCGGCGTGGCGGCGGGCCCGCTGCTGCGGCGGCTGCCCGAACGGGCCTTCGCCGCGGCCGGTATCGCCCTGTTCGGCCTGGGCGTCGCCCTGCGCACCACGCCGTCGTCAACGGTCGCGCTGGCGGCCAGCGTGCTCATCGGGGCCGGGCTGCCGTGCGTACTGATCGCCGCCATGACGGCCGTACAGCGCGATACGCCCCACGCGCTGCTCGGCCGCGTCGCCGCGACGGCCAACACCCTGGTCTTCGCCCCGAACGCCGTCTCCCTCGCGGCGGGCGCGGGCCTGGTCGCCCTGCTCGACCACCGCGTACTGCTCGCCGTGGCCGGCGCCCTGGCCGGTGCGACGGCGCTCGGCCTGGTCGTACGCGGGCGGCCGGAACGGGGCTGAGCCGCAAACGGGGCTGAGCGGCGGGAGAGACCGAGGGCCCCGCTCAGAGGCGTTCCACGATCGTCGCGTTGGCGAGGCCGCCCGCCTCGCACATCGTCTGCAGGCCGTACCGGCCGCCCGTCTGCTCCAGGACCGACAGCAGCGTCGTCATCAGGCGCGCGCCGCTGGCGCCCAGCGGGTGGCCGAGCGCGGTGGCGCCGCCGTTGACGTTCACCTTGGCGAGGTCGGCGCCCAACTCCGCCTGCCAGGCGAGGACCACGCTGGTGAACGCCTCGTTCACCTCGAACGCGTCGATGTCCGCCAGTGCCAGACCGGCGCGGCCGAGTGCCTTGCGGGTGGCGGGGATGACGCCGGTGAGCATGTACAGCGGGTCGTCGCCGGTGACGGCGAACGTGTGCAGCCGCGCCCGTGCGCGCAGCCCCAGCCGCGCGGCCGTGTCGGCGCCCGCGATGAGCACCGCGGCGGAACCGTCGTTGACCGGCGAGGAGTTGCCCGCGGTCACCTTCCAGCCGAGGTCCGGGAAGCGCTGTTCCCAGTGGGGGTCGCGGAACGCGGGCCGCAGGCCGGCCAGTATCTCCGTCGTCGTGCCGGGCCGTACGGACTCGTCGCCGGTGACCGGCACGGGTGCGCCGCCGTCGGCGGGCGCCTTCAGCGCCGCGACCTCCCCCGCGAAGCGCCCTTCGCGCCAGGCGCGCGCCGCACGCTGGTGGCTCTCGGCGGCGTACGCGTCGAGCTGTGCGCGGGTGAGCTGCCAGCGCTGGGCGATGAGTTCGGCGCTGATGCCCTGCGGCACGAGGCCGTCCGGGTAGCGCGCGGCGACCTCCGAGCCGAGGAAGTCGCGGCCCGCGGTCTGGCTGCCGATCGGCACGCGGCTCATCGACTCCACTCCGGAGGCGATGACCAGGTCGTACGCGCCGCTCTGCACGCCCTGTGCCGCGAAGTGGAGCGCCTGCTGGCTGCTTCCGCACTGCCGGTCGACCGTGACCGCCGGCACGGATTCGGGCAGGCCCGCGGCGAGCGCCGCCCAGCGCGCGGTGTTGGAGCTCTGCTCGCCGATCTGGCCGACGGCGCCGCTGATGACGTCGTCCACCAGGGCGGGGTCGATGCCGGTGCGTTCGATGAGGGAGCGGAGGGCGTGTGCGTGCAGGTCCACGGGGTGCACTCCGGAGAGCGCTCCGCCGGGCTTGCCCTTGCCGATCGGCGTGCGTACCGCGTCGACGATCACCGCATCGCGCATGGTCCTGCTCCGTTCTCGGGGTCGGTCACCATTACCTGTATACGCTCGTCAGTTGGATTTCACAACTAACGATTTCGGGGTGCTACATTGACCGGCATGAACGGCCGCGAGTGCTCGATCGCCAACGCCCTCGGCGTCATCGGCGAGCGCTGGACCCTGCTCGCCCTGCGCGAGGTGATGCTCGGCGTGCACCGTTTCGACCAGATCGCGCGCAACACCGGCGCCAGCCGCGACATCCTCGCCACGCGCCTGCGCAAGCTCGTCGAGGCGGGCGTGCTGGAGAAGCGGGAGTACGAGAGCCGCCCGCGGCGCTACGAGTACGTGGCGACCGAAGCGGGCCGCGCCCTCCGGCCGATCCTCCTCAACCTCATGGAGTGGGGCGACCGTTACGCGACGGACGGCCCCGCGCCGACCGTCTGGCGCCACTCCTGCGGCGCGGACCTGCACCCGGCGACCGTCTGCGCGCACTGCGGCGAGCCCGTCGAGGACGGCTCGGCGCACCCGGTGCGCATCGGCGCCGTCCGCTGACGGGCGCCACGACCGGCCGCGACCGGCACGCAACTGGCCGCGACTGGCCGCAACTCGCCTGTTGCGGCGCCTACTTGGCCGCCGGATCACCTGCACGTGCACGGGCGGATCGCTAACGTGACGCCATGCCCCTTTCGAAGCGCTGGAGACGAGTACGGCAAGCGGCGGTCACGGCGGTCTGTGTGGCGGGAATCGCCGCGGCGCCCTCGGCCGCGGTGGCGACGCCCGGCAGCGGCGTCACCTCGAAGACCCTCGCGGAGGGCAGCACGGCGGACGGTGTGGAGATCAGCGCGGAGGGGCGTACGGACGTCGCCTACAGGAAGATCACCATCGAGCCCGGCGGCACCACCGGCTGGCACTACCACCCGGGCCGGCTGCTCGCCGTCGTGAAGTCCGGCACCCTGACCCGTACGCTCGCGGACTGCTCCGTCGAGGTCTCCGGGCCCGGCGACACCGTGGTGGAACCGGTCGGTCCGGAACATGTGCACACCGGCCACAACCACGGCAAGGAGCCGGTGGTGCTGTACGCGACGTACGTCAAGCCGGAGGGCGGCCCCGACTCGGTGGACGCGGCCGACCCGGGCTGCGGCTGAACGGCGCGGGCGCCCGGCGGGGCGGTGGCGCCGGGGTGTCGGTGCCGCACACCGTCGCGTCGCCAAGTGTGGGGAGCGGGTACGTAGGAAGCGGGCCGCCGCGTCCCTACCGTTCCGGGCATGACGAGCCCCGCTGACCCCAGCCGCGCCCCCGCCGACACCGACGACCGTACGCAGCTGAACGACCGTACGCGCCCGTACGACCATGCGCGCCCGTACGCCCGTACGCGGCTGGACGGCCGTACGGTCCTGGTGACCGGCGGCGGCAGCGGCATCGGGCGGGCCTGCGCGCGTACGTTCGCCGCCGCGGGTGCGCTGGTGCACGTGGTGGACGTGGACGCCGAGGCCGCCAAGTCGGTGGCGGAGGAGGTCGGCGGCCATCCGCACGCCGTGGACCTGGCGGACGCGGAGGCGGTCGGACGGCTGCCGCGCGCGGTGGACATCCTCGTGAACAACGCCGGGCTGCAGCACGTGGCCCCACTCCAGGACTTCCCCGCCGAACGGTTCGAGCACCTCCAGCGCGTCATGGTCACCGCGCCGTTCCTGCTGCTGCGGCAGTGCCTGCCGCACATGTACGGGCGCGGCTGGGGCCGGGTCGTGAACATCTCCAGCGTGCACGGGCTGCGCGCGAGCGCGTACAAGGCCGCGTACGTCGCGGCCAAGCACGGCCTCGAAGGGCTGAGCAAGGTCGCCGCCCTGGAGGGCGCCCCGCACGGCGTGACCAGCAACTGCGTCAACCCCGGCTACGTACGCACCCCGCTCCTGGAGGGCCAGATCGCCGCCCAGGCCGGCGCGCACGGCGTCGCCCCGGACGACGTGGTGAACGATGTGCTGCTGGACCGGTCCGCGATCAAGCGGCTGATCGAGCCCGCGGAGGTGGCCGAGGTCGCCGCCTGGCTGTGCGGCCCCCACACCGGCTATCTCAGCGGCGCCTCACTCCCCGTCGACGGCGGCTGGACCGCCGGCTGACCCGCTCCCCGTGTGGGTGACGGTCGCCTCGGGTTCCCCGTCCGCGCCGGACGCGAAGGCGATACGGGTGCGCGCGCCGTCGTCCGCCCACCGCACCTCGACCGACCCGGGGCCGGCGGCCAGCACCTCCGCCGCCTCGGCCAGGGGCGCCGGCTCGGGTTCCGCGGTCAGCGTGGCGAGCGCCGCGTACAGGCCCGTGTCGGGCGGCGCGTCCGCCGTCAGCCGCGGTACGCGTGCCCAGCGCGTGTACGCGGTGCCCTGCGGCGCCCGTACGGTGTCGCTCCCGGTCCAGCCGTGCAGCGGGTGCAGCGCTGACCGCAGGGGCCCGTCCCCCCGGTCCGTGCCGTCGCCGGTCGCCCACCCCGTCTGGCTGACCCGCGCCCCCGGCGGCGCACCCGTCACGTGGTGGACGCGCAGCTCGTACCGGCCGCGTACGAACGTCACGCTCGCCACCCGCAGCCCCGGCACCATCGGCGGCCCCGGCGCGAACACCGGCAGGTGCCAGGACGCGGCCCAGCCCCAGCCGTCGCCGTGCCCGGCGCCGAGCGGGCGGATGCGGCGGCGCGTGCTGCGTGCGCCCGCGGCCTCGACGGCGAAGTGGTTGTCCGGGGCGTTGTCCGGCGCGGTGGGACCCGTACGGGTGGAGTACGCCTGCCGGCCGTAGTGCGGATCGGCGGCGGCCGACTCACCCTCGTGCGGGCGTACGTGGTCGCTGCCGTGGTTGTGCAGCCGTACGACGCCGTCCGCGCGGGTCGACTGGAGCAGCAGGCCGGGGGCGGGCAGGGCGAGGACGCGGTCGGGTCCCTCGCTGGGCGCGGGTTCCTCGGTGGCGGTCCACAGCGGATGGCCGGCCGGGGCGAGGAGGGAGACGAAGCTCTTGGCGGCCCAGTACGGCGAGGAGGGCCCGGAGTAGTGCTGGAGGGTGGCGTCGTGCGGGCCGTGCCAGCCGAGACTGAGGAGCCCGTCGGTGCCGGTGGCGCCGCGGTCCAGAAAGTAGCGGAGGGTGCCGCTGAGCAGCCGCCGCGAGGCGCCCGGCGTGAGCGGCGTGTGCCCGCTGACGGCGCCCATCGCGACGGCGGCTCCGGCCGCGAAGCGGTACGTGAGCGAGCGCCCGAAGTACATCGGTGCGCCGTCGGCGCCGAAGGTGAGGGCGAAGCCGTCCAGGTGCGCACGCAACCGCGGGCCGTGGTGGCCGAGCTGTGCGGCGTCCCGCGCGAGATGCGCGTGCAGCATCGGGTACAGGTGCAGGGCCCAGCCGTTGTAGTGGTCGAAGGCGCGGCCGTCGCCGTCGGCGTACCAGCCCTGGCCCCGGTACCAGCTCTCCAGCAGCCGCAGCGCCCGCTCCTTCGCCCGCTCCGTCTCGCCGTCGCCGCGGCCCGCGGACTCCAGGAAGGTGGCGACGGCGTACTGGAACAGGTACCAGTTGTTCGGCGCCGGCGTGTGCCGCAGCGCGCCGCGCAGCCACTCCTCCGCCCGGTCCCGTACGCCGTCGTCCAGCCGGTCCCACAGCCACTCGCGGGTCAGCCGCAGACCGATCGCCACGGAGGCGGACTCGACCATCGGCTGGCCCTGCACGTGGTGGTCGAGGATCAGCGGCCACGACTCGGCGTCGTCGCGGCCCGGCGTACGGGTGCCGGACGCGAGCCCGTCCGCGTACCGGCCGAGCCAGCCGTACGGGTCCGCGCCGCCCGCGCCTGCCACCCGGAACGCGGCGGCCAGGAACGTACGGGCGTACCCCTCCAGCCCGTCCGAGCGCACGCCGGAACCGGAGGGCCGGCCCGGCAGGTCGAGCAGCGCGCTGCCCGGCGTGGCCCAGCGCCAGGCGGCGTCCAGCAGACCGTCTGCGGCGGCCTCCCAGTGGGCCCGCGTATAGCCGGTGTACGGGCTCAGCTCCCGGTCTTCCGGAGGCAGTTCGAGCACCGTAGGGTGCGCGCCGTCGGTGAGTGTCATGCCAGTGACTCCAGCCGTTCGCGTCGTACGGGATGGGCGAAGCCGTCACCCGCCGCCCACCGGGCCGCCTCGGAGACGGCGAGCTCGGCCAGCCGCCGCCACTCGTTGCCCTGCGAGCCCGCGAGGTGCGGGGTGATCAGTACGTTGCCGCAGTCCCAGAGCGGGTCTCCGGGCGGCAGCGTGTCGGGGTCGGTGACGTCCAGGACGGCCCGTACGCGGCCCTGCCGGAGCAGGTCGGTGAGGGCGCCCTGGTCGACGACGGCGCCGCGCGCGGTGTTGATGAACGTGGCGTCCGGGCGCATGGAGGCGAGCAGTTCGCGGGTGACGAGGCCGCGGGTGGCGGGCAGCAGCGGGGTGTGGACGCTCACCGTGTCGCTGTGCGCGAAGAGTTCGGCGAGCCCGACGGCCCGTACGCCGAGTGCGGACGCCTCCTCCGCGGAGACGTACGGGTCGTGCAGCAGCACCTCCATGTCGTACGGGCGCAGCAGCTCGATGACCCGCCGGCCGATCAGGGAGGCGGACAGGATGCCGACGGTGCGGCCGTAGTTGCCGACGTCGGGGCCGACGCGCAGCCAGTCCTCGCGGCGGCGTTCGGCGCGGAACGCCTCGGCGCGTTCCAGTACCCGCTTGCCGGTGAGGACGATCATCGCGACGGTGTACTCGGCGACGGGCAGGGCGTTGGCGGCGGCCGCCGAGGACACCTCGATGCCGCGCTCCCAGCACGCCTCGGTGACGTGGCCGCGTACGCTGCCGGCCGCGTGCACGATGGCGCGCAGCCGGGGCGCTGCGGCCAGCACGGCGGCGTCCACGGGCGGGCAGCCCCAGCCGGTGACGAGGAGTTCGGCGTCGGCGAGCGCGGCGCGGGCGCGCTCGGTGCCGAAGTCGTCGAGCGCGGGCGGCGGTACGAGGTCGCAGTGCTCGGCGAGCGCTGCCAGCGACGGCGGGGCGAGGACGGTGTCGGCGACCTCGGGTGCCATGGCGAGGACGGCGCGGGGCCGGCGCGTACGGCCGCTGCCGGGGGTTGGTGCGGTGGGCATCGGGCTCCTGGGCTGGGACTGACGGGTGACGTGCTGACAGGTGGCTTACGGGTGGTGGCCTGTGCGCCCGGAACGGGCGGCCCCCGGCGGCTACTTCACGGCGCCCGCCGTGAGGCCCGACCGCCAGAAGCGCTGCAGCAGCATGAAGGCGAGGACCAGCGGCAGGACCGCGAGCAGCGATCCCATGATGACGACCGGGTAGTACTCGGGCGACACGGTGGCGGAGCTGTTCCAGGTGTACAGGCCCAGGCTCACCGGATAGAGGTCCTGGTCGGACAGCATGACCATGGGCAGGAAGAAGTTGTTCCAGATGGTGGTCAGCTGGAAGAGGAACACGGTGACCAGGCCGGGGCCGAGCATCCGCAGCGCGACACGTACGTACGTCGTGAGCTCCCCGGCGCCGTCGACGCGGGCCGCCTCCAGCACCTCGTCGGGGACGTAGCCCTGGCTGAAGATCCGGCCGAGATACACCCCGAACGGGTTGAAGAGGACGGGCACGAAGACCGACCAGAAGGTGTTCACGACGCCCGTCTCGGACGCCAGCAGGTACAGCGGCAGGGCGAGCACCGTCTGCGGCACCATCACGGCCGCGAGCACCAGCCCGAACAGCTTCTCCTTGTGCCGGAAGCGGTACTTGTCGAAGGCATAGCCGCAGGCGACGCTCAGCAGCGCGCCCAGCGCGGCGCCGACGACCGCGTACAGCAGGCTGTTGACGTACCAGCGGCCGTACAACCCGCCGTCCATCGCGAACAGGTCGCCGAGGTTCCGGGTGAACGAGAGGTCGCCGAGGTTCAGCAGGTCGCTGCTGAACAGCGCGCTGCGGTCCTTGCTGGCGGCGAGGACGAGCCAGAGCGCCGGCAGCAGCGTGTACAGCACGGAGAGCGCCACGATGGTGTTGACGGCGGCGCGTCCCAGCAGCCGGGGGCGGAGCGCGGCGGGGGTGCCCGTGCCGGAGGAGGAGCGGCGGCGCGGGGAAGTGCGGCGCGGACGGGTGGCGGTGCCGGCGGGGGCGCTCATCGGGCGTCCTCCTGGGCGGAGTTGAGGCGGCTGGTCCAGCGGGTGACGCCGTACGAGACGGCGATCGTGCAGACCAGCAGGACGACGGAGGCGGCGGCCGCGAGGCTGTAGTTGTTGCGGGTGAACGCGGCGTCGTAGATGTACATGCTGGGCGAGAACCGCGAGTTGATCATCGGCGTGGACTGGCCGAGCAGCATCGGCTCCGTGAACAGCTGGAGCGACCAGATGAGCGTGAACATCCCCACCATCACGATGGCCGGGCGTACCAGCGGCGTCTTGACCCGCAGCGCCGTACGCACCGGGCCCGCGCCGTCCACCACGGCGGCCTCGATCGTCTCGCGGGGCACGGCCTGGAGGGCGGCGTAGAAGATCACCATGTTGTAGCCGAGGTTGCTCCACAGCGCGATGTTCATGATCGACGGGAGCACGGTGTGCACGCCGAGGAAGTCGACCGTGATGTCGGCCTTGCCGAGGACCTCGATCACGGGACTGAGGCCGGGCGTGTAGAGGTACAGCCAGATGATGGCGGCGATGATGCCGGGCACCGCGTGCGGCAGGAACAGCGCTAGCTGCGCCCAGGCGCGCAGCCGTACGACGCCCGAGTCGAGGAGCAGCGCGAGCGCGAGCGACGCGAGGACCATCACCGGGATGTACACGGCGCAGTAGAGGGCGACGACGCCGAGCCCGGAGAGGAACGTCGGGTCGCTCAGCACGGCGGCGTAGCTGCGGAGGCCGGAGAAGACGGTGCGCTCCGGGCCGAAGCCGAGTCCGGGCTGGTCGGCGCTGAAGAAGCTCAGCCAGACGGCGGTGCCGACCGGGATCAGGAAGACGGCCACGAGGAGGACGAAGAACGGGGTCATCAGGACGGTGCAGGCGCCGAGTTCGCGGCGGCGGGCGGCCTTGCGGGGGCGGCGCACGTGCGGGGCCGCGGTGCTGCCGCGGGTCGTGACGGGCGGTGGCGCCGTCGCGGTCATGGTGGTCACCTGCCTTCCTGTGCTGCTGCCGTTGCGGGTGCGGGTGCGGGCGCTGACGCGGCTGCCGGTGCGGGTGCCGGTGCCGGTGCCGGTGTCGCTTCCGTATGCGGGGTCACGTCGTGTGCTCGGTGGTGGCCAGGCCCAGCGCGCGGAGGTCGGGCATGGTGGCGTCCTGCGCGGCGCGCGCGGCGCCGATCAGCGTGCCCTGGCCGCCGCTGACGCGTGCGAAGCCGTCCTCCATCACCGTCTGCGTCGCGGTCATCCGGGGCCCCCACGTCCAGCCCGGCCGTACGAGCCGGGCCTGCTCCTCGAAGAGGCGGTAGACGTCCTGGCCCCGGTAGTACGAGCGGTCGAACGCCTCGGCCCCGACCGACACCAGTCCGGGCGCCGCCGGGTACTGGCTGCTGGCGCCGCTGGAGAGCCGCGCGCGCAGCGCGTCCGCGTGGGAGACCTGCCACTCGATGAACTCCATGGCCGCCTCCGGGTTCCGGCTGTCCTTGGTCACCGCGAACGTGGAGCCGCCGTGCGTCCCGACGACCGGCTTCTCCGGGCGCCACTGCGGCAGCGGCGCGACGGTCCAGGCACCCTTGTGCTCGGGGTGCGCGGTCATCTGCGCGCCGGCGTCCCAGGCGCCGCTGAGCCGTACGAGGACCCGGCCGTTGCCGACCTGCGCGTGGCCCTGCGTGCTGTCGACGGGGTTCATGAAGACAAGGTCGTCGTCGATGAGCCGCTGCCAGTACGCGGCGACGCGGCGGGTGGCGGCGTCCGCGAGGGAGACGTTCCAGGCGCCCTCGCTGATGTCGAACCACTGCGCGCCGAGCTGCCAGCAGAACGCGGCGAAGTGCATCGCGCCGTCCGTCGGCAGGAGGACGAGCCGCCGGCCCGGCGCCCTGCGCCGCACCTCGCGGGCGACGGACTCGAACTCCTCCCAGGTGCGGGGCACTTCGAGTCCGTAGCGCCGGAAGAGGTCCGAGCGGTAGTGCATCACCATCGGCTCGATGTCCAGCGGGACGCTGAACACCCGCTTCTCGAACGTGGTGAGGCCGAACGCCTGCGGCAGCAGCCTGGCGCGCAGCCGGTCACTGAGGAGCGGGCCGAGGTCGCGGGTGACGCCGTCGATGGCGAAGCCGGGCAGCTGCGGGTACTCGATGGTGGCGACGTCGGGGGCGTTGCCGGCGCGGGCGGCGTTGCTGAGCTTGGCGTAGCCGCCCTGGCCTCCGGCGGGAATCTGCTGGAAGTTGACGCGGACGCGGCGCTGCGAGCTGTTGTACGCGTCGACCACTTCCTGGCTGCCGCGCAGCGCGGACCAGAACGTGATCTCTGCGGGTGTACGGGCCGAACTGCGGTGCGCCGAACGGTCCGTGCCGCCGCCGCTGCACCCGCTGACGGCGCCGCCCGCGAGGGGCAGCGACGCCATGGCGGCAATCAGGGAACGACGGCTCTGTCGACCAGCCATGAGGGCCTCCCACGGAAGCTGTCGGAGTCATGGGAATACTGATCGACCGATCAAGTAGCGTCAATGCTGCGATCAAAGGAAATTGAAACGGTCAAACGCTCAGTCGTTTACCGGGTCCTGTGCGGGGCCCTCCGCGGGGTCCAAGGCGGTGGCGATGAGCGTTCCGGTGACCGTTTCACCGGCGGGCTGGGCGTCCGTACGCACGACCGCCGCGCCGCCGTCCGGTGCTGCGCCGCCCGGCTCCCGTACCGAGCCGCGCACCTTCAGTTCGGGCAGCAGCTCGACCCGCCGCACCGGCGCGGCCGCCGCACCCGCCGGGTCCGTGTCCTCCGGCGGCGCGGCGGGCCACTCCGCCAGCCGCTTCAGCAGCAGTTCGGCCGCCGCCGCGCCGACCGCCGCCTTCGGCGGTGCCACCGCCGTCAGCGGCGGGCTGCCCAGCGCCGCCACCACGTCGTCGTACGCCACCACCGAGCAGTCCTGCGGCACCCGGATGCCCCGGTCCATCAGCATCTGCACGAGCATCAGCGCGTCCTCGTCGCCGTGCAGCAGGGCGGCCGTGGCGCCGCGTTCGCGCAGCAGGGCGGGCAGGTCCCGGCGCGTGCCCGCGCCGTCCTCCGCCGCTTCCGGCGCGGCCCGCGCCGAACTGAGCGTCACGGTCCAGTCGTCGATCTCCGGGGAAGCGGCGGCGATGTCGGCGAACGCGGCCCGTACGGCGCGCGCGGTCGGGCTGTCGTTCCGTGCGGCCAGTACGACGCGCCGGTGCCCGTGCGCGACCAGGTGCCGCACGGCGAGGTGCGTGCCGTACCAGTGGTCGGAGCACACCGAGTCCAGCGCGTGGAGCGCGCTGCCGGGCCGGGGCCGCCGCTCCATCAGCACCGTCGGCACCCGCGCGGCCACCTCCGCGAGCCAGCCGTGGTCGGCCTCCTCGCTGCCCGCGCTGCGCCAGCGCGGCGCGATCAGCAGCCCGCGTACGCCCTTCGTCAACGCCCGCTCCACCATGGGCCGTTCGGCGCCGGCGGCCTGCGGGGCGACGTACAGCGCGATGCGCGTACCCGCCTCCTCCAGCACGGAACGGGCGCCGTGCAGGGTCTCGTAGAGGTACGAGTGCCGCTCCGGCACGACGAGCGCCACCGCACCGCCGTCCGCGCCGCCCTCCGTACCCGGCCGGCCGGGTGCGGCCGACTCCTCCTCGACGTGCGCGAGGGAGCGCGCCACTCCGTGGCCGCGGCGCAGCCTGCCCGCACGGGCCAGCTCCTCGACGTCGCGGCGGACCGTGACCAGGGAGACCTCGAGTTCGGCGGCGAGATCGCTGACCTTCGCGACACCGCGCGACTCCAGGACCGCCAGGATGCGCTTGCGCCTCAGTTCGACCGGCTCCCGCATGCTGGGCCCCCTCGCCGGGCCGCTGCCGCCGCCCGTGTTGTTGTTCGTTTGAATGGTGTTCGTTTGAACGCTTTGCGGCAGCATAACGATCGGGCAGGGTGTTCTGTCCAGGCCGGAGCGGCCGGCCCGGCCCGCGGGGGCAGCCTGCCGGGCCCGCGGGGACGCCCGCGTGGGACCGGCACACACAGGCCGCGCCCAAAGTATGGCGACGCGGCACATGGGGTTCTGACCAGGCCGTTCCTACGGTGTGGGCGACACGGAACGATTCCCCGTCCCCGCCTGGAAGTGGTGACCATGGCAGCCGCCGCACCAACCGCTCCCCCGACTCCGCCGACTCCCCCCAAGTCCGGCTCCCTGCGGCGCGTTGTCGCCGCCAGCCTGATCGGCACCACCATCGAGTGGTACGACTTCTTCCTCTACGGTTCCGCCGCCGCCCTGGTGTTCAACGAGCTGTTCTTCCCCGACAGCGAGCCGCTCGTGGGCACCCTGCTGGCGTTCATGACGTACGCGCTCGGCTTCGCGGCCCGGCCCATCGGCGGTCTCGTCTTCGGTCACTTCGGCGACCGGATCGGGCGCAAGAAGCTGCTGGTGGTCAGCCTGCTGCTGATGGGCGGGTCCACGTTCGCGATGGGCCTGCTGCCCACGCACGCCACGCTCGGCCTCGGCGCCGCCGTCCTGTTGACGGTGCTCCGCCTGGTGCAGGGCTTCGCGCTCGGCGGCGAGTGGGGCGGCGCCGTACTCCTGGTGTCCGAGCACGGCGGTCCCAAGCACCGTGGTTTCTGGGCCTCTTGGCCGCAGTCCGGTGCGCCCGGCGGGAACCTGCTGGCGACCGGCGTCCTGGCGCTGCTCGCCGCGGTCCAGTCGGACGACGCATTCCTCGCCTGGGGCTGGCGGGTGCCGTTCCTGCTGTCCGGGGTGCTGGTGATCATCGGGCTGTGGATACGGCTGTCCGTCTCCGAGTCGCCCGTCTTCGTCGAGGCGCAGCGCAAGGCCGCGGCGCAGGCGGCGGCGCAGGCCGCGGACGCGGCGGACCCGACCGGTGCGAAGGCCGGGGCCGAGGCTGGGGCCAGGGCCGAGGAGGACGTGCCCCACGCGCCGCTCCCCGCTCCCGTACGGGCGCCGGTCGTCGAGGTGTTCCGCAGCAGCTGGCGGCAGGTGCTCACCGCGATCGGCGCGCGCTTCGGCGAGAACGTGTCGTACTACATCATCACGTCCTTCGTGCTCGTCTACGTGACCGCCCATCTCGACCTGCCCAAGAGCACGGCGCTGAACGCCGTGCTGATCGGCTCCGCGCTGCACTTCGTGACCATCCCGCTGTGGGGCGCGCTCTCGGACCGGGTCGGCCGCCGTCCGGTGATCGGGCTGGGCGCGGTCGGCATGGCGGGCTGGGCGTTCGCGTTCTTCGCGCTGATCGACTCGGAGTCGTTCCCGGTGATCACCGTCTCGGTCACCGTGGGGCTGCTGTTCCACGGCGCGATGTACGGGCCGCAGGCGGCGTTCCTCTCCGAGATGTTCGACACCCGGGTCCGCTACACGGGGGCGTCGATGGGCTCGCAGGTCGCCGCGATCGTCGCGGGTTCGCTCGCCCCGATCATCGCCGTGGAGCTGCTGAAGGACTTCGACTCGTCCGTGCCCGTGTCCGTCTACCTCTGCCTCGCGTCCGTGATCACCGCCGCCACCTGCTGGGTGGCCGCCGAGACCCGTGCGCGCGATCTGACGCGCGACGAGGTGCCCGTCGGGTCCGGCCCGCCCGCCACCCCGGCGGCGAAGCACGAGAACGCGGAGAACCAAGCGGACACAGCAGGCACAGCGGACACAGAAGAGACAGATGACACAGCGGCGGACGCGGACGGCGAGCGGAAGGTGCCCCGCCGCTCGGCCAAGGTCAACGGCTGACCCCCGGAGGCGATCACCCCCTATGCTCCCCACCGTGACAGCCCCCCGGCCCGAGGAGCCCGCCGGCGGCCCGCCCCCGCGCTCCGGGGACGGCCTCCGGCAGCTCCTCGACCTGCTCGCGCGCGGCGCGCCCGCCGAGGAGTTCGCCGGGCCCGCCGCCGAGGCCCGTGAGGCGGGGGCGGCGGCGGAGGAGGTGGCCGCCGTCGAGGCGGCGGCGCGGGTCGCGCTGTCGATCCGGCGCACCCTCACCCAGCACCGGGAGCGCGAGGCGGAGCTGACCGCGCTGTTCGACACGGCGAGCGACCTGGCGGCGCTGCGCGACCTGGATGCCGTGCTCCGCGCCATCGTGCACCGCGCCAAGCTGCTGCTCGGCACCGACGTCACGTACATGACGCTCACCGACGAGACCGCCGGCGACACGTACATGCGGGTCACGGACGGCTCGGTGGCCGCCTCGTTCCAGCAGTTGCGGCTCGGCATGGGCGAGGGCCTGGGCGGGCTGGTCGCGCAGACGGCCCGCCCGTACGCCACCGGCGACTACCAGGCGGACCCGCGTTTCCACCACACCGTCACCATCGACGGCGGCGTACGGGACGAGGGCCTGCGCGCGATCCTCGGTGTGCCGATGCGGCTGGGCGCGACGGTGATCGGGGTGCTGTACGCGGCCGACCGCACGCCGCGCGAGTTCTCCCGCGAGGAGGTGGCGCTGCTGTCGTCGCTGGCGGACCACGCGGCCATCGCGATCGACAGCGCGCGGCTGCTGGAGGAGACGCGTTCGGCGCTGGCGGAGCTGGGCGCCGCCTCGGAGACCATCCGGGCGCACAACCGGGCCATGCGCCGTACGGAGGAGGCCCACGACCACCTCACGGACCTGGTGCTGCGCGGCGCGGACGCGACCGAGGTGGCCGCAGGGATCGCCGCGCTGCTGGACGGCGGCATCCTGATCCACGACGCGGACGGCACCGAGCTGGCCCGTACGGGCACGGACCCGCTGCCGCCGCCGGAGCAGGCCGTGTCCGCGTCGCGCAGCAGCGGGCGCGCGGTGTGCAGCGACGGGACGTGGGTGTGCGCCGTGCTGGCCGGGCCTGAGCTGCTCGGCGACATCGCGCTGACGGGCCGCGCGGAGCTGGATGACGCCGACCGGCTGCTGTTCGAGCGCGCCAGCATCGTGACGGCGCTGCTGCTCCTGCTGCGCCGTACGGCGGCCGAGACGGAGGACCGGGTACGCGGGGAGCTGCTGTACGACCTGCTGGCCGCGACCGGCGACAGCGGCAGCCTCGCGTCCCGTGCCCGCCGGCTGGGCATGGACCTGGCGCAGCCGCACGCCGTACTGGTGGTGGACTGCACGGCGGCCAGCCGGCGGCGGCTGCTCACGGCGGCGGCGCAGAGCGCGCGTACGCGGGGCGGCCTGGCCGGGCTGCACCACGACCACGTCGTGCTGGTGGCGCGTACGAACGAGCCCGGCCGGTGCGCGCAGTCGCTCGCCGCCGAGTTGGGCAAGGCCGTGGGCGCGCCGGTCACCGTGGGCGGCGCGGGCACGGAGGGCGGCTGCGGCCCGCACGCGCTGTCCACCGCACACGGCGAGGCGCACCGCTGCCTGTCGGCGCTGCTCGCGCTGGGGCACACGGGGCACGGCGCGGCCCTGCCCGACCTCGGTTTCCTCGGCGTGCTGCTCGGCGACCACGCCGACCTGGCCGGCTATGTGAACGGCACCCTCGGCCCCGTCCTCGACTACGACGCGCGCCGCGGCACGGAGCTCGTCCACACCCTCGACACGTACTTCACGCAGGGCGCCAGCCTGACCCGTACGAAGGACGCGCTGCACATCCACGTCAACACGGTCGTGCAGCGCCTGGAGCGGATCGGCCGGCTGCTCGGCAAGGACTGGAACGCGCCCGCCCGTTCACTCGAGATCCAACTCGCGCTGCGGCTGCACCACTTGGCGCAGAAACTGTAGCCCGCGCCGTACACACACGCCCGTACGGGGCACACTCCCGCGGGCAAACGCCCGCATGCCCGGACACGTACGCGCTCACACCGCCGCCAGCCAGAACGCCTTCCCCTTCGACGTGTTCTCGCCCAGGTCGACCGGGAGCCCCACCGTACGGAGCCGCGCGCCCATGTGCGTGCCCCGGTCGAGGCTGCGCTGGGTGCCGTCGTCGGTCAGCCGGATGCCGCCGTCGCGGAAGACGACGGTGGCGCGCAGCGCGTCGTTCTCCAGCGTCCAGGTGCGGCTGCGGGCTCACGGGGATCACCCTTCGCTGGTACGGGAGTTGCCTGTCGCACGGAGTTCGATGACGGTCACCGCGAAGGCGAGCGGCCCCAGGACGAGCGGTGCCAGCAGCGGCAGCATCCAGACGAACGCGCCGCACAGCACCACCGCCACCGCCGTCAGCACGCAGCCGCCCGGATCGGCCACCGCGCGCGCGGAGGCGTTTCGCAGCGCCGTACGCCAGCTGGCCGCCGCAGCGGGATCGGCCGCCGCGCGCAGCCCGACGACAAGGGCCGCCGCGGCCAGGACGGCGAGCGCCGCCGACACGGCGGGCGCGCCGGGCAGTCCGGCGCGTGCGAGCAGCAGGTCGAGGCCGAGGAGCGCCGCGACGCCGAGGACGGTCGCGCCCGCCGCGAGGGTCCGCGGCAGGCCGTGTGCGCGCAGCGCGGCGGCGTAGCGGCCGACGGTCACCGTACGGTCCTCGCGGATCGCGCCGCGCAGCACGGAGCAGGCGGCGGCCAGCGCGGCGGGCGCGGTGACGACGGGAAGGCAGACGACGGCGGTGGTGATGCCGACGGCGAGCATGTCGGCGAACAGCGCGAAGCGCGGCCCGAACAGCTCGCCGGGCTCCCGGGTCTCACGGCGCAGCGTGCCGGGCGTACGGGCGGTGCCCACGGCCCGTCAGCCCTTCAGTCCGGACGTCGCCATGCCCTGCACGAGATAGCGCTGGAACGCGAAGAAGAACAGCACGATCGGCAGCAGCGAGACCACGGACATCGCGAACATCGGCCCGAACGCAGAGGTGCTGGACTGGTCGACGAAGTTCCGCAGGGCCAGCGTGATCGTGAACTTCTCCGGGTCGAAGAGGTAGATCAGCTGGGTGAAGAAGTCGTTCCAGGTCCAGATGAACGTGAAGATCGCGGTCGTGATCAGCGCGGGCCGGGTCAGCGGCAGCACCACCGACCAGAAGATGCGGAACGGCCCGCAGCCGTCGATACGGGCCGCCTCGTCCAGCTCCCTCGGCAGCCCGCGCATGAACTGCACGATGAGGAACACGAAGAACGCCTCGGTGGCGAGGAACTTCGGCAGGATCAGCGGCCAGTACGTGTCCACCATGCCGAGCTGGTTGAAGATGATGTACTGCGGGATCAGCACCGCGTGGTGCGGCAGCATCATCGTCGCCACCATGAACGCGAACATCACGCCGCGCATCCGGAACCGCAGCCGCGCGAAGGCGTACGCGGCCAGCGCGCACGACAGCACGTTGCCGAGCACCGAACCGAGCGAGATCAGCAGGGAGTTCGTCAGCAGTCTGCTGACGGGCACGCCGCTGACGCCCTCCATCGCGGTGCTGTAGTTGGACCACTCCAGCCGGCCCGGCAGCAGCCTGAGGCTGGTGACGACCTCCTCGGCCGGTTTGAGGGACGTCGCCAGCAGCCACACCAGCGGGTACAGCAGGACGAGCAGCACCGCGAGCGCGCCCGCGTGCCGCGCCAGGCGGCGCGCGCGGGTACGGGCACGTGCGCGCCCGCCGGTGCGCGCGGGTCCGTCGTGGCCCGCGCCGGTGCCCGGGCCCGTACCGGTGCCCGTGCCGGTGTCGTGCGGGGCGGCGGCGGTCGTCATCAGCCCTCCTCGTTCGCGTAGAAGACCCAGGAGCGTGAGGTGCGGAACAGCACGACGGTCACCGCGCCGATGGCGAGCAGCAGCACCCAGGCCATCGCCGAGGCGTAGCCCATGTGGGAGGCGGAGAAGCCGCGTTCGTAGAGATAGAGCGTGTAGAAGTTCGTCGAGTCGGCCGGGCCGCCCTTGCCGGCGCTGATCGCGAAGGCGGGCGTGAAGACCTGGAAGGACTGGATGGTCTCCAGCACCAGGTTGAAGAACAGCACCGGCGACAGCATCGGCAGGGTGACGGACACGAACTGCCGCCAGCGGCCCGCGCCGTCCAGCGCGGCGGCCTCGTACACGTCGGTCGGGATCTGCTGCAGCCCGGCGAGGAAGATGACCATGGGGGCGCCGAACTGCCAGACGGTCAGCAGCACGACGACGAACACGGCGAGGTCCGGGTCCGCGACCCAGCCGCCGGTGTTGATGCCGACGCCGGAGAGGAGCTCGTCGACGGTGCCGCCGTCGTTGAACAGCGCCCGCCACACCAGCGCGATGGACATGCTCGCGCCGAGCAGGGAGGGGGCGTAGAACGCGGAGCGGTAGAAGCCCTTGCCGGTGCGCATGGAGTTGAGCAGGAGGGCGACGCCGAGCGCCAGCGCGAGCTTGAGCGGCACGGCGACGACGACGTACAGCAGCGTCGTACCGACCGAGCGCCAGTAGCGCGGGTCCTCGGTGAACATCTCCGCGTAGTTGCGCAGGCCGACCCACTTCGGCGGGTCGAAGAGGTTGTAGTCGGTGAAGGAGAGGTAGAGCGAGACGGCCATCGGCGCGAGCGTCAGCAGGACGACGCCGAGGATCCACGGGGACAGGAAGATGTACGCGGGCCCCTGCCGTTCGCGCCGCACCGGCCGGCGGCGCCCGGGGGCCGCGCGGTCGCGGGCCGGGGCGGGCCGTTCCGCGGCGGCGGCCGGGGGCGGTGCCTGGGCGGTCATCGCAGCTCCCTCTCAGCCTCGGCGACGTACTCCTCGGCGGCCTCGGCCGGGCTCTGCCGCTCGTACACCACCTGCTGGTAGACCCGCGAGAACGACACTTGCAGGACGACGTCGCCGCGCGGCGGCGCCTTCGGCGGCGGGTCGACGCCGTACCGGATGACCTTCTTGCCGAAGTCGTAGAGCTCCTTCTCCGGGCCCTTCAGGTCCTTGCTGACCCGTTCGGCGATCTCCTGGTTGGGCGGTACGCCGCGGGTGACGCCGAGGATGTCGCCCGCGGCCGGGTCGTTGAGCAGGAAGTCGACCAACTCGGCGGCCTCCTTCGGGTGTTCGCTGTTCGCGCCGACGCCCAGCAGCATCGTCGGCTTGATGTACTGCCCGGCCTTGCCGCCCGTGGTGGGCACGGGTGCGAAGTGGACGCTGTCGCCCAGCAGCGGCGGATACCCGAGGAACGGCGCGTCCCAGGTGAAGTCGGTGGCCGCCAGCTTGCGGCCCATCGGCCCGCTCTCCACCGCGCCCGAGATCTGCGACGTGTCCTTGGCCTGCGACACGACGCCCTCACGCCGCAGCTTGTCGGTGAAGCTCCAGAACCGTGCGAGATCGCGTGCGGTGAAGCCGAGTTCGTCCTCCGACGCGTACAGCTGCTTGCCGCGGCTGCGCAGCCACATCTCGAACGCGTCCTCGTGGACGCCCATGTCGGTGTGCCCGGTGTACGGCTTGCCGTTCGGGCCCTTCAGCCCGAGGTCGCTGACCGCGCGCCCGGCGTCCGCCCACTCCTGCCAGGTCCAGCCCGGCTTCGGCGGGTCGACGCCGGCCTTCTCGAACACGGCGGCGTCGTACGCGAACCCGGTCGTGCCGCTGCCCATGGGCAGGGCGTACTGCGTGCCCTCGTACGCCCCCGTGCTCAGCAGTTCCTTGTCGAACGCGCCCGTGCGCAGCGCCCCGCTCTTGACGTACGGGCCGAGGTCGCGGAGCGTGTCGCTGCCCGCGTACTGCGAGATCTGCCGGTAGTCGAGCTGCGCCACGTCCGGCAGGTCACCGCCCGCCGCCTGGGTCGCGAGCTTCTGCACGTACGACTCGTAGCTCGCGAACGACGTGCGCACCGTGACGTTCGGATGCCGCTTCTCGAACAGGTCGACGGCCTCGTTGGTGCGCTTGTGCCGGTCGTCGTTGCCCCACCAGGCGAAGGTGAGCGTCACCTTGCCGCCGCTGGAGCCGCTCGCGTCGCCGGAACAGCCGGACAGCAGCAGCGCCAGCGCGCTCAGCACGGCCAGCGCGGCGAGTGCGCGGGGCGGCCGGGTCCGCGAGCGCGGTGTGCGCGGCCTGCGTGCCGTGCGCGGCGTCCGGCGTATGCCGGGGGTGCTCGTCACCGTGCCTCCTGGGGGTCGTCGGTACGGGCGTGGGGTGATCCGCGTGTCTGTGGTGGCAGGGGTCCGCGTGTGGGGCATGCGTACGGGCGTGTGGACGTACGGGCTACGGCCCGGGCAGGGGCTCCCGGGCCGTGGCCGCGCTGGTCGCGTACACGTCCAGCCGCCCGCACATCCCGAACCGCCCGCGTACGGAAGGCTGTTCGGCCCGCACCTCCGCCTCCGCCAGATGCCCCGCGTCGCCCCGTCCCAGCGCGGCCAGCTGCGCGCCGGTCGCCGCCGACGCCGTCGCGGCGCCGCGCTCCCAGCGCTGCCGCCACTCGTCCAGCCGCGGCCGTACGAGCGCGGCCGCCGCCCGGTGGAACGCGGCGAGCGGCTCCGGGTCGCCGGCCTCCGTGGCGCGGCGCAGGGCGTCGTAGCCCTCGAGGGCCAGGTCGCGCCGTGCGCGTGCGGCGCGCTCCTGCCCGGCCTCGCTCGCGCCGGCCGGCAGGGCGGTGGCGGCGGCGTAGGTCTCCGGGTCGCGCAGCTGCTCCGGCGGGAGGGTCAGGACGGCGTCGCCTGCCTCGGGCAGCCCGCTGTTCTGCATCATGACGACGATGCGCAGGTCGCCGTCGTTCACGAGCCGGTGGATCGTGCCGGGCGTGAACCAGACCAGCGAGCCCGGTTCGAGCGGCGTCTGCCGGAAACCGGACGCGGTGAGCGTCTGCACCGCCCCGGCGCCGCCCGTCACCACGTACCCCTCGGTGCAGGTCAGATGCATGTGCGGGGTGCCGCCGCAGAGGCCGTCGGCGGCGGGCCAGTCGTAGACGGAGAGGTGGGACACGGCGACGGCGCCGGGCGGCCCGGCGAAGGTCACCACGGGTGCTCCCGCAGGTACGCGGCGATCTCCTCGCGCTCCCACGCGCCGTCCGCGACGACGACGCGGTAGCGGCGGGTGAGGGTGTCACCGGGGGCGAGCGCGAGTTCGTCGTGGAAGGCGAGGGAGGGGGCGACGGCCGCGAACGGCTCGTTGCGTACGAACCAGTGCGCGGGGTGCGCGCCGTCCTTGCCCAGGTCGTCGTTCTCGGGGGCGTGCGCGAAGACGAGGGTGGCGTGGCCGTCGGCGCCGTCGTGCTCGCCGGAGTACGCCAGCCACGGCGCCTGCTCCCCCATCAGCCCCGGGCCCTCGGCGTCGGGCCCAAGCACCCTGCCCGCCCGGAAGGCGCGCGGGCCGCGCCAGAACAGCCCGGTGTAGCCCGCCTGTTCGCGCCCGTGCGTGGTGGGGCTGCCGAACAGCAGCGGCTCCGTACGCCGGTTGGTGACGGCGCTCGTCCAGGTCAGCGCCCACGAGCCGGCGCCGGGCTCCGGGTGCACGTCGTGCACCTCGATACGGCGCTCCTCGTCGGCCCACAGCTCGCCGGTGTACGGGTGCCAGGTCAGCCGCTCGGCGATCACCGCGCGCCCGTCGTCGTCCGCCGACACCTCGTCGAACCCGGTGTGGGCCATCGAGCCGACCCGTTCGGGCAGCGCGAGATAGCCCTCGCCGTGCACATAGGTGTTGCCGCCCCACAGGTTCTGGCCGGACAGATGGGAGGCCGTCATCTGGAGGCCCTTGTGCCAGCGGTGGTCGTTGGGCCGGTAGTCGGTGACGACGTTCGCCGAGAGGGTGCGCAGCGGGTGCAGATACGGCTTCGGCGCCTCCCACGCCGCCTCCGGGCGGTAGACGTAGCGCAACAGCTCGACACCCGTGGCCGGTTCGGTGACCGCGATGTGCTCGCCGTGCGCGTGGACGAGCCGCAGCCGCTTGCCGTCGCCGCTCATGCGGCCACCTCCGTGTCGTCCGCGTTGTCCGTTCCGCCTGTGTTTCCTGTGTCGCCTGTTTTGCCTGTGTCGCCTGTTTTGCGGGTGCTGTCCGGTGGGGCCCAGCCGGGGGCGCCGCCGTGCAGGACGGTGTAGTACGGGTCGCCGGGGCCGATCTCGCCCGCCCGTACGGTCCCGCCCGTGAACGCCGACTTGTACAGCGCGGTGATCAGCTCCAGGCTCGTACGCCCGTCCGCGCCGCTGCTGCGCGGCCGTACGCCCGCGCGCATGCTCGCCACCAGCTCCCGCAGCTGCGCGGTGTGCGAACTGGGCACGTCGGGGCCGAAGTCACGCCACTCCGCGACCTGCGCCTCGGGCACGCCGGGGGCGGGGGTGACGCGCCAGTCGTCGTTGCGGTGGCCGTAGAGGTGGGTGAGTTCGACGGTGGCCCGCTCGCAGTCGACGCGGATACGGCTGACCTCGTCCGGGCTGAGCACGCTGTTCACGACGGTCGCCATGGCGCCGCTGTCGAAGCGGACGAGGGCCGTCGAGACGTCCTCCGTCTGCACGTCGTGCACCAGCCGGCCCGCCATCGCACGTACTTCGGTCCACGGACCGAGCAGATCGAGCAGCAGATCCATCTGGTGGATGCCGTGCCCCATCGCCGGGCCGCCGCCCTCGGTGTCCCAACGGCCGCGCCACGGCACGGCGTAGTACGCGGTGTCCCGGTACCAGGTCGTCTGGCAGTGCGCCACGAGCGGCCTGCCCAGCGCCCGTTCGGCCAGCAGCCGCCGTACGTGCCGGGTGCCCGAACCGAACCGGTGCTGGAACACGACCGACGCGAACGGCCCGCCGTCCGTGCCCTCGGCCGCCTCGACGGCGTCGAAGTCGGCGAGCGACGGGCACGGCGGCTTCTCGCACCACACCCAGGCGCCGGCGCGCAGCGCGGCGACGCTCTGCGCGCGGTGCAGGGTCGGCGGCGTGCAGACGGTGACGAGGTCGGGGCGCTCCTCGGCGAGCATCAGGTCGAGATCGGTGTACGGGCGGGGCGCGGGATGTGTGGTCGCTGCCGCTTCCGCTACCGCTACCGCGCAGAACGCGGCGACGGCCGCCTCGTCGACGTCCACGGCGGCGACGAGCTCCACCTCGTTGTCGGCGGCGAGTTCGGTCAGGGCGGTCAGATGACTGCGGGAGATGGCGCCGGTGCCGATGACGGCGGCACGGAGAGCACGGCCTTCAAACGGATGAGCAGACGTGGGAAACACCCCATCGGGCAGGCTGCAGTGGGCTAGAAAGCGCTTGCTGACATGCAAGCTACGGGCGGGGTGCGACACGGGTCAACAGAGGTGCAGCAACGAACTTCGCGCTCTCGGCGCGCGGCACTGACCCCGTACGGGCGGCACAGCACGTACGGGGGCGGGGCGGCGTACGGGCCGCGGGGCGGTCCGCGCGTGCCCGCACCGTCCGTGACCTGCCCAGTTCACGGCAGTTGAGAGGCCTGCGGGCACGGCGGCGCGGCCCGGCGGCGGCTCCCCGAGCCACGGGCCGCCGGGCGCACGGGAGTTGGCGGCCGTGCGCCGCGGGGCCTGGTACGACGCCCGGCCGGTGGGGTGGCGTGCCGACGTACGGGCAGCGGGAAGCGGTTGCCTCAGAGCGGCAGTTGAGTCGTACGATCGGCCACTCGATCGTACGGTCACCGAAAGCGATCGTACGCTCAAGCGGTCGTTCGGCGGGCCGTACGGCAGATGCCCGCCAAACACGTTCAAACGCGCATCGCAGACGCGTCAGACGTCTGCCTGGTGGCTGGTGGCTGGTGGCTGGTGGCTGGTGGCTGGTGCCTGTCAGACGCGAGGTCACATCAAACGCGCATCAGACGGTCAACACGTCTGCGCGCGCTCAGTAGATGGTGAGACCGTACGCGGCGAGCACCTCGGTGATCGGCTGGTAGTAGGAGGAGCCGCCCGAGCTGCAGTTCCCGGTGGCGCCCGACTCCATGCCGAGTGCCGTGGTGCCGGAGAACGCGGGGCCGCCGCGATCGCCCGGTTCGGAGCAGAGGTTGGTGCGGAAGAGACCGTTCACCGTGCCCTGCGGGAAGTTGACGCTCACGTTGACCGCGGTGACGATCCCGCACCGCACGCCGGTGAGGGCGCCGCCCCGGCAGACGGACTGTCCGACGGTGGGCTCGGCGGCGCCGGTGATGTCGATGAACTGGCCGCCGCCGATGGTGATCTCGCCGGGGTAGGAGAGCTCGGAGTTGGTGTAGCGGATGAGCCCGTAGTCGCCGTCCGGGAAGTGCGCGCCCTCGGTGACGCCGACCTGCACGGTACGGCCCGGGTCCGCGTACCAGGTCTGCGAGAGCTCCGCGCAGTGTCCGGGCAGGGTGCCGTAGTACGAGGCCGCGTCACGGACGTTGAACCCGATGGCGCAGGCGAATCCCCCGTCGCCGTACAGGATGTCGCCCCCGCGCACGGCCGGCGCGGCGGCCGACGGTGCCGCTTCGGCGGGCGGGGCCGCGGGCGCCGCCGTGGCCGGGGACAGGGGCAGGGCGAGCGCCGCCGCGAGACCGGCCAGCAGCGCGGCGGCGCTCGCCCTGCCCCTGTCCTGTCCCTTATCCCCCTCCCCGCGCCCACCGGACGGACTCGGGCTAGCCGTACGTACGCCCGCCCCCGTACGGCTAGCCCGGCCCGTCCGCCGGGCGCTCGTCCAGCACGCGGTTGAACTTCCCCGCCGAACGCTCCAGCGTCCCCGGCGCCGTGATCTCCACCGCGACGGTCACCCCGATCTCGTCCCGTACGGCACGCGCGATCGCGTCCACCGCGGCGGTGCGCTGCTCCGGCGCGGCACCGGGCCGCGCCTCGGCCCGTACGGTCAGCCGGTCGAGCCGCGCCTCCCGGCCGAGCCGCAGCTGGAAGTGCGGCGCGACGCCGGGGGTGCGCAGCACGATCTCCTCGATCTGGGACGGGAAGAGGTTCACACCGCGCAGGATGATCATGTCGTCGCAGCGGCCGGTGACCTTCTCCATGCGCCGGAACGCAGGCCGCGCCGTGCCCGGCAGCAGCCGCGTCAGGTCCCGGGTGCGGTACCGCACGACGGGCGTCGCCTCCCGCGTCAGCGACGTGAACACCAGCTCGCCGCGCTCGCCCTCCGGCAGCACCGCGCCGGACACCGGGTCCACCACCTCCGGATAGAAGTGGTCCTCCCAGACGTGCAGCCCGTCCTTGGTCTCCACGCACTCCTGCGAGACGCCCGGCCCGATCACCTCCGACAGGCCGTAAATGTCCACCGCGTCGATCGCGAAGCGCTCCTCGATCTCCCGCCGCATCCGCTCCGTCCACGGCTCCGCGCCGAAGATGCCGATCCGGAGGGACGTCGTACGCGGGTCGACGCCCTGCCGCTCGAACTCGTCGAGCAGGGTCAGCATGTACGACGGCGTCACCATGATGATCTCGGGCTCGAAGTCCTGGATCAGCCGCACCTGCCGCGCCGTCATCCCGCCGGACGCCGGGACCACGGTGCAGCCGAGGCGCTCCGCGCCGTAGTGCGCGCCGAGTCCGCCGGTGAACAGCCCGTACCCGTAGCCCACATGGACCCGGTGCCCGGGCCGGCCGCCGGCGGCGCGGATGCTGCGGGCGACCACGTCCGCCCAGGCGTCCAGGTCGCCCTGCGTGTAGCCCACGACGGTCGGCGCGCCGGTCGTCCCGCTGGACGCGTGGACGCGCCGCACCTGTTCGCGGGGGACGGCGAACATGCCGAACGGGTAGTTCTCGCGCAGCATGTCTTTCGTGGTGAACGGGAATGCCGCCAGGTCTTCGAGCGTGCGGCAGTCCTCGGGGCGTACGCCCGCGGAGTCGAACGCCCGGCGGTAGGCGTCCACGTGGTCGTACGCGTGGCGGAGCGAGGCGCGCAGCCGTTCCAGCTGGAGCCGGCGCAGCTCCTCGCGCGTGAGCCGTTCCGCGGAATCCAGCTGCTGCATGGCACCCCAACAGGTCGTACGGCGGCGCTCGGACGCGTCAAGTAAGCAGTGCCGCGGTCGGCGGGTCAAGGCTCGCGGCCCGGCGGGGCGCCGGCCGGCGGGCACCGCGGCGGCCCGCAGGGCGCGCGAACGGCCCGCGGAAGAAGGCCCGTTGGGACGCCCGTTGAGTGCTCACGCGGCCTGTGCGCGCACCGCACGGATGGATAGTCTGGTCCGGGAAGCGCATCGGGAGGAGCACGCACGTGGCAGACGGCACCACCACCACGACGGCGAGGAAGCCGGAACTCGATCTGACGAACGCCGAGTGGCGGTCCGGAAGCCAGGGGAAGGGCGATGTGCAGATAGCGTTCGTGGAGGGCTTCATCGCGATGCGCAACGGACGCCACCCCGAGGTCCCTGCCGTGATCTTCGCCCCGAGCGAGTGGCGCGCCTTCGTGCTGGGCGCGCGGGACGGCGAGTTCGACCTCACCTGAGCACACCATTCACCTGAGCACGGCCCGTACCGATCCGCGTACGGGCGTATGCGTACGGGCGTGCGGCTTCACGTGAGCACGACGCAGCCGCGTGCGGTCAGCGCCCGTACCACCTCGTCGTCCTCCCCGACGCCGCTCCAGCGCAGATCGAGCTTCTCCAGCGCGGGCAGCTCCGTGAGCCGCGCGGGGAGGCGCCGCAGCGGGTTGGCGCGCAGGTCGACGCGGCGCAGCAGGGGCAGGCCGCAGACGGCGTCGGGGAGCTCGGCCAGCTCGTTCTCGCGCAGGTCGAGCAGGCGCAGCTCGCGGAGGGCGGCGACGCCGTCCGGCAGCGCGGTGAGCGCGTTGCCGCGCAGCCACAGCTCGCGCAGCCGGGTCAGCTCGCCGATGCCGTCCGGCAGCCGCGTCAGCCGGTTGTGCTGCGCCCGGAGCTCGACGAGGCCGGTCATCGCGCCGAGGGTGCGGGGGAGCCGGGTGAGGCGGTTCTCGCCGGCGTTGAGGTACGCGAGCCGGCGCAGCTCACCCAGCGTGTCCGGGAGCTCGGTCAGCCGGTTGTCGTGCACGTAGAGGAACCGGTCCAGGCCGCTCAGCGCGCCGATCTCGGGCGGGAGCGAGGTGATCGCGTTGTGCCCCAGGTCCAGGGTGTGCAGACGGGTCAGCCGCGCGATGTCCGGAGGGACCCGGGTCAGCGCGTTGTCCGCGAGGATCAGCACCCGCAGGTCCTCGCGCCGGAGCAGGTCTTCGGGCACGGCGGAGATGCCCGCGCGCCACAGGTTGGCGGTGCCGCGGTCCGGCGCGGCGGGGCCGGTTGCGGCGGGGGTCCGGGTCGTCTCGTCAGGGCTTTCCGTCATCAGAACGGTGATCCTGGCAGACGGAGCCGTCGGGGGAAACACCCGGTGGACCGGCACGTACCATGACCCCATGTCGTTCCTCCGCCGCCGCAACGCAGCAGTGCCCGCCGGGCCGGACTTCGATGTCCTGGCCATGGACCCGTCCGACTGGCCGGGCAATCTCGGGGCGGGTCTGCTGCCGGCCCCGGACGGCAGCTGCCAGGGCGTTTTCCTGCGCTACGACCTGTTCGGCGGCCGCGGCCCCGCGATGATCATCGGCAACCTCCCGGAGGGCGCGCCCGCGCGCGACGTCGCCGAGGGTGACGTGCCGTTCGAGGTGGCCCAGCTGCTGGCCGCGCTCGAGAACGACGAGCCGGTGGAGGTCGTCGGGGTCGAGGAGGACCCGGTGATGCACGACGACAACCTGCTGATCGTGCGCCGCGTCAAGTGCTCCGAGGAACGCATCTCCTGCGTGCAGTTCGACCGCAGCGACGGCGTGCTCGTGACGATCGCCAGCTGGGACCGGCCGATCACCAACGACCTGTACGCGCTGCTGAAGCCGCTGCCCGCGGAGCTGTTCCAGCAGCAGTAGCGATGCGCCCGCAAGACCGGGGCCCGCAAGACCGTACGCCGTACGCCCGCGCCGCCGTCCCCCGTACGACGCCGCGGGCGCTTCCCCTTGCCTCCCCTTGCCGCGGGCGCCCTCAGCGCGTGCCGACCGCCGCCCGTACCGCCCTGCGGGCCAGCCCGCAGTCGTCGTGCAGCCGCCGCAGCAGCAGGCGTTGCTCCTCCCCGTACGCCATCGCGCCCGCGCGCTCGTGCCCGCGGCCCGCGGCGTTGGCCGGGGGCGGTTCGCGCATGGCGCGCTGCACCGCCGTCTCGTACGTGCGGATCTCCCGCGTGAGTACGAGCATCAGGTTGACCAGGAACGCGTCCCGCGCCGCGGGCCCCGCCGCCTGCGCCAGCTGGCTGATCTGGCGGCGTGCTCCGGGCGCCTCGCTCAGGACCGCCCACAGGGTGGCGAGGTCGAAGCCCGGCAGGTACCAGCCCGTGTGCTCCCAGTCCACGAGCACCGGACCGGCCGGTGACAGCAGCACGTTGGAGAGCAGCGCGTCACCGTGGCAGAACTGCCACGGCGCCTGCTGTCTGCCGCCCGCGTGCGCCACACCGTGCAGCAGCTTCTGCAGATCGCCGAGGTCGCGGTCGGTGAGCAGGCCCAGTTCGTGGTAGCGGTTCAGCCGCGCCGGATAGTCGATCGGCCGGTCGAACGCGGCGGGCGGCGGCCGCCACAGGTTGAGCCGGCACACCGAGCCGAGCACCGCCCGTACGTCCGCCCGGTTCGGCGCCTCGAACGGGTGCCGCTTCAGCGCCCCCGGCCGCCCCTGCATCCGCTCGGTGACGAGCGTGCCGGCGTCGGGGTCGGCGGCCACCAGCCGGGGCACCCGTACCGGCGGCCGGTGGCGTACGAACGTGCGGTACGCCGCTATTTCGTGCTGGAACCGCTCCACCCACTCCGGGGACCGGTCCAGTAAACACTTGGCCACGACGGTGTTCCGTCCGACGGTGCCCGCCAGCAGCACCGAACGGCCGCTGCGCCGCAGCAGTTGCACCGGCTGGAAGTCCGGGCAGATCCTGTGCACCGAAGCGATGACGGTGCGCAGCTGCGCACCCTGTGGGCCGGACAAGTCCAGCCTCCCGCTGAGGGGGTGGAGACCGCCGCCTTGCGCGCCGTTCGCCCGCCGCGGCCCGCCGTACGGCTGCGTGAGCGGCGGCCTGAGCGGCGTGGACACGGGGGACGTTGCTGGATACATGGGCGAGCAGGATCCCTTCGTGCGCCGACGGTTGGCTGCGCTCCCGGCCCGGAGGGCGGGCACGGACGGGTCATGTGCACCCTGGGGAATGCGGATCGTACGGACCGCTCCCGGGCCGGGGTGGCGCGTTCCTACGGCACACCAGCCCGCGGGTGGCACACCATCTGGCGGACCCTGGCGAACCCTGGCGAATCCTCGAAGCGCGGCGCCCGTGACCGTTACTGTCAACTCAGCCGAGATCCTGGGGGCTTGACGTGACAAAGGGACCCAACACCCGTCTCGCGGACCTGTTCGGCCTCGCCGGCTGGTCCAAGGGCGAACTCGCGAGACTCGTGAACCGGCAGGCGGCGGCCATGGGCCACCCCCAGCTGGCGACCGACACCTCGCGGGTACGGCGTTGGATCGACGTGGGGGAGACCCCGCGGGATCCGGTGCCCAAAGTGCTGGCCGCCCTGTTCACCGAGCGACTCGGTCGTGTCGTGACCATCGAGGATCTCGGGTTCCGCAAGCCGGGGCGTACGGCGCGGAGGCAGTCCGTCGACGGACTTCCCTGGGCAGCAGAGCGGACGGCCGAGGTCCTCACCGAATTCACGGGAATGGACCTCATGCTCAACCGACGCGGCTTGGTGGGCGCGGGCACCGCGCTCGCCGCAGGATCGGCACTCAGCAGTGCCATGTACGACTGGCTCAGGGCGGAACCGGCCGCGGCCGGCGCCCGTATCGGCGCGGGCGCGAGCACGGACGCCGTCACCATCCGGGACTACCGCTACCCGCACCCCGACCCGTACGAGGCGGCGCCCGTGGGCGCCCAGGAGATCGACGCGCTCGAGCGCTCGGTCGAGGTCTTCCGCGCCTGGGACGCCGCCCGCGGCGGCGGCCTCCAGCGCAAGGCCGTCGTGGGGCAGTTGAACGAGGTGGGCGGCATGCTCACCTACCACCACCCCGGCCCGCTGCAGCAGCGGCTCTGGGGCGTCGCGGCCAATCTCGCCGTCCTGGCCGGCTGGATGTCCCACGACGTCGGCCTGGAGCCCACCGCCCAGAAGTACTTCGTGATCGCGGCGCACGCGGCCCGCGAGGGCGGCGACCGGCCGCGCGCGGGCGAGGCGCTGTCCCGCGCCGCCCGCCAGATGGTGCACCTGGGCCGCCCGGACGACGCGCTCGACCTGATGCAGCTGGCCAAGTCCGGCTCGGGCGAGGCGACTCTGCCCCGTACGCGGGCCATGCTCTGCACCGTCGAGGCGTGGGCGCAGGCGTCCATGGGGCGCGGCCAGGCGATGCGCCGCACGCTCGGCGAGGCCGAGGACCTGTTCGCCTCCGACCGGGGCGACGTGCCGCCACCGAGCTGGATGCAGATCTTCAAGGAGGAGGACCTGTACGGCATGCAGGCGCTGGCGTACCGCACGCTGGCGGAGCACGAGCCGGCGGCCGCGGGCAAGGCCCAGCGGTACGCGGAGAAGGCGCTGAACCTGCGGGTGGACGGCCGCCAGCGTTCCAAGATCTTCGACTACCTCACGATGGCCTCCGCCTGCTTCATCGACGACGACCCGGAGCAGGCCGACCGCTACGCCAGGCTGGCCCTGCTGACCATCGGCCAGACCTCGTCCCACCGGACCTGGGACCGGCTCCGCGAGATGTACCGGCTCACCGGCCAGTACACGGGCCACCCCAAGGTCGAGGAGCTGCGCCACGAGGTGCGGGCGGCGCTGCCCAAGGGCCCGAGGGAGCGGAAAGGCGGCGGGGGGACGGCGGTGTGACGTGAGGCGCGGGCGGGCCGTACGCGCGCCGGACCCGTACGCGTACGCGCGTGCGCCGGACCCGTACGTGTACGCGCGTCAGTCGCCGACCCTCGCGATCAGCACGCACGCGTCGTCCTCGCGCTCCCTGTCGCCGAACTCCTCGACGACCGCGCGCACGCACTCCTGCGCCGTGTGCGCCGCCGCGAAGCGGGGGGCGAGCGCCAGCAGCCGGTCGGTGCTCGTACGCGCGCCGCCCGCCTGCCCGGACTCGAACTCGGCGCTGCGCGGGGCCAGTCCGTCCGTGTGCAGCACGAGCAGGTCACCGGGCTCCAGTTGGTCGACGCGCTGCCCGTACACCGCCCCCGACATCGCGCCCAGCAGCACGCCGTCGGGCCGCCGCAGTGAGCGGCCGACGCCGCTGCGGAACAGCAGTGGGGCGGGGTGTCCGGCCTGGGACCAGGTGAGGGTGCGGGTGACGGGGGCGTAGAGGCAGCAGACCGCGCTGCCCAGCGCGGGCTGCGCGGTGGAGTCGAGCAGCTGGTTGAGGTGTCCCATCAGGGCGCCCGGCTGCACGCCGGCGACGGCCATGCCGCGCACCGCGCCGAGCAGCGTCGCCATGCCCGAGGTCGCCGCGACCCCGTGCCCCGTCAGGTCGCCCGCGGTCAGCAGGGTGGCGCCGCCGGCGAGCTCCAGCGCGTCGTACCAGTCGCCTCCGATGAGCGCGCCGGTCGCGGACGGGAGATAGTGCGCGGCCAGTTCGAGCGCGCCCGGGTGGCCGCCGGACCCGTGCGGGAGCCGCAGCGAGCCGCGCCACGGCGGCAGCACGGACTCCTGGAGCTCCACCGCGAGCCGCCGCTCGGTCTGCGCGAGATGCCGCTCGTGCTGCAGCGACGCCCGCGTCTCCCGTACGGTCAGCTCGCTCCGGCGCAGCGCGCTGACGTCCCGCAGGACGGCCCACATGGAGGCGGTGCCGCCGTCCGCGTCCAGCAGCGGCTCGCCCATCATGTGCACGGTGCGTACGGCGCCGTCCGGGCGCACGATGCGGAACTCGCCGTCGACGGGCTTGCCGTCCACCAGGCAGTCGGTGACCGCGGCCATCAGCGCGGGCTGGTCCTCGGTCCACACCCAGGACGGCAGCTCGTCGAGGGAGAGCGGGCCGTCGGCCGCGGTGCGGCCGAAGATCCGGAACAGCTCGTCGGACCAGGTGACCTCGTCCGTCAGCAGGTTCCAGTCGGCGCTGCCCACACGTCCCACCAGGGTGCCGGCCGCCGGCCCGGTGCCGTACGCCGCGGCGTGGTGGTCGCCGTACGCCGCCGCGGGGCCGTGCCCGCCGCCGTGCTCCCGCAGGGCGTCCTGGTCGGCCTGCCCGGCGGCCGGTCCGTCGTCGACGCCCTCGCGCAGCTGCGTGAGCTGACCGCCGAGGTCGTCGAGGTGGTGGACGGCCAGCTCGCACAGGGCGCGCTGCCAGCGCCGCTGGGGGTCGGACGACGCGTCCTCGTCCTCGCCCAGGGCGTCACGGCGCACCGCGTCGATTCCGCCGCGCAGCCTGCGGGTCTGGGTGATGAGGGCGTCCAGCGTGCCGCGCTCGGGCGGCTGTACCGAAGGACGGTCCGCATGGAGGTGGGAGGACATGGCAGGTCTCCGATACGGGTGAGGGCCGGTGACGACTCTTGCACAGGCTGCGACCGTGCGTAAGGGATTCGCACGTACCCGATTCGGTGGTGCTTCTGGCATATGTCAAAGGCTTCCCGATTCGCTCTGACCAGCGGATCGGCCGATATGGCGGAATGGGTAGTTCCAGGTAGGCTGCGGCCGCTGGACGGTGCTTCGCCGATCAGGAGTAGAACCGCTGTCACCGGCAAGACTGCCGGTCAGCGGAAATCCCGTTGCCAGCCGAATACCCCGCACCGGATGCTGACTCTTATGTTCGTCGATTCAGTCGATTCAGACATAGCGCCCAGCGGCACGCTGCTCGGCCTCCTTCAGCGAGGCCGTGGCGACGGGACGCTGCACGCCCTCGCGGCGCCGCGCACCGAAGCGCTCTCCGCGCTCCGGCACTGCGTGCTGCACGACCCCCGGCGCGACTGGCAGATCGAGCACCGCTCGCTCTACTACGCCCGGCTCCACATGGAGCTCGACGCCGGGCTCGACGACATCGAGGGACACCTCTTCCACCGCGACGACCTCGTACTGACCGAAGCCGCCGAGGAGCGCACCGGCCTCGCGCTGTCCGTGCTCGGCCACCTCGTCAGCTACGGCGACAAGGGCGCGCTGCGGCTGCTGCGCCGGTACGCGGTCGCCGGCGCCAACTGGCAGTGGGCACTCGACGAACTCGCCGTCCGCGACGACGACTCCGGGCTGCGGGCACTCGGATCGGCGATCCTGGCCCGTTTCCCGCCGACGTCCGAGGGCGACGCCGCTCTCGGCGAGGCCGCGCGCAACGCCTTCGAGCCCCGCCCGTGGCGCCTCTGGGCGGAGGACCCGGCCCACCCCGAACAGGCCGAACGGCTGCGGCTCCTGCAGGAACGCGGCAACTTCGACCGCTGGCAGCGCCAGCTGCACACCCAGGGACCGCGCCCCGGCTGGAGCGTGCGCGAGGTGCTCACCTGGGCACAGGAGGGCGGTGAGCAGCCCGCCGGCCCGCACCGCGAGGCCGCCGCCGCCCGCTGCCTGGCCGCCGTGGCCGGCCCCGACGACCGGCCCGAACTGCTCGCCGCGGCCCGCAGCGGCCCCGACGCCTGCCGCGCCGCCGCCCTGCGGCACCTCGCCGAGCGCGGCGACCCCGACGCGCTCGACCTCATCCAGGAGGCCGCCACCGACCCGGCCTCCGGCTACGACGGAGCGCCGCTGCCGCCCGTCGTGAGCTCCGCGCTCGCCTCGTTCGCCCGCATGCGCAGCGTCGCCGCGCTGGAGCGCGCCCGGCAGTGGGCCGCGCACCGCGACGACGCGCTCGGCCTCACCGCCGCCCAGATGCTCGCCACCAGGGGCGGGCAGCAGGACGCCAAGGCGGTGCTCGGCGCACTGCGCCGCGCCGTACGCGAACAGGGCCCCGACAGCGACGACCTGTGGCCGCTCGTCGACGGCGTGGGACGGCTGACCGTGCACTGCGCGGCGCCCGTGCTGCGGCACATCTACCGCGAGACCGCCTCCTCCCAGCTGCGCGGCCGTACGGCGCGCGCGCTGGCCGCCACCGACCCCGCCTTCCCGGCCGGCTTCGCCATCGAGTGCCTCTGGGACTGCGAGGAGAGCACCCGCGAACTCGCCGCCGAGCACGCCACCACCGGCGACGCCCGCGTCGTCGAACGGCTGCGGCGGCTGGCCGCCGATCCGGCGGAGCAGGCCGGCGTGCAGAGCGCGGTCCGCGGCAGGCTCAGCCCGGACGCGGGGCCGCCCGGCTGACACCGCGGGACAACCACCGCCCGCCACGCGGCGGCCTGGCACGATGGCGGCATGAGCGGGCGCTGGGAGTTCTGGATCGACCGTGGCGGCACCTTCACCGACATCGTCGGCAAACGGCCGGACGGCAGCCTGGTCACCGAGAAGCTGCTGTCGCACGACCCCGGCCGCTACCGCGACGCGGCCGTCGCCGGCATCCGGCGGCTGCTGGGCACCGCGCCGGACGAGCCGGTGCCCGGCGACCGTATCGCCGCCGTGAAGATGGGGACCACGGTCGCCACCAACGCCCTGCTGGAACGGGCCGGCGAGCCCACCGTCCTGCTGACCACCGAGGGCTTTCGCGACGCCCTGCGCATCGCGTACCAGAACCGCCCGCGGATCTTCGACCGGCACATCGCGCTGCCCGGGGCGCTGTACGCACGCGTCATCGAGGTGCCCGAACGGATGGGCGCGCACGGCGACACCGTACGGGCGCTGGACACCGAGGCCACCGCGGAGGCGCTGCGGACGGCGTACGGCGAGGGCTTCCGCAGCGCCGCCGTCGCGCTGCTGCACGCGTACCGCTCGCCGGGGCACGAGCGGGAGGTCGCCCGCCTCGCGCGCGAGGCGGGCTTCACCCAGGTCAGCTGCTCGCACGAGGTCAGCCCGCTGATCAAGCTGGTGCCGCGCGGCGACACCACCGTCGTGGACGCCTACCTCTCGCCCGTCCTGCGCCGCTACGCGGACCAGGTCGCCGCCGAACTCCCCGGCGTCCGGCTGATGTTCATGCAGTCCAACGGCGGCCTGCGCGAAGCCGCCCACTTCCGCGGCAAGGACGCCGTACTGTCCGGGCCGGCCGGCGGCGTCGTCGGCATGGCGCGCAGCTGCGCCGAGGTCGGCCACGGCCGCGTCATCGGCTTCGACATGGGCGGCACCTCGACCGATGTCTCGCACTACGCGGGCGAGTTGGAACGCGTCTTCGGCACGCAGGTCGCGGGCGTACGGATGCGCGCCCCCATGATGGACATCCACACCGTCGCGGCCGGCGGCGGCTCCGTGCTGCTTTTCGACGGCGCCCGCTACCGCGTCGGCCCCGACTCCGCGGGCGCCGTCCCGGGCCCGGCCTGCTACCGCCGCGGCGGACCGCTCACCGTCACCGACGCGAACGTGATGCTCGGCCGCGTCCAGCCCCGGCACTTCCCGCACGTGTTCGGCCCGGACGGAGACCTGCCGCTCGACGCGGAGCTCGTACGGGAGCGCTTCACGCTGCTCGCCCGCGAGGCCGCCGAGGCGACCGGGGACGACCGCAGCCCCGAGGAGGTCGCCGAGGGATTCCTCGAGATCGCCGTCCTCAACATGGCCAACGCCGTCAAGAAGATCTCCGTACAGCGCGGCCACGACGTCACCCGCTACGCCCTCGCCAGCTTCGGCGGCGCCGGCGGCCAGCACGCCTGCGGCGTCGCCGACGCGCTGGGCATCGACACGGTCGTCGTCCCGCCGCTCGCCGGGGTGCTCTCCGCGTACGGCATCGGCGTCGCCGACGCCACCGCCCTGCGCGAGCAGTCCGTCGAGGCCGAACTCACCCCCGGCCTCCTGCCGGAGGTACGGGAGCTGTGCGCGCGGCTGTCCGAGCGGACGCGCCGCGAACTGCGCTCCGACGGCATCGCCGACGACGCGATCAGCACCACGGAGCGGCTGCAGCTGCGGTACGCGGGCACGGACGCCACGCTCACCGTCGGGCTCGGCGAAGCCGACGCGATGCGGCGGGACTTCGAGGACGCCCACCGCGCCCGGTACGGCTTCACCATGGACAAGCCGCTCGTCGTCGCCACCGCCGTGGCCGAGGCCACCGGCACGTCCGGGCCGCACACCGTACGGGCCGCGCCCGGCCTGGACACGGCACCCGGCGGTGGCACGCCCGAACCCGCCGACCAGGTGCGGACGTACACCGGCGGCCGCTGGCGCGACACCCCGCTCCACCGGCGCGACGCCCTGCGCCCGGGGCACACCGTACGGGGGCCCGCCGTCATCGCCGAGGCCGACGCCACCACCGTCGTCGACCCCGGCTGGCAGGCCGCCGTCGACCCGCGCGGCCACCTGCTGCTCGCGCGCGCGGAGGCGCGCCCGGCGCGTACGGCGGTGGGCACCGGCGCGGACCCGGTGCTGCTGGAGGTGTTCAACAACCTCTTCATGGCGATCGCCGAGCAGATGGGCGTCCGGCTGGAGAACACCGCGCACTCCGTGAACATCAAGGAGCGCCTCGACTTCTCCTGCGCCCTATTCGACGAGGACGGCAACCTCATCGCGAACGCCCCGCACATCCCCGTACACCTGGGCTCGATGGGGGAGTCCATCAAGGAGGTCCTGCGCCGCAACGAGGGCGGCATGCGGCCCGGCGACGTCTACGCCATCAACGACCCGTACCACGGCGGCACCCACCTCCCGGACGTCACCGTCGTCACGCCCGTCTTCGACGCGGGCGGCGAACAGCTGCTGTTCCTCGTCGCCTCACGCGGGCACCACGCCGAGATCGGCGGCATCACGCCCGGCTCGATGCCCGCGTTCAGCCGGACGATCCACGAGGAGGGCGTCCTCTTCGACAACTGGCTGCTCGTACGGGACGGCAGGCTGCGCGAGGCCGAGACACGCGAGCTGCTGGCGACGGCGCCGTACCCGTCCCGTTCACCCGACGCGAACCTCGCCGACCTGCGGGCACAGATCGCCGCGAACGAGAAGGGCATCGCCGAACTCCACCGCATGATCGACCAGTTCGGGCTGGACGTCGTACGCGCCTACATGCGGCACGTCCAGGACAACGCGGAGGAGTCCGTCCGCCGCATCATCGCCGGCCTGCACGACGGCTCCTGCCGCTACGAGACGGACAGCGGCGCCGTCATCCGGGTCGCCGTCACCGTCGACCGCGAACGCCGCGGCGCCGTCCTGGACTTCACCGGCAGCTCACCGCAGCGCGCGGACAACTCCAACGCGCCCAGCTCCGTGGTGATGGCCGCCGTGCTGTACGTCTTCCGCACCCTCGTCGCCGACGACATCCCGCTGAACAGCGGCTGCCTCACCCCGCTGGAGATCCGCATCCCGCCCGGCTCCATGCTCGCACCCGAGTTCCCCGCGGCGACGGTGGCCGGGAACGTCGAGACGTCGCAGGCGGTGACGGGCGCGCTGTACGCCGCGCTCGGCGTCCAGGCCGAGGGCTCCGGCACCATGAACAACCTCACCTTCGGCAACGACGAGGTGCAGTACTACGAGACGGTGGCCAGCGGCTCCGGCGCGGGCGACGGCTTCGCGGGCGCCGACGCCGTACAGACCCACATGACCAACTCGCGGCTCACCGACCCGGAGGTCCTGGAGCACCGCTACCCGGTCCGCGTCGAGGACTTCCGGGTACGCGCCGGCAGCGGCGGCGCCGGCCGCTGGCCCGGCGGCCGAGGCGTGGAACGCCGCCTCCGCTTCCTCGCACCGATGACGGTGGCGCTGCTCAGCGGCCACCGCCGCGTGCCGCCGTACGGCATGGCGGGCGGCGGTCCCGGCGCCCTCGGCGCGAACGCGCTGGAGCGTACGGACGGTTCGGTCACGCCCCTGGAGGGGCGCGACGCGGCGGAGGCGGAGGCGGGCGACGTGCTCGTGGTCCGTACGCCCGGGGGCGGCGGCTACGGGACGCCTGCGGACGGCGGCGGCTGAGCCCCGTACGGCGTTGCCGCGGCGGGGCGCGCCGGGCTCAGTCGCCGGCCCCTCGGAGCGCGCGCGAGGCGTCGCCGCGCTCCGGGAAGCCGCGGAAGACGCCGTCCTCCTCGACGCTGTCGGCGTAGTCGAAGAAGTCCATGTTCGAGATCGACAGGTTCGCCTCGATTTCGGGCAGCTCGGCGGCGGTCACCCGGAACGAACGGCCCGGCTCGTGCAGGAGGTCCACGATCAGCACGGGCAGTTCCGGCGAGGCCAGCGCGGGCCCGTCGACCACCACGAAGAACGAGTCCTCGTAGTCCTCCGGGAGCAGCTGCATCAGTTCGTCCGAGGTGAGGTCACGGTACGCGGGGTCGTCGAACAGCTCGACGTCGGCGACGGAGTCGTCTCCGCCGTCCGGTTCGTCCATGGCCGCGACGAAGGCGTCCCACGCCTCGTCGTCGGAGAAGTCGGTGCGGATCGCCAACGGGAAGTCGTGCGACGGGATCCGGTTCACGCTGAGGTCCTTTCGTGGTCGTCTACGATCCCGGGACGGCCCCACCCCCGTCGGAGGATGAGTTGACCATGCGAGCACGTCCGTCCCTGGTCCTGGTGCACAGCCCGCTCACAGGGCCGTCGACCTGGGAACCGGTCGCGACGGAGCTGCGCGGGCGAGGGTACGTCACACATGTGCCGTCCGTGGCAGGGGAGTTCGCCGACGGCGGACCGTACTTCCCGCGGCTCGCCGCGCGCGTCGCGGACGGCATCGTGCGGGACGGCGGCACCGGCCCCGTGCTGCTGGCCGCGCACAGCGGCGCGGGGGCGCTGCTGCCCGCCGCCGCGGCGGCCGCGGAGGGCGCCGGAGTGCCCGTCGCGGGCCTCCTCCACGCCGACGCGCCGCTGCCGCACCCGGGCCGCAGCTGGTTCGACACGGTCCCGGTCGAGCTGCGGGAGCGGCTGAACGCCCTCGCGCGGGACGGCGAGCTGCCGCCGTGGGACGAGTGGTTCCCGCCGGGCACCATCGAGGAGCTGCTGCCCGACGGCGCGCAGCGCGCCGCCTTCCGCGCGGAGCTTCCCCGGCTGCCCCTCGGCTGGTTCGAGGAGCCCGCGCCCGAACTCCCCGCCCGGTACGCCCCGTCGCCGAGCGGCTACCTGCGGCTCAGCGGCGCGTACGAAGACGAGGCCCGGCGCGCCGAACGGGAGGGCCGGCCCGTCGTACGCCGCGACGCGCACCATCTGGCCCTGCTCACCGAACCCCGGGCGACCGCCGACGCGTTGGCGGAACTGGCCGGCGCGCTCACCGAGTGACCGTGCCGCACCCGGGCCGTGCCGTTTCGTCCGTTGTCAGTGGCAGCGCTTAGTGTTGCCGACGTGACTGAGCACGCCCTGGTGAACCCGCCTTCCCCGCCGTCCCCGGCCCCCGGCCCCGCAGCCGACGAGGGGCTGGCCCGCCGGCTGCGCGCGCTCGCCTGCACCGCGCCGCTGCACGACCTGGACGTGCGCAAGGCGAACCTGGCGGGCGAGTACGGCATGTACGCGATGGCCGAGGTCGCCCTCGCCGCCATCGACCTGGTCACCCTGAACATGGACTTCGACACCGGCGCCGACCACGAGGAGATAGTGGCCAGGCTGCTGCCCCGGGTCGCCGCGCAGGCACCGCGGCGGACGTCCGCGGAGCACGAGCGGGTCGCCCGCTGGGTGCTGGAGAACCTGATCAACGTCGGCAGCGTGGACCGCGGATTCCGCGCCGTCTACGGCACGTTCGGGCCCGACGGGGCGTATGTGCGCAGGGACTACGACTTCAAGCTGGTGGAGGAGGTGCCGGGGCCCGGCGGCGGGGTCTATCTCCGCACCACGGACGAGGCCGTCAACGTCCTGGTGGGCGCCCTCGACACGGACGTCACCAGCGCCCAGATCGCGGCCGAGGTCAAGCTGGAGGTGCTGATCAGCCGCGGCCGGCTGGCCGACGCGCAGCTCGCCGCCGAGCAGGCCCGGTACCGCACCGTGCAGTACGCGGAGACGCTGCGCCGCACGCTCGACGCCACCCGCCGCGACGTGCGCGCCGTGGACTGGCTGCGCACCGTCCCCGACATGATCACCGAGGCGCTGGACCACGTCGCCGACCGGTACCGGCACGAGAACGCCATCCTCACCAACATCCGCCGCGCGCGCGACGAGGCCGAAGAGGCCGACCACAAGCGGCGCGCGGCCGAGCTGGTCGACATCGTCAAGGACTGCATCCGCCGGCACACCCAGCTGCAGTCCCGGCTGCTGGAGGCCGGCCCGCTGTTCCGCGCCGAGCAGGACCGGCAGGCGTTCGCGCCGCCCGCCGCCCGCGCCGGCATCGACCTGTACGGGCAGCTGGTGACACCGCTGCTGCCGCTGCCGCTGGAGAGCGCCGTCCGCGTCACCGACGCGTTCTTCGCCTACGGCGCCGGGTTCCGCACGCCCGGCGCGGTGCGCGTGAACGACCTGATAGACCTGCTGCTCACGCCGCCCGCCCCGCGCGAGCACCTGGGCGCCGAGATGCCCGACCCCGACCTGGTGGCCACCCCTGACGACAGCCGGTTCAGCACGGAGCAGTTCGAGGCCGCCGCGGAGCTGCTCGACCTGCCGGCGGACGCCCCCCGGCGGCTGTCCGGGCTGATCGCGGACGCCCGCCGCCGCGACCCCGAACTGCCGTATCTGGTCGCGCTGCTGGCCGTGCACGCCGCCAGCCCGTCCGTCGGCACCGCGTACCGGCAGGGGGAGCAGCGGCTGCTGTTCGCAGCCGACGACGGCACCGAGCTGGACGACCCGGAATTCGGCGGCGCCGACCTCATCGTCGGCACCGCCCTGCTCGACGCGGCCGGCATGGCCGCGGACCGTACGGAGGCGGCATGACCGACCACGGCCTCGACCTGGACCTCGGAGGCGGCGCCGGCGGCGCACAGGGCGCCGGGGCAGCCGGTGCCCCCGCGGAGGCGCCCGTCACCCCCGCCGACGCGGCGGACGCCGCCCGCCTCGTCTCCTTCGGGCTGCACCCCAAGCTGCTCCCCGCACGCGACGCCGAGTACGCGGCACTCCTGCGGCGTTACCGCGAGGAGCCACCCTTCGCACGCCTCGCCGACGCCGTCGCCACCGGCCTCGGGCTCGTCGTCCTGGAGGTCTCACCGCGCGCGGGGATGGCCGTGACGGCGGCCGAGGACTCGGTGTTCGCCGTCCGCATGGGCGACTACGCCCGGCGCGCCACCGCCGACTCCGCCGACCGCTTCCTGCACGGCCTCGCCCATCTCGCCGTCGCCGCCATGGCGTTCCCGCGCCCGCAGGACCTCGCGGACGACGGGTACGTCGGGCGGATCACCGTCAACGGCGTGGACGCCTTCGTACGGCAGGCGTGCCGCCGCCTCGAGGAGCGCGCCGAGCAGCAGGGCGAGAACACCGACCCGGCCACCGACGCGCCCGGCCTGGAGGCGGCCTGGCGGGTGTACGCGCGGCGCAGCGCCACCGGGGCGACCAAGGACGCGCGGAGGCTGGCCGGTTCGACGACCGGCATCGTCGCGAAGGCCGTCGCGTTCCTCGTCGACTCCGGCTTCCTGCAGCGCACCGGCGACGAGGGCGGCGGCACGTACCGCACCACCGCGCGGTACCAGCTCCAGGTGCGCGACACGGCCGGCAGCGCCGCCATGGCCGAACTGCTGGAGCTGGGCATAGTGCCCGTCGGGGACGGCAGCCCGACGCTGGTGCCGCCCGAAGACGAAGGGGAGGCGGAGCTGGTGGCCGAGGCGGGACTGCCGTTCCACACGCACCGGCACGGCCAGCCCTGACACCCGCCGCGCGGTCCGGCTCCGACGGGCCGCCGCCGTACGGCCGTTCCGGCCCGGCGCCCCGGCACCCGACCGCCGGCAGCCGGGCCGGTCCCGAAACACCGACACCGACCCCCGCACCGACACCGACCCCCGCACCGACACCGACGTCCACACCGACCGCACGCCTACGAGAGTCCGCCGCCATGTACGAGCTGTCCCGTATCCGCCTCTACTCCATCGGGCCCGCCGGTGCGCGCTACGCCGACACCGTGCTGGACCTGCGCGGAGTCGGCGAGCCGGTGCCCAGTCCGGCACCCGCGCAGGCGGACTTCTTCGAGGACGAGCCGACCGGCCCGCCGCGCCGCCCCGCCCCCGCGGGCGTGCTCTTCCTGGAGAACGGCGGCGGCAAGTCCGTCCTGCTCAAGCTGATCTTCTCGGTGATGCTGCCGGGCCACCGGAACACGCTCGGCGGCGCCAGCTCCGGCGTGCTGCGCAAGTTCCTGCTCGCGGACGACTGCGGGCACGTCGCCCTGGAGTGGCAGCACACCCGTACCGGCGAGACGGTCGTGGTCGGCAAGGTCAGCGAGTGGCGCGGTCGCCAGGTGTCCGGCGACCCGCGGAAGTTCGCGGAGGCGTGGTACGCGTTCCGGCCGGGCCCCGGCATGAGCCTGGACTCGCTGCCGGTCGCCGAGTCCGCGGCGATGCGGCCCGCAGCCGAGGGCGCCTCCGCCGCGCGCGGCCGCAGGCGCACCATGAAGGGCTTCCGCGACGTCCTCACCGAGACCGGCAAGGCGTACCCCAACCTGGACGTCGTCTGGGAGGAGGTCCACGAGCGCTGGAACGAGCACCTGACCGGTCTCGGCCTCGACCCCGAACTCTTCCGCTACCAGCGCGAGATGAACGCCGACGAGGGCGAGGCCGCCGGGCTCTTCGCGGTCAAGAACGACTCCGACTTCACCGACCTCCTGCTCCGCGCCGTCACCGACACCCGCGACACCGACGGCCTCGCCGACCTGCTGCACGGCTTCGCGCACAAGCTCGGCCGCCGCGCCGAGCTCACCGCCGAACGGGACTTCACCGCGGGCTCGCTCGACCTCCTCACCCGCATCGCCGAGGCCGCCGAGGAGCGCTCCCGCGCCCGAGACATCCACGCCGGCGCCGAGCGCCGCACCCGCACCCTCGCCCGCCGGCTGTCCGCCCGCGCCAGTGGCGAGCGGGACCGTGCCGCCGAGCTCGCCGAGCGGCTGGCCACGGCCGGTCAGGCGGTCACGGACGCCGAGTCCGCCCGCGCGCAGGCCGGCCGCACCGCCGCCGAACTCGCCTACCGGCACGCCTCCCTGGCCCTCGCCGCCGCCGAGAAGTCCGCCGCGGCGCAGCGCCGGGAGCTGATCGACGCCCGTACGCTGCACTCCGCCTGGCAGGCCGCCGAGACCGTGCTGCAGCACCGCGCCGCCGCCGACCGCGCCGAGCGTGTCGCCGCCGCCATCCGCGAGGCCGAACGGGACGCCGCACCCGCGCTCGCCGCACGCGGCAAGGCCGCCGCCGAGCTCGTACGCGCGCTGCACCACGCCGCCGAGGACGGCGAGCGCATCGCGGCGGAGCAGGAGGAGCGTTCGGCGCGGCTCCAGGCCGAGGGCGAGGCGGCGCACCGCGACGCCACGGCCGCCGCCACCGAGGCGCAGCGCGCCCGCAGCGAGGGCGACCATCTGCGGCAGCGGCTGGCCGAGGTCGAGCGGGAGACGGCGGAGGCCGTACGCGCCGGCTGGCTCGACGACACCGCCCCGGACGCCGATCCGGCCCGCGCGGCGCTCGCCGCCAGCGACGCGGAGAACCAGGCCGTGGCCGCCGCCGAGGCGGCGCGCGAAGCCGCCGCGCGAGCCGCGGACCGCGCCCAGGAGGCGGCGGCCGAGCACGCCCGCGCCGAGCTCGGCGCCGCCCGCGCCGCGGACGCGGCCGACGCGGCGCGCAGCGCGTACGGCGCCGAGCACGCCGCCGCGCAGGCACTGGGCGCCGAGCAGCGGCTGGCCGAACTGCTCGGCGCGGAGGGCGCGTTCACCGCCGAGGAGCTGGACCGGAACGCCGAGTCGCTCCGAGACCTCCTCGACGAGTCCGTTTCCGCCACCGAACGGCAGCTGTTCGCGCTGCGTACGGACGCCGCCGAGGACTCCCGCGTGCTCGGCGCCCTCGGCGACGGCGGGCTGCTGCCGCCCGGCCCCGACGTGCTGGCCACCGTCGACTACCTCGGAGAGCACGGCATCCCCGCGCTGCCCGGCTGGCGCTATCTCGCCCAGGCCGTCGACCCCGTCGACCACGCCGCCGTGCTGGCCACCAGGCCCGAACTCGTCGACGGCGTCGTCATCACCGACCCCGACAGCCACACCCGCGCCCGCGAGGTGCTCGCCGCCGCCGCGCTGCTGCCCCGCTCCGCCGTCGCCGTCGGCACGGCCGCCGCGCTGCTCGCGCCGACACCGTCGCCGGAGGAGCGTGACAGCGGGGTGTTCCTCGTGCCGCCGAACCCGGCGATGCACGACGAGCGCGCCGCCGACGACGAGCGCCACCAGCTGCGGGAGCGCGCCGTCGCGCGGGACGAGGAGATCCGTACGCTCGCCGCCCGGCTGTCCGCCGACCGCGCCCTGTCCGCGCGGCTCGCCTCCTGGCGCACCGGCTGCCCCCAGGGACGGCTGGCGGAGCTGGCCGAGGCCGCCGCGTCGGCCGGCACGGCCGCCGAGGCTGCCGAACACCGCCTCACCGAGGCCCGTACGGCGCGCGCGGAGGCCGACGAGTCCGCGGCCGAGTGCGCGCGGGCACGCGAGGAGCACCAGGAGCGGGCGCAGCGCGCCCGGCGCAGCGCCGACGCGCTGGCCGGGCTGGCGTTCCGGCTGCGGGAGCGCGCCAAGTGGCAGGTGCGGCTGCGGGAGCTGGCCGACGCCGCCGCCGAGCCCGAGGCGCGCGCCGCCGCCTGCCTCGAACGGGCCCGCGCCGCCGACGAGGACCGCCGCGCCGCCCAGCGCGCCGCCGACGACGCCCGCCGCACCGCACGCGCGCTGCGCGCCGAGCGCGCCGAGATCGCGGGCGTGCCGGACGGCGCGGAGCAGCAGCCCGACGGCGGCGGCCCGCAGGCCGGCGCGTCGCTGCCCGCGCTGCGCGAGGCGTACCGCTCGGCGTCACAGCTGTACGAGAAGGTCGGCGTCGGCACCGACCTGCGCGCCGAACAGGCCCGCGCCGAGAGCGACGAGAGCGCCGCGCTGGCCACCCTCGACCGGCTCACCAACAAGGTCCGCACCCGCGCCGCCCAGCTGCTGGAGGGCCCCGAGGGCGCCGACGGCCCGTCCCGGCAGGCGGCGGCGGCCCGCGCCGAGTCCCTCGTCCAGCTCCTGGAGTCGCGCGCCTCCGACGCCAGCGAGCAGCTCGGCCGGCTGCGCGGCGAGGCCGAACGGCTCGCACCCGACGGCGGCGGCGCCCACACCGAGCTGCCCCCGGACCTCGTGCCCGCCGACGCCGAGCAGGCCCAGACGCTGCTGCGCACCGCCAACGCCGAGCTCGCCGCCCGCGGCGACGAACTGGCCGCGGCCACCGCCGCGCTCGACGAGCTCCAGCACACCCACCGCGCCGCCGAGGACGCGGCGAGCGGCTTCGACGAGACCGCCGCCATGCTCCGCGACCTGCTGCGCGAACCGCAGGGCGGCGCGGAGGAGACGGCGGAGGAGCCCGAGCCGTATCCGGGCACCCTGCCCGAGGCGCGGCAGTCCGCCGCCGAGGCCCGCCGCTCCCTGCGCGGCTGCGCGGCCGACCTTTCCGCCGCCGAGCAGGCCGTACGGGACGCCAGCGACGTGCTCGTACGGCACGCCAACTCGACGCGGTACGAACAGGTCCGCACGCCCGCCCGGCAGCAGATCCGCGAACTGCCCGCGGCCGCACTGCCCGAGCACGCCGCGGAGTGGGCGGCGGCGTTCGCGCCCCGGCTGCGCGTCCTGTCCGACGAGCTGGAGCAGCTGGAGCGGAACCGCGACAGCATCGTCGACCGGCTGCGCGGGCTCGTCGAGTCGTCCGTGGCGACGCTGCGTTCGGCGCAGCGGCTGTCCCGACTGCCGGAGGGGCTGGGGGAGTGGTCGGGGCAGGAGTTCCTCCGCGTCCGCTTCGACGACCCGGACCAGGCCACGCTGACCGAGCGGCTGGGCGAGGTCATCGACGAGGCGACGCGCGCCGCCGTCCGCAAGAACTCCGACCTCCGCCGCGACGGCATGTCCCTGCTGCTGCGCGGCGTCCACGCGGCGCTCCAGCCGCGCGGCGTGTCCGTGGAGATCCTCAAGCCGGACGCGGTGCTGCGGGCGGAGCGGGTGCCGGTCGGCCAGATGGGAGACGTGTTCTCCGGCGGCCAGCTGCTCACCGCCGCCATCGCGCTGTACTGCACCATGGCCGCCCTGCGGAGCAACGACCGCGGCCGTGACCGGCACCGGCACGCGGGCACGCTGTTCCTCGACAACCCCATCGGCCGGGCCAACGCCACGTATCTACTGGAGCTCCAGCGCGCGGTCGCCGACGCGCTCGGGGTGCAACTGCTCTACACAACGGGACTTTTCGACACCACGGCACTGGCCGAATTCCCACTCGTGATCCGGCTGCGCAACGACGCGGACCTCCGCGCCGGGCTGAAGTACATCAGCGTGGAGGAGCATCTGCGGCCCGGTCTGCCGCGCGAACCGGCGGACGGCGAGCCGGCGGAGGGCGAGCCCGTGCACGGCGAGATCACCGCGACGCGGATGTACCGCCGTCCCGACTAGCCGAACGGCCGGACCTCACGGCCGCCTTGCGTCTCTGCCGCTCGGCCGCCCGTCTGCGCCGGGCGACGCTGCTCGGTTCCGAGATCACGCCGTGCCGCTGGATCCACACCTGCCGGGTCACCCACACGTCCAGCACGCTCCACGTGGCCACGACGGTGCTGGCCACGGTGGCCAGCACCATCGGGAAGGCCAGCCACACGCCCGCGTAGGAGCACAGCAGCGCCACCGTGAGCTGCACCAGCGTCAGCGCGATGATGATCACCGCACGCACCGCCGCGGCCCGCACCGGATCCGGCAACCGGGGCTTCGCGTACATGTTTTCTCCACTCCCCCTTCACGTCGCCGGGCATGCAAACCCCTCCGGTCACGTGTCCTGCGCCACATTTACCGATACCGCCTCAGGGCATCGACGGACAACTCAGGATGAGGCACCCTGGACGATCGATTGAACGTGGGGACACGTCTACGAGTTGGCGGTGGCGCAGTAGTAGGCTCGCGCCGTTTGCTGTTGAAACACGCCTCCGAGCGGAGGGGTTGACGTAGGGGAGGCCATGCGCTTTCGCGGTAAGCCGATCCGCCGGAAGATCGTGGCGCTGCTGCTGGTGCCGCTCGTGTCCCTCGTGTCCATCTGGGCCTTCGCGACCTACCTCACCAGCCGCGAGGCAGCAGACCTGATCTCCGCCACGGAGGCCATGGAGCGGGTCGACGACCCCGTCCACGACGTCACCCACGCGATCCAGCGCGAACGCCGCCAGATCCTGATCCACCTCGCCGACCCCCGCCGTTCCGATGCCCTCACCCGGCTCCACAGCCAGCAGCGGTCCACCGACCGGGCTGTCGACACGGTACGCGAACAGGTCGACGAGGGGCTCAGGGGGGATCTGGAGGAGGAGCCGCGCGCCCAGCTCGACAACATGCTGGAGGGCCTCGACGGGCTGCAGGACCTGCGCGACAAGGCCGAGAACAGCACGCTCAGCCGCGGCGGCGCGTTCCAGGCGTACAACGAACTCATCGACCCCTGCTTCCTGTTCCTCGACTCGATGAACGGACTGGAGCAGGCCGGGCTCGAGAAGCAGAGCCGCGCGCTGACCGGCTTCACCCGCGCCCGCGAGTATCTGTCCCGCGAGGATGCGCTGATGGCGGCGGCACTGGCCGCGGGCGAGATGACCAGCGGCGACCGGCGCGCGTTCTCCGACCGGATCGCCGAACGGAACCTCGCGTACATCGCCAGCGTGCAGCAGCTGCCCAACGAGGACCGCGAGGGCTTCGAGGACTACTGGAGCGGCACCGACGGCCGCACCCTCGCCAGCTACGAGGACGCCATCATCGCCGCCGGCGCGCGCGGCGCCGCCGGCGTCGTCGGCGCGGACCGCTGGGAGGAGGCCACCACCGCCGTCCTCGACGACATGCAGCGCCTCCACTTCGACGCGCACGAACGATTCCACGACCGGATCGAGCCCGAGACCACCAACGTGCTCCTGCGCGCCGGAGCCGCCGGCGTCCTCGGCTTCCTGGCCGTGCTGGCCTCCATCGTCATCTCGTTCCGCGTCGGCCGCGGGCTCGTACGCGACCTGAGCACGCTGCGCAAGGAGGCCAACGAGTCCGCGGGCGTACGGCTGCCCAGCGTGATGCGCCGGCTCGCCGCCGGCGAACAGGTCGACGTCGAGACCGAGGCACCGCGCCTGGAGTACCCGCAGGACGAGACCGGCCAGGTCGGCCAGGCCCTCAACACCCTCCAGCGCGCCGCCGTCGAAGCCGCCGTCAAACAGGCCGACATGCGCCGCGGCGTTTCCGAGGTCTTCGTCAACCTCGCCCGCCGCAACCAGGTGCTGCTGCACCGCCAGCTCACCCTGCTCGACACGATGGAGCGCCGTACGGAGGACGCCGACGAGCTCGCGGACCTCTTCCGGCTCGACCACCTCACCACGCGCATGCGGCGGCACGCCGAGGGCCTGGTCATCCTCTCCGGCGCCGCGCCGTCCCGGCAGTGGCGCAAGCCGGTGCAGCTGATGGATGTCGTACGGGCCGCGGTGGCCGAGGTCGAGGACTACGAGCGGATCGAGGTACGGCGGCTGTCGAAGCTCGCCGTCGACGGCAGCGCCGTCGCCGACCTCACCCACCTCATCGCCGAACTCCTCGAGAACGCCACCGTGTTCTCGCCGCCGCACACCGCCGTCCAGGTCCTCGGCGAACGCGTCGCCAACGGGTTCACCCTCGAGATCCACGACCGCGGTCTGGGCATGAACGCCGACGCCCTGCTCGACGCGAACCTGCGGCTCGCCGAGACACCCGAGTTCGAGCTGTCCGACACCGACCGGCTCGGGCTGTTCGTGGTGTCGCGGCTCGCCCAGCGGCAGGGCGTACGGGTCTCGCTGCAGCCCTCCCCGTACGGCGGCACCACCGCGGTGGTGCTCATCCCCGGCTCGGTGCTCACCGAGACCGCCGACCGCGACGACGAGCGCGCCGTGGCGCGCGCCGACGACGGCGGCACGGACGACCGCTTCGCCGCGCTCGCCCAGGTGCCGGTGCCGCTGCTGGAGAGCGGCAGCACGCCGCCGGCCGCGGCGCTGGACGGTCCGGTCGAGCTCGAGGCGCCGCTGGAGCTGGAGTTGGAGGACACGGACAGCAGCCCCGGCGGCCTGTTCCGGCGCCGTACGAAGCCGCAGGGGCGGCGCCACTCCGACAGCGGCCCGGGCCCCGTACCGGACCCGGAGGCAGCGCCCGGTGGCGAACAGCACCAGCAGGCGCGCGAGCCCGCGGAGACGTCCCGCGCCGCCGGGACGGACGGCACGGCGCCGCTGCCGCGCCGCCGCAGGGGCGCGCCCGTACTGGTCTCCGACCACGGCCGCCCGGTCGAGGACCGGCAGCGGCAGCAGGGGCCGCGGCACGAGCCGGAACAGGGCGGCACGGCAGCGGACAGGGACACGGGCCCCGGCAGGGACTCGGGTTCAGACGCGGACCCGGGCTCCGGCGCGCCCGCCACCGTCGGCGGACTCCCGCGCCGCGTACGGCAGGCGAGCATCGCCCCGCAGCTCAGGGCGGAGCCGTCGGAGGCCACGTACGGTGGGGGCCAGGACGCGCGTACGCAGGCGCCGGAGGAACGTGACGCCGAGGAGGTACGCAGCCGGATGGCGTCGATGCAGCGCGGCTGGCAGCGCGGCCGGCAGGACAACGGTGACCCGTCGCGGGACGGCACGGGAGAACCACCAGCAGGAACAACTCCAGAGGGGGAAGGTCGATGACCGGTCCGAAGGCCGCCTCGTACGCCAACACGCGGGGTGCGGACGAACTCAACTGGCTGCTGGACGAGCTCGTCCAGCGGGTGGGCAGTATCCGCAAGGCGCTCGTGCTCTCCGGCGACGGGCTCCCCAGAGGCACCTCCGGGGGACTCACCCGGGAGGACGGCGAGCATCTCGCGGCGGTGGCTTCCGGGTTCCACAGCCTGGCCAAGGGCGTCGGCCGGCACTTCGAGGCGGGCGGCGTCCGGCAGACCGTGGTGGAGCTGGAGGAGGCGTTCCTCTTCGTCACGGCCGCCGGCGACGGCAGCTGCCTGGCCGTGCTCGCGGACGCCGAGTCCGATGTCGGCCAGGTCGCCTATGAGATGACGCTGCTGGTGAAGCGCGTCGGCGTACATCTCGGCACCGCACCCCGCTCCGGCCCGCCCGGCGGAAGCTGACAGGAAGCGGGCAGGGGATCTCCCATGACGGAGCGCTGGTTCGACGACGCGGCAGGTCCGGTGGTGCGGCCGTACGCCATGACGCGCGGCCGCACCCGGAGCAGCGCCGACGAGGCGCGGCTCGACCTGATCGCGCTCGTCATCGCGGAGAGCCCCGGCGACGGCACGGGCGGCGGTGACGCCGGCGAGGACATCGACGACCACACGCTCGCTCCGGAGCACGTCGACATCGTCACGCACTGCCGCCGCAACCCGCAGTCGGTCGCCGAACTGGCCGCCGAACTCGATCTGCCGGTGGGCGTCGTACGCGTCCTCATCGGCGATCTCATCGACGCGGAGCTGGTCCGCGTCACCCGCCCCGTTCCGCCGGCCGAGCTGCCGGACGAGAACATACTGCGCGAGGTGATCAATGGTCTTCGGGCGCTCTGAGCGCAGCCGCGCGAAAGCCGCGGCCGCTGCCGTGAACGAGCCCGTCACCCTGAAGGTGCTGGTCGCCGGCGGCTTCGGCGTCGGCAAGACGACGCTCGTCGGATCCGTCAGCGAGATCAGGCCGCTGCGGACGGAGGAGACGCTGACGGAGGCGGGCCGGCCCTTCGACGACACGAACGGTGTGGAGGCCAAGACCACCACCACCGTCGCGATGGACTTCGGCCGCATCACGATCAACGACAAGGTGGTGCTGTACCTCTTCGGCACCCCCGGCCAGAACCGCTTCTGGTTCCTGTGGGACGAGCTGGCGCAGGGCGCGCTCGGCGCGGTGGTGCTCGCCGACACCCGGCGGCTGGAGGACTGCTTCGCGGCGATCGACTACTTCGAGCGGCGCGGCATACCCTTCACCGTCGGCGTCAACTGCTTCGACGGTGCCGACCGCTACCCCGTGGAGACCGTGCGCCAGGCGCTCGACCTCGGGGAGAACGTGCCGGTGATGCTGTGCGACGCGCGGAAGCGCGCGTCCGCCCGCGACGTGCTCGTCATGGTCGTCGAGCACGCCATGCGGACGGCCGCAGAACGGAGCCAGCCCGCGGCCGCCACCTGACCGACAGCCGTCCGGACACGGACCGGACGGCTGAACAGACGGACAGGCGGACGGCCGCGGGCCCCGTACCTCAGCTCGCGCCGTCCTCCTCCCAGCCGAAGCTGCGCTCCACCGCCTTGTGCCAGTTGTGGTACTCCCGCTCCCGCTCCTCGGTGCCCATGCGCGGGGTCCACTCCGTGTCGCGCTTCCAGTGCGCCTTCAGCTCGTCCGTGTCCGACCAGACGCCGGTGGCCAGCCCCGCCGCGTACGCCGCGCCGAGACACGTCGTCTCGGCGACCACGGGCCGGATCACCGGCACGCCGAGAACGTCCGACTGGTGCTGCATCAGCAGGTCGTTGACGGTCATGCCGCCGTCGACCTTGAGGGTGGTGATGCGTACGCCCGAGTCCTCGTACATCGCGTCCACCACCTCACGCGTCTGCCAGCTCGTCGCCTCCAGCACGGCGCGCGCCAGATGGGCCTTGGTGACGTAGCGGGTGAGGCCGGTGACGACGCCGCGGGCGTCCGAGCGCCAGTACGGCGCGAACAGGCCGGAGAACGCCGGCACGATGTACGCCCCGCCGTTGTCCTCGACGCTCGCGGCCAGCGGCTCGATCTCGTCCGCCGAGGAGATGATCCCCAGCTGGTCGCGGAACCACTGCACCAGCGCCCCGGTGATCGCGATGGAGCCCTCCAGGCAGTAGACCGGCGGCTCGCCGCCGAGCTGGTAGCCCATCGTGGTCAGCAGCCCGTTCTTGGACGGCACCGGCCGCGTGCCGGTGTTGAGCAGCAGGAACGAGCCGGTGCCGTACGTGTTCTTGGCCTCGCCGACGCCGTAGCAGGTCTGCCCGAACACCGCCGCCTGCTGGTCGCCGAGCGCCGAGGCCACCGGCACCCCGGCGAGCTGCCCGACGGCCGTGCCGTACACCTCGGCGGACGACCTGATCTCCGGCAGGACGGCCTCGGGCACGTTCATCGCCGAGAGGATCGAGGAGTCCCACTGGAGGGTCTCCAGGTTCATCAGCATGGTGCGGCCCGCGTTGGTCACGTCGGTGACGTGCACGCCGCCGTCGGTGCCGCCGGTCAGGTTCCAGATCAGCCAGGAGTCCATGGTGCCGAACGCGATCTCGCCCGCCTCGGCCCGCTGCCGCAGCCCCGGCACGTTGTCCAGCAGCCAGGCCACCTTCGGCCCGGAGAAGTAGCTGGCGAGCGGCAGCCCCGTACGGTCACGGAAGCGGTCCTGCCCGTCGGCGCCGCCGAGTTCCGTGCACAGCGCCGACGTACGGGTGTCCTGCCAGACGATCGCGTTGTGCACGGGCTTGCCCGTGGCCCGCTCCCACAGGACCGTGGTCTCGCGCTGGTTGGTGATGCCGAGGGCGGTGAGCTGGTCGGGGTTCAGCCCCGCCTTGGCGATGGCTCCGGCGACGACGGCCTGCGTCTTGGACCAGATCTCGGTGGCGTCGTGCTCGACCCAGCCGGGTTTGGGAAAGATCTGGCGGTGCTCTCGCTGGTCGACGGTGACGATCGCGCCGTCCTGGTTGAAGATGATGCAACGGCTGGAAGTGGTGCCCTGGTCGATTGCCGCGACGTACGAATCCGTCATGGGTTACGTCCCTTGCTCAGAAGGCGAGTTTGTAGATGCCGGCGCCGATCAGTCCGCCTATGAGCGGGCCGGCCACCGGGATCCACGCGTAGCTCCAGTCCGAGGTGCCCTTGTTGGGGATCGGCATCACCGCGTGGGCGAGGCGCGGGCCCAGGTCGCGGGCGGGGTTGATGGCGTAGCCGGTGGGCCCGCCCAGTGACAGGCCGATGCCGACGACGAGGAGCGACACCATCAGCACCGATGTGCCCGACTCGCCGAGGCCCGTGGTGAGGCCGAAGGCGAGGATCGGGAGGACCAGCACGGTGGTGGCGATGACCTCGGTGACCAGGTTCGCGGCCGGGTTCCGGATCTCCGGGATGGTGGAGAAGTTCCCGAGCGTCGGCTGCGCGTGGTCCTTGTCGGCGTTGGCGGCGAACTGCGAGTAGTAGACCAGCCACGCCAGTACGGCGCCGATGAACGCGCCGATCATCTGCGCCAGGATGTAGAGCGGCACCTTGCTCCACTCGCCGCTCTCCGTGGCGAGCCCGACGGTCACCGCCGGGTTGATGTGGCCGCCGGACAGCGGCGTCGCGGTGTACGCGCCGGCCAGCACGCCGAAGCCCCAGCCGAAGGCGATGACGACCCACCCGGCGTCCTTCGCCTTCGAGTGCCTCAGATTGACGGCGGCGCAGACTCCCGCGCCGAAGAGAACCAGGATCGCCGTACCGATGACTTCCCCGGCGAAGATGTCCCCGTTCGAGAATTGCTCCATAGCGGCTCCTTGTGCCCTCGCCCGGGGTGGCGGCCCCGGACGTCCCTGAAGGGTATGTGCTTGCCTGGCTACGGAACCGACAGCAGGGAGGACCGCCCAACCGCGTGTCCTCCGCCCCGCCCGGCCTCCGCGACGAGCGTGGACGCAGTGTTCATCGCTGCTGAGGGGCCGTCAAGGTCATGGACACGGCGGACTCGTCGGCCGTGCCGCGCAGAACTTCGTGCCCGTCGCGGCCCGGGCGCCCCAGCACCCAGCTCGCGCCGCGCAGCGCCTTCGCCGCCTTCTTCAGCGGCGCCAGACAGGCCGAGGCCTGCTGGTGGTCCGCGACGCTGCCGGGCTCGCACACCACGGTCGCCAGCGACAGCGTCACCCGCATGCCGCCCGCCGACCAGGGCGTGTCCAGCACCTCGGCGGCGAGGTCGCCGAGGCACCGCGCGTCGGCGAGGATCAGGAAGTCGTCGCCGCCGATGTGGCCGATACGGGTGGCCGACTGGCCGTCAGCGGCCGCGGCCCCGGCCAGTGTCCGCCCCACGGAACGAATCAGCTCGTCGCCCGCCGCGAACCCGGCGCCGTCGTTGACCTGCTTGAAGCCGTCCACGTCCAGCCAGCTCAGGGTGAACGCCCTGCCCTCCGCGATCCGTTCGGCAACCTCTGTGCGGACCGCGTCCGAGCCCGGCAACCGGGTCAGCGGGTTGAGGGACGCGGCCTGCTCGACGCGGGACTCGGCGAGCGCCCGCACGATGTCGGTGAGCCGGACGACGCCGACGCACCGGCCGTCTCCGTCCACGGCCGCCACGTCGTCGCCCGTACGGCTGCGTTCGTCGGCCGCGACGACGCCGAGCACCTCCCACGCGGTCGCGTCCGTACGGACCGTGCGCGGCGTGTCGGCCAGACGGGCGGCCGGCCGGTCGGCGTACAGGGCGTGCCCGTAGCGCCCGGACAGCGGCAGCAGGAAGCGGTCCCGGTCGATGGACCGTACGGGCGCCCCGTCCGCGTCGACCAGCACCACACCGGACACGTCGGGGGCGCCGGTGAGCAGCGCGCGCACCTCGCCCGCCGAGGCGGACAGCGGCAGCAGTGCGGCGGGCCGCAGGAACTGCGTGACCGGCGGGCCCGCCGGCTCCGGCGCCGCCACCGCCGGCGCGGCCGTCACCGGGCAGTGCACACCGGCCGCGGGCCGCCGCATGGGCGGCGCGAACAGGTGGCCCTGCGCGAGCTGCGCGCCCGCCTCGCGGGCGGCCGCGCACTGCCGTTCGGTCTCCACGCCCTCCACCGCGAGGAGCGCGCCGATCCCGTCGCAGAGCCGCCGCAGGGCGGCCGCGGCGGCGAACCGCTCGGGGCGGTCGGGGAGGGCGGCGGCCAGCGAGCCGTCGAGCTTGACCAGGTCGGGTGCGAGGTCGACGAGGAGGTTCAGCGGGAGGTCGCCGTCGCCGACTCCGTCGGCGCTGATCCGGAACCCCTCCGCCCGCAGCGCCGCCACCCCGTCCAGCAGTGCCCGCGGGGGCGCGGGTGCGAAGGGGGCGCTCAGGTCGACGGTCACCTCCCACGGGTGCCGGCCCGCCTCCCGTACGGCCGCGCGCAGCGCCGTCAGCGTGCCGAGCCGCGCGAGGGTGCCCGCGTACACGTTGACGTGCAGCGGCAGCAGCGTCTCCTGGTGTGCGGCCGACCGCAGGGCGAGGGCGGCGAGTTCGGCGTCGAGGTCCGGTGCGCGCCGGGCGGCGGCCAGCACGTCGCCGGTCTCCGGGCGGGCGAGTATCTCCAGCGCGGTCACGGAACCCGTGGCCAGATTCACGACGGGCTGGAAGGCGAAGCGCAAGGAGTCCGACCAGGAGGGCACGGCAGCATGATGGCGTCAACTGCCGGGCCCGCAGGGGTGGTTCACACACTGTTCATGAGCAGTTCCGGGCAGTGCGACCGCGGTACGGGGCGGTGCCCGCCGGCGCCGGGCGTGTGCCGACTGTCACGAGCACGTCACCACCTTCCCATGCGGGTCACGGGCCGCCGGATCTTGAACCGCCGCCCGGGGAAGGGCGTCCACTACAGATGACGGCGGCGCCGGGACCCACGGGGGTGGTTCCGGCGCCGCCGACTCTGTACGGGGAGTCCGGCAGGCTCAGTGGCCGCCGAGGGACCGGCGGGAGACCGGGAAGTCGAAGTACGTGTCCGGGAACGTCTCCGGCTGGAAGGTGAAGTGCCACCACTCGTGGGCGTAGTTCTCGAAGCCCGCCGCCTCCAGCCCGCGCTTCAGCAGCAGCCGGTTGGCCCGCTGCTCACCCTGCACCCGCGGGTCGAGCGTGTGCGAGAGCGTGTCGAAGCAGTCGTAACCGGTGCCCATGTCGACGGAGTTGTCGGGGAAGCGCTCCTCCCGCGGCGCATAGCACGGCACGAGCGGCTCGCCGGGCACGTACGGGCGGGTGGGCAGCGCCGGGAGCCGTACCAGCGTCAGGTCCACCGTGCTGCCGCGGCTGTGGCCGGACTGCTCGGCGATGTAACCGTCCTCGAACAGCCGGGACTTGTCCACGCGCGGATAGAACTCGTCCTTCATCCGCTCGTCGTCCAGGTCCTTCGCCCAGCGCACGAAGTGGTCGACGGCGCGCTGCGGGCGGAAGCAGTCGTAGACCTTCAGGGTGTAGCCCTGCCGCAGGAACTGCCGCTGCGCGGTGCGCAGCGCGCGGGCGGCGTCCTCGGTGAGGATGCACATCGGGCTGCGGTAGCCGTCGATGCGCTCGCCCACGAAGTCGTGCCGCGTGAAGTAGCGGATGTCCTGGAGGATCGTCGGCGCCACGTCGCGCAGCGCGACGAACTCCTCCGGCGCCCTCGGCTCACCGCCGCGCGCCCCGTCGGCCGCGGCGGGCGCCGGAGTCAGCGTGCCGAGGAGGGCTGCGGCGACTGCGGCGAGGACGAGGCGGCGCGCCGGACGGCGGCGTACGGACGGGCGCAGCGGCGAGAGGCGGCGGCGCAGCGCGCGGATGGGGGAACGGCCTGGGGAGGAGACTGATCGCGACATCCCCTTTGACTACCGCAGCGGCACACCCGCGCGGAAGAGGGAACGCCGTACGACAAAGGGAAGCCGTACGACAAGCGGCACCGTACGGTGCTCAGCCGCGCACCCGCAGCGGGTAGCCGGCCGGGCCCCCGTCGTCCCGCGTCACCACCGGCCCGCCGTCCTCCCCGGTCTGCACCGTCAGCCGTACGACCTCCGGCGCGTCCCAGCCGTCCCCGGCGTCCGTGATCAGCAGGCCGGTGCCGCTGCGTCCCGGGGCCGGGGTCCACACCTCCAGTTCGATGCCGCCGTCCGCGCCGACCACCGGTATCGCCGCGCCCGCCCGCGCCAGCACCGGGATGCGGCCGAGCGGCGCGTCGAGCTCCGCGCGCGCGGGCCCCTCGTACGCCTGCCCCGTCGCCGTGTCGTACCAGCGGCCGCGCGGCAGCCGTACGGTCCGCCGCCGCGCGCCCTTCTCCAGCACCGGCGCCACCAGCAGCGCGTCGCCCAGCAGGAACGCGTCGTCGCAGTCGCGCAACGCCCGGTCCCGCGAGTGCTGCCACCACAGCGGGCGCACGTACGGCGCGCCCGTACGGTGCGCGAGATGGGCCAGCGTGACGAAGTACGGCAGCAGCTGCTCCCGGCGCGCCAGCGCCTCCCGCGCGCTCTCCAGCACCTCCTGACCGAACTCCCACGGCTCGCGCCGCCCGGCCCGCTTCGAGGCGTGCGTGCGGAACAGCGGGAGGTACGCGCCGAGCTGGAACCAGCGCAGGTACAGCTCCGGCGACGGCGTCCCGGTGAACCCTCCGATGTCCGGGCCCGAGTACGGCACGCCGCACAGCCCCAGCCCGAGCACCAGCGACAGCGAGGCGCGCAGCCCCGGCCAGCCGGTCGCCACGTCGCCGGACCAGGTGCCGCCGTAGCGCTGCATGCCGGCCCAGCCGGAGCGGGAGAAGAGGAACGGCCGCCGGGCGGGCCGGAGTTCGAGCAGCCCCTGGTAGCCGGCCCTGGCCATCGCCAGCCCGTACACGTTGTGCGCCTCGCGGTGGTCGCCGCCGCGGCCCTCCAGCGCGTGCCGCGCCGAGCGCGGCAGGGTCGGCTCGCCGAACGCGGCGAACGACGTGGGCTCGTTCATGTCGTGCCACACGCCGGAGAAGCCCTGGGCGAGCCGTTCCGCGTACAGCCCGCCCCACCACTTGCGCACCTTCGGGTCGGTGAAGTCGGGGAACACCGCCGGACCCGGCCACACCACGCCGCGTACCTCGCGCCCGCGCCCGTCCCGTACGAAGGCGTCCGCGGCGGACCCGCTGTCGTACACCGCGTTGCCCGGCTCGGCCTTCACCGCCGGGTCGACGATCGACACCAGGCGCGTGCCGCGCGCGCGGAGTTCGGCCGCGAGCCGCGGCAGGTCGGGGAAGCGGTGCCGGTCGACGGTGAAGACGCGGTGGCCCTCGTGGTGGTCGATGTCCAGGTGCAGGGCGCGCAGCGGCAGGCCGCGCTCCTGATAGCCCGCGGCGATCCGGCGCACCTCCCGTTCCGTGCCGAATCCCCAGCGCGCGTGCTGGTGCCCGAGCGCCCAGTGCGGCGGCAGCGCGGGCGCGCCGGTCAGCGCCGTCCAGCCGCGCAGGATGCGCGCGGGCGCGCCGGCCACCACCCAGTACCGCAGCGGCCCGCCGCTCATCCGCAGCTCGCAGCGGCCCGGCCGGTCGTGGCCCGAACCGGCGCCCTCGCCGCCCTCGTGCAGCGTCACCCGGCCGTCCCACGTGTTGTCGTGGAACACCAGATGGCTGCCCGCGTCCGCCACCACGAGCTGCACCGGCATGGTGATGTACAGCGGGTCCTGGCCCGGCTCGAACGCGCCCGGGTCGGTGTTCCAGAGGCGGTACGCGCCGTCCCGCAGCCGGGGACCCACCGAGCGGCCGCCGAGCCCGAAGAACCGCGCGTCGGGCGCCACTTGGGAGCGCTGCACCCACCGCGTGACCGACGACCCGTCCTCCGGACCCCACCAGCACGGCGGCAGGTCGCGGCGCAGCACCGCGCCGCCCGGAGTGCGCAGTTCCACGGAGCCGAGCCGGGAGACGGTCACCATCACGCGCTCGGACACGACGCGCCAGCCGCCGTCCTTGTCCGGCTCCAGCCCGGCGCGCGGATCGGGCTCGGGACAGGAACCGGCCAGCGCGTACGACGGTTCGGGACCGGCACCGTCCCAGCCGCAGAACACGGCGCCGCCCACCGCGACCCGTACCCGCAGCGAGGACCGCGCGAAGTGGATCACGCCGCCACCTGGGCGCGGCTCGGCGCCGCGCGCGGCGCCGGGGACGCGGGCGCGCTCGGGGCGCGGGCGGGGGAGGCCGTCGGCGTCGGTACGGCTGCGGCGCCAGGCGGACCGTATGGCGCGCACGCCCTGAGCCGTGCCCACCACTCTGACCGACCGCACCAGGCCCCGCGCATCCATGCTGCTCAGCCTGCCACCGGCGGCGAACGGGTGGAGCATCGTTCAACTGGCGTTCACCCAGGTCTCGCTGGATCGCCGCATTGGCGCCGGGTTGTTCGCTTGCCGGTGGCAAATCCTGCAAAGAGCGGGCGGGGCACGTTCCGGTTCGGCCCTCCTGGCCGGAAACAGATCGTGCGGAGGTACGTGGAACGAGTCGCTCCGGCGGCCCGCGCCCACACCGCGCGCCGCGCTGTGCTGCCGGGAACACCCAGCACACCCGGCCCGTACGCCTCCGGGCGGGCGTGAGCGGCCCACAGCCCCGTGCGCCCGGAGTGTGTGACGTCGCCACTGGTGTCCGGAACGATCACGTGGCATCGTCCTGCAGTACCGCCGTGGCACGCGCACACCCCAGCTCGTGCGCGGAGCCGACGCACACGACGCGTAACAGCCGGGAGCCGTCATGACCGCAGCGCACAGTACGCCGCCCTCCGCCCACTCCGCCGGGTCCGACGTCCCGCGGCCCCTCTGGCAGCCCGCCCCCGAACGGGCGGACAGCGCGCGCATCACCCGGTTCCAGACCTGGGCGGCGGAACGGCACGGCGCGCCCGCACCGGTCCCGGGCGACCCGGCGGCCTCGTACGCGGCGCTGCACGCGTGGTCCGTACGGGAGCTGCCCGCGTTCTGGCAGGCCGTCACCGAGTGGTTCGACGTGCGCTTCACGACCCCGTACGAGACGGTGCTCGCCGACAGCGCCATGCCCGGCGCCCGGTGGTTCCCCGGCGCCACCCTGAACTACGCCGAGCACGCCCTTCGCGCCGCCGAGGACCCCGCCCGCGCCGCCGAGCCCGCCCTGCTGCACGTGGACGAGCGGCACGAACCGGAACCCGTCGGCTGGGCCGAGCTGCGCCGCCGGGTCGGCTCCCTCGCCGCCGAACTGCGCAGGCTCGGTGTACGCCCCGGCGACCGCGTCAGCGGCTACCTGCCCAACATCCCGCAGGCCGTCGTCGCGTTCCTCGCCACCGCGGCCGTCGGCGGCGTGTGGACCTCGTGCGCGCCCGACTTCGGCGCCCGCAGCGTCCTCGACCGCTTCCAGCAGGTCGAGCCCACCGTCCTGTTCACCGTCGACGGTTACCGCTACGGCGGCAAGGAGCACGACCGTACCGCCACCGTCGCCGAACTCTGCCGTGAACTCCCCAGTCTGCGCGCCGTCGTGCACGTACCGCTGCTCGGCAGCCCGGCGCCCGGCGGCGCGCTGGAGTGGGACGACCTGATCGCGGCGGACACGGAACCGGAGTTCGAGCCGGTCCCGTTCGACCATCCGCTCTGGGTGCTCTACTCGTCGGGCACCACCGGCCTGCCCAAGGCCATCGTCCAGTCCCAGGGCGGGATCCTGGTCGAGCACCTCAAGCAGATCGGCCTGCACTGCGACATCGGGCCCGAGGACCGGTTCTTCTGGTACACCTCCACCGGCTGGATGATGTGGAACTTCCTCGTCTCCGGCCTGCTCGCCGGCAGCACCGTCGTCCTGTACGACGGCAGTCCCGGCTACCCGGACACCGCCGCCCAGTGGCGCGTCGCCGAACGCACCGGCGCGACCGTCTACGGCACCTCCGCCGCGTACGTCATGGCCTGCCGCAAGGCCGAGGTCCACCCCGGCCGCGACTTCGACCTCTCCCGCCTCAAGTGCGTCGCCACCACCGGCTCGCCGCTGCCCCCTGACGGCTTCCGCTGGCTGCACGACGCCGTGGCGGACGACCTGTGGATCGCCTCCGTCAGCGGCGGCACCGACGTGTGCTCCTGCTTCGCCGGCGCCGTGCCCACGCTCCCCGTCTACACCGGCGAACTCCAGGCCCCCTGCCTGGGCACCGACCTCCAGGCCTGGGACCCGGCGGGCAAGCCGCTCACCGACGAGGTCGGCGAGCTCGTCGTCGTCAACCCGATGCCGTCCATGCCCATCCGCTTCTGGAACGACCCCGACGGCACGCGCTACCGCGAGAGCTACTTCGACATGTACCCGGGCGTCTGGCGGCACGGCGACTGGACCACCCTGACCGGCAGGAACACCGTGATCATCCACGGGCGTTCGGACTCCACGCTGAACCGCCAGGGCGTCCGCATGGGCTCCGCCGACATCTACGAGGCCGTCGAACGCCTCCCCGAGATCCGCGAGTCGCTCGTCGTCGGCGTCGAACAGGACGACGGCGGCTACTGGATGCCCCTCTTCGTCCACCTCGCCCCCGGCGCCGCCCTCGACGACGACCTCCTCGCCCGTATCAAGACCACCATCCGGCAGTCCCTCTCACCCCGCCACGTACCGGACGAGGTGATCGAGGTCCCGGGCGTGCCGCACACCCTCACGGGCAAGCGGCTGGAGGTTCCGGTCAAGCGCCTCCTTCAGGGAACGGAGCTGGAGAAGGCCGTCAACCCGGGCTCCGTGGACAACGTGGAGCTCCTCCGCTTCTACGCCGGACTGACCCCCGGCGGAGCCGCCTGAGGGCGGGGACCGAACCGGCCGGAGGCCGATTGTCAGACCCCCCGACTACGGTGAGTGAGCATCGTAGCCGTACGTAACGAGGGGGAGTCATGGCACACACCAGGAGCCGCAGGAGGCACCCGTTCCGTTCCCTGCGCCGTGAGGCACCCAGCATCGTGGCGGTGCTGGCCGCCCGCACGGACTTCGCGGCCATGACGGGATACCGGACGTTCGCCTTCCGCGACCACGACGCGTATCTGCGCCAGACGGAAGTGCTCCTGCGCGCGCTCGCGAGCCAGGGCGTGCACGCGCGCGTCGCGTTCTTCGACACGGGGGAGTACGCGCTGTTCTGCGAGGAGGAGCGGCTCGACCCGGACTCCGCGGCGAGCCGCACACGCTATGCCGCGGAGGTCGCCGCGGCCGGCGTCACGGTGCCGTACGAGGGGCAGCGCATCGACGAGCTGGTGCCGCTGCTCCTCGACGCCCACGCCAGCCGGCGCACCTGGGAGGAGGTCACGGCGCTGCTCGCGGACGCAGGCGGCGGCACGTACGACAGCGGCCCGCCGGCGCCCGGCCAGGCCGCGTTCGACCGCGCCGCCGAGGCGCTGACCCGGCTGCTGGAGGCCGCCGGGTCCGGCACCCACCACGTGGTCTGCAGCGTCCACCCACCCGGCACCGCCGCCCCGCTCTGCGCGGCGCTCCGCGTCGAACGGGTCCACGACGGCAGGCTGCGCATGGCCGACTCGGAGGCGCTGCTCCTGTGCGGGGTGCTGGCCGCCGGGCTGGCGACCGGCAGCCCGGGAGGCGTCGTCCTCCGCAGCGAGCTCCGCAGCGAGCCGGCGCCGCCGTCCGAACCACCGGGCCCCGAGACCGTCCGTGGCTGGTGCCTGCGGGACGGCTGGCTCCGGCCCCTCACCGAGGCCGAGGTCTTCGCCGCGTACTGCACGGACGCCGACACGGGCGAGCCCGTGCCACCCGAGCCCGGCGTCAGCTACGCAGCGGGGTACGCACTGCCGCGCCGCGGCGGTGAGCCCCGATGACGGCGCTCACCCCGCGGCCGTCCGGCTCACTCCCCGGAGAGCACCGCCTGCGCGGCGGCCCGCGCGTCCTCGGCGCTGTCCGCCGCGCGGGCTGCCGCTGCCGCGCGCTCGCACTGGGCCAGCGTGTGCTTCGCCAGGGTGGCGCGCACGTACGGGAGCGAGGCGGAGCCCATCGACAGGCTCGTCACGCCGAGCCCGGTCAGCACGCAGGCCAGCAGCGGATCGGCCGCCGCCTCACCGCATACGCCGCAGCTCTTGCCCTCTGCCTTCGCTCCCTCCGCCGACAGCGCCACCAGGTCGAGCAGCGCGGGCTGCCACGGGTCCTGGAGCCGGGAGACCGCGCCCACCTGCCGGTCGGCCGCGAAGGTGTACTGCGCGAGGTCGTTGGTGCCCAGGGAGAGGAACTCCACCTCCTGCAGCACCGAGCGGGCCCGCAGCGCCGCCGACGGAATCTCGACCATCGCGCCGAACTTTGCCCGCAGCCCCGCCGCCCGGCACGCGTCCGCGAACGCACGGGCGTCCTGCCGGTCGGCCACCATCGGAGCCATCACCTCGAGGTACACGGGCAGGCCCTCGGCCGCCTTCGCCAGCGCGGAGAGCTGCGTGTGCAGCACCTCGGGATGGTCCAGCAGCGTCCGCAGTCCGCGCACGCCGAGCGCCGGGTTGGGCTCGTCGGCGGGGGTCAGGAAGTCCAGCGGCTTGTCCGCACCCGCGTCCAGGACGCGTACGACGACCCGCCCTTCGGGGAACGCCTCCAGCACCTGCCGGTAGGCGGCCACCTGCTTGTCCTCCGACGGCGCCTTCGCGCTGTCGTCCAGGAACAGGAACTCCGTACGGAACAGCCCCACGCCCTCGGCACCCGCCTCGAGCGCGGCGGCCACGTCGGAGGGACCGCCGATGTTCGCCAGCAGCGGCACCTTGTGCCCGTCCGACGTCGCACCGGGCCCGGTGGCCGTGCTGAGCGCGGCCTTCCGCTCGGCCGCGGTCTGCGCCAGCGCGGACCGCTCCTCGGGGCCGGGGTTCACCACGACATCGCCGGTGCTGCCGTCCACGGCGACGACCGTGCCCTCGGACAGCTCGCACGCGCCGGGCAGCGCCACGACTGCGGGCACGCCCAGGGCACGCGCCAGGATGGCGCTGTGGCTGGTCGGGCCGCCCTCCTCGGTGACAAAGCCGAGGACGAGCGAGGGGTCGAGCAGCGCCGTGTCCGCCGGCGCCAGGTCACGGGCGATCAGCACATACGGCTCGTCGCTGTCCGGCACACCCGGCATCGGCACGCCCAGCAGCCGGGCGACGATACGGTTCCGCACGTCGTCCAGGTCCGCGACGCGGCCCGCGAGGTACTCGCCCGCCCCGGCGAGCAGCGCGCGATAGGCGGCGAACGCGTCGTACACAGCGCGCTCCGCCGTACTGCCCACCGTGATCCGGCGCTCCACGTCCGCCAGCAGCTCCGGATCCTGCGCCATCATCGCCTGAGCCTCGAGCACGGCCTGCGCCTCGCCACCGGCCAGTTGGCCACGGGCGATCAGGTCCGCCGCGACGGCCTCCACGGCCCGGCGGGCACGGGTCTGTTCGTGCGCGGCGTCCTCGGCCGCGATCTGCTTGGCCGGCGGCTCCAGCACCGCGGTGCCCATGTGCCGTGCCTCGCCGATCGCCACCCCGTGGCTCACACCTACGCCTCGAAGCGTTGCGTCCATCTCACCCGTCTCCGGTTCTGGTGCGACGGTACGGCCGCCGCGGTTGCTGCTGTCATTGCCCCGCGACGGGGCGCGGGGTCACGTCCAGCTGAAAAGCGTCTCGCCGGGCGCGGTGTCACCGTCCTCGGCGACGTCCGCGAGGGCGTCGGCGGTTGCCTCCAGGGCGACGACCGGAGAAATGGGGGACTTGCCAGCCTCCTCCACCGCGGCCGGGTTCCAGCGGACCACGGGGTCGCCGCGCTTCACGGTGTCGCCCTTCGCGGCGAGCAGCTCGAAGCCGTCGCCGTTGAGCTGCACCGTGTCGATGCCGAGGTGGGTGAGCACGCCGTGGCCCTCCGCGTCGACCACGACGAACGCGTGCGGATGCAGCGACACCACGATGCCCTCGACCGGCGCGACAGCCTCGGTGGGCTCCCGTACGGGGTCGACGGCGGTTCCCGGGCCGACCATCGCGCCGGAGAAAACCGGATCGGGGACGGCGGCGAGTCCGATGGCGCGTCCGGCGAGCGGGGACGTCACGGTGGTCATGGGAGGCCTCCCAGGGGCGGAGTTCGATCAGCCACCGTCTCTGTCTGTCCGGGACGGCGCACCGCTCAGAAGCGTAAGTCATAGGAAGAGCTGATTCCGCACGGGCTGGCGGACCTGCGACGCAGCGCAGGCAGTACGGCAGAAGGCCCGGACCGGCACGGAGCGTGCGGAGAAAACCAATTTGCCTCGCCCCAGCCCGGCCTGTACTCTCGTACTCCTGCCCAGCGCCGACGGCGCAGGGCGGCATCCGAGGAAACCAACTCCCTGTATTCGAGCCCGGGTTCGACATGTCCGCATGTGAACGAGTGGCGGAGAGCAGGGATTTCGTCTGGTAGCGTCGGAAATGCAAAACCACGAAGGGAAGCGCCCGGAGGGTCCCGGTGAAACGGGTCCGATGGAAGCGTCCGTTCTTTGAGAACTCAACAGCGTGCTAAAAGTCAACGCCAGATATGTTGATACCCCGCCCCCTGTTGGCGAGCACCTCGCCGCCGCCGGTCTGGACGTCGAGTCCGGCCTCGGCCCGCGCCATGCGTGCGGCCAGCAGCTTGGCGTAGCCCCAGGAGGGGCGCTCCTCGGTGGCACGGCCCTCGAACCAGGAGAAGTCCCAGCCCTCGGTCGGCACGGCCGCCCCTTCGGCGACAAGATCCCCGAACGTGGGCATGGCGCCCAGGATCGCAGGCCTCGCGGGCCGTACCGCCGGGGTGTTCGGGTGGGGCTGCCCGCCCGGGGCCGGCGGCCCGCGTGCGAGGCGGTTGGAGTGGGGGACATCACCGCCGGGCAGCCGGCTGGGCGTCGAACAGGTCAGCAGACCGATGCTGGAGTCGGACCGTACGAAGCGTGCGCTGGCGGAGAGCGCGGGGCGCGGGGGAGGGGACGGAGGCGGCCTCACGCTGCTGGCGTCCCTGTGGCGGAACGAGACGGCCGACGACGCGGCGGCCTGGCTGACCCGGCAGGGGTGGCCGGCGCGGCCGTACGGCCTGGTGGAGCTGGCCGCGGAGTGGGGCCGCCCGGTGCCGCCCGCGTTCGACCCGTCCCTCCCGTCCACGGCCCGCACGGCCCTGCTGCTCTCCGCACGCGCGTAACGCCTCTTCCCGCCGCCGCGGACCAGCCACGCGCCAGCGCAACCCTTCCCGCCGCCGTGGCGGAAGGTGGTTGCGCCGTCGCGAACACCGCTGGTGCGAGCAAGGACGTGGTCGCGGCACAGACAGAGGCTCAGCGCGCAGGCAGAGGCTCAGCGGCCGCGCACGAACTCCCACAGCGAGCTGATCATGTAGTCCAGCATCTCGTCCGTCAGCCCCGGGAACACCCCGATCCAGAACGTCCGTTCCGTGATGACGTCGCTGTTCTCCAGCGTCCCCGACACCCGGTAGTTCTGCCCCTGGTACGCGGGCTGCCGCGTCAGGTTGCCCGCGAACAGCATGCGGGTGCCGATCCGGCGCGACTCCAGGAAACTGACGATCTCGTTGCGGTCGAACCCGGCGTTCTCCTCGACGGTGAGGATGTACCCGAACCAGCTCGGGTCGCTGCCCGGCTGCGGCACCGGCATGACGAGGCCGGGGATCCCGTCCAGGCCCTCCCGCAGGCGCCACCAGTTGCGCCGCCGGGCCGCGTCGAACTCCGGCAGCCGCTGCAGCTGCGAGAGCCCCAGCGCGGCCTGTACGTCCGTCGTCTTCAGATTGAACCCGACGCGCGAGAACGTGTACTTGTGGTCGTAGCCGTACGGCAGCCCGCCGAACTGCTGGCAGTACCGCTTGCCGCACGTGTCGTTCTCGCCCGGCTCGCACCAGCAGTCGCGGCCCCAGTCGCGCAGCGACTCGATCAGCCGCGCCAGCCGCGGCCTGTCGGTCGTGACGCAGCCGCCCTCGCCCATCGTCAGGTGGTGCGCGGGGTAGAAGCTGACCGTGCTGAAGTCGCCGTACGTGCCGCACAGCCGCCCGTTGTAGAGGGAGCCGACGGCGTCGCAGTTGTCCTCGACGAAGAACAGCCCGTGCTCCTTGGCGAGCGCGGCGACCTCCGCGACGGGGAACGGGTTGCCCAGCGCGTGCGCGATCATGATCGCGCGGGTGCGCGGGCCGATCGCTTCCGCGACCCGTTCCACCGTGGTGTTGTACGTGCCCAGTTCGACGTCGACGAAGACCGGCGTCATGTGGTTCTGCAGGATGGGGTTGACGGTCGTGGGGAAGCCCGCGGCGACCGTGATGACCTCGTCGCCCGGCTTGAGCCGCTCGTCGCCCATCTCGGGCTGTGTGAGGGCGGTGAGGGCGAGCAGGTTGGCCGACGAACCGGAGTTCGTCAGATGCACCTTACGGCGGTGCAGCGAGCGGCCCAGCTGCCGTTCGAGCTCGATGGCGCTGGAGCCGACCGCGATCCGCATGTTGAGCGCGGCCTCGACCATGGCGACCCGGTCGTCCTCGTCCAGCGTGGCGCCGGACGGCATGACGAGTGTCTTGCCGGGAACGAACTCCCGCTGCTGCTCCTTCTCACGGTGGTACTTGCGGACGAGCTCCAGGATGTACTCCTGCGAATCACTCACCGTCGCCTCCCGGCAGTGCCACGGCGTGTGCGCCGGCCTTGTCCATCAGTGCGGCCAGCCGGAGGATCTCCTCGCCCTGCAGGCCGTTGTCCTCACCCGTGCGCACCGCGCGCGCGAAGGCCGCGAGTACGTTCCCGAACTGGTCGTCAGGCGGCAGGGTGCGCCGTTCCTGCCGGTCCTGCGTTTCGACGCGTATCACCGGAGGGTGCGTGGACGGCGGGGTGTACGCCCATTCCACGACGATCCGTCCGGCGCTGCCCCAGAGTTCGTACACGGACCGGTAGGCGTGCTCCATGCCCCAGGTCAGATGTGCGGTCGTGCCGTCCGGAGTGGTGAGCAGGGCGGCACCCGACAGGTCGACGTCGCCCTTCGCGTCCCTCCGTACGGCGGCGCCCAGCACCCGCAGGTCGTCGCCGAGGTGCAGCAGGGCGGTCGCGAACGGGTACACGCCGATCTCGGCGAGCGCGCCGCCGCTGACCGCGTCGTACCGCATGTCGCCCGCCGGCTTCGGCGGGAACGCGAACTCGGCGGTGAGGCTGCGGAGCTCGCCGATCGTGCCGCTGTCGAGGAGTTCCCGTACGGCGGTGTGCTGGGAGTGCCGTACGAACATGAGGCTCTCCATGAGCGTCAGTCCGAGCTCGTCCGCGAGCTTCACCAGCCGTTCGGCGTCAGCCAGCCCGCGGGTCAGCGGCTTCTCGCACAGGACGTGTTTGCCCGCGCGGAGGGCCCGTTCGACCCACTCGGCGTGGAGCATGATCGGCAGCGGTACGTAGACGGCCTCGACGTCGTCGCGTGCGAGGAGCTGCTCGTAGCCCTGTACGGCCTCGCCGCCGAACTCGTCTGTGAACTGCGCCGCCTTGCTCAGCTCGCGGCTGGCGACGGCCACCAGTTCCAGTTCCGGCCGTGCGGCCAGTGCGGGCAGCATCCGCCGCCAGGCGATGGAGGCGCAGCCGAGCACCCCGAGCCGTACCGGTGCGAGACCCTGACCGGAGGCAGGCGCGTCACCCGTGTCCGTGCCCGTGGCCATCAACGGGCCTCGCCGCGCCGTACGGAGCGGGCGCTGCCGCAGGGCGACGCCGGCTCCGCGCCGTGCGGCCGCCGGTGCGCCGGTACGGCCGGCGGTGCGGCGACTGCCTGGGCGGCTTCGGTGTCCCGCATGCAACAACCTCCCTCTCCCTGGGGTCATCCGGGGCCTCTCTCGGTGATCAGGCATGGTCACAGGGCGCCGCCGGTCAGCTGGCCTGCATACGCTTCCGGCCACCGGGGCCGGACCGTGAGGCGCCGTTGTGTACGCGCGGCTGTCGGGCACCGGGATGACCGAATCCTCCGCAAGGTGGATCGTGCGCCAGGCGGCCGAGCGGGAGCAAGCGAACGACTGCCGCTAACGGCTTGGTCAGAGGGATTTCCCTAAAGCTGTTCAGTCCTGGCCAAGGGAGCCGAGGGGAGTGCCGCAGCGCTCGCAGACAGCGGGCGGCGGCGCGGTGTCGGACAGCCGTCCGCACTCGGGGCACACGCGGTGCAGCGAGCAGGCGGACTCGCCGCCCTCCTCCGTGCCGCGCTGTGGCTCCTCCATACGGCCAGTATGGCGCGGCAGGTGTCAAGAGCGCGTACGGGGGCCGCCGCGCACGGGCGGTGCGCGGCGGCCCTCTTCTCAGCGGTGCACTGTCTTCTCGGCGGCGCACTGTGCGGTGGAACCCGGGCGCGCACCGTGCGGTGGTGCATCGGGCTCCGTTCGGTGGCGCCTGAGGCCGCGCCCTGTGGTCAGTAGCGCAGCCCGTGCCCGAACGCGTACAGCTCCTGCTCCGGGTCGTCGACGGAGGCGACCGCGACCGGCAGGCTGCCGCCCGGGTTCAGCTCGCCGTACAGCGCCCGCACGAGGGACTCCAGCGACGGGGCGCCGTGCGAGTAACCGGTCAGGTAGCCGGGGACGTCCGGGAAGCGGCGGATGTCGTACGGGTTGCGCAGGGCCACCACGACCACGGGCGTGCCCGTCTCCATCAGCGCCTTCACCAGTGCGGCCTGTGCGGCGCCGTCCTCCTTGCCCGCGGCGGCGGCGTTCGCGGAGACCACCACGAGGTCGGCGGAGCCGGCCGCGGCGACGGCCGAGTCGATCGCCGACTGCGCCGGGACGGCGCCGGTCGGCAGCGCCTGCGCGGTCTGGCCGGGGCGTGCGGACACCGCCTCGGCGAGCGTCTTGGTCGCCGTCGTGTCCCAGCCGGTGACGAGCACCGCGCGCGCGGTGGCGGCGGAGAGCGGCAGCAGCCCGTCGTTCTTCACCAGCGTGACCGTGCGGTCGGTGATCTGCCGCGCCGTGCTGAGGTGACTCCGCTTGCCGACGGTCCGTACGGCGCGCGATTCGCTCACGTACGGGAACGGGAACAGCCCGCGCCGCAGCTTGTGCATCAGCACACGCTCCACGGACTCGTCAACACGCTCCCGCGTGATCCGGCCGGAGCGTACGGCGTCCAGCACCGCCCCGTACGCGGTGTCCATCTCGGGCGCCAGCACCAGCTGGTCGCAGCCCGCCTCCAGCGCCCGTACGGGCGCCACGTCCGGCGGGAACTCGCCGGAGGCGCCCTGCATGTCCAGCGCGTCCGTCACGATCAGCCCGTCGAAGCCGAGTTCGCGGCGGAGCAGCCCGGTGATGATCGGGTGCGACATGGTGGCCGGCACGCCTGTCGGGTCCAGCGCGGGCACCACGATGTGCGCGCTCATGATGGTGTCGACGCCCCGCCGGATCGCCGCACGGAACGGCGGCAGGTCGATCCGGTCCAGCTCCTCCCGGGTGTGCCGGATCTCCGGCAGTCCGTGGTGCGAGTCGGTGTCCGTGTCGCCGTGCCCGGGGAAGTGCTTGGCGGCGCTGGCCACGTGGCCCCGGTGGTAGCCGCGGACGGCCGCGGTGACCAGCTCGGAGCAGAGCGCCGGGTCGGAGCCGAACGAGCGGACACCGATGACGGGGTTCGCCGGGTTGATGTTGACGTCGGCGACCGGCGCGTAGTTCTGGTTGATGCCGACGGACGCCAGCTCGGTGCCGATGATCCTTGCCGACTCCTGCACGTCGGCGGCCGAACGTGTCGCCGCCAGCGCCATGTTGCCCGGCAGCAGCGTCGCCGGCGCCGCCAGCCGGAAGACGGCGCTGCCGCCCTCCTGGTCGGTGGAGATGATGAGGGGGATGCGGCTGGCGCGCTGCAGCCCGTTGGAGAGCCGTGCCATCTGGCGCGGCTCGCGCACGTTGTCGGGCCCGCGCCGGGCGTCGAAGTAGATGACGCCGCCGGGCTGGTACTTGGCGAGCACGTCGGCGGGCGTGTCCACGCCGTACAGCTCGCGGTTCTTCGCGTGCGCGGTGCCGGCGGACTGGCCGTACACCTCGACGACGAAGAGCTGGCCGATCTTCTCCTCCAGCGACATCCTCCGGAGCAGCCCGGCGGCCTTACGGCGCACCGCCGCGCCGCTGCCGGCCGCGTCGTCCGCCGCGGCCGTCCCGGCAGCGGCGCCGCTGATCCCGAGTCCTGCCGCGACGCCGGCGGCACCGGCGAGGGTCTGTCTGCGACTCGGCTGCTGCATCGGAACGCTCCTCACATGGGCGGGTGAACTCATCCGTCTGCGCCGCCTCAACGGGCGGCGCCGGTGGGGGCTCAGTGGTACGGGTATCGGTACAGGTGTCGGTATGACTGTCGGTACGGGGGTTCGAGGCCGCCACATCGTCGCAGCGTGACAGGAGATCAGCCAGATGCCGCGCCAGCCTTTAAGGGTCTAGTCCTCTGACCGTCCGCGGCCCCGGAGGCCCGTTTTCGCCCGCGGCGATAAGCGGCGGGCGGGCCTGTACGCGCGGGCGGGCCGCGGGCACCGTGTGCACCGTGACCCTGGGTTTCAGCGGCGACGTCGCCGCCTATTACGCGGAGTTCCGCCGCGGCTATCCGCCGCCCGTCCTCGGCCACCTGTGCGCGGCCTTCGGACTGGGCGCCGCCGACACGGTGCTCGATCTCGGCTGCGGCACGGGCCAGTTGACGGTTCCGCTCGCCGCCCGCACCGGCTCCGTCATCGGAATGGACCCCGAACCGGACATGCTGAGCCACGCGCGCGCGGCGGCGGAAAACGACTCCGTACGGAACGTCATCTGGGTCCTGGGCGGCGACGCCGACGTGCCCGCGCTCGGCGCACTCCTCGGCGGCCGGCCGCTGGCGATGACCGTCATCGGGCAGGCACTGCACTGGATGGACCACGAAAGGCTGTTCCGTACGGTGCGGCCGCTGCTCCGCACAGGCGGCGGCATCGCCGTCGTCGCCAACGGGACGCCGCTGTGGCTGCAGGACTCCGACTGGTCGCGGGCGCTGCGCGGCTTCCTGGAGGAACACTTCGGGAGCAGCCTGGAGGCGTCCTGCGGCACCGGCACGCGGGACCGGGAGCGGTACGCCGAGGCGCTCCGCGCGGCCGGTTACGCGGAGGTGCGCGAGACGGACGTCGCGTACACCGACGACCTGGACTTCGGCCGGCTCCTCGGCGGCGTCTACTCCGCGATGTCTGCCGCGGACCTGCCCGCCCCCGACGAGCGCCCCGCGTTCGCCGCACGGCTGCGGGCCGCGCTGCCGCCAGGGGAGCGCTTCACGGAACAGGTCACGGTCACCACGCTGACGGGCCACGCCTGACCGGCGGGCGTACGGGCTGCCCGGCCTGCCGGGCGGCCTGACCGCCGGGCCGCCTGACCGCCGGGAGGCCTGACCTGCCGGGCGGCCCCGGCCGGCAGGTCACACGTCCCGCAGCCGCTCCAGCTCGCGCCGGTCCCGCTTCGTGGGCCGCCCCGTGCCGCGGTCGCGGCGCGGCACCGCCGCCAGCGCCTCGGGCGGAGGCGGCGGCGGGCTCTTGTCGACCATGCACTCGGCGGCGACGGCGGCGCCCACCCGCTTCCGTACGAGCCGCGACACCACCACGATCCGCTCCCGTCCCGCGTGCCGCAGCCGCACCTCGTCGCCGGGGCGCACCGCCTGAGCGGGCTTGACGCGGTCGCCGTTGACCCGCACGTGCCCCGCCCGGCAGGCCGCGGCCGCCAGCGAACGGGTCTTCGTGAGCCGTACCGACCAGATCCAGCTGTCGACCCGTACGCTCGTCGTCGCCTCGTCGGAAGCCATACGGCGATTCTAGGCGCGCCCCACGGAGAAGCGGCGGGCCCGGCGGGAAACCGTTCGACCCGCGGCACGCGCACCGCTAGCGTCGCCGTCCGTGACCCAGCCCGAGCCGGAGACGAGCACACCGCCGTGCGACCCCAAGGACGTTGTACGGCGCGGATACGACGCCGTCTCCCACGCGTACCGTGCGGACGACGCCCCGCCCGGCCAGTACGGCCCCTGGATCGACGCCCTCCGCCGCGAACTGCCCGACGGCGCCGCCGTGCTGGACCTCGGCTGCGGCTGCGGCGTCCCGGTGGCCCGCGCGCTGACCGCGGCGGGGTACGCCGTCACCGGCGTCGACCTCAGCGGGACGCAGATACGGCGCGCGCGCACGCTCGTACCGGGCGCCACCTTCCACCAGGGCGACGCCGCCGGACTGGACTGCCCGGCGGCCTCGTTCGACGCCGTCGTCTGCCTGTACGCGCTGATCCACATGCCGCTGGCGGAGCAGCCCGCGCTGCTGCGCCGTATCGCGTCCTGGCTGCGGCCCGGCGGCCGGTTCGTCGCGACGGCCGGCCACACCGCCTGGACCGGTACGGAGGACGACTGGCTGGGCGGCGGCGCCGCGATGTGGTGGAGCCACGCGGACGCGGCGACGTACCGGCGGTGGCTCACGGAGGCCGGACTCACCGTCGTACACGAGGAGTTCGTGCCGGAGGGCGAGGGCGGGCACACGCTGTTCCGCGCGGTCCGCGCCTAGACGGTTCCCCGGGGCATGCCCGAATCAGCGGTCGGACGGCCGAGAAGAAGCCTCAGGCGGCGATGTGGGCTGCGAGCCGGTCGGCGGCGGTGCGGGGCTCGCGGCCGAGGAGTTCGGACAGCAGGGGGCCGGCTTCGGCGAAGTAACCGGCGCGGGCGGCCTGGTACCAGGTGAGCATGAACCGGGCCGTCTGCTCCGGGACGCCGGCCGAGATCTGGTCGGCGACCCACTGCTCGTCGTCCACGACGGTGCGTTTGACGGTGCGGCCGGTGAGACCGGAGGCGATCTCGGCGAAATCGTCGAAGGTGACGGCGGCGGGCGCGGTGAGGGTGACGGGGCCGTCGAAGGAGCGGGTCCCGGCGAGGATGACCGCGGTGGCCTCGGCGGTGTCGGCGCGGTCGGTGTACGGCACGGGGCCGTCTTCCGGCTGGGCGATCTCGCCGGTCCGCTGCCACGGGCCGAGAACCTGGTCGAGCGGGCCGTATGCGCCGTTGCGCAGCGCCGTCCAGGCGACACCGGAGTCGCGGAGGATCGCCTCGGTGGCGGTGTGGATGTCCGACGGCGGGTACGGATTGCCGGGGACGGCGCCCTGCTGGCTCGTGTAGAGGATCCGCCGGGCGCCTGCCTCGACGGCGGCCTCGACGGCGGAGCGGTGCAGGCTGACCAGGTCGGCGGCCGGGTCGTTGCCGGACACCAGAAGGACCTGCTCGGCACCGGCGAACGAGTCGCGCAGCGCGGCCGGATCCTCGTAGGAGCCCCGCCGCACGCGCACGCCGCGGTCGGTGAGGTGCTGCGCCTTGGCGGGGTCGCGGACGCTGACGCCGATCCGGCCGGCGGGTACGCGCTCGAGGAGGTGCTCGACGGTGGCGCCGCCCAGCCCACCGGTGGCGCCGGTGACAACGATCATGTTCTCGGCCTCTTCCTGTGCCCGCGGCGCCGTCTTGGAGGCGGGCGGCACCATAAGTTGACCATGCTGGTCAGTTTCTCTCTCCGCCGACGACCGTAGGTATGCTGACCAGGGGAGTCAAGTTACGACGCGGGGCGACAGCGGGAGACGGTGAGGGCCTTGGCCGGTGCGGTGCCTACGGAACCCCGGCTGCGCGCCGACGCCAGGCGCAATTCCGAGCAGATCCGCGCCGCCGCGATCGGCGCCTTCCAGGGGCGTGGCCTGACGGTCCCGCTGGAGGAAGTCGCCAAAGCGGCAGGGGTGAGCAAGGCCACGGTCTTCAACCGGTTCGGCGGTCGGATCGGCCTCATCGAGGCCGTCATCGAAGAGGTCGTCGCCAGGGAGCTGCTCGCCGTCATCGACCACACTCGGACCATCGAAGACGTCGGCGAGCGGACCGCGTACTACCTCACCGCGATCCGCGACCTCCAGTACCGCCAGCCCGCCGTCAACGACGTCCTGCTGCAGACATATCCGAACTCGCGGCAGCTCATGGAGATCTGCCGGGCCGGGAGCGAGGCGAACGACGAACTCATCGCAGCGGGGCACGCCTCCGACGTGCTGCGGCCGGAGTTCACGGCGGGCGACCTCCAGGCACTCGTCGTCGACAACGCCCTCGCCCTCAAGCACGGCGAGCGGCCTCCCCGGGACGACTACGACCGCCGCACCACGTACCTTCTGGACGGAATCCGCGGGCGCCCGTCCGCTTCCGGCGGACGATGACAGCTGCCCTCGCCCTGTGGTGCCGCGCGGTCCGTACGGTCCGCGACCGGCGCGTTCCCGGAGCCCGTCAGCTCCCCTGTGCGCGCACTTCGGACGCCGCTCTCCGCGCCGCCACCAGGACGGGGTCCCACACGGGGGAAAACGGCGGCGCGTAGCCCAGGTCCAGTCCCGTCATCTCCTCGACCGTCATGCCCGCGGTGAGGGCGACCGCCGCGATGTCCACCCGCTTCCCGGCGCCCTCCCGGCCGACGATCTGCGTGCCCAGGAGCCGCCCTGTGCGCCGCTCGGCGAGCATCTTCACCCGCATCGGCTCCGCGCCGGGGAAGTAGCCGGCGCGGCCGGTCGCCTCGACGGTCACCGTCACGAACCGCAGCCCGGCGCGTTCCGCCTGCCGCTCCAGCAGCCCCGTACGGGCGATCTCCAGGTCGCACACCTTGCTGACCGCCGTCCCGACGACGCCGGGGAAGGTGGCGTAGCCACCGCCCGCGTTGGTGCCGATGACCTGCCCGTGCTTGTTCGCGTGCGTGCCCAGCGGGAGGTGCCGGGGGCGGCGCGTGACGCGGTCGAAGACCTCCACGCAGTCGCCGCCCGCCCACACGTTCCGCTGCCCCCGTACGCGCATCGCGAGATCGGTGAGCAGCCCGCCCGCGTCGCCCAGCGGCAGCCCGGCCGCCTCCGCCAGCGCCGTCTCCGGGCGTACGCCGATGCCCAGCACCACGATGTCGGCCTCGTGTTCGCCGTCCGCCGTGACGACCGCACGGGCCCGGCCGTCCGCGTCCGTACGGATGCCGGTGACGGCCGCACCCGTACGGACGTCGATGCCCAGCCCGGTCATCCCCTCCCGTACGAGGGCGCCCATGTCGGGGTCGAGCGTCGACATGGGCTGCTCGGCCCGGTCCAGCACGGTGACCCGGTGGCCGCGGCGGATCAGCGCCTCGGACATCTCCACTCCGATGTAGCCGGCGCCGACCACCACCGCGCGGAGCGTACGGCGCGCGCCGCCGTCCGCCCGTTCCGCCGCCGCCAGGCTGTCCAGGAGGGCCTCGCCGTCGCCGAGGGACTGCACCCCGTGCACGCCGTCCGCGTCCATGCCGGGCAGCGACGGCCGTACGGGGCGGGCACCGGTCGCGATGACCAGCTTGTCGAAGCCCGTCCATTCCTCCGCCCCGCGCGGCCCGCCGGCGGCGCCGCCCGCCGCGCCGTGCGCGCGCGTACGGACCCGCTGCCCGTCCAGGTCGATCGCGGTGACCTCCGTGTGCAGCCGCACGTCGATGCCGCGCTTGCGGTGCTCCTCGGGCGTACGGGCGATCAGCTCGTCGCGGCTGCCGACGTCGCCGCCGATCCAGTACGGGATGCCGCAGGCGGAGTACGAGGTGAAGGCGCCGCGCTCGAACGCGACGATCTCCAACTCGTCCTCCGTACGGAGCCTGCGCGCCTGCGCGGCGGCGGACATGCCCGCCGCGTCGCCGCCGATGATCACCATGCGTTCTGCCGCTGCCGCCACCGTGTGTCCCTTCGCCGGACGGTCCCGTGCGGATACCCCGTCGACGGGTCACGCTATGCGGCCGCCCGCCCCGCGCGCCGGTGGAAGCGCGCGCCGGGCGGGCGGCCGTTCACGGAGTCACTGCCTGGTCGCCGCGCCCGTCACACGCCTCCGGCCTTCAGCGCCGCCGCGATCCGTACGACGCGCTCCGCCTGCACGCGCGCCGCCGTACGGGTCGTCTCGTCCACCGGGCTCGCGCCCTGCGCGTCCACGTGGGAGGTGCCGTACGGGTTGCCGTCGGCGAACTTCGACGCGTCGGTGTAGCCGGGGGCCACCACGATGCCACCGAAGTGGTGGACCGTGTTGTAGAGCGCGAGGAGCGTGGACTCCTGGCCGCCGTGCAGGGTGGCCGAGGAGGTGAAGCCGCTGTACACCTTGTCCGCCAGCTTCCCCTCCTGCCACAGGCCGCCGAGCTGGTCGATGAACTGCTTCAGCTGCGACGTCACGTTCCCGTACCGGGTCGGGGTGCCGAAGACGACGGCGTCGGCCCACACCATGTCGTCCGGGCTCGCCTCGGGGATGCCGGCGCTGGCACGCGCGTGCTCCGCCCACGCGGGGTTGGAGTCGATGGCCTCCTGCGGTGCCAGTTCGGCGACCCTGCGGAGGCGGACCTCCGCACCGACGCGCTCCGCGGAGTCGGCGATCTCCTTGGCCACGGTGGCGTTGGTGCCGGTGGCGGAGTAGTAGATGACGGCAAGCTTGACGGGTGTGGCGGTGGCTGTGCTCATCGCTGGTGGCTCTCCGTTCCGTCGTGTTCGGACAGATCCATGGTGAATCAGGCTGCCCCGGTCGTACAAGCTTCAACCAGCCAACCATGAGTGAGCCGGGCGCGTACGGGCGGCCCGTAATCGCCCCCCGTACGGGTTGGCCGCGCACGGGTGGCCCCGTACGAGACAACCGCGCGCCCGCACCGTACGGGCATCCCCCTGCGGCAACTCCGTACGGAGCCACGCGCGCGCCCCTCCGTACGGCGGCATGCGAAAGGCCCGTCACTCCCCCCCGTAAGTGACGGGCCCTCCACGGAACGGGCACCCCGTACGGCGCGCGCCCTCCCCGGGACGCGCGCCGTACGGTCGTCGTGCCGGCCGGTGCACTCTCCGCCGCGCGGGTCGTGCACCGTGCGGTGCACGGTTCAGTGCATCGCGACCAGCACAGGCTCCTCGTCGGAGTCGCCGCGCCCGGCGCCGCCCGCGGCGGCCGGACCGGCGGTCTTCCCGCCCGCGTTGATGAAGGTGAACGCGATCAGCGCGGCCACCAGCAGGATGCCGACGGCCCACCAGATCGCCGTCGTGTAGCCCTCGACCATGCCCTGCAGGGTGACCAGCTGCTGCCCCTGCTTGGACGCTCCGGCCTGCGCCATGTGGTCGCTGACGTACGACGTGGTGGCGCTGGCGGCGATCGTGTTGAGCAGCGCTGTCCCGATCGCGCCGCCGACCTGCTGCGAGGTGTTGACCATCGCGGAGGCGACGCCCGCGTCCTTCGGGTTGACCCCGATGGTGGCCAGCGACATGGCAGGCATGAACGCCGTGCCCATTCCCAGGCCGAGCAGCAGCTGCGCCGGCAGGATCAGCCCCGCGTACGAGGTGTCCAGCTCCAGTTGCGTCAGCATCAGCATGCCGGTGGACGCGACCAGGAAGCCGGGGCCCATCAGCAGCCGCGCCGGGACGCGGGTCATCAGACGGGCGCCGATCTGCGTCGAGCCCACGATCATGCCGGTGATCATCGGCAGGAACGCGAGGCCGGTCTTGACCGGCGAGTACCCCTTCACGACCTGCAGGTAGTAGGTCAGGAACAGGAACAGCCCGAACATCGCGATGATGGCGAGACCCATCGACAGGTAGATCCCGCCGCGGTTCCGGTCGAGCAGCACCCGCAGCGGCAGCAGCGGGGCGCGGACCTTCGACTCGGTGAACACGAACGCGGCGAGCAGCACGGCCGAGGCCACGAACATGACGATGGTGCCGGTGTCCGACCAGCCCTCGGACTCGGCGCGGGTGAAGCCGTAGACCAGCGAGACCAGTCCGAGCGTGGACAGCACCACGCCGGGGATGTCGAGCGAGGAGCGGTTGCGCGCCTCGGCCGGCTCGTGGATCACGGCGAACGCGCCGAGCGCGGCGACGATGGCGAACGGGATGTTCACGAAGAACGTCCAGCGCCAGTCCATGTACTCGGTGAGCACGCCGCCCAGGATCAGGCCGACGGCACCGCCGCCGCCCGCGATGGCGCCGTAGATGCCGAACGCCTTGGCGCGCTCCTTGGATTCGGTGAACATCACCGCGAGGATCGACAGCGCCGCCGGAGCGAGCAGGGCGCCGAAGGCACCCTGGAGACCGCGCGCGCCGAACATCATCCACGGCTCGGTCGCCGCACCGCCCAGCGCCGACGCGCCGGCGAAGCCCAGGAGACCGGTGACGAAGGTGTTCTTGCGCCCCCACAGGTCGGCTATGCGGCCGCCGAAGAGCAGCAGACCACCGAAGGCGAGCGCGTAAGCCGTGATGACCCACTGCCGGTTGCCGTTCGAGATGTCGAGATCGGCCTGGGCGGAGGGAAGCGCGATGTTCACGATGGTGGCGTCGAGGACGACCATCAGCTGGGCTATCGCGATGAAGGTGAGCGCTTTCCAGCGCCGGGGATCGGGCTCTGTGACGGAATTTGGCATGGGAGTAACTACCTCACGGTACGAAACTGCTCAAACGGTGGAAAACGGACGGAAGTTGCGATGGCTGCCGTGACCGCGGACGGCGGTGGCTGCGGTCACGGTGCCGAAGTCGGTGACGGTGGCGATGCGGTGACGGTCTGGCGCCGGCGGCTGGCTGCTCGCCTGCTGTCGTCTCTTACTGACGGCCCCGGCCGGTGAAACTCATCGGCCGGGCGGCCCTTACGCGCGCTGCATGGGCACGGGGTTGCTCCTCAAGTCCTCGAGTGTGGCCGCGCTGCCGGTGAGCCGGGACCTCCTCGGCGTACGCAGCCCGTCGAGGAAGATCTGCAGGTGACGGTGGACAAAACGTTCGATCTCCGGGCAGCCGGTGCCCGGCAGCGGGCGCGCCAACTGGCTGAGCGCGACCATCAGATCGCCGAAGTCGACGTCGGACCGCAGCTCGCCGGAGCGGCGTCCCCAGTCCATCAGTGCCCAGGTCGCGTTTTCCAGTCGTTTTCTGGCGGCGACGATCTCCGGCGCGTCCCCGTCGATGTGGTGCGTCAGCATCGGGCAGAGCGCGCCGACCCGCTCGTCCGCGGCGTCGAAGACGAAGCGCCGCAACGCGTCGAACGCCTCCGGCACCTCTGTGAACGCCGCCTCCGCCCGCTCGGACACCCGGTCCATCACGGACAGCACGACGTGGTGGATCAGCGACTCGCGGTCCGGGAAGTGGCGGTAGAGAGTGGCGTTTCCCACACCCGCGTCCCGCGCGATCTCGTCGAGTGGCACCTCGGGCCCGTACAGGACGAACGCCTCCCGCGCGGCATCCACGATCCGCTCGCGGTTCCGCAGGGCGTCCGCGCGCAGCCGCGTCCCCGGCGTCCCGCTGACGGCCGCTGCTGTCATGACTGCCACGCTCCTCTCGCTCGTCCCGGCCGGTCCGTCACCGCGCCCCGGTCTGGATCCGGGGCCCGGTGAAATCCGGGGAAGGACTCCCCGGTTACGACGACGCCTGTGTAAACGGGGACGCCGTCCCCGGATATTTCGTTCAGTTCTGTGTGCTGCGTCACACGCCTACGCTGGGCCCATGCGCCTCACCGCCGCCGACCGCCGGGCCCGGCTCGCCCGCCGCCACCTGCTCGCGCCGGCCGCCCGCGCGCACCGTACGGAGGACGTCGCGGAAGCACTCGTCGGCCTGCACGTGACGGACGCGCCCACCGTGACGCTCTCGGCGTACGCGCGGCTCACCGAGCCGACCATGGCCGACATCGACCGTGCGCTCTACGACGACCGCACACTGCTGCGCATGCACTGCATGCGGCGCACGCTGTTCGCCGTACCGACGGAGCTCGCACCCGTCTTCCACTTCTCCACCGCGCAGGCCGTCGCCGCCCGCGAGCGCAGCTCGCTGCTGAAGCGCCTCCGGGAGGAGAACCCGGACTGGGATGCCGACTGGCTGGCCGCGGCCGAGCAGGCGGCGCTGGACGCCCTCGTACGCCTCGGGGAGTCCGCCGCGGGCGAGGTCGGCGCGGGCGAGGTCAGCGCCGAGGTGCCGGAACTGCGGGAGACGGTCACGCTGGCCCGCGGCAAACCGTACGAGGCGAAGCAGCGGGTCGGCGGCTGGGTGCTGCGGCTGCTCGCGATGGACGGACGGATACGCCGCGGGCGGCAGCAGGGCGGCTGGACCTCCGGGCAGTTTCGCTACTACGCGGCACCCGAGCTGCCGCCGCTGGATCCGCAGGAGGCCAGGGCGGAACTCGTACGGCGCTGGCTCGCCTCGTACGGGCCGGGGACGACGGACGACGTGAAGTGGTGGACCGGGTGGTCCGTCACCGACGTACGCAAGACGCTGGCCGCGGTGGGCGCGGTCCCCGTCGGGCTGGACGAGGGCGACGGCTGGGTGCTGCCCGGCGACCTCGCGGCGGGCACACCGGCGGACACGGGCGACGGTGCCGGGCCGCCCGAACCGTACGCGGCACTGCTGCCGGGCCTCGACCCGACGACCATGGGGTGGAAGCACCGCGACTGGTACCTGGACCCGGCCCACCGCCCGCTGCTCTTCGACACCAACGGGAACGGCGGGCCCACCGTGTGGTGGAACGGCGAGATCATCGGCGGCTGGGCCTGCCGCGCCGACGGCGAGATCGTCTGGCGGCAGCTCGCCGACCGCGGCGCGGAGGCCGCCGCGGCGGTCGAGGCCGAGGCCGCCCGGCTCCAGCACTGGCTGGGCGACGGATGCTTCGTGCCGGCCTTCCCCACGCCGCTCGCGAAGGAACTGACCCGCTAGCTCACGCGTTCTTCCTCACAGCTGCTTTTCAAAGCGCCGGACGTCGTAGTAGCGCCCGAACTTCCGCCCCGCCTGGGTGTACGTACCGCACGGCTCGAAGCCGAAGCGGCGGTGCAGCCGGACGGACGCCTCGTTCGGGAGGGTGATTCCGGCGTAGGCGCGGTGCACGTCCTCGCCGTCGAGGATCTCGAACAGCCGCTTGTAGAGCAGCGTGCCGATGCCCTGGCCGCCGGCGTCCGGGGCGACGTAGACGGTGCACTCGACGGAGGTGTCGTACGCCGCCTTCGGGCGGAAGCGGCTGCTGTGGGCGTAGCCGAGCAGCCGGCCCTCGCGGCTGGTTCCGGCCTCCCGGGCCTCTCGCGCAACCAAGAGGCGGTGTGGGCCGTCTTCACGGTGGGAGAGCAGCCAAGGGCGGCGCTCTTCGGGTGAGAAGGGCTCGATGTCGAACGTGACGGGCGTCTCACGGACGTAGTGGTTGTAGAGGTCCGTCAGAGCTTCGAGATCGCCCTCGTGTCCCGGCCTGACCACCGAATCCGCACTCTCTGTCACGGCCGTCCTCCCAGGTGGCGGTGCAGGGTACTGCATGATCCGAAAAAAGGATGTGCCTTCTGGGAATTCTGTCCGGATTCCCGTCGTTGTTTCCATCAGATGCGGGCACTCGAGAGGCCCCATCCAAGCCACCGACCAGTTAGTAGACCACGCAAGGGAGCACGCATGGCAACCCGTGCCGTCGCCCGTCGTCAGGCAGCCACCACCGGTGCCACCGACACGGCAAGCAGTGTTCGCGCCACCGGCGGCGGAGAAGTCGCGGACCGCGACCTGGTCGGCATGTATCTCGATGAGATCGCCCGCACACCGCTGCTGGACGCGGCGAAGGAGGTCGAGCTGTCGCTCGACATCGAGGCGGGCGTGTACGCGCGGCGGATCCTCGACGGGGCCGAGACCAGCCCTTCGGGCGACGCGCCCAGCGCGACCGCGAGCCGCGAGGAGCTGGAGGCGATAGTCGCGCAGGGTGAGCGGGCCAAGGACGTCTTCATCCGGTCCAACCTGCGGCTCGTCGTCGCCGTCGCCCGCCGGTATCCGCGCAGTGGACTGCCCTTGCTGGACCTGATCCAGGAAGGCAACGCCGGCCTGGTGCGCGCCGTCGAGAAGTTCGACTACCAGAAGGGCTTCAAGTTCTCCACGTACGCGACGTGGTGGATCAGGCAGGCCATCACCAGGTCGATCGCCGACCAGTCCCGTACGATCCGGCTTCCCGTCCACCTCGTGGAGGAGCTGGGCCGGATCCGGCGCGTGCAGCGCGAGTTCAACCGCGAGCACGGCCGTGAGCCGGAACACACCGAGATCGCCAAGGAGTTGGGCTCCACCCCGGAGCGCATCGCCGACGTGCTCGACTGGGCACGCGACCCGGTCAGCCTCAACATGTCCGTGGACGACGAGGGCGAGACGCAGTTCGGCGACCTCCTCGAGGACACCTCGGCCGCCTCGCCGGAGCAGTCCGTGCTGACGGTGCTGCGCCGCGAGGAGCTGGACGACCTCATCGGACGGCTCGACCCGCGCACGGCCTCCATCATCAAGGCGCGCTACGGCATGGTGGACGGCCGCGAGCGGACGCTCACCGAGGTGGGCAAGCAGCACGGCCTGACGCGTGAGCGGATCCGCCAGATAGAGAAGCACGCCCTGTTGGAACTGAAGAAGCTGGCCCGGGACACGGGCTTCGACGCGGCGGCCTGACCGGCCGCCGGACCAGCTGAGCCCCGATCGCCGCCCCCCGGTGATCGGGGCTCAGTGCTGCCCGGGAGCTGCCCCGGTGGGCGTCCGCTCGTTTCCGCCTGATTTCCGTCTGTGTCCGAACCCCGGGAAGAGCCCGGAAGAGAATGCCCGAGTGTGTTTACTTTGGCTTGGTGCGGCCGTACCCTTGCGCGCAGGTCACAAGAACGGGCATCGAACGGACATGAACCCACATGTATGCAGCTGAGCGACAGCAGGAGATCCTCCGCCTCGCCCACGAGAGCGGCCGGGTGGAGGTGCTGCCACTCGCTGCCGAGTTCGAGGTCACGGCCGAGACGGTGCGGCGCGACCTGAAGACCCTCGACCGCGCCGGACTGCTGCGCCGGGTCCACGGCGGGGCCATCCCCGCCGGACGGCTCGACTTCGAACCCGACCTCAGCGAACGCGAAGCCACCGCACCCGACGAGAAGGACCGCATCGCGAAGGCCGCCGTCGAGGAACTGCCGCAGGACGGCAGCGTGCTCCTCGACGCCGGCTCGACGACCGGGCGGCTCGCCGCGGCCCTCCCCGTCGGCTCCACGCTCACTGTCCTGACCCACGCCCTGTCCCTGGCCGCGCGGCTCGCCGACCACCCCGGCATCGACCTGCACATCGTCGGCGGCCGCGTCCGGCACCGCACCCGCGCCGCCGTCGACGCCTGGGCGCTCCGCACCTACGGCGAGATCAACGCCGACGTCGCCTTCATCGCCAGCAACGGCTTCTCCGCCGAGAACGGCCTCACCACCCCCGACCTCGCCGAGGCCGCCGTAAAACGCGCGGTCATGGGCGCGGCGCGCAGGGTGGTACTCCTCGCCGACTCCACCAAGTTCGGCCAGGAGCACTTCGCCCGCTTCGGCTCACTCGCCGACGTCGACGTGCTGATCACCGACACCGGACTCGACCCGGACGACGCCTCGGCGATCGAACGCCAGGGCACCCAGGTCAGGCGGGTGTGAGCGCCGTGACCATCCTCACCGTCACCCCCAACCCCAGCCTGGACCGCACGTACGAGATCCCCGAACTCCACCGGCACGCGGTGCTCCGCGCCGACGCGGACCGCGTGGACCCCGGCGGCAAAGGCGTCAACGTCTCGCGCGCCGTGGCCGCCGCCGGCCACCGCACGATCTCCGTGCTGCCGCTGGGCGGCCCGGAGGGCGCGCTGCTGGCCCGGCTGCTCGGCGAACTCGGCATCGAGGTCGCCGGCGTCCCCGTACGCGGCTCCACCCGCGTGAACGTCGCCCTCGCCGAGCCCGACGGCGCCCTCACCAAGATCAACGCGCCCGGCCCGGAAGTCACCGGGCGTGAGGCGGAGGCGCTGCTGGAGACCGCCCGCACGCAGGCCGCCGGGGCCGACGCGGCCTGGATCGCCTGCTGCGGCAGCCTCCCGCGCGGCCTCACCCCCGAGTGGTACGCGGAACTGGTGGCCCGCTCCCACCGCGCGGGAGCCCGTATCGCCCTGGACACATCAGGTCCCGCCCTGACCGCCGCACTGCGCGAGGGCCCGGACGTCGTCAAGCCGAACCGCGACGAACTGGCCGAAGCCGTCGGCCGCCCCCTCGCCACGGTCGGCGACGCGGTGAAGGCCGCCGAGGACGTACGGAGCCACGGCGCTCGCGCCGTCCTCGCCAGCCTCGGCGCGGCCGGCCAGCTCCTGGTCGACGGCGCCGGCACGTACTTCGGCAGCGCGCCGGTACGCGCCGTCCGCAGCGACGTCGGCGCCGGCGACGCCTCCCTCGCGGGCTTCCTCGCCGCGGGCGGCCGCGGCCCGGAGGCGCTCGCCGCGGCGGTCGCCCACGGCGCGGCGGCTGTCCAGCTGCCCGGCAGCGCCATGCCCACGCCCGCCGATCTGGACCGCGCAGCGGTCACCGTCACCACCGAGGTGCCCCTCGATCACCCCCTGTCCCACGGAGTCGTGCGATGAACCAGCTGATCACCGCGGACCTGGTCGTTCTCGGCCTGTCCGCCTCCACCAAGGAAGAAGCGACCCACGCGCTGGCGGAACGGCTCGCCGCGGCGGGCCGCGTCACAGACCTCGACGGGTTCCTCGCCGACGTGGCCGCGCGCGAGGAGCAGATGCCGACCGGCCTCGAGGGCGGCATCGGCATCCCGCATTGCCGCAGCGGCCATGTGACCGAGCCCACCCTCGCGTTCGGCCGCGCGGCCGAACCCGTCGACTTCGGCGCCTCGGACGGTCCCGCAGACCTGATCTTCCTCATCGCCGCACCCGACGGTGCCGACAGCGACCATCTGAGCATCCTGTCGGGCCTTGCCCGCCACCTGATGGACCCGAGCTTCACCGAAGCGCTCCGCGCCGCGGCCGAACCAGCGGCGGCGGCCGCACTGATACGCGGCGACGAGCCCGCCGCGTCGGACAGCCCCGAGAACACCCCCGAGAACACCCCCGAGGACACGCCCGCCGAGCCCCGCGAGCCCGCCCAGCCGGGCGAGCCCGGCACGGACCGGCCGCGCGCTGAGGACCCGGCACACCCAGCGGACGCACCGCGCCCCGAGGCCGGTCAGCCGCGTGAGCAGGACGGCACCGGAACCGGACCGGGGCCCGCCACGGCGGAGCCGTTCCGGATCGTCGCCGTCACCTCCTGCCCGACCGGCATCGCCCACACCTATATGGCTGCCGAGTCCCTGGAACGCGCCGCCGAGGAGGCCGGGGCCGCCATCGTCGTGGAGACGCAGGGGTCGGCCGGTTTCGAGCGGCTGAGCCCCGCCGTGATCGCCGCCGCCGACGGCGTGATCCTCGCCCACGACGTCGAGGTGCGGGAGAAGGAGCGGTTCGCGGGCAAGCCCACCGTCGACGTCGGCGTCAAGGCCGCCATCAACCGGCCCGGTGAACTCGTCGCCGAGGTCCGCGGCAAGGCGGACCGCGGCGACATCACCGGCCATGCCCCGGCCGCCCCCATGGACTCCGACGCGGCGCCCAGCGAGGGTTACGGCAGCCGGCTGCGCAAGTGGCTGATGACCGGCGTGAGTTACATGGTCCCGTTCGTCGCGGCCGGCGGCCTGCTCATCGCGCTGGCCTTCGCCATCGGCGGGTACGAGATCAACGAAGCCCCATCCGTCGCCGACCACTTCCTCTGGACCGAATCCGCCAGCTGGGCCGCCCTGCTGTACCAGATCGGCGGGCTCGCCTTCAGCTTCCTGATCCCGGTCCTGGCCGGGTACATCGCGTACGGAATGGCTGACCGGCCAGGTCTCGTGCCCGGGTTCGTCGGCGGGTCCATCGCGACCACCATCGAGGCGGGCTTCCTCGGCGGGCTCGCCGCCGGACTCCTCGCGGGCGCCGTGGTGATGGCCATCCAGCGAGTGCGCATCCCGGCACCCTTGCGCGGCGTCATGCCGGTCGTCGTCATCCCGCTGATCTCGTCCGCTGTCGTCGGCGCTCTGATGTTCGTCGTGATCGGCAAGCCGATCGCCTCCGCACAGGACGCCATGACCGACTGGCTCAGCGGCCTGTCCGGCACCAACGCCGTCCTGCTGGGCGGTCTGCTCGGCCTCATGATGTGCTTCGACCTCGGCGGCCCGGTCAACAAGGTCGCCTACGCCTTCGCCACCGGCGGCATCGCGTCCGCCGACCCCAGCCAGGGCAGCCTCAAGGTGATGGCCGCCGTCATGGCCGCCGGAATGGTGCCGCCGCTGGCCATGGCGCTGGCGACGACCGTACGCGGCAGCCTCTTCACCAGGACCGAGCAGGAGAACGGCAAGGCGGCCTGGGTGCTCGGCGCGTCCTTCATCACCGAGGGCGCCATCCCCTTCGCCGCGGCCGACCCGCTGCGGGTCATCCCCTCCGCGATGGCGGGCGGCGCCGTGACCGGCGCCCTGTCGATGGCCTTCGGCAGCACCCTCCGAGCCCCGCACGGCGGCGTCTTCGTCGTGCCCCTGATCGGGCAGCCGCTCCTCTACCTCGTGGCCGTCGCGGCCGGTACGGCGCTCAGCACCGCCCTCGTCATCGTGCTCAAGGGGTCGCGCAAGGACGGGCCACAGGGCACGGGAACACCGGCGCAGCGGACCGAGGAGGACGGAAAGGTCGCTGTCGCGGCCTGACGTACCCCCATGTCGCGGCGCACTCGTACGCGGTGACGGACCCGTACCCGACGGACCCGTGCCCGGCGAGGGGCCGCCCGCACCCCGCGGCGGGCCCGTGCTCTCTGAGGGACCGGTGCTCAGGGTCTGCCGTAGAGCTCGCGGTACGACGGGAACATCCCGCCGTCCCCGTCGACGCTCTCGGCGGCCAGCACCCCCCGTACGACGGAGCGGGTAAGCACGTCCGCACCCGCACCCAGCAGTTCGTTCAGGGCGGGGCCGTCCACGGGGTGGCGGCCCGTCGCCAGGGTGAAGACGCTGTCCCCGTCGTTGAGTAGATGCGCCGGGCGGACCGCCCGGGCCAGCCCGTCGTGTGCCGTCCCCGCGAGCTTCTGGGCCTGGGCCCTGGTCAGGTCGGCGTCGGTCGCCACGACCGCGAGCGTGGTGTTCAGCGACGGCCTGACGGTCGCCGCCAGCCGACGCGCCGACTCCTCCCGCGCCTCGCCCAGCCGGCGCTGCGCCTCGGCGTGCCGCTCCGGGGCCGGGAACTCCGGGCGGCCCGGTTCCCAGAACTCGCCGTACAGGGCGCCCGTGTCCGGGGCCAGCACCGAACCCGCGGCGTTCACCGCGGCCAGTGCCGCGACGGTCACCCCGGAGGGCAGCACCGTGCTCGCCGAGCCAACGCCGCCCTTGAGGCCGCCCGCGACCGCGCCCGTCCCCGCACCGGCATTGCCCTGGCGCACCGTCGTGGTCGCGTTCCCGGCCGCTTCGCGGCCCAGCGCCGCGTCCGGCCGGGCGTGCCAGTCGCCACCACGGCCCAGGTCGAAGAGGCAGGCCGCCGGGACCACCGGCACGACATGCGCCGGGTCCTCGTCGAGGCGGAAGCCACGGCCCTGCTCCTCCAGCCACGAGACGACCCCGGAGACCGCGTCCAGCCCGAAGGCGCTGCCACCGGTCAGCACCACCGCCTCGACCCGCTGCACCAGATTGCGCGGGTCCAGCGCGTCCGTCTCCCGGGTGCTCGGGCCGCCGCCCCGTACGTCCACCGCGGCCACCGCGCCGCCCTCGGGCGCGAGCACCACCGTGGTCCCCGTCAGCCAGCCGTCCCCGGTCCGCTGGGCGTGTCCGACCAGCAGGCCCTGTACATCCGTCAGCGAGTCCATGGGGGCAATGGTGCCCGTACCCTTGAGGCATGAGTACCCGCCCCGAGCCATCCGAGCAGTTGGTCTTCGACGACCCGTTGAGCCAGGAGTCGTCGGACACGGCGCGGCTCTGGGGGAAGGACGACGAGGACGGCTGGGGCGAGCGGCCCGCAGCCGACGGCGGTGGCGCGTCGGACCTCGCCCGGTTCCTGGACGAGAAGCCGCCGCACCACCTCTGAGCCGCCGCCGCTGCGGTCTGGGCCGCTACTTCCGGGTGGATACCCCGCCATCGGGCGCTGCGCCATCGCTGTCCGGGCCGCCGTCGACGCCCGCTCGCTGGGCGCCCAGCGTGACCGCCGCGTCGTGCGCCCCGGTCCGCTGCGTGACGAGCGCGTCGCGGATCTCCGTGAGCAGCTCGACCTCGGTGGGTCCGGTCTCCGTCTCGACGATCGGGTTCCGCGCCGCCTGCCGCTCCTTGTACTTGTTCATCGGCAGGATCATGAGGAAGTACACGACCGCCGCCGTGATCAGGAAGGTCAGCGACGCGCTCAGCACCGTGCCCCAGCTGATCGGGACACCGCTGACGATCTCCCCGGTGGCCGGGTCCACCTCGCACGGACCGCGCAGACACGAGCGGTAGTCTTCCAGGTTCTTGGTGCCGATCGCTCCGACCATGGGGTTGATGAACCCCTTCACGACGGCGTCGACGATCTTGCTGAAGGCAGTACCGACCACAACGGCAACGGCCAGCTCCACGACATTGCCCCGCATCAGGAAGTCTCTGAACCCTGACAGGAGCCCCGGCTTGTCGTCGCTCAACGGAATGCCTCTTCTCGTACCACTGCAGCCCACGGGAAACGGAACGGCGAATACCGTGCACGATCTTTGACAGGAATGTCCAATCCCGAATCCGGCGAATCAGCACAGCGTCACCGCCAGACGGGAGCTCACGGTCGCACCGGCCAGCTTGACGGCGGTTTCACGGGCGACCGCGAGCACGACGAGCGCCCCCTCACTCCCGTGCGCGCCGGCCTCGGGGACCGCTTCGACGCGGGCACCGCGCGCCACCACCCGGGCCGGGCCCGAGTCCGGCGGGCTCGCGATCACGTCCACGCGGTCGCCGGGGCGCAGCAGCCGTACGGTCGCCGCGTCCGCGATACGGACCGGCGCCGACACCCTCCCGCCGCCCGAGGGGCCGTGCCGGCCGCCCGTACGGTCCTGTCCTGCCCGGGCGCCCGCCTCGCGGGCCGGGGCTGGGCCCGGTGGCGCGTGTGCGTCCGGCCCGGCGGTCGGGCCCGTCGTCGGCTCCGTACGGGCGTCGCGGCCCTGTGTCGCGGTCGCCGCGAGCGCCGCGGCCGCCACCGCGAGTCCGGCCGCCAGGGTCCGCCGTCGTCGTCGGACGGCCCGGCGCAGCCGGTGCCGGCCGTCGCCGCGCCCGCGGCCCGCGCGGATCGGCCCGAACTCCGGCACCGCGCCGCCGGTGGGGCGTCCGCGGCCGGGCCTGGAACTCGAGGTGGGACCGGATGTGGGACCGGATGTGGAACGAGAGATTCGGGGCATGACGAACACCGCCTGCATTGAGGGGACTTGGACATCAGACCCCACCGTGCACGGTTTCGCCGGATCCCGCTCCAGCCTGTGGACTACTCAGCGGTTGTGGAAAACTCGGTCACCCACAGAGGTAACTAGCGCCCCGTCAGGCCCCTGCGCCCCTCCGGCCCCACCGCCAGGACCCCGCCCCGGGCGGAGGCCAGTGTCAGGGCAGCCGGATCCCAGGATCGAATCCGTCCAGCGAGTCGGCGCACCCGCAGCGCCGCTCGGCCGGCAGCCCCGTCACCGCGTCGAAGAGCACGTCCCGCAGCCGCCCCACGTTCTCCCCGAACACCTTCAGCACCTCTTCGTGTGAGACGCCGTCACCCGTCTCCGCGCCCGCGTCCAGGTCGGTCACCAGGGCCAACGTGGCGTAGCAGAGGCCGAGTTCACGGGCGAGGATCGCTTCCGGATGGCCTGTCATGCCGACCACCGACCAGCCCTGCGCCGCGTGCCAGCGCGATTCCGCGCGAGTGGAGAAGCGAGGGCCCTCGACGACGCACAGCGTGCCGCCGTCCACCGGTTCCCAGCCGCGGCCGCGTGCCGCCGTCAGCGCCGCGTCCCGCCCCGACTGGCAGTACGGGTCGGCGAACGACACGTGCACCACGTTGGGCTGTGAGCCATCGGGCAGCGGCTCACCGTCGAAGTACGTCTGGACGCGCGCCTTGGTGCGGTCCACCAGCTGGTCCGGAACGAGCAGGGTGCCGGGCCCGTACTCCGGCTGCAGCCCGCCGACCGCGCACGGCGCGAGCACCTGGCGTACGCCGGTCGCGCGCAGCGCCCAGAGGTTGGCGCGGTAGTTGATCCGGTGCGGCGGCAGATGGTGCTTGCGTCCGTGCCGGGGCAGGAACGCGACCTTTCTGCCGCCGAGTTCACCGAGGAAGAGCGAGTCGCTGGGCGGTCCGTACGGTGTCTCGACTGTGATCTCGGTCACGTCGTCGAGAAACGAGTAGAAGCCGGAACCGCCGATGACGCCGATCTCTGCCTGTTCACTCATGCGCTCACCCTACGGTGGCGTGTTCGAGCGTGTTCCGTCAGGCCGCGGATGTGCTGGTCGTGCTCTTGCTGCCGCTCTTGTCCGAGGACGAAGAGGACGCTCCCGAGCCCGAGTCCGAGCCCGAGCCCGATCCGGACGAGCCCGACGGCGAGGAGCCGTTCGACGACGAGTCCGAGGACGAGGGCGACGACCCGTTGGACGACGAATCCGACGACGACCCGGAGGACGAGCTCCCGGACGAGCTGCTCGACGCGGTGCTGCGGCTGTCGTTCCGGTAGAACCCGGAGCCCTTGAAGACGATGCCGACCGCAGAGAACACCTTCTTCAGACGGCCCTCGCAGTTCGGGCACTCCGTGAGCGAGTCATCGGTGAACTTCTGCACCACCTCGAGGCCATCGCCGCACTCGGTGCACTGGTACTGGTAGGTCGGCACTTCTTCCTCCTGGCACTCTTCCCTGTGGAGTGCTAACGACGCTCTATCGTGCAGTATTTCCGCTGCATAGTCCACCGGGCGTGGATCACAGTCTGGGTCATCCCGCTCCCGGAGCCGGCGGCGGACCGCTCTCCCGCCCGGCCCTCTCACCGTGGCCCTACCCGCGGCCCTCACCGCGGCGCCGCCGTGCTGCCGCCCGTGCCCAGCCAACCCGCCAGCTTCCCGCCGCGGCCTACCGCCAGCAGCCGCCGTTCGACCGCGTCCTGCACCGCGTCCGTCGCCACCACCAGCAGCTCGTCGCCGCGCTTGAGCATCGTCGTCGGCAGCGGCACGAAGCTCGTGCCGTCCCGTACGACCAGGGTGACCGCCGCGCCCGGCGGTAGCCGCAGCTCGGTGATCTCCACTCCGTGCATCCGCGACCCCTCCGGGATGGCCACCGACATCAGGTGGCCGCGCAGCCGCTCCAGTGGAGCCGATTCGATGTCCACATCCTGTGGATCGCCGGTGTCGCCCAGCCGGAGCGTACGGGCGAGCCAGGGCAGTGTCGGGCCCTGGACGAGGGTGAAGACCACGACCAGTACGAAGATGATGTTGAAGATCCGTTCGCTGCCCCGCACTCCGGTCACCATCGGGATGGTGGCCAGCACGATGGGCACCGCGCCGCGCAGTCCCGCCCAGGACAGCAGTGCCTGCTCCTGCCACGGCGGGCGGAACGGCAGAAGGCTGAGCACCACCGACAGCGGTCGCGCCACCAGTGTCAGCGCCAGCCCGATGACGAGTGCCGGGCCGATGTCGTCCGCCAGGTCGTGCGGTGTCACCAGCAGGCCGAGCAGCACGAAGAGGCCGATCTGCGCAAGCCACGCGAGTCCGTCGGCAAAGCCGCGTACGGCGGGCCTGTGCGGCAGTTTCGCGTTGCCGAGGAGCAGCGCGGCGACGTACACCGCGAGGAAGCCGCTGCCTTGCGCCGACGCGCCGCCCGCGTACGCCAGTACGCACAGGGACAGCACCGCGATCGGGTAGAGCCCGGAGGCGGGCAGCGCCACCCGCGGCAGGGCGTACGCGCCGAGTTTGCCGACGAGCAGACCGATCACCAGGCCGATCGCCAGCTGAAGCAGGATCTCGCCCACGAGCACGTACCAGACGGGAGAGCTGTGGCCGATCTCCGAGAATGCGACGACGAGAATGACCACCGGTGCGTCGTTGAATCCGGACTCCGCTTCCAGCGTGCCCGTCAGCCGCTGCGGCAGCGGGACCCTGCGCAGTACGGAGAACACCGCCGCCGCGTCCGTCGAGGAGACGACCGCGCCCATGATGAGCGCCGTCTGCCACTCCAGTCCGATCATGAAGTGGGCGGCGCACGCGACGACTGCGACGCTCACGCCGACGCCGACGGTGGCGAGCGCGGCGGCGGCCGGCACGGCCGGGCGGATGTCCCGCCACTTCGTGCCGAGTCCGCCCTCGGCGAGGATCACGACGAGCGCGGCGTAGCCGAGGACCTGGGTGAGTTCGGCGTCGTCGAAGGCGAGGCCGAAGCCGTCCTGTCCTATGGCGACGCCGATTCCGAGGTAGATGAGGAGGCTGGGGAGGCCGGTCCGTGCCGAGAGCCGGATGGCGCCCATTGCGACAAGCAGGACGACGGCACTGATCAGCATGAGCTGATTGAGGTGGTCGATACTCAGGGGCCGCTCCTCCCGCTAGTTCGTTCGCATGGCTAACAATTTACCATCGCTTGAATCTTGGACCCGCCGGGAGCCGCGGTGACGCACCCGCACCCATGCTGTGCCCAACTCCCTTGAGTCCCTGTCGGGCAGCTCACCGGTTCGGCCTATGGTTGCTCCAGCACTGCCCAGGACCACCGTGCCCCTCGAAGGACAGCGATGCCCGCCAAGAAGACCTCGCGACGCGCCCGTCTGATCGTTATCGCAGTCGTGTTGCTGCTCGTGGGGGGCCTCGCCTTCGGCACGTACTGGAGCATCGTCACCGTCCGCGAGTCCTTTCCGCAGACGACGGGTTCGCTGAAGATCAAGGACCTGACCGATCCGGTCACGGTCAAGCGCGACGGGAACGGCATCCCGCAGCTGTACGCCGACAACCCCCACGACCTGTTCCTCGCACAGGGGTTCGTGCAGGCGCAGGACCGCTTCTGGGAGATGGACGTCCGGCGCCATACGACGTCCGGGCGGCTGTCGGAGATGTTCGGCGAGAGCCAGGTGAAGACAGACGCGTTTCTGCGCACCCTGGGGTGGCGCAAGGTGGCCGAGCGGGAGTACGAGCAGCTCCCCGCGAAGACCAAGGAGTACCTGCAGGCGTACGCGGACGGCGTGAACGCCTATCTGGCCGACCACAAGGGCTCCGCCGCCTCCGTCGAGTACGCCGCGCTCGACCTCAAGCACGACTACAGCCCGGAGCGCTGGGACCCCGTCGACTCCGTCGCCTGGCTCAAGGCGATGGCCTGGGACCTGCGCGGGAACATGCAGGACGAGATCGATCGCGCGCTGATGACCAGCCGCCTCAAGAAGGACCAGATCGAGGACCTGTACCCGGAGTACCCGACGGCGCGCAACAAGCCCATCGTCGAGGGCGGTTCGGTCGACGAGACCACCGACGACTACGAGCCGCAGGGCAGCGGCCCCTCTCCCGGCACCGCGCCGGGTACGGGTACAGACACGGGCACCGGTACGGACACGGGCACCGGTACGGGTACGGGCACCGAGTCGGGTGTCGTCCCCGGCGCGCAGGACGCCGTGGAGGGCGCCCGTACGCAGCTCGGCTCGACCGCCAAGGCGCTGGACGACGTGCCGGGCATGCTCGGCCCGAACGGCAGTGGCATCGGCTCCAACTCGTGGGTCGTCTCCGGGAAGTACACGACGACCGGCAAGCCCCTCCTGGCCAACGACCCGCACCTGGCGCCCCAATTGCCCTCCGTCTGGTACCAGATGGGCCTCCACTGCACGACCGTCGACGCGAGCTGCCCGTTCGACGTGTCCGGATTCACCTTCGCCGGGATGCCCGGCGTCGTCATCGGCCACAACCAGGACATCTCCTGGGGCATGACCAATCTCGGCGCGGACGTGACCGATCTCTATCTGCAGAAGATCGAGGACGGCGAGTACCTGTACGACGGCAAGCAGGTGCCGTTCAAGACCCGCAAGGAGGTCATCAAGGTCGCCGGGGGCGAGAGCCGGGAGATCACCGTCCGCGAGACCAACAACGGGCCGATCATCTCCGACCGCGACGACGAGGCCGCCAAGGTCGGAGAGGAGGCGCCCGTCGGCCTCTCCGCGCCGGATCGCGGCGACGGCTACGCCGTGTCCCTCAGATGGACCGCGCTGACCCCCTCCAAGACCATGAACTCGGTCTTCAAGCTCAACGCCGCCACCGACTTCAAGGAGTTCCGCGCGGCCGCCCGCGACTTCGCCGTCCCCTCGCAGAACCTGATCTACGCCGACACCGAGGGCAACATCGGCTACCAGGCGCCCGGCAGCATCCCCGTACGGGGCAAGGGCGAGGGCCGCTATCCGGCGCCCGGCTGGGACCCCGACTACCGCTGGAAGGGCTACATCCCGCAGTCCGCGCTCCCCTGGGAGTACAACCCCGCGCGCGGCTACATCGTCACCGCCAACCAGGCGGTGACCGATTCGGACAAATACCCCTACCTGCTGACGCACGACTCCGGTTACGGCGCCCGCAGTCAGCGCATCAACGACCTCATCCAGAAGAAGACCGAGGACGGCGGGAAGATCTCCACGCAGGACATGCAGGACATGCAGATGGACAACAGCAGCGAGATCGCCAAGCTGCTGGTGCCGTACCTGCTGGAGATCGACATCCAGGACGGCTACGTGCGCGAGGCCCAGGAGCTGCTCCGCGGCTGGGACTTCACCCAGGACTCGGACTCGGCCGCCGCCGCGTACTTCAACGCCGTCTGGCGCAACCTCCTGCAGCTCGCGTTCGGCAACAAGCTCCCCAAGGAGCTGCGCGTCGAAGGGGAGTGCCTGCGGGTGCCTCCCGCCGACGAGTCGGCGCCGCTGGAGGACCTGGACGGCGACTCGGAGCTCGTGCGCGAATGCGGCAAGCGTCACGCGGACGCGGCGCAGCCGGACGGCGGCGACCGCTGGTTCGAGGTCGTACGCAAGCTGCTGAAGGAGCCGGAAAGCCACTGGTGGAAGACCACCGGGAACAGGCTCGACCGGGGCGACAGGAACCGCGACGAGCTGCTCGCGCACGCGATGAAGGACGCCCGCTGGGAGCTGACGTCCAAGCTCGGCAAGGACATCGACACCTGGACCTGGGGACGGCTGCACCGTCTGATGCTCAAGAACCAGACCCTCGGCACCGACGGGCCCGGCTTCGTGCAGTGGCTCCTCAACCGCGGCCCCTGGGACCTGGGCGGCGGAGAGGCCGCCGTGAACGCCACCGGATGGAACGCTGCCGGCGGCTACGACGTCATCTGGGTGCCGTCGATGCGGATGGTGGTCAACCTCGCCGACTTCGACGAGTCCCGCTGGATCAACCTCACAGGCGCCTCAGGGCACGCGTACCACCCCAACTACGTGGACCAGACGGACAAGTGGGCGAACGGCGAGCAGCTGCCGTGGGCGTTCACCGAAGGGGCCGTGGAGAAGGAGACGGACGACAAGATGGCGCTGACGCCGTAGGGGTGGCTCCCTCGGGTGGACAGCTCCGGGGTGAGGCGTCCGCGGTCCGCGGACGGGTGTCACGTAGGGCGCCTCCCTACGGCTGCGCCACGCGGCAGCCCTACGGATGCTCCGCGCGCATCCCTACGGCTTCTGCGTCCGCCTCCCTACGGACGCTCCGCCCGCCGCCCGAAGCGGTGCACGCCCGACGGCGTGACCGCCGCCGTCACCGGCCGGTCGTGCGGCTCCGCGGGCACCCGCGGCAGCACCTCTCCGTCGTACAGCAGCACCACCAGCGGCGGCGCCGCCCCCGCCGCGGCCAGCCGGGCCAGCACCCGGTCGTACGAGCCCCCGCCGCGCCCCAGCCTCATCCCGGAGGCGTCCACCGCGAGCCCCGGCAGCAGCACCGCGTCCGCTTCCGTCACCGCGGACGGCGTCAGGTGCGGCTCCGCGGGCTCGAGCAGCCCCCGCCCGCGCGCGGCGGGCATGAGCGCGTCCGCGCCGCCGTACACGCCCCAGGCGAGGTCGTCGTCCGGGAGCAGTACGGGCAGCAGCACCCGTACGCCCGCTTCGCGCAGCGCGTCGAGCAGCGGGCGGGTGCCGGGTTCGCGTCCGACGGAGACGTACGCGGCGACTGTGCGTGCCCGTGCGAGTTCCGGCAGTTCCCGTGCGCGTTCGGAGAGAACCAACGGTGCTTTTTCCGCGTCCTCCTGGGACAGCCGTGCTCGCGCCGCCAGGATCTGCCGGCGCAACTCGCGCTTACCAGGCTCAACATCACTCATGCCGCAGGACCCTCATCTTCCCCACATACGCACACGTTATGGTGCTCAACATGACTAGTTCACGTAACAGGATCAGCAAGGCTGTCATCCCGGCAGCGGGTCTCGGCACCCGCTTTCTGCCCGCCACCAAGGCGACGCCGAAGGAGATGCTCCCGGTCGTCGACAAGCCCGCGATCCAGTACGTGGTCGAGGAGGCCGTGACCGCCGGCCTCTCCGACGTCCTCATGATCACAGGCCGCAACAAGCGCCCCCTGGAAGACCACTTCGACCGCAACTACGAGCTCGAAGAGGTCCTGCGCACCAAGGGCGACGCCGCCAAGCTGACCCGCGTCCAGGAGTCCAGCGACCTGGCCACGATGCACTACGTGCGCCAGGGCGACCCGCGCGGCCTCGGCCACGCCGTGCTGTGCGCGGAGCCGCACGTGGGCGACCAGCCGTTCGCCGTGCTCCTCGGCGACGACCTGATCGACCCGCGCGACCCGCTGCTGGCCCGGATGACTGCCGTGCAGGAGGAGTACGGCGGCAGCGTCATCGCGCTGATGGAGGTCGATCCGGAGACCATCCACCTGTACGGCTGCGCCGCCGCGTCGCCCACCGGGGACGACGACGTCGTGAACGTCGCCGACCTGGTCGAGAAGCCCACCGCGGCGGAGGCGCCCAGCAACCTCGCGATCATCGGCCGCTACGTCCTCGACCCCGCCGTCTTCGAGGTGCTGCGCAAGACCACACCGGGCCGCGGCGGCGAGATCCAGCTCACGGACGCCCTCCAGGCACTCGCCTCCGACCCCTCCCTCGGCGGCCCTGTGCACGGTGTCGTTTTCCGCGGACGGCGCTACGACACCGGGGACCGGGGCGACTATCTGCGCGCCATTGTCCGGCTGGCATGCGAACGTGAGGACCTGGGCCCGGACTTCCGGGAGTGGCTGCGTGAGTATGTGAGCAAGGAGATGTAGGGAATTGAGCGAGACCTGGTCGGTCGACGAGCACCTGGAGGACATCCTCCGCGGCGTCCGTCCGCTGGAGCCGATCGAGCTTCAACTGCTGGACGCACAGGGCTGTGTGCTCGTCGACGAGATCACGGTGCCCGCCTCGCTCCCGCCCTTCGACAACAGTTCCATGGACGGCTACGCCGTGCGTACGGCCGATGTCGAGGGCTCCACACGGGAGTTCCCCGCGGTGCTCACCGTCCTCGGTGACGTCGCGGCGGGCAGCGCCGACCTGCCGGCCGTCGGTCCCGGGCAGGCAGCCCGGATCATGACTGGCGCTCCGCTGCCGCCCGGAGCCGAAGCCGTCGTCCCCGTCGAGTGGACTGACGGAGGCACCGGCGGCGGCCCCGCCGACGCGATGACCGCGCGGACGGCTGACCCCGGCGGCGCCACCGGAGAGGTCCGCGTCCACCGTCCGGTCACACAGGGGCAGTACGTACGGGAGCGCGGCAGCGACGTCCGTGCGGGCACCGTCGCCCTCCCTGCGGGCACGGTCCTCGGCCCGCCGCAGCTCGGCCTGCTGGCGGCGATCGGCCTCGGCAAGGTCACCGTACGGCCGCACCCGAGGGTGGTCGTCGTCTCCACGGGCAGCGAACTCGTGCAGCCGGGCGAGCCGTTGGAGCACGGCCAGATCCACGACTCCAACAGCTTCGTGCTGACCGCCGCCGCGCGCGCGGCGGGCGCCATCGCGTACCGCGTCGGCGCCGTCGCCGACGATCCCGACACGCTCCGCGCGACCATCGAGGACCAGCTGATCCGCGCCGACATCGTCGTCACGAGCGGCGGCGTGAGCGTCGGCGCGTACGACGTGGTGAAGGAGGCGCTCAGCGGCGTCGACGGCGCGGACGGCAGCGTCGAGTTCCGCCGGCTGGCGATGCAGCCCGGGAAGCCGCAGGGCTTCGGTCTCGTCGGCACGGAACGCACTCCGCTGCTCGCCCTTCCCGGCAACCCGGTCAGCTCGTACGTCTCCTTCGAGCTGTTCGTCCGCCCGGCGATCCGCGCGCTGATGGGCCGCGAACCCGTACGCCGTCCGACGGTGCCCGCCGTGCTCACGGGCGACACCGTGCTGCACTCGCCCGCCGGCAAGCGGCAGTTCCTGCGCGGCGCGTACGATCCGCCGCCGCCCGGCGAGAAGGCGGGTACGGTCCGCGCGGTCGGCGGCGCGGGCTCCCACCTCATCGCCTCGCTCGCGCAGGCGGACGCGCTGATCGTGATCCCGGAGGACCGGGAGGAAGCGGCACCGGGGGAGGAGCTCGAGGTGATCCGCCTCGACTGACCGCGCGTCGGTGGGCGGTCCGGTGGCCGCTCTGCGGCGCGGGCGGCCCGGTGCGTGCCCGCGGCCGCGCTCCCGCGCGCGGCGCGCGAACGGTACCGTGTCTCCGCACAGAGACCGGACCGGGAGAACGATGAGCAGCGCCGAGCAGCACCACCTCACCCATGTTGACGAGGCGGGCGCGGCCCGCATGGTCGACGTCTCGGCCAAGAACGTCACCGCGCGCACCGCGCGCGCGGCGGGCCGCGTGCTCGTCTCCCCCCGCGTGGTCGAGCTCCTGCGCGGCGAGGGGATGCCGAAGGGCGACGCCCTGGCCAGCGCCCGTATCGCCGGCATCATGGGCGCGAAGAAGACCCCCGAACTGATCCCCCTGTGCCACCCGCTGGCGCTGTCCGGTGTGCAGTTGGACGTGTCCGTCGCCGACGACGCGGTGGAACTCGCCGCCACCGTGCGCACCACGGACCGTACGGGCGTCGAAATGGAGGCCCTGACGGCGGTCACCGTCGCCGCGCTGACCGTGATCGACATGGTCAAGGCCGTCGACAAGGCGGCGGTCATCACCGACGTACGGGTGGTGGAGAAGACCGGCGGCGCTTCCGGCGACTGGGTCCGCCCGGAGCAGCCTGAGCACACGGAGCACGCTGCGCACCGGGAGCAGCCTGAACATACGGAGCCGCCTGTGCATACGGAGCAGCCTCAGCGAACCGACAGCCCTCCGCGGAGGGAGACGCGGTGAGCGCCGCACAGGAACCCGGCCGCGCATCCGCCCCGTACCGCGCGCTGGCCGTCACCGCGTCGAACCGCGCCGCCGCAGGCGTCTACGCGGACACCGGCGGCCCTCTGATCACCGAGGCGCTGACCGCGCTCGGCTTCGCCGTCGACGGCCCGCGCGTGGTGCCCGACGGCGAACCCGTGGAGGCCGCCCTGCGGGAGGCGTCGGCGGCGGGCTACGACGTGGTGCTGACGACGGGCGGCACGGGCATCTCGCCCACGGACCGTACGCCGGAGATGACCCGCCGCGTCCTCGACTACGAGATCCCCGGCATCCCGGAGGCCATCCGCGCCGAAGGACTCGCCAAGGTCCCCACGGCGGCCCTCTCCCGTGGCACGGCGGGGGTCTCCGGACGCACACTGATCGTGAACCTGCCCGGTTCCTCCGGCGGAGTACGGGACGGACTGGCCGTCCTCGGCCGGCTGCTGGTACACGCCGTCGACCAGGTACGCGGCGGCGACCACCCGAGAGGGGACGACACCAACTGAACGCGCCATGGCCGGTTGTGCTGACGGACGGCGCCACTGCCCTCCGTCCCATAAGGCTGCGCGACCAGCGCGCCTGGCGCGAGGTGAACCAGCGCAACCGGGACTGGCTGCGCCCCTGGGAGGCGACCATCCCGCCCGCGCTGCCCGGCCAGTACCCGCCGCGCCGCCCCACGTACCGGCAGATGGTGCGGCACCTCCGCTCGGAGGCGCAGGCGGGCCGGATGCTGCCGTTCGTCGTCGAGTACGAGGGGCGGCTCGTCGGACAGCTGACTGTCGCGGGCATCACGTGGGGCTCGATGTGCTCGGGCCATGTCGGCTACTGGATCGACCGCGCCGCCGCCGGCCGCGGCGTGATGCCGACGGCGGTGGCGCTCGCCACGGACCACTGCTTCCGTACGGTGGGGCTGCACCGTATCGAGGTGTGCATCCGACCGGAAAACGCCCCGAGCCGGCGGGTGGTGGAGAAACTCGGATTCCGCGAAGAAGGGGTGCGGCCGCGTTATCTGCACATCGACGGCGCCTGGCGCGACCATCTGGTCTTCGCGCTGACGGCGGAGGAGGTTCCCGAAGGGCTGCTGACACGGTGGCACCGGGCGAGCCCGCCGGCACAACAGAAATAAAATGCATGTTCGATATTGCGCACCGAACTTCCCCCGGCCGCACAACAATTGGGCACAAATAGCGACGCCGGTCTTCACGGGTCGAAGAAAAGACCGTGTTATCAGCAAGATCGTGCGACACACCGTGCTATTCAGTCGATGCGCTGACGCAATCCCCTCTACCGTATGAGGGTGAGCAGCAGTGGCCTCATCTACGCAGTCATCGTCGGGGCCTGGGCCGCCTACCTGGTGCCGATGTGGCTCCGTCGGCAGGACGAGCTGAACGAGGCGCGTCCGACGGAACGCTTCAGCACCGCCATCCGGCTGCTGTCCGGAAAGGCGGCGATGGAGCGCCGTTACGCGAAGGACGCCGAGCGGCGCGAAGCGCAGGACCCCGAGTCCGGCGCCCTGGACGTCTCCGGGCCGGACGGCGTTTCCGACGATGACGATGTGGACCGGAGCGCCCCGGACTCGGCGGCCGAAGACGCGGTCGACGTCCGGGCTTTCGCCGATCCCAAAACGATGGTCCGGGCCCCCGTTCCGGCGGACGACGACCAGGACTCTGTTACCCGCGAAGGTGAGACCGCACAGGGCGCCGACCGCGGAAACGGCAACCGTACGGACGCCGATCGTACGGACGCGGAACGCGCGAGCGCCGAGCGGAAGAACGCGGAACGCAAGAACGCCGAACGGAACAAGCGCGCCAAAGTCCTGGCACGCCGCCGGCGCACCACGATGGTGCTCTTCCTCGCTTTCACATTCGGCGCGATCGTCGCCGCCGTCGGCGGGCTCGCCTTCCTCTGGGCCCCGGCCGCCCCGGCGGCACTGCTGAGCGCGTACATCGTGCACCTGCGTACACAGGAGCGCCGCCGCTTCACGTTCACCATGGACCGGCGCCGCGCGGAGGAGGCCGCCCAGCAGCTGCGCGCACGGCGCAGCCGTACGGGCCGCCCCGGCGCTGCGTCGCACGCCCCCGAACCGGAGCCGGAACTGGACGCGGAGCCCGCCCCGGCGCAGGTGCCTCCGGCACGGCGCGACGGGGCACCGGCCGCGTCCGCGGCAGGCCACTCCGCCGTGCACTCCGCTGCGCAGGCGCCGGCCGGGGCGCCGGAAGCGGCGCCGTCGGCCGACCGGCGTGCGCTCGTCGAGCAGACGGACCACGCGGAATGGGTCGACCAGGAGCGCGCCTGGGGACGGGAGCAGCCGGAGGGTGAGGGCTGGGACCCGGTGCCGGTTCCGCTCCCCACGTACGTCAGCGCCCCGGTCGCCCCCCGTACGGCACGCGGAGTGGACCTGGACGCGCCTGACACCTGGAGCTCGGCCCGCTCCAGCACGGCGGGCACGTCCACGGGCGGCACGGGCACGGGCGCGGACTCGCAGGCCCAGGGCCCGGCGCAGGCCCCGGCACAGCGCCCACAGGCCGGCACGGGCCGGGACCGCGGCCGCACCCCGCTCTTCGACCAGTATGCCGACGAGGACCGCCCCCGCGCCGTCAACGAGTGACGGCCGGGGCCGCGCCGCCACCCACGGCCCACGGCCATCCCGGATCCCGGCCGTGACCAGCGCGGTAACTGATTTCCGCGGGGCCCGACGGGGATGCTAAGGTTTCCACCGTCGCAAGGGCCTGTGGCGCAGCTGGTAGCGCACCTCGTTCGCAACGAGGGGGTCAGGGGTTCGAATCCCCTCAGGTCCACCCCAGCGCAGAGCCCCCGCCGGAGATCACCGGCGGGGGCTCTTTCGTGCCGCCGTACGGCAGCGGTTGGAGTTCCTAGGTCCGGCGGGGTGCCGTAGCGCGTGGTGAGCGCGCAGTCGGAGACAGTCCACCGGTCGCCCGCCGTGCGGCTGTTCAACCCGCGCCTGGCGCTCGAGGAGCGGGCCACGCGGTACCGGTCAGCAGCACTGCCAGGTGAACATCGCGCGGTCGAAGCGGCGCTCTGCCAGGTCTTGCGGGCGGATGAGCCAGTACAGGGCACCGGTGTCGCCCCACATCATGCCCGCGTCGTCGTCGCTGTCGAACTGGGCCAGCAGCACCCAGTTGGCGATCTCCGCGTCGAGGGCCGGGTCGTCCCAGGACATTGCTCCGTCCATGACGGCTTCCGCGACTTCGATCTCCACCGGATTCTGGACCGACCCGGCATGGCCGCCGATCTGGTGGCCCACGTCGCCGTCGAACTCCCACAGGGCGTCGAGGAAGTCCTGCGAGCACACCGGATGGTCGTACCGATTGCCCAGCGGGGCTCCGGGGGCGAAGGCGTCACGGATCCGGGGATGCCAGGGCTCAGCTGCGGTCAAGCACGGCCGGGCGGTCAGCGGGACCTCCGAGTACACCTCAAGGCCAGGGGGCGCAGCACGCTCCGTACGGGTCTCCGCGGCCGGTGTGTAAAGAACGCGCGCTCCTGCCTGGCTCTCGCGATCGTCGGGCAGGACGAGAGCCTCGCCGCCGTCCAGCTGGCCGTCGAAGTGGAAGAAGGACAGAGTGCCGTCGGCTGGAAGATCGATGTCCACGGCGCCGGCGGGCAACGCGGCGCAGTCCAGCGAGGCAACGAACGCAAGGGGCCCGTGGCCTTCCCACGAAGGCCACTCCACGTGTGCCGGCAACCGCGGCAGACCACCGAGCTTGCCCACGACGGAGTCCGGTCCCTCAGCTGCTGCCAGACGGAGAGCCGGGCGGAGCAGACCGACCCACCGCTCCGCGACATCGGGGGGCAAGTGCTCGTCGGCCAGGGCACGCAGGGCCTCGGGGGATCCGTGTGTCATGCGTTCGATCATGCACCGGCCCACTGACAGCCGGTCCGTCAGCCCCGCAGCCGGGGAGAGAGCCGCCGGTGAACACCCGGCTGACGGCCGTGCGTTGGCCGGGCGCCGCAGGGGAGGCCCTACGAGGGGTCGCCGGCCGTGGTCACCTTGATCTCTTCGGTGAAGCGGCCCCAGTTCCCGTCGGGGAGCTTCGCGCGCACCTTCACGGCGTACGTGGTGCCCGCTTTCTTTCCCACAGGGAGGCTGATCGTGCCGGTGTCCTTCGGTGCCGCTTCGCCGAGAGTGAGCTTCGAGCCGAACTTCCCGTTCACGTACACCTCGTACTCGGTGATGTCGCCGCCCTCTTTCGGCGCGTTCCAGGTCAGGTCGAGGTGGTGGCGGCCGTTCTCGGTGCGCGCCGTCGCCTGAAGGTCCGCCGGCACCTCGGACCGGGTGGCGCCTTCGGGCTCCGCCTTGGTGGTCACGGTGACTGCCGGGCTGGCAGGGGACGCGTTGTCGGCGGCGTCCCGGGCCTTGACCGTGAAGGTGTAGCGGGTGCCGGGGCGGAGTGTGGTGACGGACGCGGTGGTCTTGGCACCGTCCACACTGTGGATCTTGGTTCCGGCCTGGTGGATGTCGTAGGAGGTGACTTCGTTGTCGTCCTTCGACCGCTTCCAGGTCAGCGTGGCGGAACGGGGGCCGTCCGCCCGGCCGTCGAGTCCGTTGGGCCGCGAAGGTGCCTGGCTGTCGTCGGCGGCTGCGGAGGGGGTGGTGACGCGGGGGGCCGCGCCGGGCTTCGAGAGGTTGCCGGCGGCGTCCCGCGCCCGTACGGAGAAGGTGTAGGAGGCCGACGCCTTGAGCCCGGTGACGTCGACCATGTGGCGTTCGGCCGGCACGTTCTTGACCTTGACGCCGTCGCGGTGCACCTCGTAGCGCCGCACGTCTCCGGCGTCGGCGGACCGGTCCCACATGACGTGCACCGACGTGGAGCTGCTGGTGTGGACGGTCACGCCGGTCGGCGCGGGAGGCGCCTCCGTGTCACCGTCATCGGAGCCGCAGGCGGTCAGGGGCAGGGTGAGGGCCAGGAGGCAGGCGGTGGTGCTCAGCGCGGTGAGCGGGGGAGTGGGCCTCACTGAGCCGCCTCTCATCGTGCGGGCAAAGGTCTAGACTTATATCGCACAGTTGTCGCGTACATTCAAGGCTTCCCGCGCAGCTGGGCGCAGCGGAAAACCCCTCCCTTCGGCGCGACTTGGAGCCTCCGTGTGCTTGCGGCGAGGTCAGAGGGCTCGACTGGGGAGGAGTGCGGCGAAGGGGCGTCGGCGCGGCCGGGGACGCCGAAGCTCCGCTCTCACGTACGTCCGGAGGGCTGGGCGGCCTCCCAGGCGGCCTCGATCATCCGGAAGATCTCGTCCAACGCGGCCTCCGGATCGGCCGCTTCACGCGCCACCGAGTACGCGTCGATGGCGAACCGCGCGATCGTCCGGCAGGCCGTTGTGGTCTGCGGCAGGCCGGGATCGGCGGCGAGGGCGGCCGCCAGTGACTCCGCGTGGCGCAGTCGCATCGACTCCTCGTACTCCCGCAGGGCGGACGATGCCTCGATCATGCGCCAGACCGGAGCGGCGCCCTCTGCCGTGCAGTGCCGTACGAGCGCCTGGATCTCGCGGCGCAGCGCGGGGATGAGCGGCTCGTGCGTCGCCCGCCCGGTGACCGCCTGTGTGAGGCGCTGCTCGAAGTCTTCGTCCTGCTCGAACACCAGGGCCTCTTTCGAGGCGAAGTGAGAGAAGAGCGTGGTGACGGCGACGTCGGCCTCGGCGGCCACGTCGCGGATGCCCACCGCGTCGTACCCGCGTTCCAGGAAGAGCCGCAGGGCGGTGTCGGCGATCTTCTGGCGGGTCGCGGCCTTCTTGCGCTCGCGGCGTCCGGGCGTCACGGTCATGGCGTAACACTATCAAATACGAAACTGCATCCGTTTCTAAAAGCTAACCGTTAGTGTTACGGTCGCCTGCATGAAGAGAGTGAGCTTTGCCGAGTTCGGCGGTCCGGACGTGCTGCGACTCGTGGACGCGGAGGAGCCCCACGCGGGCCCCGGCCAGATACGCATCGCCGTACGGGCGGCAGGTGTGAACCCCGTCGACTGGAGGATCCGCGAAGGGCAGTTCCGGGAGGCCCACCCGATCGAGCTGCCGGCCGGAGTCGGACTGGACGCCGCCGGGGTGGTGGACGAGGTCGGCGAGGGCGTCGAAGGGGTGGACGCCGGCGACCACGTGTTCGGTGAAGGGGCGGATACCTACGCCGAGTTCGCCGTGCTGTCGGCCTGGGCCCGCATGCCCGGAGGGCTGTCGTTCGAGGAGGCCGCCGGGTACCCCTCCGTGGTGGAGACCGCGCTGCGCGTCCTCCGCGAGGTCGGTGTGCGGCCCGGGCAGACGCTGCTGGTCAGCGGTGCGTCCGGGGGCGTGGGTTCGGCGGTGCTGCAGATCGCCCGCGACCGGGGCATCACCGTGATCGGTACGGCCGGGGCCGCGAACCAGGACTACCTGCGCGGCCTGGGTGCCCTCGCCACGACGTACGGCGAGGGCTGGGTCGAACGGGTGCGGCGGCTCGGCCGTGTCGACGCCGCCCTCGACCTGGCCGGTTCGGGCGTGATCCGCGAACTCGTCGAGCTCACCGGGGACCCCGGGAAGGTGGTCTCCATCGCCGATCTCGCCGCGCCGGAGCTCGGTGTCAGGTTCTCCGGCGTGGCCGGGAGCGTTCCGGAAGCGCTCGCGGAGGCCGCCGGCCTCATCTCGAGGGGGAAGCTCCACATCCCGGTCGAGAAGTCGTACACGCTCGCGGAGGCCGCGGCGGCGCACATCGACAGCCAGGCCGGTCACACGCGCGGGCGCCGGGTGGTGTTCGTCTGAGCCCGTACGGCTCCGGCCGCGTGGGCCAGGCGGTGTGCCGAAGGGGCACCGCGCCGCCACAGGGCAGGCGCTGAGGCGGCTCTCACCCCCCGTGGGTGAGAGCCGCCTCAGGCGTTCACGGGTGCCGTTCGGCCAGGTCTGCCGTGGGGTAGTCGACATAGCCGCCGGCGCCGCCCGTGTAGTACGTGTTCGGGTCGCCCGGTGCCAGTTCACGGCCGAGGGCGAGGCGGGTGACGAGGTCGGGGTTGGCGATGTAGTGGCGGGCGAAGGAGACGGCGTCGGCGGTGCCGGTTTCGGTGAGCGCGCCGGCGGTGGCGGGGTCGAAGCCGTGGTTGGCGATGAGGGGGCCGCGGAAGAGGCGGCGGTAGCGGGCGAAGGCGGCGGGGTCGGGGGCGGGGCTCGGCCGGACAGCTTCCCCGGGCGGTACGGCTTGGACTCGCTGCCGGAGTCCAGCCCGTAGTCGAGCACGCGGTGGTCGGTGCCGTGGCCGCCGGGCTGCTCGTAGGCCGAGTACGCGGTGTGCGAGGAGTCGGTCCACCCCTCGAAGATCACCACGTGGCGGGTGGTGTTGGAGCCGTCGGCGTCGATGAGCAGGTCACCGGCCCTGAGGTCGCCGAGCGAGATGGGGGTGGCGCGCAGTCCACCGTGTCGTACGAACCCGCGTCCACCGTGCGCCAGTTGCGCCCGCCGTCGAGGGTCACGTCGGTGCCCGTCGGGCCGACGGCCAGTGCGGCGTTACGGGTGTGGGGCAGCCAGGCGCCGCCCGAGCAGGATCCCGTACAGGACGCTCCCGAGGTCGGCGGGCCGCAGCAGTCCGCGGCCGGGCTGCCCGCCGTGGGGCATTCGCTGCGTGCGGCGCGGCAGCAGATGGGGGTGCGGCGTACGGCCCTCACGCTGCTCCGGGTCAATCAGAAGGACGGCTTCGACTGTCCCGGCTGCGCGTGGCCCGAGCCGGAGCACCGGCACACGGCGGAGTTCTGCGAGAACGGCGCGAAGGCCGTCGCCGAGGAGGCGACGCTGCGCCGCGTGACGCCCGCGTTCTTCGAGGCGCACCCGGTGGCGGAGCTCGCCGAGCGTTCCGGTTACTGGCTGGGGCAGCAGGGCAGGCTGACCCGCCCGATGTATCTGGCGGAGGGCGCCAGCCACTACGAGCCGGTGTCCTGGGAGCGCGCGTTCGACATCGTCGGCGCGGAGCTGACCTCGCTGGACTCCCCCGACGAGGCCGTCTTCTACACCTCGGGCCGCACCAGCAACGAGGCAGCGTTCCTCTACCAGCTGTTCGCCCGCGAGTTCGGCACGAACAACCTGCCGGACTGCTCCAACATGTGCCACGAGTCCTCCGGTTCGGCGCTCACGGAGACCCTCGGCGTCGGCAAGGGCAGCGTCCTGCTGGAGGACATCCACCAGTCGGACCTGATCATCGTCGCCGGGCAGAACCCGGGCACCAACCACCCGCGCATGCTCAGCGCCCTGGAGAAGGCGAAGGCGAACGGCGCGCGGATCATCACCGTCAACCCGCTGCCCGAGGCGGGGATGGAGCGGTTCCGCAACCCGCAGACCGCGCGCGGTCTGGCGGGCGGCGGCACCCTGCTGACCGATCTGTTCCTGCAGGTCCGGATCGGCGGCGACCAGGCCCTGTTCCGCGCGCTGAGCCGGCTGGTGCTGGAGGAGGGCGGCACGGACGACGCGTTCATCCGGGAGCACACGTACGGCTTCGAGGAGTACGCCGCCGCCGCGCGCGCCGCCGACTGGGAGGAGACGCTGCGGGCGACCGGCCTGGAGCGTACGGAGATCGAACAGGCGCTCCGTATGGTGCTCGATTCCGAACGCACCGTGGTGTGCTGGGCGATGGGCCTGACGCAGCACAAGCACTCCGTGCCGACCATCCGGGAGATCGTCAGCTTTCTGCTGCTGCGCGGCAGCATCGGCCGCCCCGGCGCGGGGGTGTGCCCGGTGCGCGGCCACAGCAATGTGCAGGGCGACCGCACGATGGGCATCTTCGAACGGCCCGCGCCCGAATTCCTGGACGCGCTGGAGAAGGAGTTCGGGTTCGCGCCGCCGCGCGAGCACGGGCTGGACGTCGTACGGTCCATCCGCGCGCTGCGGGACGGGCAGGCGAAGGTGTTCTTCGCGATGGGCGGCAACTTCGTGTCGGCCTCGCCCGACACGGCCGTCACCGAGGACGCCATGCGGCGGGCGCGGCTCACCGTGCACGTCTCCACGAAGCTGAACCGCTCGCACTGCGTCACCGGCGCCCGCGCGCTGATCCTGCCGACGCTGGGCCGCACCGAACGTGACCGGCAGGGCGGCGGCGACCAGTTCGTGACCGTGGAGGACTCCATGGGCATGGTGCACGCCTCGCGGGGCCGGCTGGACCCCGCCGACCCGGCGCTGCTGTCCGAGCCGGCGATCGTGTGCCGGCTCGCGCGCCGGGTGCTGGGCGCGGGCTCGCGTACGCCCTGGGAGCGGTTCGAGGAGGACTACGCCCTGATCCGGGACCGGATCGCCCGTGTCGTGCCCGGGTTCGAGGACTTCAACGCGAAGGTCGCGCGCCCAGGGGGGTTCACTCTGCCGCACGCCCCGCGGGACAGCCGGAGCTTCCCGACCGCCACGGGGAAGGCCAACTTCACGGCGGCGCCGCTGGAGTACCCGCGGCTGCCCGAGGGCCGCCTGCTGCTGCAGACGCTCCGCTCGCACGACCAGTACAACACCACCATCTACGGCCTCGACGACCGCTACCGCGGCATCCGGAACGGGCGCCGCGTCGTCCTCGTGAACCCGGAGGACGCCGCCGCGCTCGGCTTCGCCGACGGCAGCTACGCCGACCTGACCAGCGAGTGGCGGGACGGCACCGAGCGCACCGCGGAGGGCTTCCGCGTCGTGCACTACCCCACCGCGCGCGGCTGCGCGGCGGCGTACTACCCGGAGACCAACGTGCTGGTGCCGCTCGACGCCACCGCCGACACCAGCAACACCCCGGCCAGCAAGTCCCTGGTGGTCCGGCTGACTCCGGCCTGAGCGGGTACGGGCGGTCCGAACGGCCCGAACGGTACGCGCAGTCTGAGCGGTACGCACGGCCCGGCCCCGTACGGCGACCCGCAGGCCGGGGGCCCGGTCGCCCTCTGATAGGACTGTCGCAAACGGTGCCAGGACAACAGGACAACGGTCCGGCCGAGGGTGATCGGAGCAGGCAGGGCATGGGCGAGCACGGCACGACGAAGTTCCCGCCGGAGATCCTCGACGAGTGGAACGGCCTGGGCGTCGACCTGGTCGCGCTGTTCTCCGCGGGGCACCTCGGCGAACGCATGGGCGTGCGGGTCCTCGAGGCCGCTCCGGAACGCGTCGTCGGCACGCTGCCCGTCGAAGGCAACACCCAGCCGTACGGGCTGCTGCACGGCGGCGCGTCCGCCGTGCTCGCCGAGACCCTCGGCTCGGTCGGCGCCATGCTGCACGGCGGCCCGCGGAAGGTGGCGGTCGGCGTGGACCTCAACTGCACGCACCACAGGGCCGTACGGTCCGGAATGGTCACCGGCGTCGCCTCGCCGGTGCACCGGGGCCGGACGACCGGCACGTACGAGGTCGTGATCACGGAGGAGTCCGGCAAGCGCGTGTGCACCGCGCGCCTCACCTGCATGCTGCGCGACGCGGAACCGCCCGCCGCGGACTGACCGTACGCCGAGCCCGTACGCCGTCCGCGCCCTGGCACCCGGCCCCGGCACCCGCTAGCTTTCCCCTGCATGGGGGACACGCCGGGCCGCGAGCACGAGCCCGAGGTGCTGGCCGCCCACGACGCCCCCGGCCTGACCGAGCGCTGGGCACTGCTCCCCCGGCGGCTGCGGCACGCCGTCGCCGCCGGCACGGTGGTGGTGGCGGCCGTCGCGGCCGGCTCCGTCTACGCGGTCAGCCAGCGCCCCGACCCGGAACCGGCGCCACCGGTTCCCTACCCCGCGCAGATCACCTCGATCACTCTCCGGAAGATCACCTCGGACGCGGCCGACGACCGCGCGTTCACGATCTCGCTGCGCGCCACGACGACCAGCGCCTCACCCGTCACGGTGGAACGCGTCGGCCACGGCTATCACAGCATTGACCTGCGGCTCGACCCGCCGCCCCCGATCGTCGTGACGAGCGCCAAGCCGCGGCAGCTGACCGTACGGGCCCGCGTCACCTCGTGTACGGGACTGCCGCTCGACGCGAGCATGCCCTACCTCGATGTCACGCTCCGTAACTCGCGTGCCGAACAGAAGCTGAGCGTGATCCTCGGCGAACGCTACGCCCGTGGACTGAGCCGTCAACTCCGTACGCTATGCGGACTCACCCCGGCACAGTGAGTCGCCCACTGCTAAGCAGAACTGCGGTTTCGCTGTCCGATACACGGTCGTTTCCCGAGGGAAACAAGCAAGATCCGCTAAACATTGCCCGGCATTGGCCGGGTCATAACAAGAAAGTCACATCCTCGTCTGGACCACTGCCGCACCGCCGCCTTGAGCCATAGAGTCACGGCCAGTCACCGCGCCGCCGGGCGCGAACTGCAAGCTCAGGTCAGTACCACCCCAGTACGGCCCGGCGGGCTTTTCGGCCCACTTACGGTAGTGCGCCGCGCCAGGGGAAAGGACTGATCGTGCGTCAGCGATCCTTGCTCATCATCACCACCGGGGTCACCGTGGGGGCACTCGCGTTGTCCGCCTGCGGATCCCGCGACGACGACAACGGAGGCGGCAGCGGCGGCGACAACAAAGTCGTCACCATCGGGCTCGACGCCCCGCTGACCGGAGACCTGTCCGCACTTGGCCAGGGCATCAAGAACTCCGCCGAACTCGCGGTCAAGACCGCGAACAAGAACAAGGAAGTCGACGGGATCACCTTCAAGCTCGTCGCCAAGGACGATGCCGCCCAGGCGTCCACGGGCCAGCAGAACGCCACCGAATTCACCGGCGACGACACCATGATCGGTGCCGTCGGCCCGCTGAACTCCGATGTCGGCCAGTCCATGCAGAAGGTCTTCGGCAACGCCGACATGGTCCAGGTCTCGCCCGCCAACACGAACCCCGCTCTCACGCAGGGGAACGAATGGCAGTCGGGCAAGAAGGAACGCCCGTTCAAGACGTACTTCCGCACCTCCACCACCGACGCCGTACAGGGCCCGTTCGCCGCCCAGTACATGTTCAACAAGAAGAAGCTCAAGAACGTCTACGTCATCGACGACAAGAAGACGTACGGCGCCGGCCTCGCGGGCACCTTCGCCGACGAGTTCAAGAAGCTCGGCGGCAACGTCGTGGGCACCGACCACGTCAACCCCGAGGACAAGGACTTCGGCTCCGTCGCCACCAAGGTCGCCGCCTCCAAGGCCGACTTCGTGTACTACGGCGGCGAGTACCCGGCCGCCGCCCCGCTCGCCGCCCAGATCAAGCGCGCGGGCGCCAAGATCCCGACGGTCGGCGGCGACGCCCTCTTCAGCGCCGAGTACATCAAGATCGCCAAGAAGAACGCGGAAGGCGACATCGCCAGCTCCGTAGGCGCCCCGCTGGAGACGCTGGACACCGCCAAGGCGTTCATCAAGAACTACAAGGAAGCCGGCTACGACCAGGCCTACGAGGCCTACGGCGGCTACTCGTACGACAGCACCTGGGCGATCATCGAGGCCGTCAAGGCCGTCGCCGAGAAGAACGACGGCAAGCTGCCCGACGACATGGACGACGCCCGCGGGCAGGTCGTCGAAGCCATGCAGAAGGTCTCGTTCGACGGCGTCACCGGGCAGGTCGGCTTCGACAAGTACGGCGACACCACGAACAAGCAGCTCTCCCTCTACGAGGTGAAGAACGGCAAGCACGTACCGATCGAGAGCGGCACGTTCGAAGGCTGATCCCCGGGCACACACGCCCAACCAGCATCGCCAGGGCTGCGCGGGGGCGCACACCAGCGCCCCCGCGCAGCCATATCTGACACCCATCCCCGGAGGCCCCGCGGTGAACGATCTGCCGCAGCAACTCGCCAACGGCCTGCTACTCGGCGGGCTGTACGGACTCATCGCAGTCGGCTACACGATGGTCTACGGCATCGTCCAGCTCATCAACTTCGCACACGGCGAGATCTTCATGATCGGAGGCTTCGGCGCGCTGACCGCGTGGCTGTGGCTGCCCGAGAGCACCAATCTCCTCGTCGCCCTGCCCCTCATGCTCATCTTCGCCGTCGTCTGCTCCGTGCTCGTCGGCATCGGAGCCGAACGCTTCGCCTACCGCCCCCTGCGCGGCGGCCCGAGGCTCGCGCCCCTCATCACCGCGATCGGCCTGTCCATCGCGCTGCAGCAGGCCATCTGGGCCTTCTACCCCGACGGCACCAAGTCCCGGTCGTTCCCGCAGTTCCACGGCGAGTCCCTGGACTTCGGCGCCTTCACGATCGGCCGCGGCGACCTCTTCCTGTTCATCGCCGCACCCCTGAGCATGATCGCCCTCGGCTTCTTCGTGGCCAAGACCCGCACCGGCCGCGCCATGCAGGCCACCTCGCAGGACCCCGACACCGCCAAGCTCATGGGCATCAACACGGACCGGATCATCGTCACCGCGTTCGCCATCGGGTCCGCGTTCGCCGCCGTCGCCGCCATCGCACACGGCCTCAAGTACGGCGAAGTCAACTTCAAGATGGGCTTCATCGCCGGCCTCAAGGCGTTCACCGCCGCCGTCCTCGGCGGCATCGGCAACATCTACGGCGCCATGATCGGCGGCGTCGTCCTCGGCCTCGCCGAGGCCATGGCCACCGCCTACATCCAGGACATCCCCGGCATGTCCCAGCTCGGCGGCGGCAGCTGGAAGGACGTCTGGGCCTTCGTCCTGCTCATTCTCGTACTGCTGCTACGGCCACAAGGCCTGCTCGGCGAACGCGTCGCGGATCGGGCGTGATACCCATGACCACCACCACACCCGCCGCCAAGGCAGACCGCGAACCCGCCGGCCCCGTACCGGGCCTGCTCAAGCTGCCCGCCAACGCCGCCCGCTGGGCCACCCTCGGCGGCGCCGCCGGCACCCTGCTCAGCACCTTCCTCGCCTGGACCTGGACCGAGGAGTTCCCGGGCAACCTCACCGTCGACTTCTACCCCGGCGGCCTCCAGGTCCTCGTCCTCATCGGCGCCGCCCTCACCCTGATCTTCGCCCTGTCCACCATGGGCATCCGCGGCCTCGGCTGGCTCACCCCGGGCGGCAAGAACTCACCCGTACTGTTCCTCGCCGCGGGCACGTTCGCCACCACCTGGTACACCGTCATCGCCATCACCGAGAAGCTCGGCGGCCTCGTCAACCTCGAGCCCGGCGCCTGGGTCGCCGCCGTCAGCTCCGCCGTCCTCCTCACCGGCGTGCTCGGCCTCCCCGCCGACACCCCCGGCGACGCCGTACGGCCGCCCACCTCGGCACACCAGCGACTGCTCCACAGCTTCAAGGCACCCACACCGGGCCGCGGCCGCGAACTGCCCTCCTGGGCCGAGATCCTGATCATCGCCGCCGCCGTCGGCGTCGGCCTGCAGGTCTTCGCGTACGGCATCGGCACCCCGTACGGCGAACTCTTCGTCGGCTACCTCGTCATCGCCGGATTCGGCCTCGCCGCCATCTCCCGCGCCGGACTCAACCGCCGGCTGTCCTCGCTCGCCGCCAGGCACCGCAACGTCACCGTCGCGGCCGCCTTCATCGCCGCGTTCATCTTCCCGCTCACCCAGAGCAGCGAGGCCTACGCCACCCTCGGCGCGTACATCCTGATCTTCGCCACCGTCGCCCTCGGCCTGAACGTCGTCGTCGGCCTCGCCGGCCTCCTCGACCTCGGCTACGTCGCCTTCCTCGGCGTCGGCGCGTACGCCGCCGCCCTGGTCTCCGGCTCGCCGTACTCCACCATCGGCGTCCAGTTCCCCTTCTGGGCCGCCGTCCTCACCGGCATCGGCGCCTCCCTCGTGTTCGGCGTCGTCATCGGCGCCCCCACCCTGCGGCTGCGCGGCGACTACCTCGCCATCGTCACCCTCGGCTTCGGCGAGATCTTCCGCATCGCCATGCAGAACATGGACGGCACCTCAGGACCCGACGTCACCAACGGGCCCAACGGCATCCCGAACATCCCCGACCTGGAAATCCTCGGGTTCAACCTCGGTGAAGAACACACCATCCTCGGCTTCGAGCTCGGCCGGTTCTCCAACTACTACCTGCTGATGCTCATCTTCACCGGCATCGTCGTCCTCGTCTTCCGCCGCTCCGACCAGTCCCGCATCGGCCGCGCCTGGGTCGCCATCCGCGAAGACGAGACCGCAGCACGCGCCATGGGCATCAACGCCTTCCGGCTCAAGCTCATGGCGTTCGCACTCGGCGCCACCCTCGCCGGCATGGCCGGCACCGTCCAGGCGCACGTCACCTTCACCGTCACACCCACCCAGTACAAATTCGTCGAAGTCGTGCCACCCAACTCCGCGTTCCTCCTCGCCGCCGTCATCCTCGGCGGCATGGGCACCGTCAGCGGACCCCTGATCGGCGCGGCACTCCTCTACCTCATCCCGGAGAAGCTCGAGTTCATGGCCGACTACCAGCTGCTGCTGTTCGGCATCGCACTCGTCCTGCTCATGCGGTTCCGGCCCGAGGGCCTCGTCGCCGACCGCCGCAAGCAGCTCGAGTTCCACGACACCGGCCAACTCGACGTACCCAAGAAGGCCGACCTCAGCAAGGCGGGGGTGTGAACCGCATGACCACCACCACCAAGACCCCCGCAGCACCCGGACCCGCCCCAGCCGCCGGCGGCACCGTACTCGACGCCACCGGCGTCACCATGCGCTTCGGCGGCCTCACCGCCGTACGGAGCGTCGACCTCACCGTCGACAGCGGCGAGATCGTCGGACTCATCGGCCCCAACGGAGCCGGCAAGACCACCTTCTTCAACTGCCTCACCGGCCTCTACGTGCCCACCGAAGGCACCGTGAAATACCGCGGCAAGGTCCTGCCGCACCGCTCCCACCTCGTCACCATGGCCGGAGTCGCCCGCACCTTCCAGAACATCCGGCTCTTCGCCAACATGACAGTGCTGGAAAACGTCCTCGTCGGACGCCACACCCGCACCAAGGAAGGCCTCTGGTCGGCACTCCTGCGCGGCCCCGGCTTCCGCAAGGCCGAACAGGACTCCGAGAACAAGGCGATGGAACTCCTCGAGTTCACCGGCCTCGCCGCCAAACGCGACCACATCGCCCGCAACCTCGCGTACGGCGAGCAGCGCAAACTCGAGATCGCCCGCGCCCTCGCCTCCGAACCCGGACTGCTCCTCCTGGACGAGCCCACCGCGGGCATGAACCCGCAGGAGACCATGGCCACCCAGGAACTCGTCCGGTCCATCCGGCAGCAGGGCATCGCCGTCCTCGTCATCGAGCACGACATGCGGTTCATCTTCAACCTCTGCGACCGGGTCGCCGTCCTCGTACAGGGCGAGAAACTCGTCGAGGGCACCCCCGAACGCGTACAGAGCGACGAACGCGTCGTCGCCGCGTACCTCGGCACCCCCTTCGAAGGCGAACCGGGCGAAAGCGAGGCCGCGGAGGTACGGGCGGCGGAGACCGGCAAGCAAGAAGCGGCGGAGGCCGGCCAGGAAGAAGGTGAAGACCAGTGACCGCGCTTCTCGAGGTCGAAGACCTGCGGGTGGCCTACGGCAAGATCGAAGCCGTCAAGGGCATCACCTTCAGCGTCGAAGCAGGCCAGGTCGTCACCCTCATCGGCACCAACGGCGCCGGCAAGACCACCACCCTGCGCACCCTCTCCGGACTGCTCAAACCGCTCTCCGGAAAGATCATGTTCGACGGCGAACCGCTCGACGGCGTCGGCGCACACAAGATCGTCGCCAAGGGCCTCGCCCACTCCCCCGAGGGCCGCAGGCTCTTCCCGCGCCTCACCGTCACCGAGAACCTCCAGCTCGGCGCCTTCCTGCGACGCGACACCGAGGCCGTGGAGAAGGACATCCAGCGCGCCTACGAGCTGTTCCCCATCCTCGGCGAACGCCGCAAACAGGCCGCGGGCACCCTCTCCGGCGGCGAACAGCAGATGCTCGCCATGGGCCGCGCCCTCATGTCACGGCCCAAACTGCTCATGCTCGACGAGCCCTCCATGGGCCTCTCCCCGATCATGATGCAGAAGATCATGGAGACCATCAGCGAACTCAAGGCCGAAGGCACCACCATCCTGCTCGTCGAGCAGAACGCCCAGGCCGCGCTCTCCCTGGCCGACCACGGCCACGTCATGGAGGTCGGCGAGATCGTCCTCTCCGGCACGGGACAGGACCTCATGCACGACGAGTCCGTACGCAAGGCGTACCTCGGCGAGGACTGAGCGCACCGCGCGCACCCGCACGTACAGGGAGGGCCGCCCCGGCGATCGGGGCGGCCCTCCCTGCGCGTGCGCGGCCGTACGTCCCGTACGTCCCGTACGGCCGCGCGCCGCTACGACTGCTGCTTCTTCTCCTCCGCGTCCTGGATCACGGCCTCCGCGACCTGCCGCATCGACAGCCGCCGGTCCATCGACGTCTTCTGGATCCACCGGAACGCCGCCGGCTCCGTCAGCCCGTACTGCGTCTGCAGCACACTCTTCGCCCGGTCCACCAGCTTCCGCGTCTCCAGCCGCTCCGCCAGATCCGCGACCTCCTGTGTCAGCACCCGCAGCTCCGTGAAGCGCGACACCGCCATCTCGATGGCGGGCACGATGTCGCTCTTGCTGAACGGCTTCACCAGATACGCCATCGCCCCCGCGTCCCGCGCGCGCTCCACCAACTCGCGCTGCGAGAACGCGGTGAGCATCAGCACCGGCGCGATGCTCTCCTCCGCGATCTTCTCCGCCGCGGAGATGCCGTCGAGAACCGGCATCTTCACATCCAGAATGCACAGATCGGGCCGGTGCTCCCGGGCCAGCTCGACCGCGGCCTGCCCGTCCCCGGCCTCGCCGACGACGGTGTAGCCCTCCTCCTCCAGCATCTCCTTGAGATCCATCCGGATCAGGGCTTCGTCCTCCGCGATGACGACCCTCGTCGTCTGCGGCGGCACGTGCGCGCTCTCCTCCTCGGCAACGGGCTCGGTGTCGCTCTGGCCCGGCTCGTGGGTGGGCTCGGGGATGTCCGCGGTGCTCACTGGGCTCCTCGTTTCCGCACAGGTGGGAGTCCCGAGCCTACCCAGATCCTGTAAGCTGTTGCCGCAGTGGGTGGCTGTACCTTCGATCCGCTGGCCCCGGTAGCCCAATTGGCAGCAGGCAATGGATTCAAAACCCATACAGTGTCGGTTCGAGTCCGACCCGGGGCACTTTCCTTTGATTCCTTGATATCGCCGCGGCATCGGGGGACGGAAGATGTACGACCTCCCCACCCGCGAGCGCGCTCTCGCCCTCGTTCGTCAGGGCCGCAGCCTCAACTCCGTGAGCAGAGAGACCGGGGTTTCCCGCGCGGCAATCCGCTCCTGGCAGCAGGAAATCCGTCCCGCCCGGCCCGCTGCGGCGTGCCCCCGCTGTGCTCCCGAGCCGCGCCTTCCCGATGAACCGGCGGCGTACTGCTATCTGCTGGGCCTCTACCTCGGCGACGGCTGCATCAGCCGGCTCGGGCGCACATACTCGCTCCGTATCGCGTGCGCCGACGCCTGGCCCGGCCTCATTGAAGAGTGCGAGCAGGCGTTACGGGCGGTACGGAGCGGGAATCGTACGGGCCGCGTGCGGCAGCAAGGCTGCGTATCGGTATGGGCGTACAGCAATCACTGGCCGTGCCTCTTCCCCCAGCACGGCCCCGGCAGGAAACACGAACGCCGCATTCGGCTCGAGCCGTGGCAGCAGGAGGCGGTGGACGCGTATCCGTGGGAGTTCATCCGGGGTCTTGTGCACTCCGACGGGTGTCGCGTCGCCAATTGGACGACGCGGGTCGTCGCCGGGGAGCGGAAGCGGTACGAGTACCCCCGCTACTTCCTCACCAACAAGTCCGAGGACATTCTCCGTATCTACTCCGAAACCCTTGCCAAAGTGGGCGTGGAGTCGCGGATCACGCGCCGGGGCGGAGCTCCGTACAACGTGTCCGTGGCCCGTCGCCCCTCCGTCGTGCTCATGGACGCACACGTCGGGGCCAAGCACTGACCGGCGCGGGTGGGGCACGGGCGGGGGCGGAGTGCCCCAAGTGCCGCCCCCCGAGCGCGTAAAGGCACCTGCGGCGCGTTGCCGGGGTGCGGGAGCATGGGGGCATGTCCGTATTGACGCGCGATGAAGCGCAGATCCGTGCCCGGGTTCTCAGTGTCGACCACTACTCGATCGATCTCGATCTGACGCGTGGCGAGGAGGTGTTCGGTTCCACGACCGTTGTCCGGTTCACCGTGCTCGAGGAGGGTGCGGACACGTTCGCGGAGGTGCGGCCCGTCGTGCTGCGCGAGGCGGTGCTGGACGGGCGGGAGTTGGAGGTGCCGGCGGGGGTGCCGGGCGGGCGGCTGCCGCTGCGGGGGCTCGCGGCGGGTGAGCACGAGCTGCGCGTGGTGGCGGACATGCCGTATTCGCGCGTGGGCGAGGGGATGCACCGGTTCACGGATCCGGCGGACGGGCGGACGTATCTGTACACGCAGTGCTGTATGGACGACGCGCCGCTGGTGTTCGCGTGCTTCGACCAGCCGGATCTCAAGGCGGTGTTCGAGGTGTCGGTGACGGCGCCGCCGGAGTGGACGGTGCTGGGGAACGGTACGGCGGCGCGGTCGGACGCGGGGCGCTGGGAGTGTGCGGCGACGCCGCCGATCAGTACGTATCTGATGGCGGTGGCGGCCGGGCCGTACCACTCGGTGCGTACGGAGCACGCGGGGCTGCCGTTCGGGCTGCATGTGCGGCAGTCGCTGGCGGAGTATCTCGACGCGGACGCGGAGGAGTTGCTGTATGTGACGCGGCGCTGTTTCGACCGGTATCACGAGATTTTCGACGAGCCGTATCCGTTCGACTCGTACGATCAGGCTTTTGTGCCGGAGTTCAATTCGGGGGCGATGGAGAATCCGGGGCTGGTGACGTTCCGGGACGAGTTCGTCTACCGTTCGGCGGTCACGGACACGGAGCGGCAGACGCGCGGCATGGTGATCGCGCACGAGATGGCGCATATGTGGTTCGGGGATCTGGTGACGCTGCGCTGGTGGGACGACATCTGGCTGAACGAGTCGTTCGCGGAGTACATGGGTTATCAGACGCTGGCGGAGTCGACGCGTTTCTCGGGGACGTGGACGGAGTTCGCGATCGCGCGGAAGGGGTGGGGTTATGACGCGGATCAGCGTGATTCGACGCATGCGGTGGCGCCCGCTCCGGACGGGGTGCCGGACACGGCGGCGGCGCGGCTGAACTTCGACGGGATCTCGTATGCGAAGGGGGCCAGTGCGCTGCGGCAGTTGGTGGCGTGGCTGGGTGAGAAGACGTTTCTGGCGGGGATCAACGATCATTTCGCACGGCATCGTTTCGGGAATGCGACGCTGGCGGATTTCATCGATTCGCTGGGGCGTGCGTCGGTGGACCGTGATGTGCACGCGTGGGCGGAGCGGTGGCTGCGTACGACCGGGGTGGACACGCTGACGCCGGTGGTGGACGAGGGTGAGGGGCAGTGGTCGCTGGGGGTGCGGCACGTGGGTGGCCGGCCGCACCGGCTGGGGGTCGGGCTGTACGACCAGGCTGCGGCGGACCGGCGGCGGCTGGTGCTGCGGGAGCGGCTGGAGAAGGACGTGCCGGGGGGTGGCGGCGCGGAGGGGGACAGGGGCGATGTGGATTCGCTGCATGTGGCGGACGGACCGCGGCCTGATCTGGTGCTGCTGAACGACGGTGATCTGACGTACGCGAAGGTCCGGTTGGACTCGGTGTCGTGGGACACGGTGCGGGAGTCGCTGTCGGGTCTGCCGGACGCGTTGTCGCGTTCGGTGGTGTGGAACGCGGCGCGTGACATGGTGCGGGACTCCGAGCTGCCGCCGGGTGAGTATCTGGAGGCGGTGCGGAGGCATCTGCCGTATGAGACGGATGACGCGGTGGTGCAGGGGGTGCTGGCGTTCGCGCGTACGCAGGTCGCGGACCGTTTTCTGACGGGTGGGGCGCGTACGGCGGCGCTGGAGCTGCTGACGGAGACGTGCCGGCAGGTGCTGGCGGGGACTGCGGACGGGTCGGCGCCGGGTGTCCGGCTGACGGCGGTGCGGGTGTTCGTGGACAGTGCGACGTCGGCGGAGGAGTTGCTGGGCTGGCGTGCGGCGGGTTCGGTTCCGGGTGGTCCGGAGCTGGATCCGGAGCTGCTGTGGCGGCTGTTGCACCGGCTGGCGGTGCTGGGCGCGGTGGGCGAGGCGGAGATCGCGGACGCGCTGGCGGCGGATCCGAGTGCCACGGGGCAGGAGGGGGCGGCGCGTTGCCGTGCGGCGCTGCCGGACGCGGCGGGGAAGGCCGCGGCGTGGGAGGCGCTCTTCGGGGAGGCGGACGCGCTGTCGAACTACCTGTTCACGGCAACGGCGCGGGGCTTCTGGCATCCGGAGCAGGCGGAGTTGCTGGAGGGTTACGCGGAGCGGTACTTCGACGCGGCGGTGGGGGTTGCCGCCCGCCGTGGCCAGTCGATCGGTGAGGCGGCGGGGCGGTGGGCGTTCCCGGCGCCGGTGGCGGGCGAGGAGGTGCTGCGGCGCGGCGAGGAGTGTGTGGCGTCGGAGGGTCCGACGCCCGCGCTGCGGCGTCAGCTGGCGGACCAGCTGGATGATCTGCGGCGGGCGTTGGCGGTACGTGCGCGGGTGTGAGTGTGGGCGTTGTCGGATCCGGGGGTGCTGCGGTACGGGCCGTCTATAGCAGAGGCGGGCCCGTACTCCGCACGTTTGTCCCACGTTTGGGCGAATGAACGCCCGTATCGGCTGCTGTCGCGTGTCCGGGACGTAGCTTAGGGCGACCTAACCCACCGGCTCCGTTACCGAGAGAGCAGCCGCCCATGTTGTGTGTGTCCGCTGTCGCCGATTCCCGTCTGCTCGCCGGCGGCTCCCAGGGTGCTGCCGCGCTCCGTCCGCTGGTGGCGACGGTCCTGGACGCGCTCGCGGACGGGGCGTACGACCGGTGCGGGCCGTTGCCCCGCGGTGGCCCGGCCGCGGTGGCGGAGCGGGTCGGTGCGGTGGTGCGCGGGGCGGACGGTGCGGGCACCGGCACCGGCAACGGCACCGGTGAGGGTGGCGGTGGTGTGCTGCCCGAGGAGGGTGTGGGTGCGGACGCGGCGCTGGCCGCGCTTGTACGGGTGCTGGCGGAGGGCGCCGCGGATCCGGCCGATCCGCTGTGTGCGGCGCATCTGCACTGCCCGCCGCTGGCGGTCGCAGCGGCGGCGGATCTGGCGGCGAGTGCGCTGAATCCGTCGATGGATTCGTGGGATCAGGCGCCCGCGGCCTCCGAGTTGGAGTCGCTGACGTGCGCGGCGCTGGCCGGGCTGGTGTACGGCGCGGACACCGGCCGGGCGGAGCGTAGGGCCGATGCGCTGGTGACCACGGGCGGTACGGAGTCGAACCAGCTGGGGGTGCTGCTGGCGCGGGAGTTGCACGGTCCGGGCGTCCGGCTGGTGTGCGGGGAGAACGCGCACCACAGCGTGCACCGGGCCGCGTGGCTGCTGGGCCTGGCGCCACCGCTGGTGGTGCCCGCGCCGCGCGGTGTGCTGGATCCGGCAGCGCTGGACGGGGTGTTGAGCGGTGCGCTGGAGTCTGCTTCGAGTGGCGCGCCGGGGCAGCGGGACGGCGGGCGGGCGCTGGTGGTGGCGACGGCGGGGACGACGGACGCGGGCGAGATCGATCCGCTGCCCGAGGTGGCAGACGTGGCCGCACGGCACGGGGTGCGGCTGCACGTGGACGCGGCGTACGGCGGGCCGCTGCTGTTCAGCGGCGCGTTGCGGGGCCGGCTGGCGGGTCTGGAGCGGGCGGACTCGGTGACGCTGGATCTGCACAAGCTGGGCTGGCAGCCGGTGGCGGCGGGCCTGTTCGTGGTGCCGGACGCGGCGGCGCTGCGCCCGCTGGACCACCGGGCGGAGTATCTGAACGCGGACGACGACACGGAGGCGGGGCTGCCGGATCTGCTGGGCCGTTCGCTGCGTACGACGCGGCGGCCCGACGTGCTGAAGGTGGCGGTGACGCTGCGGGCGCTGGGGCGGCGCGGGGTGGCGGAGCTGGTGGAGCGTACGTGCGCGGCGGCGCGCGACCTGGCCGGGCTGGTCGCGGCGGACCCGGGGCTGGAGCTGCGGTCGGAGCCGGTGCTGTCGACGGTGCTGTTCCGCCCGGCGGGCCGCGGGGACGCGGTGGTGGCGGAGGTGCGGCGGCGGCTGCTCGCGGAGGGGCGGGCGGTGCTGGGACGGGCGTCGCTGGACGGGCGGTTGTGGCTGAAGGTGACCCTGCTCAACCCGCATGTCCAGGGCAGCGATCTGGCGGCGCTGCTCAAGCTCGTCAACGACGCGCTGGCGGACGGCCCGGCGGGTTCGGCGTCGCCGCTCCCCCACGCGGAGGGGACGGTGCGGCCGTGACGGGCGTGGCAGACGGGCCCCGGAGCGGTGAGCTCCGGGACGGCGGGCCCCAGGACGGTGAGCTCCGGGACGGCGAGTTCCCGGACGGCGAACTCGCGGACGGCGACGGCTCGTACGGCCGCCCGTACGACCTCGCGGGCATCGGCATCGGCCCGTTCAACCTGTCGCTGGCCGCGCTGGCGGACGGCGTGCCCGGACTGCGTACGGTCTTCTTCGACCGGCGTCCGCACTTCTCCTGGCATCCGGGTCTGCTGATCGAGGGCGCCACGCTGCAGGTGCCGTTCCTCGCGGACCTGGTGTCGCTGGCGGACCCGTCGAACCGGTGGTCGTTCCTGAGCTTTCTGCGGGCGCAGGAGCGGCTGTTCCCGTTCTACTTCGCGGAGCGCTTCCACATCGAGCGCGCGGAGTACGACGCGTACTGCCGCTGGGTGAGCGAGGGCCTGGCCGCCGGAGGGCAGGCGGACGGTGGGGCGGCGCCCGACGGCGGCGGGCTGCATTTCGGCCACCAGGTGGACGCGGTGCGCTGGAATCCCGAACTGGAGCTGTTCGAGCTGGACTTCACGCAGCTCGACCCGTTCACGGGCGAGGCGGTGGCGCTCGGCCGGCGCTGCGCCCGCAATGTCTCGCTCGGCATCGGCACGGCCCCGTACGTGCCGGAGCCGCTGCGTCCGCTGGCCGACACGCCGACGGTGCCGGTGATCCACTCCGCCGACTATCTGGACCACCGCGAACGGCTGCTGGCCGCCGGGCACATCACGGTGATCGGGTCGGGCCAGTCCGGCGCGGAGGTCTTCCTCGACCTGCTGCGCCGCCGCCCGTTCGGGCGGGAGGGGCTGCACTGGCTGACGCGGAGCGGCGCGTTCGCGCCCATGGAGTACAGCAAGCTGGGCCTGGAGCACTTCACTCCGGACTACACGCGCTATTTCCACGCCCTGCCGGAGCGCGTACGGGACGCGCTGGTGGCGCGGCAGGGACAGTTGCACAAGGCGATCGACCACGGGACGCTCGCGGCGATCCACGACGAGCTGTACCACCGTACGTGCCAGGGCGGTTGGCCGGACGCGGTGCTGACGCCGGGTGTGAGCGTCCGTACGGCGGGCCGCATCGGGCGTACGCAGGTGGAGCTGCATCTCGAGCACGCCGAGCAGGACGAGCGCACCCGGCTCCGTACGGACGCGGTGGTGCTGGCGACGGGGTACCGGGAGCGTGCGCACGACGGTCTGCTGGCGGCGCTGGACCCGTACGTGCGGCGGGACGCGGCGCGGCGGCCGTGCGTGGACGAGCGGTACCGCATGGTGCTGGACCCGGGCGTGACGGGCGCGGTGTACGTGCAGAACGCGGAGCGGCACACGCACGGCGTCGGCGCGCCCGATCTGGGGCTGGCGGCGCACCGCAGCGCGGTCATCCTCAACTCGCTGACGGGGACGGAAGCTTACGCGCTGCCGCGCCGTACGGCGTTCACCACGTTCGGGCTGCGGGTGGAGCGGCCGGGCGGGCAGGGGGCGGCCGGTGGCCCGGCGGAGGCCGGGCGGGACGCGGACGGTGCGCACGGTGCGGACGGCCGACGGGACACGGGCGCGGCTCCGGGCGCGGCTCCGGCTTCCGGGAGGGGCGCGAACGGGCAGCCGGACGGTGCCGGGGTACGGGAGAGTGGGGGGCGTACCGTACCGCTGATCAGGGAGCCGTAATGACCGACGACCAGTCCGGACCCGTGCCCGCCCCGTACGGGACGCCCGACGCGCCGCGCGTGGCCGTACGCGGCGAGGCGCGCCTGGAGTTCGACCCGGAGATCGCGCGTATCGGCGTGACGGTGAGCGCGCGGGGCACGGACCGGCGCGGCGCGCTGAACGACCTCACCCGGCGCAACAGCGAGGTGCTGGAGCTGCTGAAGGGCTACGGGGAGGCGGTGGAGAAGCTGGAGACGGGCGCGTTCTCGATCACTCCGGAGCTGACCGAGAAGGGCCGCCGGGACCGGGTGCGCACGTACAGCGGGCGGGTGCGGGTCACGGCCACCGTCGTCGACTTCACGGCGCTGGGCGAGCTGACGACGCGCCTCGCGGATCTGGAGCTGACGCGGGTGGACGGGCCGTGGTGGGCGCTGCGCCCGGATTCGCCGGTGCACCGTGAGGCGCGCCAGCAGGCCGTACGGGAGGCGGTGACGCGGGCGCGGGAGTACGCGGGCGCGCTGGGTTCGGAGCTGGTGTCGCTGCTGGAGCTGGCGGATCTGGGCGCGGAGGGGCCGGGGCCGCTGCCGCCCGCGCCGGGCGGGATGGCGCGTGCGGCGGGGTTCGGGGGTGCGCCGGGTGGTGCCGCGCCGGAGCTGGATCTGGAGCCGGAGCGGCAGACGGTGCACGCGCATGTCAACGCGCGCTTCACGATGAGTCCGCCCGCGCTCTGAGCGGCGGGGGGTACGGGCGCGGGGCGCGCCCGGGACCCTTGAGCGCTCATCGGAGCGGGGGTGTGCGCATCTTTAAAAGTTGTCAACGGTCCTTCATCGGACGGCCGTTGGTCAGTCACCTTCCGACAGTTCTCTACCCGTCGGTAAGTCATAGGCTCGAGATATGCGCCGAGCAAAGATCGTCAGCACTCTGGGGCCCGCCACCGACTCGTACGAGCAGATCAAGACGCTCGTGGCGGCCGGAATGGACGTGGCCAGGCTCAATCTGAGCCATGGCACGCACATCGACCACGAGGCACGTTACGAGCGGGTGCGCGCCGCCTCCGCGGAGACCGGCCGCAGCGTCGGCATTCTCGCGGACCTTCAAGGTCCGAAGATCCGCCTCGGCCGTTTCCGCGACGGGCCCGTACTCCTTGAACGCGGCGACGAGTTCGCGATCACCGTCGAGGAGGGCGAGGGCGACCGTACGTGCTGCGGCACCACGTACGAGGGCCTGGCCGCGGACGTCTCGCCGGGCGAGCTGATCCTCGTGGACGACGGCCGGGTCACGCTGAAGGTGACGGCCGTGGAGGGCCCGCGGGTGCACACGCTGGTGGTCGAGGGCGGCATGGTCTCCGACCACAAGGGCCTCAACCTCCCCGGCGTCGCGGTCTCGGTGCCCGCGATGAGCGAGAAGGACGTCGAGGACCTGCGCTGGGCGCTGCGCATGGGGGCCGACGTGATCGCCCTGTCGTTCGTTCGGGACGCACAGGACGTGAAGGAGGTCCACCGCGTGATGGCGGAGGAGGGGCGCCGCGTCCCGGTCATCGCGAAGATCGAGAAGCCGCAGGCGGTGGACAACCTGGAGGCGATCGTCGACGCGTTCGACGGGCTGATGGTCGCGCGCGGTGACCTGGGTGTCGAAATGCCGCTGGAGTCCGTGCCGATGGTGCAGAAGCGGGCGATCAAGCTGGCGCGGCGGAACGCCAAGCCGGTGATCGTCGCGACGCAGATGCTCGACTCCATGGTCGACGCGTCCCGCCCGACCCGCGCCGAGGTGTCCGACGTCGCGAACGCCGTCATGGACGGCACGGACGCGGTGATGCTCTCCGGCGAGACGAGCGTCGGCAACTACCCCGTGGAGACGGTCCGCACGATGGGCCGCATCGTCGAAGCGGCCGAACAGGACATGCTGGCCAAGGGCCTTCCGCCGCTGACCGAGCGGAGCAAGCCGCGCACGCAGGGTGGCGCGGTGGCGCGGGCGGCGGCGGAGATGGGCGACTTCCTGGGGGCGCGGTTCCTGGTCGCCTTCACGCAGTCCGGCGACACGGTCCGCCGCCTGGCCCGCTACCGCTCCCCCATCCCCGTACTGGCGTTCACGCCGGACGAGGCGACGCGCTCCCAGCTGAATCTGACGTGGGGCGTGGAGACGTTCCTCGGGCCGACCGTGCAGACGACGGACGAGATGGTGAACCAGGTCGACGAGCAGCTGCTCAAGATCGGGCGTTGCGAGCGCGGCGACATCGTGGTGATCACGGCGGGTTCGCCGCCCGGCGTGCCGGGCTCCACGAACCTGGTGCGCGTGCACCACATCGGCGAGGACGACAGCCCGCGCTGAACCCCGGCGCCGAGCCCCCGCGCCGAGCGGCGGCGCGAGCACCGCGCGGCGCTCGTGGGCGCCGTATGAGCGCGCCGTGAGTGCCCGCGTACGCTCAGGAGCGGGCGATCGTCTCGTGGTGCCGGATGACCTCGGCGATGATGAAGTTCAGCAGCTTCTCCGCGAACGCCGGATCGAGCTTGGCGTGCTCGGCCAGCTCCCGCAGCCGTACGATCTGCCGCGCCTCGCGCCCCGGATCGGCGGGCGGCAGCCGGTGGTCGGCCTTCAGCCGCCCGACGCGCTGCGTGCACTTGAACCGCTCCGCGAGCATGTGCACCACCGCCGCATCGATGTTGTCGATGCTGGCGCGCAGTTCCTCGAGCTGTTCCCGTACGGACTCGTCCGTCGTGTCGGTCTCGTTCATCGACAGCAGAGCCTATGCGGCGTCCGGCCCCGCTGTCGCCGACCGGCCGCATCCCGGACACGAACCGGTCGGGCGGCGGGTACGGAGCCCGCGGCGCGGACCGGGCGGATGCCCGGCCCGCGGCACCGCGGGCGCGCGTACACCGGCGGGGCTGGCGTGCGGCCTCGGCTTACGCGTACGGCCCGGCTTACGCGTACGGCCCTGCTTACGGGTGCTCGAACGGCGCCAGCCCCTGCATCAGCCCGCCGTCCACCGCCAGCGCGACCGCCGTCGTGAACGTCGCCCCCGTGGCCAGGAACACCGCCGCGTCCGCCACCTCGTCCGTGGTGCCGTTCCGGCCCATGGGCGTCACCTTGTTGCCCTCCTCCTCGAAGCCCGCGCGCTCCTCGTCGCTGATCCCGGCGACGCCCATCGTCGGCGTCTTGATGAAGCCGGGTGCGACGGCGTTGACGCGGATGTTCCGGGGCAGGAGTTCGGCCGCGAGCGTCTGGGCCGAAGCCCACAGCGCCGCCTTGGTGCCGAGGTAGACGGACATGCCGGGCTGGCCGCCAGTGCCGACGCCGCCGACGAGGGTGAGGACGACCGAGCCGCCGTCCCGTACGAGCGGGGTCAGCCGCTGCAGCGTGAAGTACGCGCCCTTGGTGTTCACGGCGAACTGCCGGTCGTACGACTCCTCGGTGACCTCCGCGAACGGCGCGAGTTCGGCGATGCCGTGGTTGACGAAGAGGAGGTCGATGCCGCCCAGCCGGTCCCGTACGGTGCCCGCGAGCGCATCGATGTCGGCGACGCTGGCGGCGTCGGACCGTACGACATGGGCGCGGGCGCCCTCGAGTTCGCCGCGCGCCGCCTCCAGGTTCTTCTCGTTGCGCCCGGTGAGCAGCACCTCCGCGCCGCCGGCGAGCAGCCGGTCGGCGATGGCGCGGCCCATGCCGTGCGTGCCGCCGGTGATGACGGCCTTCCTGCCCGCGTACAGCTCTGCCTGTGTCTGTGCTTGTGTCTGTGCATGTGTCGTCATGGTGACTGGCTTCTCTCCTGGTCAAAGGCCCCTCTTGGGGCCGTGTGACCACCGTGCCGGGGGCCGCGCACGAGTCGCTGGGGGTCGGCGCACGGTCGGTTACGGTTGCCGCATGCGATTCGGGGTGCTCGGCCCGCTCGAGGTGTGGACGGCGGACGGGAGGCCCGTACGCGTCCCCGAGCTGAAGGTGCGCGCGCTCCTCGCCGACCTGCTCGTGCACGAGGGCCGCACCGTGTCCGTGGACCGGCTGGTGGAGGACCTGTGGGGCGCGGACCCGCCCGGGAACCCGGCGAACACGCTCCAGACGAAGGTGTCGCAGCTGCGGCGCGCCCTGGAGGCGGCGGAGCCGGGCGGGCGGGAGCTGGTGGCGTTCCGCGCGCCGGGCTACGCGCTCCGTACGGAGACGGACACGAGTACGGACACGAGTACGGACACGGGCGTGCGCGTCGACGCCGACCGGTTCCGTGAGCTGGCCGCGCGGGCGCGCGCCGCCCGCGAGCCCGGCGCGCGGGCGGCGCTGTTCGCCGAGGCGCTCGCGCTGTGGCGCGGGCCCGCGTACGCCGACTTCGCGGACGAGCCCTTCGTACGGGACGCGGTGGTGCGGCTGGAGGAGGAGTGGCTGACCGTCGTCGAGGAACAGGCCGAGGCGCGGCTGGAACTCGGTGACCGCGACGCCCGTTCCGGCCGGCTCGCGGGCGAACTGGCCGCGCTGGTCGGCCGTTACCCGCTGCGGGAACGGCTCTGGGCGGCGCGGATGCGCGCGCTGTACGCGGCGGGCCGGCAGAGCGAGGCGCTCGCGGCGTACGGGGCGCTGCGCGAGCGGCTGTCCGAGGAGCTGGGCCTGGACCCGGGCCCCGAACTGGCCGCGCTGCACCGCTCGATCCTCAGCCAGGACCCGGAGCTGGACGCCGGTACGGGCCGCGCCGTCGGGCGTACGGAAGAGGCCCCCGCCGCGACCGTCCCCCGTACGAACCTCCCCGCGCCCCTGACCCGGCTTGTCGGCCGCGACGACGCGGTGGCCACCGTACGGGCCCTGCTGGAGGCCGAGCGGCTGGTCACGCTCACCGGGCCGGGCGGCGTGGGCAAGACGCGGCTGGCCGTGGCGACGGCCGCGCAACTCCCCGCGGACCGCTGCCCGGACGGCGTCTGGCTCGTCGAGCTCGCCGGTCTCGTACGGCCGGGCGACCCCGAGGCGGCGTGCACCGTGGAGGAAGTGCTGCTGGCCGTGCTCGGTGTACGGGACGACGATCCGGGCGGCCGTAACGCCCAGCCCGTACGCCTCTCCGACGTGCTCCGCGACAAGCGGATGCTGCTCGTTCTGGACAACTGCGAGCACGTCGTCGAGCAGGTCGCCGAACTGGCCGGCCGGCTGCTGCAGGCGGCGCCGGGCCTGCGCATCCTGGCCACCGGCCAGGAGCCGCTGGCGCTCCCGGGCGAGGCGGTGTGGAGCGTGCCGCCGCTGGCGGAGCCGGCGGCGCTGGAGCTGTTCGCGGCCCGCGCGGCCGCCGCCGCACCGGACTTCCGGCTGGACGAGGAGGGCGTACGGGAGGCCGCGGCCGCCATCTGCCGCCGTCTGGACGGCATTCCGCTGGCGCTGGAGCTGGCCGCCACCCGCGTACGGGTGCTGGGCGTGGCGGAGCTGGCCCGGCGCCTCGACGACCGTTTCCGCGTGCTCGGGGGCGCGTACGGGCACCGGGGCGCGCCCGTACGGCAGCGCACGCTGCGCGCGATGATCGATTGGAGCTGGGAGCTGCTGACCGCCTCCGAGCAGATCGTGCTGCGGCGGCTCGCCGTACACGCCGAGTCCTGCTCGCTGGAGGCGGCCGAGGAGGTCTGCGCCGGGGACGGGGTGCGGCGTGAGGACGTACTGGAGCTGCTGGCGCGGCTGGTGGACCGTTCGCTGGTCACGGTGGTCACGCCCCCGGGCGGCGGTGACGGGGCGCCGCGCTACCGGCTGCTGGAGTCCGTCGCCGCGTACTGCCTGGAGCGCCTGCGCGAAGCGGGCGAACCGGACCGGCTGCGGCGGCGCCACCGCGCCTGGTACGCGGCGCTCGCCGCGCGCGCGGAGCCGCTTCTGCGCGGACCGGAGCAACTGCGCCTGCTGGCACGGCTGGACGCCGAGACCCCGAACCTGCGCGCGGCGCTCGACGGCGCCGTACGGGACGGTGACCGGGACCTCGCGCTGTCCCTGGCCAACTCGCTGACCTGGTACTGGTTCCTCCGCGGCCGCACCCGCGAGGCCCGCCGCTCGCTGCCGGCGGCCACCGGGACGGCGGGCCCGGAGCCGGGCCCGGAGCCGGGACCGGGACCGGGACCGGGACCGGGACCGGCGGAGCACACCGTCGCGGCGGCGCGCGCCGGGGCCTGGGCCGCGGGCATGGGGCTGCTGGAGTGCGGCGTACGCGGGGCGGCGGCGCGCGCGTACGAGGCGCTGGCGGGGTTCGACCGGGCGGACGCCCCGGACACCGCGGGCGCCCCGGACGCCCCGGACGCCCCAGATGCCCCGGGCTCCCGCGGGGAGCGGGCGCGCGCGGAATGGTTCCTCGGCTACGCCCTGTTCCTCGCGGGCGACGAACTCGCCGAGGGCGAGGCCCTCACGGCCCGCGCGCTGGACGGCCTGCGCGCGGCCGGCGACCGCTGGGGTACGGCGGCGGCACTCGCCGTACGGTCCCGGCACGCCCTGCTGCGCGGCGCGCTCGACGCGGCCGCCCGTGACGCGGAGGAGAGCACCCGCCTGTTCACCGAACTCGGCGACGCCTGGGGCCAGACGCAGGCCGGCGAACCGCTCGCCTCCCTCGCCGAGATCGCCGGGGACTACGAGCGGGCGGCGCGGCTGCACCGCGACGGGCTGCGGCGCGCCGAGGAACTGGAGCTGTGGTCGGTGGCCGCCGACCGGCTGTCGGGCCTGGCCGGCATCGAGATGCTGCTGGGGCGGCACGGCGAGGCCCGGCAGCTGTTCGAGCGGGCCCGGCGGACGGCCGCCGGGCGCGGCTACGAGACGGGCGAGGTGCACGCCCGCGTCGGCCTTGGCCTGCTGGCCCGCAGAACCGGCGAACTCGACACGGCCGAGACCCACTTGACCGCCATGCTCGACTGGCACCGCCAGGTCGACTTCGAGCCCGGCAACGCGCTGCTCCTCGCCGAACTGGGCTTCGTCGCCGAGCTGCGCGGCGACCCGGACACCGCGCACACCCTGCACCTGGACGGGCTGCGCTCCGCGCGGAAGGTCGGCGACCCGCGCGGCATCGCGCTCGCGCTGGAGGGCCTGGCGGGCGCGCGCTCGCCAGGCCCTCCGGCGCGAGCGCCCGACGGCTCCGGGGCGACCGCGGCCGTCCTGCTGGGCGCGGCCGCCGCGGCCCGCTCCGCGGCCGGCGCGCCGCTGCCTGCGGGCGAACGGGGCGATGTGGACCGGATCGCCGCCCGCGTACGTGCCGCGCTGGGCGACGAGGCGTACGCCGCCGCGTACGGACGCGGCTCCCGTACGGACCTCCCGTCGCTGCTGCGGGAGCTGCTCGGCGACGAGCCGCCTCAGGCGTACGGCACCGGCGCGAGCACGGGCGCGGACACCGGTACGGACGCGGGCGCGGACACCGGTACGGACGCCGGTACGGACACCGCCCCGGGGCGCGCCCGTACCGCCCCGCAAGCGGCCCGCCCCCAGCGCTAGGGGTTTCCCGCACACCTCCACCCCGGCGGGTGAACTCCCTGGCCGACGCGGGGAGTCGGCCGCTCACGCGGCTAGTCTGACGCCCTGTCATCGCGCCACTCGGCAGGATCACTCAGGCAGGATCACTCAGCAGGAAGAAGGTGCCATCCGATGGCGATCCGTCGCGTTGTCACGGCGGCCGGGGCAGTGGCCTCGGCGACCCTCCTCGCCCTCTCCGCCGCGCAGCCCGCGCACGCGGCGCTGGGCTCGCTGCTCATCCCCCAGTTCGAGGGCTACCAGCGGACGCTGCCCAACCCCCACGGCTGCCACGCGATCGACCCGGCGAAGGACAAGGCCGTACAGAACCTCACCGACGAGCCCGCCACGCTGTACTCCGGCGCCGGGTGCACCGGTACTGCGACGGAGCTGCCGAGGTTCGAGACCAAGCCGCTGGCCGGCGTGCACAGCCTGTACATCTACTGAGGGACGTCCACCGGCGTGATCGTCGGCGGGCGGTCCGGGGGCGGGACGCGGTCGCTCCAGCCGCCCGGCACCGCGCGGCCCTGCCGCTCCCGGAACCGTACGGGCGGCGTCCCGACCCGGCGCGTGAACAGCCGCGAGAAGTACGCGGGATCGTCGTAGCCGACGCGGCGGGCCACGGACGCGACCGGCAGCGTGGTGCCCGCGAGGAGTTCCTTGGCGCGTCCGAGGCGGATGCCGAGGAGGTAGTCCTTGGGGCTGCACCCGGCGGAGAGCCGTACGGCGGTGCGCAGTTCGGCGGCGGTCAGGCCGAGCCGTGAGGCGTGCGCGGAGACGGACAGCGGCAGGAACGCGTCGCGCGCGAGCGCCTGCAGTACGGGCGTCCCGTCGGGTGCCGTGTCGGCGCGGGCGCGGCGCAGGGCGACGAGGAGTTCGTGTACGGCCGCGGCGGACTCCAGTTCCAGCAGCGGGTTCCCGTGCCGGGCGGCGCGGGCGATACGGCCGATGGCGGTACGCGCCGGGCCGGTGTCGGTGAGCGGGACCACGGGGCGTTCGGGCTCTATGCAGCCGAGTTCGGTGTACGCGTCGACGGCCGGGCCGGTGAAGTCGACGAAGGCCTCGTCCCAGCCCTCGTCCGGGTCGGGCCCGTAGTGGTGCGGCACGCCGGGCGTGAGCCACAGGAGCGCGGGCGCGATCACGTCGAGCGCCCCGGCCGCCTCGCCGTTCGCGGTACAGCTGTTCGCACTGTTCGCGCTGTCCGCGCTGCTCGCCGTACGGTCGTCCGCGCCGCCGGGGGCCGCTCCCGTACGGAACCAGCCGCGCCCGGCGCTGATCACCACCGCCACGTGGTGGTCCAGGACGCGCGGGCCGACGGGCGGCAGCGCGCCCTCCTGGAGCCCGACGCCGAGGCAGGCGAGGCCCAGCCGGTGGTGGACGGGACGGGGCGTGAAGTACCGCATCCAGGTCCGGTACGCGGCTGCGGGCGCCGCCTCTTCCGCCACCGTGTGCTCCCCTCGCCGCTGGTCGGGCCGCGGGGAGCAGCGTACGGCGTCAGGGCAGCACGGTCACCGTGAAGCCGTCCAGCACGAACTCCGCCTTGCCGTCGTCGCCGGTCTTGCGCAGCCCGACCCAGCAGTCCCCGTCCTCGGGGGCGGTGAACTCGTAGCGGTGCACGGCGGGTTCGGTCGCGACGGGCAGCGGGGTGCGGGACAGCTCGCGCGGCCCGGGCTCGTCGACGGCCGTGACCCAGGCGTACTGGCCGGCCTTCTCGTTCTCGTAGCGGAACTCGACGCGGTGGCGGCGCCCCGGCGTGAACCGGGCGGTGTGCGGGACGGTGCGGTAGACAAGCCCCTTGTTCTCGCCGCGGGACTTCAGCGACTCGTAGCCGTCGATCACGTCGTCGATGGCCTTGCCGTTCCAGCCGCGCTGCGTGTAGCGGCCGTGCCGCTGGGCGATGTGCGTACGGGGGTCGGTGGCGCCGCCCGCGTCGCCCTTCACGAACGGCCCCCAGCCGGGCCGGTCCCGCGGCGTGTCCGGGACGATCCGTACGGCGTCGAACCGTACGGGCACGCCGCCCGCCTCCGCGGACAGCTCCAGCGTGACGGGCCCGCCGCCCTCCGGCACGGTGAACGGGGTGAACAGGCGCTGGAAGCGGGTGCCGTGCTTCCGGTCGGCGGCAACGTAGTTGACGGCCGTCGAGCTGTCCGCGTGGCGGGACGCGGTGACGCCGTCGCCGGTGCGCACGGTGAGCGCGGCGCGCCGCCGTTCCCCGGCCGCGTCGCCGATCTGGACCTGTACGGACGCCGCGTACGCGCCGGGGCGCAGCCGCAGCCGGGACAGCCGCTGGCTGACGGTGGCGGCGGCCCCGGGGGCGAGGACGAGCTCGTGGTCGCCGGTCGCGCCGGGTTCGACGCGGGCGGGCCCATCGGCGGTCCAGCCGTCGAGGCCGCCCGCGTGGAAGCCGGGGTTGACCAGCGGGGTGCCCTCGCCCCAGCCGGGTTCCGGCTGGGGCGGCGCGGCGGTGCCGCGGTACAGCACGTACGGCTGCCCGGCCTCGGCGTCCAGGGTCAGCCGCCCGTCGGCGTCGGCGCGCAGGCGTACGGGGTCGGTGCGGCCCTGGGCGGTGAGCCGGTACGCGGTGACGGTGCCCCCGTCAGCGGCTGCGTCCGCGTCAGCGGCTGGGTCCGCGTCCTGCCGCGTCCAGCCGCGTGGCAGGCGCCAGGTCGTACGGCCGCCGTCCGGGCTGTAGTGGTAGAGCCGTTCGGGGTCGGTGGCGCGGCGCGGCGGCCACGGCAGGAGGTAGGTGCCGCCGTCGTAGACGAGCCGCCCGTCGGTGGTGATGCGGCGGGTGCCGCCGGCGTCGGTGACGGACGTGCCCGTCGGGCCCTCGAAGGTGATCTCGTGCGCCGTCCACGTCCGGATCGCGTATGCCTGCAGGTATTTGGCGGGCAGCGAGTCGGTCCAGATCAGCCGGTAGAACGCGGACCAGTCGATCTTGCCGCGCCAGCCCTCGTAGTTGCCGGTGCGCGGGATGCCGAGGAGCGTCGGCCACTTGTCGGCGAACACGTCCTTCTGGTGGTTGCGGAGGAAGCGGATGAACCGGGAGTTGATGCCGCGCGAGGTGTCCGCGCCGTAGTCCGTCTCGGTCGCCCAGTGCGACCAGAGCGCGGAGCGCTCCAGTCCGTGCCCCCACTCGGTGGTGATCCGCCAGCCTTGCGCGCGCAGTTCGCGCTGCAGGCGGTCGGAGGTCCAGCCGGACTCGCGGAACACGTCGAGGTAGAGCGTGTTCAGCGCCGGGTCCGTGTCGCGGCGCAGCGCGCGGAAGCGTGCGACGACGTCGCCGGAGACGAGATCGCGGCGCTGGTCGATGCGGTAGGACTGGTCGAGCCAGTCCCACTGTTCGTCGGTCTTGTCGACGAGGGTCTCGGAGAACGCGTTGGCGACCGGGTACGACTCGGTGGCGTTGACGTGGACGGCGAAGTCGCTGTGCCACCGCCTGCCCGCCCGGAGGAGGGTGTTGAGGCCGTCGAGGCCGCCGGCGCGCCGGTTGTAGTTGCCCGCGTAGTCGGGGTGCGCGGAGTCGTGGCCCTCCGACTGGTAGCCCTTCAGCAGCGTGAACTGCCGCAGCCCGGCGGTGGCGAGGGAGATCCGCTTCACCTCGTCGAGGGTGGCGAGGAACGGGTTGGTGGCCTGGCTCGCGAAGTTGAACGGGATGTGCGGCACCACCCGCAGATGCTGCTCGTCCGCGCCGAGCGGGTTGACCATGACCTCGCGCAGGGCGATGGCCGCGTCCTGCCAGTCGGCGGTGCCGTCGCCGTTCCGGTCCCGGGTGAGGACGACGGTGGCGTACGGCAGCGGCTCGGTGTCACCGGCGGGCGCGGTGGCGGCGCGGTGCGTCCACTGGCCGCAGGTGAGGCGGGCGGTGGCGCTTTCGCTGCCTGTGGGCGCGAGGGTCTGGTGTCTGAGGCGTCCGTTCTCCCACGCGGCGTCCTCGTCCGGGCGGTCGTGGCTGGTGTTCGTCTCGACGGAGGCGGCGAGTTCGCCGGTCCAGACGGCGGCGTACGCGCAGCCGACCGGTTCCGGGTCGGCCTCGGGGCCGTCGGCGCTCTCGGCGCTCTCGGCGCTCTCGGCCAGCCGTACGAGGGTGTCGCCGTCGCCGTCCTTGTCCAGCTCGACGCGGGCGGCGAGCAGGGACGCGCCGGGCTGGTCGCCGCGTACGGACAGCAGCGCCAGGCCCGGCACCTCCAGCGTGCCCACGCGCAGCGACGGCGTGTCCGTGAGGCGCGTGACCCGCCAGTGCACGCGCCAGTCCTCGACCCGGATCTCCACCTCGGCCTCGGCGCCGCCGGGCAGGGCGAGGACGTAGCCGATCCGGTCGTCGGCGGGCGCGCCGGCGGTGACACGGGGCGCGTGCTCCGTGCCGTCCACGAGGAGCGTACGGACGGGCTCCGGCTGGCCGTAGAGCACGGCTCCGGTTGCGCGCTCGCGGTAGTCGATGATCCGCGGGAAGCCGGTGTCAACGCGCACCTCCAGCGCGGCGGAGCGCAGCACCGCCTCACCGGCGCGGGCGGCGGCGGGCGTACGGGCCACGGCCGCGGCTGTACCCCCGTACCAGCCGGCGGCCGTGCCCAGACCCGCCACCGCTCCGGCGACGACGACCGTACGCCGCGCGGGGTGCGGCGGCTCGGGGTGCGCCGGGTGGTCAGGATGCTCAGGGTGCTCCGGGCGTGCGGCCCGTGCCGGGTCCTCCGGTTGCGCCTGTTCCGGCATTCCGCTCCTCCTCCTGGCATCGGCTGCGGTGCCAGCCTGGGGGCGCGGCGCCGGGTGCGACCATGGACAAAAGGCGGGCAGCTGTTGGACTGCTGTGGCGGACGTGCCGCCACGGCCGCGGGCCACGGGCCCCCGGCGCGACTGCCGACGCCGCGGCCGACGCCGCGGCCGGGGAGAACGCCCGCGCCGCCCGTAGAGTGACAGCTGAACGACAGGGCGCGGGGGTGGAACCTATGGCAGCGCGGCACGGCGGCACGGCCGACCCGGTCGAGCGGGGCTTCCCGCACCTCGAGACCGTACGGGCGGCCGTGACCGCGCTGTACAAGCGGCTGTCGTACGACACCATCCGCACCTTCGACGTCAGCGTCTCCCCCGGTGACGTCGCCTTCGCCGACAGTGACGACCTGTACCTCGGCGTGCAGCGCGTGGCCCGCACGATGGTGCAGCACCTGCGGCTGCCCGACGCGCGGATGATCGTGAACTTCCGCGACATGGAGCACGCCGCGAACATCGAGCTGGCCGCCGGACCCGAGTACTTCATCGAGCTGAACTCCCGGTTCAAGAACCACCGCCGCGACATCGGCGCCGCCCTCGCCCACGAGGTCATGCACGTCTACCTGCACCGCCTAGGCCTCGCCTTCCCCGGCACCCGCGACAACGAGATCCTCACCGACACCGCCGCCGCGTACCTCGGCTCGGGCTGGCTGCTGCTGGACGCGTTCCGGCAGGACGCGCTGTCGTCGCAGAAGTTCGGCTACCTCACTCCGGAGGAGTTCGGGTACGTGCTGGCCAAGCGGGCGGCACTGTTCGGGGAGGACCCGGCGGTCTGGTTCACCAGCCCGCAGGCGTACGAGTCGTACCGCACCGGCCGTACGATGGCGCAGCGCGACGAGTCCCAGCCGCCCCTGGCCACCTCCGGCTGGGCGGGCCGCCGCCGCTACGCGCGGGACCGCCGGCTGGCCCTGGCGGCGGAGCCGCCGTCCGGGTCCGCCGACGCCGCGGCGGCGCAGGGCCGCTCCGGGTACGCCTTCGAGGCCAACTCGCCGCTGCGCGTGTCCTTCCCGTGCCCGACCTGCCACCAGCGCATCCGCGTCCCGGTCCGTGGCCGCGTCCGCGCCCGCTGCGGCCTGTGCCGCACGGTCCTGGACGTCGACACGTAACACCCCACCTGGAGCCCCGGGCCGCCGAGACGTGTCCAGCGGTCCTACCCGTGCCGGTCGGTGGCCTTCTCACCCAAGTACCACACGAGTTCGGAACGCTGCCGGATGCCCAGTTTGCGCAGGATGCTGCTGACATGCGCCTTGACGGTTTTCTCCGAGATGTACAGTCGTCGGCCTATCATCGCGTTGGTCATCATTTCGTGGGCGATCAGGTCGGCGATCTCCCTTTCCCGCGTTGTCAGTGTCTCGGGGTACTGGCGGTCGTGTGATGCCGGTGTCTTCAGGGCCATCATCGCCAGTTCGGTGCTCACGAGCCGGCACTGGTCCTTGATCCGGCCCAATTCCTGCTGCAGTTGGGCCAGCTCCAGCAGTGCCGCGCGTGACTGCAGCGTGTCCACCGAGCGCGCCACCTCGTCCAGGCAGTCGGTCGCGGTGTGCAGCATGTCGATCGGGGACTCGAGGTGGCTGTGGTCCAGTTCGGGCAAGTCCCGGTACAGCTGTTCCCGCGCCGGAGAGCGGACACCGGAGTCGAGAGACAGTGCCAGTGCCCGGGCCAGCCACTCCAGTGCGGTCACGAAGGTGTCGTCGAAGACGTCGGGCCGGAGTGACTGCGTGTTGACCATGCCGATGACCGTGTCGGATTCGGGGCCGAACATCGGCACCGCGACGACGTCGCGGCTGGGTGTGCCGTCTCCCATGGGGGCGCCGGCGTGGCAGCGGCGGCCGTTGTCGTAGGCGTAGCGGTACGGCTTGGCGTGGGTCTTGATCCAGTGCGACATTCCCCCTTTGCCGAACCGGGAGGTGTCGGCGCCGAGGTGTTCGCCGGCGCTGTGGATGTAGGGCAGCACCAGTGTGTTGTCGCCCTGGTAGAGGCCCACGTAGAACGTCTCGACTGGTGCGATCGCGGCGGCGGCCCGGCGGACCACTGCGCACATCTCGTTGACGTCGTCGGGTGCCAGCAGCCGCAACTGGCGGTCGGCCAGGCGCAATGCGCCTCTGACCGTCTCTGGCAGTACCGTCTCCAAGGCGATCCTCCGGTGACTGACGTCGCGACCGCGGCGGGGCGTCGACGATATCCCGAACCACGGTGACGTGGGAGGCTCTCGCTTTTGTCACGCGACGCTAGGCCTAAGGCCTAGTTCCCGTCGGCCTGAGAATCGGTCGAAGTCGTAGCGCCACGGTGGGGTTCGGGTTACTAGGGTCAACGGCAGGTGCCCACGTGAGAAAGGCCTGGCCGATGCCCACACGACGTACTCTCCTGAGAACCATCGCCGCCGGTGCGGGTGTCACCGCTCTCGGTGTCGTCGGCTCGCAGGCGTTCGCTGAGACGGCGTCCAGCCCGTCGCCGCGCGACATCGACCTCAAACCCGGCTCGACGAGTTCCAACGTCGCCGCGATGCAGTACCTGCTGACCGCATACGGGTACAAGACCTCGGCTGACGGTTACTACGGGCCGGTGACCGAGGAGTCGGTCGCGAAGTTCCAGGGCGCTCGTGGTCTGGTCAAGGACGGCTGGGCCGGTCCGCTGACCATGGAGAAGATGCTCGACAGTGACAAGGTCGCCGCTGCGGAGGGCTGGGGCAACGGCAGCACCGTCCGGGCGGTCCAGACCCTGCTGGTCAAGCTCGGCTACAAGATGGCCGTCGACGGTGACTTCGGTCCGCTGACCTCTTCCAGCGTCAAGAAGTATCAGTCCGCGTGCAAGCTGACGGCGTCCGGCACCGTCAACTACACCACCTGGACACACATGTTCAGCCCGCCGGAGAAGCCGGGTGACGGCCTGCGGAAGGGGCCGGCGGTGCTGGTGGCACAGTCCGGCAGCGGGCTGTCGACGTGGGCCTACGACTGCGGGCCGGCGGCCTTCGTCGCGCTTCAGCTGCGGATGGGCCGCAAGCCCGGCAAGTGGACCGACGTCGCCCATCGCGGCGGGGCCATCGACTACGCCCGCCGCACCGTGCTGCGCATGACCAACGACACCCGCGGCACCGGTCAGATAGGCGACGAGGCCGGCGTGGTCGACGGATTCGAGCGGATCGGTGTGGACCGGGCGAGGACCGGTGGTTTCGACGGCGCGCTGTCGGCGGTCCGCGCCGGGGGCGTGTCGATGCTCGGCGGCGATCTGTCGGTGTGCGCCAAGTGGAACGGACGCTCCACCGGTTACACCCTGCACTGGATCGCGCTGCTGGACTACAGCTCCGCGTCCGGCGAGTACCAGGTCGCCGACTCCAGCAGCAAGTACAACAAGCTGGTCTGGGTGACCCACAGCCAGCTGGCCTCTTTCGCGAGCGCCTGGGGAGCGTCGGTCTGCATCAAGTGATGCCGGTCCCCGCCGCCCGACGACCGGCATCACGGATTCGGCGGCGGGGACCGGCACGGTGCGTACGGTTCAGGAGAAGAGCCGGGTCATCGTCGTGGGGGCCTTCATGCCCGAGCCCGTAAGGATGACCACCGTCGTCTCGCCGGGGCGGATCGCGCCGCGGGCGCGGAAGTGGTCGATCGCCGCGGCCGCCATCGCGCTCGTCGGTTCCGCGTAGAGGCCCATGCGGGCCAGGCGGCGGACCGCGGACTCGATCTCCGCTTCCGGTACGGCCGTGGTGTCACCGTCCGAGCGGCGGATCGCGCGGAGGACTTCCGGGAGCCGCACCGGCTCCTGGATGGCGGTGCCCTCGGCGATCGTCGGCGCGTACGTGACGGACGAAGGCGGTGCGCCGCCGTCGCCGCCCGCCTGGAACGCCGCGTGGATCGGCGCGCAGTTCGCCGGCTGGGCGACGAGCAGCCGCGGGCGGCGCTCGATCTGGCCCGCCGCGAGCAGTTCGGAGAAGCCGAGGTCGCAGCCCAGGACGAGGCTGCCCGCTCCGGCGACGGTCACAACGTTGTCCGGGGCGACGTACCCGAGGTCCTCCCACAGTTCGTACGCGAGCGTCTTGGTGCCCTGCAGGAAGAAGGGGTGCCAGTTGTGGCTGGCGTACGTGGTGCGGGCGGAGCGGCGCAGTGCCTCTTCCGCGGTGGCCTCGCGGGCGCCAGGTACGAGTTCCACTTCCGCTCCGCAGGCCCGGCTCTGCAGGACCTTCGCGGGCGAAGTCGCCTCCGGTACAAGGATGGTGGCGCGGATGCCCGCGGCCGCGGCGTACGCGGAGACGGACGCGCCGCCGTTCCCCGAGCTGTCCTCGAGGACGGCGCGTACGCCCTCCCGCGCGAGGTAGGACATCATCACGGCGGTGCCGCGGTCCTTGAAGCTGCCGGTCGGGCTGAACCACTCCAGCTTGAAGTGCAGCGGCTCCCCGTCCGCCGCGCCCTCCGCGCCGCCCCACCGCTTCGCGACCAGCGGCGTGCACCCCTCCCCGAGCGTCACGGGGTCGGGGATGTCCACGGGGAGCGCCGCGCGGTACCGCCACAGCGAGCGCGTACGCGTGTCCACGCCGGCCGCGGTGATGCCGGGCAGCGGTTCGACGGTCAGGGGTGTGCCGTCGTCGCCGCGCCAGCGGCTCGGCGTCAGGTCGTACGTCTTGCCTGACCGCCCGTCCAGATAGCGGGGCCGGGCCGCTGCTGCCATCGTCGCGTTCCTCCCTGGGTGCTCCGCGGAGCACGTAGTGCCGTGCCGTCCGCGGGACTCAGGGGTATTCGCGGCCGGATGTTCCCCCTATCGTGTGATGCTGCCGGCGAACGCAAGAGGGGGACTTGTGTCATATCCGCAGCAGCCGTACCAGCCGCCGCAGTATCCGCCGAACAACTCCAACACACTGAGCATCGTCGGGATCGTACTCGGCTCCGTCGCGTTCATCTTCTGCCCGCCCGGGTTCGGGATCGCCGGCATCATCTGCGGCGTCGTCGCCAACTCGAAGGGGGAACGGCTGGCCGGCACGGCCATCGGCGTCTCCATCGCGGGTCTGGTCGTCGGCATGGTGCTGGGCTTCCTGGTGTTCCGGAGCATGTACAGCGGCTGACGCGCCGGGGCCGGGGCCCGTCACCGCCGGCGCACCTCATCGCGCGTCCGGCTGCACGCCGGCGCCCGCGTCCGCAGCCGCGCCCGCCTCCACGTCGACCACCGCGAAGTGCACCGTACGGCCCGTCTTGCGGCGTGCCACGCGGTGTGTGAACGGCACCACCGCCCCGTGCAGCACCGGGTACTTGGTGCGGAGCATCCGCCGTGCCCGCCGCTCCTCGGCGCTCCCGTGCTCCAGCCGCCGCAGCCGCGCGCCGAGTCCGGGCCCCGGCCGGTTTCCGAGCCCGGTCGAGGGGGCGATGCGTACGGCGGGGTTGTTGCGCAGCCGGCGCGTCTTGACCGCTTTCTCGAAGCTCCGGATGTACGCGGTGCCGCCGTCGACCGCGATGCTCACCGGCGTGCTCCCGGGCCGCCCGTCCTTGCGGTACGTGGTGAGGAGCACCGTCTTCTGCCGTACGAACGGGGCCAGTTCGGGCCGCGTCGCCGCCGTGACGCCGCCCGTCACACCGCCGAGCAGGCGCAGCCGCAGGGCGAGCGCGGCGGCGACGGCGGCGGTGATCGCGGCGAGTACGGCGATGTGCCACCACTTGCCGCCGTGGTCGAGGTCCATGGCGTGGTTGACGGTGTGCACGGCGTTGGCAACGAGGGTCGCGGCGAGCGCCGTGGCCATCGCGTCGTGCCAGACGCAGGCGAGCAGCAGCAGCGCGCCCAGCCCCAGCTGGAACGCCCCGATGTCGTGCAGAAAGTGCTCGTGCTGCGGGAAGTCCACCAGTTCGGCGAACGAGTGGGGCCAGCCCAGTGACCACACTCCGGTCACCGTCGTACCGGCCCCGACCAGCAGGGCCACTCCCACCGTGAATCCGCGTCCCCGGACGCTGTCGTCCGCCGTCATCGCTGTCGTCATCGGTCCACCTCCTGCCCCTGTGACCGGACAGGGGTGCCGTTCTGTGACATCGGCTCCCGCACCGTGGCGGCCCTGGCGGACGGGGCGCGCCGCGGCCCGTACCCTCGCAGCCATGAGCCCTTCCATCGCGAGCAACACCAAGGTCGACCGCGACGCGCTGCTGGACTTCGTACGGCCGCGGCACCGCGCCATCCTCCTCACCCGCCGTGGCGACGGCGCTCCGCAGGCGTCGCCGCTGACCTGCGGCGTGGACGGCGAGGGACGTATCGTCATGTCGACTTATCCGGAGCGCGCCAAGACCCGCAACGCGCGCCGCGACCCGGCGGTCAGCGTGCTCGTCCTGTCCGACGACTGGAACGGGCCGTGGGTGCAGGTCGACGGCGACGCGGAGGTCGTCGACGCGCCGGACTCGGTCGAGCCGCTGGTCGAGTACTTCCGCGTGATCTCCGGCGAACACCCGGACTGGGACGAGTACCGGGCCGCGATGGTCCGGCAGGGCAAGTCGCTGATCCGCGTCACGCCGCGGCGCTGGGGGCCGGTCGCCAAGGGCGGCTTCCCGGCGCGGCTCGCGGAGTAGCCGGACGCTCACGCCCGGGGCGGCGGGCGGGCCCGGGGCGGCGGGAAATAACCGCGCGCCGAGCGGAGCGGCCGCGTGCCACGATCGGCCGATGCACGCATCTCCCCCTCACGTGTCCCGACGTGACCTGCTGCGGTCGCAATTCGACCTGACCTGGGCGCTGTTCGACCACCACCTCCAGCGCCTGACGCCCGGCGACTTCCTGTGGGAACCCACGCCCTACTGCTGGACGGTGCGCCCCGACGCGGACGGGGCGTGGGTGCCGGACTTCTCCGAGACCGAACCCGAGCCCGTACCGGTGCCCACCATCGCCTGGCTGAGCTGGCACATCGGCTGGTGGTGGTCCGTGACCCTCGACCACGCGCGGGGGCAGGCGCCGCGTGAGCGGACGGCGGTCGTCTGGCCGGGGGACGGCGACGCGGCCGTGGAGTGGCTGCGCGGGCTGCGTACGGAGTGGCTGGACGTGCTCGGCACGCTCACGGACGCCGACCTGGACGCCGTCGCCCCGTTCCCGTGGCAGAACGATCCCGGGTACACGGTCGCGCACATGGCGGGGTGGGTGAACTCCGAACTCATGAAGAACGCCGCCGAGATCGGCCAGCTCAGGATGCTCCGTACGGCCGCGGCGTTCTCGGCGGCGGACTGACGCGAGCGGGGGCGCGGCACAGGGCGCAAGCGGGCGGGCGGGGCGGACGGACCGCGCCGCTTGCCCTGAACCCAGGTTGAAGTTGCAGATTGGAGGCGGCCCTTCTTCCGGGCCGTCCGCCTTTCCCTTTTTCGCTTGCCGCTTTCGCCTTTCGCTTTCGCGACCCGATCCCCCTGGGAGTTGCACATGATCGCCGTCACCGGTGCGACCGGAAACGTGGGCAGCGCCCTCGTCGCCCAACTGGCAGCCGAGGGCCGCCCCGTACGTGCCCTCTCCCGGCGCCCGGACCGGACCCGGCTGCCGGAGGGCGGAAGCGCCGGTGCGGTGGACGCCGTACGCGCGGACTTCGCCGACCCGCCCGAGGGACGGGGGCTGGAGGCGCTGTTCGAAGGGGCCACCGGCCTGTTCCTGCACGTCGGCGCCGTCGGCGGCAGCACCCGGAGCGTCGTCGAGGCGGCGACGCGGGCGGGGGTGCGGCGGATCGTCGTCCTCTCCTCGGGCGCGATCTCCGGCCACGGCGACGGGGGCACGGCGGACGAGGCTAATCCGATCGCCGCGTTCCATCTCGCCGCCGAGCGCGCCGTACGTGCCGCCGCGCCGGAGTGGACGCTGCTGCGCCCCAACGCGTTCGCCGCCAACGCCTTCTCGTACGCGCCCCAGATCCGCGCGGGCGGCGATGTCGTACGCGGGCCGTACGCGCGGGCGGCCATGGCGCCGGTCCACGAACGGGACATGGCCGCGGTCGCCGCCCACGCTCTGCTGAACGACGGCCCCGAACACGCCGGACGCGACGGCGGCCCCAACGGGCAGGGCGGCCCCGGCAGTCACCACGGCGCGGTCCACCGGCTCACCGGCCCCGCCTCCGTCACCACCGCCGAGCAGGTACGGCTCATCGGCGACGCCCTCGGCCGTCCCCTCCGCTTCGAGGAGGTGCCGGAGGAGAATGCCGCCGAGGAGCTGTACGCGGACATGCCGCGCCCGTTCCTGCGCGTGATGCTGGACGCCTTCGCGGCCTCGGTCGGCACGCCGCCCGAGATCACGACGACGGTCGAGGACGTCACCGGCGTCCCGGCCCGTACGTTCGCCGAGTGGGCGGCGGACCACACGGCGGACTTCCGCTGAACCCGCCGTACGGGCGCGTGGGCCCGCCGTACAGGCGTGGGCCCGCCGTACGGGCGCGCCGCCCCCGCCCGCCGTACGGGCCCACCGGCCCCGTCGTACGTGCGCCGGTCAGGAGCCGACCGACACCGTCCACCGCCGCGGGTTGCCGTCGTGCGCGGCGCCCGACTCGTCGGGCTGACCGTCGGGGCGCACGTCGTCGTATGGGAAGGCGTACCCGATCGGTGCGTTGGCGTGCACCACACGCGCCCAGTGGTTGGTGATCGCGTCCTTGTAGTAGTCGTCGGCCGTGGGGCCGTTCGGCTGCTCGGGGTGGGTGAGCATGATGCTGCGGTTGAAGCCCGCGGCGAGCCGCGCGATGAGTCCCTTCTTGTCGTCCGGGTCGTCAGGGTTGTTGGTGAACGGCCCGTGGTTGCAGGTGAAGATGTCCTTCGAGGTCGGCTTGGGGAAGCTGTGGCCGCTGTCGAAGGTGAGCGTGTCCCCGCTGACCCGGCCGGTCTGCACGCCGCGGCCGCCCTGGAGGTCGATCTTGAGGTCCTCGGAGCTGTACTTGTCCCAGACCTGGTCGACGTAGCTGCTCCACAGGTCGCGGAAGGGCATCTGGTCGGGCTTGTCGAACCAGGGAGCCATCAGGTTCTGCGGGGAGATCACCCGCAGCACGCTGTCGCCGTCGCCGCGGATGACGAGCTGGTCCCAGGGCTGGCCGTCCTTCGCGGCCTGCGCCGCGAGATCGTCGGCGATCTTCTGCACCGCGCCGTCCGGCAGCGGCGCCACCTCGTGGGTGCCGTCGCCCTCCAGGCGCAGGCCGATGGGCAGGGACGTCACCAGGTCGACGTAGCTGATGTTGGAGTACAGCTGCTGCGGGTTGAAGGTGAATTCGCAGAACGACCAGGTGCGGCCGTAGTTGGGGTCCTCTTCGGTGGCGAAGGCGGGCTCGACCAGGGACGGGCCCGGGTTGAGGAAGAAGTCGAGCTTGTCGTCGCGGACGAAGTAGACGCGTGCGCCGAACATCTGCGGCAGGGTCAGGACGACGGGGTCCTCCCCGGGGCCGCCCAGCGGTATCGCGCAGTCGACGGGGAGCGGGGTCTGCGGCTCGGCGGGCGACTCTGGCTTGTAGACGCCGCCGTCCGGCTTCAGCAGTATCCAGGCGTCCGTGCCCTGCTCGCGGCCGGTGACGTACGCGTGCACGGTGCCGGTCAGCGACTTGTTCGCCAGGGCGAGTTCGCAGGTATCGGGAGCGGCCTGGGCGTTGGGGCTGAGGACGCTTCCCCAGGCGGGGTAGGTGGCCGCGGTCGCGGCACCGGCGGTCGCTGTCAAGAACACTCTGCGCGATATCACGGAGTCTCCTGTGGTGTGGGGGTACGGGGCGTGCCCGTGTGCGCTAACAGTGACCAAGCCGCGGGGTGCCGTCAAGAGTTGTGCACGAGAGCGCTCTCTTCCACAGGAACCCTTCATAAGTCGGCGATGGCCAGGCGCGCCAACCGCCTGGTCACCACGCCCAGTTCGGGGTCCAGGTGTCCGCCCCGGCGGGCGTCGGGTCCGGCGGAGAGTGCGGCCGGCGCGTGAGGTCGTCCCGGAGGGCCGTGAGGGCGGGGTGCGGGTTGCCCGCGCGCCACAGCAGGGAGTGCGGGTATACGGGCGTCGGGCCGCGCATCGGGACGCGCCGCAGGTCCTGGTGTGCGGGCCAGACGAGCCGGGTCTGCGCGCCGACGAAGGTGGCGAGCGACGCCGAGTCGCTGACCATGTCCAGAAGGTGTTCGACGCCGAAATGCGGGCCAGTGGTGTCGATGGTGAGGCCGAAGGCGGCGGCGAACTCGTCGTAGTAAGCGGTCCATTCCGCGCCGGGCACCATGCTGGGCATCCATATCCGGCGCCCGGCGAGGTCGGCCGGGGCGACCGCGGTGGCGGCGGCGAGCTCGTGGGCGGGGCCGGTGAGGAGCTGGAGCGGTTCGTCGAGTACGCGGACGGCCCGTACGTTCCCGGGCAGCCGGTCCGCGGGCAGCCGCTGGGCGCAGAACGCGGCGTCGATCGTGCCGGCGTGCACGGCGGCCGTGGCGGTGCCGGCGTCCGGCAGGGTCACGACGTCGAGCTCGATGTCCGGGTGCCTGCGGTGGAAGTCGCGGAGCAGGCCCGCCGGGGCGATGTGGCGGCGGCGGATGTCGACGCGCAGGGCGCGGCGGCCGGGGCGTACGGACTCGGCGGCGCGTTCGACGGATTCGAGGACAGCGCGGGCGTGCGGCAGGAACACCTGCCCGTCGATGGTGGGCCGCGCGCCGCGGGGGGTGCGCGTGAACAGCCGTACGCCGAGCTCCGTTTCCAGCGCCGCGATCCGTTTGGAGACGGCCTGCTGGGTGACGGCGAGTTCGGCGGCCGCCTCCCGGAACTGTCCCTGGTCGACGACGGCGACGAACGTACGCACCGCTTCGAGATCCATCCGCCGATCGTAGTGCTGACACAACCGGCCGTTGTGGCGCGGGGTGTTGTTGGTTGTTTGATAGCGCCCTGGCAGTGACTGTTTGATCGCCCGGTCAACCGGTCGTTGTGTGACCGGTTCCGTGATCGGGTGAGGCGGGCCGAGTGGGGCGGGTCAAGGGGCGCGGACGGCGTTCGCTGGGGCGGGAGTTCGGCTGGCTGTGGCTGTCGTACGGCGCCGGCACACTGGGGTCGCGGCTCGCGCTCGACGCGTTCCAGCTCGTCGCGATCCTGGTGCTGGGCAGCGGCACCGTGGAGGTGTCGGTGCTCGCGGCGGTGGGCCTGGCGGCGGGCTCGCTGGTCGCGCTGCCGCTGGGGCCGTGGGTGGAGTTCCGCCGCAAACGGCCGGTCATGATCGGTACGGACGTCCTCCGCTTCCTGGCGCTGCTGTCGGTGCCCGTCGCGTACGGGCTCGGGGTGCTGGGCTTCGTACAGCTCGCCGTTGTGTCGGTGATCGTGACGGCGGCGAACATCGCGTTCACGGCGGCGAGCGGCGCGTATCTGAAGGCGCTGCTGCCGCCCGCCGACCTGCTGGTGGCGAACGGCAGGTTCGAGGCCACGCAGTGGACGGCGACGGCGGTCGGGCCGCCGCTGGGCGGCGCGGCGATCGGCGTGTTCGGGCCGGTGACGACGGTGGTGCTGGACGCGTTCAGCCACCTGCTCTCCGCGCTCGGCCTGCGCGCGATCGGCCCCGGGCACGAGCCGCCGCGTGCGCGGCCCGTGGACGCGCGGCGGTCCGGTCCGCGCGAGGCCATGGAGGGCTGGCGCCACATCCTGCGCCGGCCGCCGCTGCGGCTGCTGTTCTTCAACACCATCCTGGTGAACAGCCTGATCATGGCGACCGCGCCGCTGCTGGCCGTCCTGCTGCTGCGCGACCTGGGCTTCGCACCGTGGCAGTACGGCCTGGCGTTCGCCGTGCCGTGCCTCGGCGGCCTCCTCGGCTCGCGGCTCGCACCGCCGCTGGTCGCGCGGTTCGGGCAGCGCCGGGTGCTGCTGGCGAGCGGCACGGTGCGGGCGTGCTGGCCGGTGGGGCTGGCGGGCGTGCAGCCGGGCTGGTGGGGCCTCGCGCTCCTGGTGGTGATCGAGTTCGGTCTGATCACGAGCATGGGCGTGTTCAACCCGGTGTTCGCCACGTACCGGCTGCGGCACACCGCCGACGACCGCGTGGCCCGCACCCTGACCGCGTGGACCATCACGAAGGGCGCCACCGTCGCCGTGCTCACGGTGTGCTGGGGGCTGCTCGCGAACACCACGGGCCCGCGTACGGCGTTGGCGCTGGCCGGTGCGCTCATCCTGGCCACGCCGCTGCTGCTGCCGTGGCGGGACGGCGCGCCGCCCGCACACGGGACCGGCACATCGCGGGCGAGCACGCGCCGCCCGCTCAGGACGATCGGCCGCCGGGCTGCCAGTGGTGGACCTCGACGGCGGCGTACCGGTCCGCCGTGAGAACGCCGCGCGCCGTGTCCGCGTCCGGCGCCCACACCAGCAGTGCCGTGCCCAGCCAGGCGGCGCCGTCGTCGGACAGCAGCGGCCCGTACGCGATCAGTTCGTCCTCCCCCTGCCGCGGCACGGCGAGGTCGGCGCCCGTGCCCGCGCCGAGGCCGAGCACCAGCCACCGGTCGCCGCCGGTACGGCCGGCGGTACGGCCGGCGGTACGGCCGCCGGGGGCGTCCCACATCGTGCGCCCCAGCGTGTTCCGCCACCGGCGCAGCATCACGTCGCGGTACGCGCCCGCCTGGTGGCAGGGCTCGTCGAAAGCGAACGCGCGGGCCGCGGCGGCGTCCGGCAGGTCGAGGATGTGCACGCTCCCGGTGGGCGTCTCGCCGTCCTCGGCGAGGGTCGGGCCGCGGGCGATCATCTCCTCGGCGTACCGGTCCATGTAGGACCAGTGCTCTTCCAGCAGTTCCTCACGCAGCGTCAGGGAGCCGGGCCGGTCGCGGTGGTAGCAGAAGAACTCCATGCCCGAAGTCTCCACCAGGCCCCGCAGAAACCACCGCACGGAACGGCCTTCTCCCCCAAGACCAAACAGACGGCGGCGAGTTGTACGGTACTTGCCACAGCGGTGTGCCGTGATCAAGAGCTGAATGGGGAGATTTCCACCATGGTCGATCCTTTGGGGCCAGGGGACCCAGCCGAAGTGTCCGGGTACGCGCTGGCCGGCAGACTCGGCGAGGGTGGAATGGGGAGCGTGTACCTCTCCCACACGCGCGGCGGGCAGCCGGTGGCTCTGAAGGTGATCCGGCGGGAGTTCGCGCAGAACCCCGAGTTCCTGCGCCGCTTCACCCGGGAGGTGGAGGCGGCCCGGCGCGTGCAGGGCGCGTACACGGCCGCCGTCGTGGACAGCAGCACCGAGGGCCCGCTGCCGTGGCTGGCCAGCGCGTACGTGCCCGGCCCGTCGCTGGCGCGCGCCGTCGACGAGCACGGACCCCTGCCCCTGCGGACCGTCCTGCTGCTGATAGCGGGCGTCGCGGAGGCGCTCCAGTCCGTGCACGCCACCGGGATCGTGCACCGCGACCTCAAGCCGTCGAACGTGCTGATGGCCGCCGACGGCCCCCGCGTCATCGACTTCGGCATCGCGCGCGCGGTCGACGCGACGGCGCTGACCGGTACGGACGTACGGCTCGGCACCCCCGCGTTCATGTCGCCGGAGCAGGTGTCGGGCGAGGCGGCCGGGCCGCCGCTCGACGTGTTCGCGCTCGGGCTGACGGCGTTCTTCGCGGCGACGGGCAAGCACCCGTTCGGCGAGGGCGATCCGCAGGCGCTGCTGTACCGGATCACGTCGATGGAACCCGTCATGACGGCCTGCCCGGAGGAGCTCCGCTCGCTGCTGCACCACTGCATGGCCAAGGACCCGGCGAAGCGGCCGGGGCTGGCCGAGATCATCGAGGACTGCCGCCGGATCGCGGACGCGGCCGGCACGTCCCTCGTACGCAGCGAGGGCTGGTGGCTGCCGTCGCCGGTCGCCGACGACGTGAAGCAGCGGACGGCGGACCCGCGTATTCCGGCGCCGGTGGGGTCGTACGACCCGACGGTGCTGGACGGGCACCCGGGACGTCCGGGCGCGGCACGGGCGGGCGGGGGCCAGACCGCGCCGGGGGACCCGAACGCGCCGCAGCCCGCGCCGCTGCAGGCGCTCTCGGAGTTCCGCGCGCTGTCCTGGAAGCAGCGCTTCGGGCGGATGCTCGCCGTGCTGATGGACCCGCGGCACCGCGGGAAGGTGAAGGCCACGTCGTGGTTCGTCGCGGTGGCCTCGGTCGTGGTGGGCGGCCTGGGCATCGCAGGGGTGCTGCCGGAGTAGCAGGCGGGACCGGCCTCCCGTCAGCGGGACGAGAGCGCGATCAGGCCCGCAGCCGTCTCCCGGAAGCCACAGGCGTCGAGGTAGAACGGCCGCAGGTGCTCCTCGAAGTCGACGTGCAGCCACGCGCATCCGGCGGCGCGGGCGCCTTCGGCCGCCGCGCCGACGAGGGCCGCGCCGACGCCCCTCCCCCGTTGGCGCTCGGCCACCACCGTGTCGAGGACGAAGGCGTGCGCTCCCCCGTCCCAGGCGACGTTGACGAATCCGGCCAGCGAGCGGCCCTCCCACGCGCAGACCCAGCCGACGCTGTGCCGCTCCAGGCGCGCCCGCCAGTCCGTCGCGTCCGGGGCATGGCCGAAGCCTTCGGCGTGCAGGGCGTTGAGGGCCGAGTTGTCGAAGCCGCCCCGCCACTCGTACGTGATCGCCACGCGCCGATCGTACGGTCCGGGCCCACCGGTACGGGCCCACCGGTACGGGCCCACCGGTACGGGGCTGGGTCCGCGGCGGGTGTGCGTTCCGGCGGGAAGTGAACGGCCGGTGGAGCCGCCCGCGACGGTGTGTACGTGGCAACTATGCTGGCGGGGCTCCGCCGGAACCGTACCGGCTCGTCCGGCTGTTCCCGAACGGGCCTGGTCCGTACGGGAGTCGGCGGCGGGGACGGCACCGTATGGGGGCGGAGATGGCGGAAAGTCGCGTGATCGCGGGTCGGTACGAGCTCCGGGAGCAGCTCGGCCGCGGGGGCATGGGAGAGGTCTGGAACGCCTGGGACCGCGTGCTCCGGCGCCAGGTGGCGGTCAAAGTGCTGCAGCACGAGGGCGGTCTGGGTGACGAGGAGCAGATGTTCCTGCGGGAGGCGCAGACCGCGGGCGGGCTGAGCCACCCGGGCGTCGTCACCGTGCACGACCTCGGCCAGGACACCGACGGCTCCCTGTATCTGGTGATGGAGCTGTTGCCGGGCAGTGACCTCGGCTTCGTGCTGCGCGAGGACGGCGTACCCGCCCTGGCCACCGCGGCCGACTGGGCCGCGCAGACCGCCGCGGCGCTGGCCGCCGCCCACGAGGCGGGGATCGTCCACCGCGACCTCAAGCCGGGGAACCTCATGCTTACCCCGCATGGCGTCCTGAAGATCCTCGACTTCGGCATCGCGCGTTTCGCCACCGCGTCGACCACGGCCACGACCACCAGCACGATCATGGGCACGCCCGCGTACATGCCGCCCGAGCGGCTGCTCGGGCAGCCGAACGGCGCGCCGGGCGATCTGTACGCGCTGGGCTGCCTGCTGCACGAACTGCTCACCGGGGAGCCACCGTTCCCCAACCAGGATCCGGCGGCGGTCATGTTCGCCCACGTGCACGGCGAGCCGCAGCCGCCCAGCGGCAGCCGGCCCGGGGTGCCGCCCGAACTCGACGCGCTCGTACGCGAGTTGCTCGCCAAGTCCCCCGGCGACCGGCCCGCGACGGCGCGGGAGGTGCACGAGCGGCTGCGCGCGCTGCGGCTGCCGGGCACGGACGCGGCGGCGACCGGCCCCGAGGTGCGCCCCGCACCGCCGACGGTCGCCGGATCGTCCGCGGCGCTGCCGACGCAGACCGCCGGCGGCTTCGGCACACCCGCAACACCCGCCACGCCCGCCACGCCCGCCACGCCCGCGGCACCCGCACCCACCTCGCTCGGCCTGCTCGGCTGCATCGACACCCGCACCCACCCCATACGACAACGTCGGCCTTCAAGACCACAACCGGGTCTTGAAGGCCGACGTCACGCGAGCCCCCGAATTAACCAACAGCGTCCGTACGGGTACGGGCCGGGGGCCGAGGTGTCGTGCCGTGCTGCGGTGCCGCGCTGCCGCGGTGCCCGGATCAGCCCTGCTGGAGGGTGATCGTCGTCCAGGCGCCTACGTGGACCCGGTCACCGTGGTAGAGCGGTATCGGGACGAAGGGCTGGATCGGGTCCTCACTGCCGTTGATGGTCGTGCCGTTGGTGGAGTCCTGGTCGACCACCGCCCAGCTGCCGTCCGGTTGCTGGATGAGGACGGCGTGCTGGTGCGAGACGCCCGGGTCCTCCGGCGGGCGGCCCAGATCGATGTCCGGTGCCTCGCCGGTGGACTGGCGGCGGCGGCCGATCGTGATCTGGTGGCCGTTGAGCGGGAGCTGCATCTCGGCGGAGTACGCCGGGAGGTTGAGCGCCGACGCCTCCGGGCCGCTGCGGCCCATCATCGCCATGAAGTACTCCCGGTCCGGCGCGATGACCGCCGTCCAGGCCGTCCTCTGGCCGCCGCCCTGCGGTCCGCCCTGGCCCTGACCCCCGGGGCCGCCGGGGTGGCCCGGCTGGCCGGGCGCACCCGGCTGTCCGGGCTGGCCGTGTGCGCCGGGCTGACCGCCGGGGCCGCCCGGACCACCGGGGGCCGGCGGCGGACCGCCGGGGCCACCGGGTGCGCCGGGCGGTGCGCCCTGGCCGCCCGGCTGCGGACTGGCCGGGGGCGGGAAGCCGTAACCGCCGCCGGGCTGGGGAGCCTGCGGCGGCTCCTGGCGTACGGGCGTGCTGGGCGGGGACAGCATCCAGTCACCGGTCGGCTGCTGCTGACCCGGCTGTCCGGGCTGGCCCGGCTGTCCGGGCGCGCCGGGCTGTCCGGGCTGTTGCTGACCGGGCTGCGGCTGGCCCATCGGCCGCTGCTGCTGGTGCTGCTGCGGGTCGTGGCCGCCGGGGGGCTGCGGCGGGCCACCGCTCAGCGACTCGGCCGGGCGGTTGACCTGCGACGGCCGCGACGGGTCGTAGCCCAGCCGCACTTCCGGCCCTCCGGGCTCGGGCGCACCGGTGTACGCGGGCCTCGGCGGCTGCTGGCCGGGCTGGCCGGGCTGACCCGGCGGCTGACCGGGCTGTCCGGGCTGGCCCGGCTGCTGTCCCGGAACCGGCCCGCCGGGCTGACCCGGCTGGCCGGGCTGCTGCCCGCCCTGCGGGGGCGGGAAGCCCTGCGGCTGCTGGGGCTGCGGAGGCTGCGGCTGCGGCGGCTGCGGGGTCGGCGTGAACGCGGTGGGGGAGTTGGTCAGGAAGTTGAACCGGCATCCCTCACAGAACGGCGCCTGCGCCTCGCGCTGGGTGCCGCACTGCGGGCACGTCTCCGGCCGGCCGGAGGGCTGCTGGCCGCGCGCGTCCGGACCCGGGTAGCCGTACGCGGGCTGGCCGGGCTGGCCGGGCTGACCCGGCTGACCGGGCGCGGGCGGGCTCGGCGGGCCCGGATAGCCGTACCCCTGCTGGCCGCCCGGTGCGGGCGGTGGAGGTGCCGGAGCACCCATGGGCGCGCCGGGCGCACCGGACGGCGCGGCGGCCATGCGGTGACCGCAGACCTCGCACCAGTCGTCGGCCGCCGACTGGTGGCCGTTCGGGCAAGTCGGCATCTCGTGCCTCCCCCTCCGTACTGCTATTTCTTCACACGGACGGTCTTCGTCGACCGCGTCTCCAGGGTCATTTCGTCGGCGTCGGCGACCTTCGCCTTGAGTCGAACAGTACCCGCCGCGGCGTCCACGACGTCGACCACCTTCGAAAGCAGTTTCGCAGTCTCCGCGTTCCCGGACGCGTTCGCCAGCTGTACCGCGCGCCCGAGCTTCGCCGTCGCCCCCTCCTCGTCGCCGGATTTCCGCAGATCCAAACCCTGTTGGATCGCCTGCGCCAGCTCCGCCTGCCCTGTGTAGTGCGCGACCTGCGGGTTTATCTGTGTCGTGGCCGCCATGTCGTCCGTCCAGACGGCTCGGATCAGGCCCTGCGAGAGCGTCTGCGGGGTGGCTCCGTCCGGCGCCGGAAGCACCAACGAGACGCGTGCGGCGAGCATTTCGCGGCCCACCTCGGCGGCCGGGACGTCGACGCAGACGTGGTAATCGCGCGATTCGTCACCCCATGATCCAGTGGGGTAGTCACCGGAGCGGGGTCCGGATTCGCTACGACGTTCGGTGAGATCTTCCACAGTTGGCGCGACCTGCTTGACGAACCGAATTGCGGATCCTTGGGGCGTCCACAGGCGAAGTCCGACATCGGCGACTTCCTTCCCCATGGCCGCTTCCATCATGTTCGTGAAGTCGGCGGACAGGCCGTCCGGATCGGCCACGATGTCGGCCGAGCCGAGCAGCGCCGAGGCGATCCCCGTGACCTCCTTGACCTCCCAGTCGGTGCCCACGCCGCGGGCGTCGCAGGTGAACCGGCCCGCGCACGCGTCGAGCGCCGCGCGCAGCTGCTCCGGCTCCTCGTGCTCGTTGCGGCCGTCGGTGAGCAGGATGCCGTGCCGTATCGACACGTCGGCCGTGGCCAGCAGCCGGTCGGCGAGCCGCAGCCAGGTGCCGATGGCGGTGCCGCCGCCGGCCGAGAGCCGGCGCAGGGCGTCCTTGGCGGCGGCGCGGGTACGGGCGTCCGCGGTGGCGAGTTCACCGCCGCCGGGATAGACCTCCTTGGCCTGGTGGGTGCCGGCGACGACCGCGAAGGCGACGCCGTCGCGCAGGGTGTCGACGGCGGCGGCAGTGGCGTCCCGCGCGTTCCGCATCTTCGTCGGCGGGTAGTCCATCGAACCCGAGCAGTCGACCATGACGACGACCGCGGCGTCGGCCCCCCGCGTCTGCGGCGCACGGCCCGGGTCGGCGACCGGGAGCGGTACGCCGCCGGACGTGCCGCCGCCGGTCGACGTCACCGTGACAATCGCGTTGACCTCCTGCGCGTCCTCCGGCAGGTACGCGTTCTGGTAGACGTCCACCGAGAACTGCGGCACGTTCGACTTCGAGAAGTTGGCCATGTGGTCCGCTCCTGTTCTGCGCGGGCGAGCACGCAGAGGGGCGGGCGGACGTACGCCCGCGCCGGGCTTTCCCCTCGTGCTCCCCCTCGCTGTCCCCCGTGAGTGATCCGTTGTCCGCCCAGTCCTCGTATCAGGCCGATCCTGCCCCTTCATCCGGCGCCGGGAACGGAACGAGTGCCACTGTTACGTTGTCGTGGCCCCCCGCGTCCAGTGCGTAACCGACGAGGTGCTGCGCGCAGTGCAGCGGCCGCGTGCGGGCGTCCGGCGGCACCGCGGCGGCCATCTCCTCGGCCGACTCGGCGTAGTTCCAGAGCCCGTCGGTGCACACCACGACCACCCCCGGCCGGTCCGGCTTGAACGACGCCGTGTGCGGGTCCAGGTCGTACGCGTCCGCGCCGAGCCAGCCGGTGATCGCGTGCGCGCGGGCGTCGGCGTACGCGTCGGCCTCGGTCATCAGGCCCGCCGCCACCATCTGGGCGGCCCAGGAGTCGTCTTCGGTGAGGCGGGCGGCGCGCGCCGTACGGTCCTCGGGCACCCAGTACGCGCGGCTGTCGCCGACCCAGCCGACGGTGAGCAGGCCGCCCGCGATGACCGCGCTGACGATGGTGCACGCGGGCGCGTTCCGCTGGGCCTCCGCGTCGGCGTCGGTGGCAAGGGCGTTGACCGCTTCCGCGGCGGCGATCAGCGCCTCGTGCATGGCCGTCTGGGTGTGTACGCCGCGGGGCACGGACACGCACATCGACGCGCAGGCGGCCTCGGCGGCGGCGGCCGACGCCTCGTCGGAGCGGGACGCGGAGGAGACGCCGTCGCAGACGACGGCGATGGTCGCGGTGGTGCCGTCGGCCATCATCGGCGCGTCGATGGCGAAGAAGTCCTCGTTGCGGTGGTGCCGCAGGCCGCGGTCGCTCGCGGCGGCGAGGTAGCGCAGCTCGTGCTCCATGTGGTCGCGGGCGTGCGGCTGCTTGTGGCCGCAGTGCTCGCAGTAGCCGTCGTCGTCGATGGTGCCGGTGCCGCAGGCGACGCAGCGCGGGCCGAGTGCCTCCGGCTCGCCGGAGGCCGGGCCGTCGAGCAGGCCGGCGCCGTCGGCGGCGCCGTCCGGGCCGGCGCCGTCCGGGGTGAGGCCGTCCGGGGTGAGGCCGGGAGAGTCGTCCCGCAGCGCCTGCGGGTCCGCCGTACGCGGGTCCACGGGCGTCTCCTGCGACGCGGACGCCGCGGCCTGCGGGGAGGGCGCCAGGGGCGGGAGCGGCGGCGAGGCCTCCGCGCCCGGCCCGGCGGGCTCCTCGGTGGCGCGCTCGTGCCAGTCGTAGCCGGCGCCGCGGGCGGGCCCGCCGACGGGTGCCTGACCCGCGGGCACGGCGGGCGGCAGCGTGAAGTCCGGCTCGGTGGGCGTGTGTGCCGGGGTCGGCTCGGGCGCGCCGTGGCCGCGGGGCGGCCCGGGCCCCGCGGGCGCACCGGACGCCGGTGCTCCGGCCGGTGGCGTTCCGGACGCCGGTGCTCCGGCCGGTGGCGGCGGCAGCGCGCCGTTCACCGGGATCGTCGGGCGGTCGCCGCCCGCCGCGGTCTGTTCCGCCAGTGCCCGCAGATCCGCCCCGCACGCGCCGCAGAAGAGGTCGCCCTCTTCCAGAGGTTCGGCGCAGCTGGGGCAGTCGGACAGTTGGTCGGCCTGTGCCATCGTCGTCACACCCACGTCCTGGGGCGGAAGCGGTTGGCCCGTTCCACCAGTTCGATCCTCTCCGTGCCGGACTGCGCGAGCCGCGCGAGCCTCCGGTACGAACGTTCCAGGCCCAACCGCAGGCCTTGCTCTTCCATTCGGCAGCCGAGCAGCAGCAGCCCGCTCGCCGGGCCCTGTTCCGGGTCGGGCGCGCCGGCTCTGCCCGCCAGCACCCAGTCCAGAGCGCTGCCCAGCACTTCCGTCGTCAGCTCCTCGCCGCGCAGCGCGTCGAGTCCGATCTCCCGCAGCCGTACGACCTGTTGCGCCGCGGCGTGCAGGTCGTCGAGCAGCGGTTCGGCGGGGGAGCGCTCACGCAGCCTGGCGCGTACGGCCGCCACGCGTGCCGCGACGAAGTGGATGGACGCCTCCGGCACCGACTCCAGCGCCTCGACGGCGCCCTGCCGGTCGCCCACCGAGAGGCGTACGCGGGCCAGTCCGAAGGCGGCGCTGACGTACGACGGGTCGGTGGCCCACACCAGGCGGTAGTACTCGGCGGCGTTGTCCAGCTGCCCCAGCACCTCGGCGCAGATGCCCAGCGCCAGCTTCGGCGCGGTCTCGCCGGGGAACGCGTCGTAGACCGCGTCGAACGCGAGCGCCGCGGTCTCCCGGTCGCCCGCGACCAGCCCGGCCAGACCCCGGTACCAGACCACCCGCCAGTCGTCCGGATGCTCCTTCTCCAGCTCGGCCAGCGCCTGTTCGGCGGCCTTGCGGTCCTCGTCGGTCTCCAGCTCCAGGCGGGCGCGCAGCTCGCGCAGGCGGCGCTCGATGGACTGGGCCGGCGCGTCGCGCAGCGCGGTGAGCAGTTCGGCGGGCGCGGAGGTCATCAGCCCGGCCAGGAAACCGGCGTTGGGGTCCGCGGGGTCCACGCGGGGCACGGGCAGCGCGAGCGCGGTGGCGCGCGCCTCCAGCGGTACGAGCAGCGGTCCGGCGCCCGTACCCCGCGCGCCGGGCGGCGGCGGGGGCTTGCCGGGCAGCCGTACGTGCGCGGGCGTGCTGCCGTACGCGCCGTACGGCCCCGCGGCCTGGCTCTGCTGCGCGAGCGTGGTGGCGGGCGGCGGAAGCGCGCCCGGTGCGCCCGGTGGGGGCGGCTCGGCCGTCGCCTGGGCGGGGATCGCGGCGTTCCGGCCGCCCTCGTCCGCGGCGGAGCCGGCGGACGGTACGGGCGGCGCCGCCTCGGCGCTCGTACGGGACGTGGCGCCCGCGTGCGTCTCGCCGCGCAGGCGCGCGAAGATGCCCGGCGCCCCGTCGCGGCTGCCGAGCACCGATGTGTCGCCCGTCGCCCGCGCCAGCAACTCCGTGTCCACGACCCGCAGTTCCGTGCCCAGCAGCGTCGACATCGCGGGCCGCGGACGCCCCGACTCCATTGCCACGACCTCCCGCAGCACGCCCGTAAGCTGCTCGGACATCTCCGCGGCCGAGGCGAAACGGCGCTCCGGGTCCGGGTCGGTGGCCCGTACGAGGAAGCGGTAGAACGACTCGAACCGCTGGAACGCCTCGATGTTCTCCGGCTCCGGGAGGCTGTCCACGAACACGTTCGTGTAGCCCTGGAAGTCGAACGTCAGCACCGCCAGCGTGCGCGCCACGGTGTAGAGGTCGGACGCCACCGAGGGCCCGCTCTCGGCGACTTCGGGCGCCTGGTAGCCCACCGTGCCGTAGATGGCGCTGTCCTCGTCGTCCATACGGCGGACGGCGCCCATGTCGATCAGCTTCAGCTGGTCGCCCTGCTGGATGGCGTTGTCGACCTTGAAGTCGCAGTAGAGCAGGTTCCGGCTGTGCAGGTGGCCGAGCGCCTCCAGCGCCTCGATGCCGTACGCGCACGCCTGCTCGACCGGCAGCGGGTCGCGGCGGCCCTCGGGCGTACGGCGGGAGTTGGCCAGCTCCTTCAGGGACCTGCCGCCGACGTACTCCATGACGATGTAGCCGTCCATGCTGCCCGTGCGCCGGTCGAGGTGCTCGACGAAGTTGTAGATGCGCACGATGTTGGAGTGCTCGATCTCCGCCAGGAAGCGCCGTTCGGAGATCGCGGCGGCCATCGCGTCCTGGTCGCCCGTGTCCAGCAGGCCCTTGAGCACCACCCAGCGGTCCGACACGGCGCGGTCCACCGCGAGGTAGACCCAGCCGAGCCCGCCGTGCGCGAGGCAGCCGGCGATCTCGTACTGGCCGTGCACCACGTCGCCCTTGCGCAGCTTCGGCACGAACGAGTACGGGTTCCCGCACTTGGTGCAGAAGCCCTCCGTACGCCCCGCCCGCTCGCCCCGCGTACGGCCCACCGGGGCGCCGCACTCGCCGCTGCTGCAGAACCGCTTCCGCTCGGGCACCTCCGGGTTGTCCAGGACCACCGTGCCCGGGTCCGCGCGGGGCACGTCCGGCACCTCCACCAGGCCCAGGCCGAGCCTGCTGCGGACCGAACCGCCCGTGCCCGAACCGGAGCTGCGCACCGACACCTGCCGCGCCGACCCGCCGCTGGACAGCGAGCGGGACAGCCGGCCGGACACGGAGCGGCGCGAGGACTGCGAGCGCGCGGAGCGCGCCGACGACCGGGAGGACGACCGGGACGACCGCGAACCGGAGGAGGACGAACGGCCCTCACGCCCCGCCGCGGTGACCCCCGTCGGCGCCGAACCGATGACACCCGCCGGGGACACGACGGGGGCGAGGCCGCAGATGTCGCAGTACAGCTCGCCGCCGCCCATGTCCTCGTACGCACCGGTGCAGCCCGGGCGCTGGCACCGCCTCTTCGGTGCGTCCGGCGTCTCGCTCATGAATCCCCCCTACGGTCGGCATGGGCTGCTCCGCCCTGCCGCGGTACCAGGACTTCCTGCGCCGCCTGCTGATAGCGCAGAACGGCGTCCTCCGCCGCCCGCAGATCGCAGGGCGCGCTCCACAGCATGCGGCGGGCGAGGTCGTAGCGCTCCATCAGCACCCGGTCCTCGGCCATGCCGTGCTGGGCCACCTTGGCGCGGTACGCGTCGAGCCGGCCGCGCAGTTCGGCCCGTACGGCCAGCGGCGCGGTGACGGCGGAGAGCGAGGCGCGGGCGCGGTCCAGCTCGTCCTCGGCGCGCTGTTCGAGGCTCTCCAGCAGCGGGGAGAGCCGGTGCCACTGGGCGTGCCTGCGGTAGTCGGCGGCGCGCGCGAGCTGCTCCTGCAGCGCGGTCGGCGGGCCGCTCACCGCGGGCACCTCGGAGGCCGCGATCTTCGCCAGGACCTCGCCGCGCGCCGAACGGGCCTCCGCGAGCGTGCGGTCGGCGCGGGACAGGATGTCGCGCAGGCTGATCAGCCGCTGCTCGGCGTCCTGCCGGACGGTCAGCACCGCGTCGATCTCCCGCCGGATGTCCTCCAGGGCGCGGGCGGCGCTGTCGTACCGCGAGGTGTCCGGGCGTCCGCCGCCCGGCGCCGAACTCCCGCCGTCCGCCGTCCAGAACGCCAGCGGGTCGCGGAGCACCTCGGCGCGCAGGGTGCTGAGTTCACCGGTGATCCGGTCGAGGTCGTCGCCCGCAGGGTGCTCCCCGGGGCGCACCCCTACGGAGTGCGCCAGCGAACGGACCCGCTGCAGCTCCGCCGCCAGCAGGTCTATCCGTGCGGGCAGCGCCGACCACACGGAGTCGGCGGCCGCGACGACGTCCAGCGCCTGCGCGTACCAGCCGTTCATCCGCTCCACGAGCCGGCTCAGCGTCAGCTCCTCGGTCAGCCGGGCGGATTCGGTGCCGCCCGGCACGGTGCCGCCCGGCACGGCGCTTCCCGGCACGGTGAGCGTCCCGCGCAGCAGCCCGGTCAGCTCGGACAGGTCGTCGCGGCTCGGCCAGCGGCGGCGGGCGCGCAGCTCGCGGGCGGTGTGCAGGGTACGCGTGTAGGTGTCGAAGGCGGTCCACAGCACCGTCATCACCTGCTCGGCCTCGGCCCAGCGGCGTTCGGTGGCGCCGACGAGGTCCGCGCCTTCCAGCAGCCGGCGGCCGGCGTGGTCCTGCAGCGCCAGCAGGGACGTCTCGACCGCCTCGTGCTCGGCGTCCAGCCGCGCCAGAGCGCGGTCCACCTCCTCCCGGCTCATCACCGGCCCGGTGGGTCCCGAGGGGCCCATCGATCACCTCACTGTTCTCTCGTGCCGCTGCCGTGTCCCGTACGTGTGCCGTTCCGGTCTGCCGTGCTCCGTTCCTGCCGCTCCCGCGGTGCCGCCCTCCCGGCCGGTCCTCCGCGTCGGTCGTCCGCTCAGTCGTCCTTGTACGCCGGCTTCGGCGGTGCGGGCGCGCCGTCCTCGCCGTCCGCCATCATGTCCGCGAGCCATTCCTCGTACGCGGCCGACCACTTGCTGTCCTTGCCGTCCTTGCCGCCCTTGCGGTAGTCGTCGAGCACGTGGTTGACCCGCCGGACGAGGTCCTCGTCGTCGCGGTTCATCGCGACACCGTACGGCTCGATCGTCGCGGGCTCGCCGACCATCTTCACCGACGGGTCCTGCGCGGCCTGTCCGGCGCCCAGCGCGTTGTCGGTCAGCACCGCGTCGGCCTCGCCGAGCTGCAGGCGTACGAGGCAGTCCAGCTGGTTGGCGACCTTGACCTGCCTGGCGCCCAGGGCCTGGTACTCCTTCCGCTCCAGCAGCTTCTCGGCGGTGGAGCCCGTCGCGTTGCAGATCCGCTTGCCGCGGACCGACTCGTCGAGCCCGTCGATCTCGCTGTTCTCCGGCACGAGCAGCTGCTGGCCGCTCTCGAAGTACGCGGTGGAGAAGGCGACTTCCTTGATGCGGTCGCAGTTCACCGTCATCGTACGGACCACCATGTCGACGTCGCCGTCCTGGATCGCCGGGATGCGCTGGTCGGTGGGTATCGTCTTGTACGTGATCTTCGGGTCCTCGCCGAGCAGGTCCTCCGCGACGGCCTTCACCAGGTCGATGTCGAAGCCCTCGATGTCGCCGGACGCGGGGTCGCGGTAGCCCCACAGGAAGCTGTTCTGGTCGACGCCTACGACGAGCTGGCCCGCGTCCTGGATGCGCTTGACGGCGTCGCCCGCCTTGTCGGACGACTTGAGGCTGGCGGCCGGGTCACTGCCGTCCTCGCAGACCTCCCGCTCGGGCGCCGGCGGCTCGGGCGCCTTCTTGGCCGCGGGCGCCTCGGCGGTGCGCGGCTTGTCCGGCGCGGCGGGGCGCTCGTGCGCGGCGCGCGTGCCCGCCGTACGGTCCTCCGCGCCGCCGCCTCCGCCGCCCGGGAGCGCCGGGGCCAGCGCCGCGGAGAGCACCGCGACGCCGGTCATCACGAAGGTCATGCGGCGGTCCATCCGCATCAGCCACATCGCCGTTCCCCCCTCACCGGTATTCCGAGAGCCTGCGGCCGATGCCGAGCACCGCCGCGGCGGCGCCCAGTACGGCGAGGACGGCGGCGCCGGCGGCGAGCCTGCCGAGCGCGCCGCGGCCGTCGTCCGCGGCCTGCTCGAACTCCGCCTGCTCGTGCGCGCTGGCCTTGCGGAGGCCGGTGTCGACCTTCTTGAACGCCTGCTCGGCGCTGTCCTCCGGCTCGATCACCAGGTCCACCGCCTTCTCGTAGTCGCCTTCGTCCTCCTTGCCGCGGGCCTCCTTGTGCCGCTCCCGCCAGGTCTCGACCGCGTCGGCGGCGTCCCGCACCGGGGCGCGTCCGGCGTCGTCGTCGGCCAGCGAGAGGGCGGCTGCCAGCCGTCCACCGCGATCACCCTGCCCGCCGGCGACCTCATCCATCCGCTTGCCGTAGTTCTCGTCGTACTCGCTGCCCGCGCCGCGTGCCACGAGCCACATGTTCTCCTCGCCGCGCGCCTGCAGCGAACCGATCCACGCCTCGTTCAGCACGTGCAGCGAACGGGCGCCGTGCTCGTCGGACTCGCCGAGCCCGGAACGGGCCAGCGCGTGCCCGCCCGCCAGCCACCCCAGCGTGATCACGGTCGCCAGAGTGGCGCCGACGAGGCCGGGGTTGAGCACCCGGTTCGTACGGTGGTAGTGCCGCCGCTGGGCCCAGCCGAGCGCCGCGAGGGTGACCACGCCGAGTGCGAGGGCGAACGCGGGCCAGGCCTTCGCGCCGTGGTAGTCGTCGTTCAGCCGCGCGGTCTCGGTCTCGTACAACTCGCGGGCGGCGGGCAGCAGTTCGGCGTGCATACGGTCGTTGGCGTAGCGCAGGTACGCGCCGCCCAGCGGGAGGCCCTGCCGGTTGTTGGCGCGGGCGGACTCCACCAGGCCGGTGTAGCGGGGGAGTTCGCGGTTGAGGGTGGCGATGTGGCGCTGCGCGGACGCGGAGCCCTGCGAGTTGGCGGCGGCCTTGGCCAGCAGGCCGGAGGCGGTGCGGATGTCCCGCTCGTACCGCTCGCGTACGGAGCGCGGCTCGTCGCCGCCCGCCAGGAACCCGCTGGCGGCCGTGGTGTTGGCGTCCGCCAGTGAGCGGTAGACGCTCGCCGCGTCGGCGCTCAGCGGCTGGCTGTGGTCCACGACGGCGTCGGCGGCGGTGGTGCGCTCGTTCACCTGCCAGGCCGTCACCGCCCCGAACGCGACGATCAGCGCGGCGAGAACGGCCCCGATGATCCGCAGCCGGCCCGGCTCCGTGGTGGCGGCGACCCGCAGCCGGTGCACGCCCTCGGACCACGCGGTCGCACGGGCGGCCTCCGGCCCGGACGGCGACCCCGCCGGCGTGGGCGCACCCGGCGGCGCGGACGTGGCCGGCGGTGGCGCGGTGCGCACGTCGGGCGGCTGTGTCACGGCTGGAGACCTCCCCCTTGGTCGCTGGCGGGGACCGGCCCCGCGCAACGCTGTGCCGCGACGGATTCGGGCCCACGGCCAGCAGTATGGCGGCACTGACTGGTCGCCACACCGTCAATGCCGGGATCTTGTTCGGATCGCGATCTGTGCGGGCACGCCAGCCGGTCCGCCTCTTGCCTCTCATCACGCTCCGGGCGCCCGTCCGGTTCCCGTCCAGGCCGAACAGCCCTGCGTACGGCGGACACCACGGGCATTTGGCACGTGTGTGTGGCATTCCCCGCGACAGGGGAACACCCCGGGTCGACAGGCCCTAGGATCCCCGCATGCCGATCACACGCGGTCCGCGGCTCCCGTACGGCTACGGCCTGCGGCTCCTCCCTGGCTATGGCCTGCGGCCGCCGGACGGGCACGCCCCCGGTCCGGTCCTCGCGCGGGCGGGCCTGACGGCCTCCAAGGCGGCGCTCCTGCTGGCGGGTTGCGGCGTGCTGGGGGCCGCCCTGCTGGCCGTACGGCTGTCGGGGCTGAGCCTGCCGGACATGTCCCCGCTGGTGCCGACGGCGGTGCTGGCCGTACCGCTCGCGTGGTTCGCGTGCGGGCACCGGCGGGCGGGCCGCGCCGAAGTCGCCGCCGCCGCGCAGCCGGACGCCCTCGCCGTGGACACGCACGGCGTGGCTCTCCGCTGCCACGGGCGCGGCCCCGTCCGGTACGCCTGGAGCCAGGTGCGCCGCCTGGACGCGGGCGCCGGGCGCAACGCCGGCTGGCTGCGCCTGTGGCTGGTCGACGGCGTGCCCGCGCCGCGGTCGGTGCCCGCCCCGCGCCGTACGAGCGAAGGCGCCCTGCTGGTGCTGGAGTTCGGCGACGGCGCGGACCGGGAGACCGTGGCGGAGGCCGTACGGGAGTACGCGCCGCCGGGCGTGCGGGTGCGGCTCTAGGCCGTGCCGTCCGGGTCAGGGGCGGGTCCGGGCCGGGCCCGCCGGGGCGGTCCCCGGGGCGGGTCCGGGTCACCCTGAGCGATACCCGGGACGTCCCCGATACCCGGCGCGGACCGCGCCCGGTTCGCTCGTCACATGACGAGACTCCTGCCCGCGCGCCGCGCCGCCGTCGTGCTCACCGCCGTCGGCGCGCTCGCCGCCACCGCCCTGCCCGCCCTCGCCGGTCCGCCCGACGCGCGCCAGGCGCCCGGGACTTCCGAAGCCCCCGACCGGCCGCGGCGGCCGCACGCCGCGACGCAGGCCGCGCTGGACGCGATCGTCGCCGACGGCACCCCCGGCGTCATCGCCCAGGCGCGGGACCACCGCGGGAGCTGGCACGGCCGCGCCGGCTCCCGCGACCTGGCGGGCGGTCATCCGCGGGGCACGGACGAGAAGTTCCGCGTCGCGAGCATCACGAAGCCGTTCACCGCGACGGTGCTGCTCATGCTCGAGGCCCGCGGGGAGCTCTCGCTCGACGACAGCGTGGAGGAGTGGCTGCCCGGGATCGTACGGGGCGAGGGCTACCACCCGGAGGACATCACCGTCCGGCATCTGCTCAACCACACGAGCGGGATCTTCGACTACAACATGGACGAGGGCTTCCGCGCGTTGTATGCGGGTGCCGAGTTCGACCGGAACCGCTACCGCGAGTGGCGGCCGCGGGAGCTGGTGGACATCGCGCTCGCGCACCCGGCGAACTTCCAGCCGCGGGAGGGCAGCAGACCCGGCGAGCCCGGCAGGTGGGACTACTCCGACACCAACTACGTACTCGCCGGAATGGTCGTCGAGCGGGTCACCGGCGGCACGTACCGGGAGGCCGTCGAACGCCTCCTCATCAGGCCGCTGGGGCTGCGCGGCACCTCCGTGCCCGGCACCTCACCACGGGTGCCGCGCCCGCACGCGACGCACTGGTCCACGCTCTTCGAGGACGGCCCGGACGCGAAGGTGTACGACGTCACCGAGTTCAGCCCCACGGTGGCCTTCTCGGCCGGGCAGTTGATCTCGACCGTCGACGACGTGAACACCTTCCTGTCCGCGCTGCTGGGCGGCGAACTGCTGCCGCCCGCCCAGCAGCGGGCGCTGCTCGCCGCCGTCGACGTCGACGGGGACAAGGGGCACGGCGGCCCCGAGGACACGTACGGGCTCGGCATCCGGCACTTCAAGCTCGGGGACGGCTGCCGGGTCTGGGGCCACGGCGGCATGATCCCCGGATCCGCGAGCCGTACGACCGGCACGCGGGACGGCCGGCACGTGCTGACCGTGAACCGCAACGGCGACTGGGGCGACCAGGAACTGGAGGACGCGGCGGTCGAGGCCGAGTTCTGCGCGCGCTGAGGCGGGGGCGGGCGCCGGGGCCGTCCCGCGCGCTCACCCGTCCCGCGCGCTCACCCGTAGTGCCCGCGCAGCCGGGCGTACGCCTCCGGGCGCGCCGACAGCCGGTCCAGGCCCAGCAGGGCCGCGCCCAGCACCGGGGGTGCCGTCACCAGCAGGGGCGCCGTCTTGGGGGCGCGGGCGGCGAGTTGCTCGGTGAGCCGGTCCTGGAGCATCGGATGGCGGGCGGCGAGCACGCTGCCGCCGAGCAGCACGGGCGTCTTCTGGCCGAGCAGGTCCAGCCGGTTCAGCGTGACCGTCACCAGGGACACGATCTCGTCGGCCTGACGGTGCACCAGCGCACGCGCCACCGGGTCGCCGACCGCCGCGACCTCGAAGACGACGGGGGCCAGTTCGTGCCGCCGTACGGCGGGCAGCTCGCCCAGGTGCAGCGCCTCGATGAGCGCGTACATCGACGGCAGCCCGAAGTGCCCCGGGACGGCGCGCGCCAGCTCCGTGTGCTCGCCCCGGCCGTCCTCCGCGCGCGCGGCGTGCCACACCGCCTCGTCCGCGAGGCCCCCGCCGCCTCCCCAGTCGCCGGAGAGCCGGCCGAGGGACAGGAAGCGGTGGGTGTTCCCGGCGGCGTCGCGGCCCACGCAGTTGATGCCCGCGCCGCAGACGACGGCGACGCCGTGCCGTACCGACCCGTCGTCGGGGAGGCCCGCGCGCAGGATCGCGAACGTGTCGTTGGCGACGTGCGTGGCGCGGCCCCAGCCGTACGCGCCGACGGCGGCGGCCAGTTCGCGCTCCTCGCGCGGCAGGTCGGCGTTGGCGAGGCACGCGGACACGTTCGCGAACACCGCCTGGCCGGTGCTGCTGGAACCGCCGGCGCCGCCAGAGCCGCCGCCGGGGCCGAACCGGGCGCTGTCCGCCCCGGCGGCGACCGCCGCGCGCGCGACGGCCGACGCGAGACCGTCGACGGCGGCGGCCACGCCGGTGGCGGCCGGCTGGAAGCCGCCGCCGCGCGCCGTGCCGAGGACGGCGCCGTCGGCGGCGACGACGGCCGCGTCCGTCTTGCTGTTGCCCGCGTCGATGGCGAGGCAGGCGTCGGTCAGAGCCACGCGAGGTGCTCCCGGTTGTGTGCGAGGAGGCGGTCGGTCAGGTCTTCGGCCTGCGTGAACTGGCCGATCAGCGGGTGCGCGAGAAGCGCCTTGAACACCCGCTCGCGGCCGCCGTGCAGCGCCGCCTCAAGCGCCAGCGCCTCGTAGCCGGTGACGTTCGCGATCAGGCCCGCGTACAGCGGGTCGACGGCGGGCGCGGGCAGCGGGCGGGCGCCGTCGGGGCCGACGCGCGCGGGGACCTCGATGACGGCGTCGTCGGGCAGGAACGGGAGGGTGCCGCGGTTGTACGTGTTCACCACCTGCACGGACCCCGGCGCCGGGCCCGTGCCGGCCGCCGCCCCCGCCGGGCCGCCGAGCAGCGCGGCGGCCAGCGCGACCGCCGCCTCCGAGTAGAACGCCCCGCCGCGCTTCGCGAGCAGCTCCGGCTTCTCGTCCAGCGCGGGGTCCTCGTACATCTTCAGCAGCCGCTCCTCCATCGCCGCCACCTCGCTCGCGCGCGACGGCTTGGTCCGCAGCTCGTCCACGACCTCGTCGTGCGCGTAGAAGTACCGCAGGTAGTACGAGGGGACGACGCCGAGCCGGGCCAGGACCGGGGCCGGCAGCCGCAGGTCCTCGGCGATGCGCGGGCCGTGCTCGGCGAGCAGCCGCGGCAGCACGTCCTCGCCGTCCGGGCCGCCCAGCCGTACGGCGAGCTCCCAGGTGAGGTGGTTCAGGCCGTAGTGGTCGAGGTGCACGCCCTCCGGCGGGACGTCCAGCAGCGCCGCGAACTTGCGCTGCAGGTGGATCGCGACGTTGCACAGCCCGACCGCCCGGTGGCCCGCCTCCAGCAGGGCGCGGGTGACGATGCCGACGGGGTTGGTGAAGTCGATGATCCAGGCGTCCGGGGCCCGGCGGCGCACGCGTTCGGCGATGTCGAGCACCACCGGCACCGTGCGCAGCGCCTTGGCGAGGCCGCCCGCGCCCGTCGTCTCCTGGCCGACGCAGCCGCACTCCAGCGGCCAGGACTCGTCCTGCGCGCGGGCCGCCTGGCCGCCGACGCGCAGCTGCAGCAGCACGGCGTCGGCGCCGTCGACGCCCGCGTCGAGGTCGGAGGTCGTGGTGATGTGCCCCGGGTGGCCCTGCCGGGCGAAGATGCGGCGGGCCAGGCCGCCCACCACCGCCAGGCGTTCGGCGGCCGGGTCGACGAGGACCAGCTCGGTGAGCGGAAGGGTGTCGCGCAACCTGGCGAAACCGTCGATGAGTTCGGGTGTGTAGGTCGAACCGCCGCCGACAACAGCTAGTTTCATGCTTTAGCCCTTTACTCCCGTCAGGGTGACGCCTTCGATGAAGGCTCTCTGTGCGAAGAAGAAGACGACGATCACCGGCGCCATGATCAGAACGGTGGCCGCCATCGTGAGGTTCCAGTCGGTCTGGTGGGCTCCCTTGAAGGACTCGAGGCCGTAGCTGAGCGTCCAGGCACCGGGGTTCTCGGACGCGTAGATCTGCGGGCCGAAGTAGTCGTTCCAGCAGTAGAAGAAGTGGAACAGCGCGACGGCGGCCAGGGCGGGTTTCGCCATGGGCAGCACGATGCGCAGCATCGCCCGGAATTCGCCGCAGCCGTCGATACGGGCCGCCTCCGTGTACTCCTTGGGGATCGTCAGCAGGAACTGCCGGAGCAGGAAGATGGTGAACGGGTTCCCGAACGCCATCGGGACGATCAGCGGCCACAGCGTGCCGGACAGGTCGAGCTGCTTCGCCCAGAACAGGTACATGGGCACGATGACGACCTGCGGGGGCAGCATCATCATCGCGATGACCGCCATCATCATGATGTTGCGGCCGCGGAAGCGGAACTTGGCGAGGGCGTAGGCGACGGGAATGCTGGAGCCGACGGCGAGCACCGTGCCGAGGCCCGCGTAGAGCAGCGTGTTGCGCCACCAGGTGAGAAATCCGGGGGTCTCCCAGACGGTGCGGAAGTTGCCCCATTCCCAGGTGTCGGGCCACAGGTCGCGGGTGAGCGCCTGGTTGTCGTTCATCACGGCGGTGAGCAGCACGAAGACGAACGGCAGGACGAAGAACAGCGCCGCCGCCACGGCCAGCGCGTGGACGCCGATCCACTCCAGCGCCGCGCCGCGGCGCATACGGGCCGGAGGGCGCGTACGGGCCGGGGCGCGCGTACGGGCCGGGGCCATACGGGTCGGGGTCGGTACGGGCATCGTTCCTCAGTCCTCCGCCGACAGGAAGCCGCTGCCGCGGCGCATGAGCAGGGCCGTGAAGGCCATGGCGAGCGCGAACAGGACGAGCGACACGACGCACGCCGAGCCCGTGTCGAACCGCTGGAATCCGAGGTTGTAGACGATCTGCGGGACGGTGAGCGTGGATTCGTCGGGATAGCCGGGCTCGAATTGCTGACCGGAACCTCCGATGACGCCCGAGGCGACTTTCCCGGCGACCAGCGGCTGCGTGTAGTACTGCATGGTCTCGATCACGCCGGTGATGACGGCGAAGAGCACGATCGGGGCGATGTTCGGGAGCGTGACCCAGCGGAACCGGGCGAACGCGCCGGCGCCGTCGAGTTCGGCCGCCTCGTACTGGTCCTTCGGCACGTCCAGCAGCGCCGCCATGAAGATGACCATGAGGTCACCGATGCCCCAGAGCGCGAGCAGGGTCAGCGCCGGTTTCGACCAGTCGGCGTCCTTGAACCAGCCCGGCTGCGGCAGTCCGAAGAAGTCCAGCACGGTGTTCGCCGGTCCCGTGCCGGGATTCAGCAGGAAGACGAACGACATGGTCGCGGCCACGGGCGGGGCCAGATAGGGCAGATAGAAGAAGGTGCGGAACAGCCCGGGGCCGGTCTTTATCTTCGTGATGAGCAGCCCGATGCCGAGCCCGAATGCGACCCGCAGCGTGACCATCACCGCGACCAGCCACAGCGTGTTCCCCAGCGCGGGCCAGAAGAACGGGTAGTCCCGGAAGACGTACGACCAGTTTTCCAGCCCGTTCCAGGTCGGCGCGGTGAAGCCGTCGTACTTCATGAACGAGAAGTAGACGGTGGCCAGCAGCGGATAGGCGAAGAAGACGCTGAAGCCTATGAGCCAGGGCGAGAGGAAGCCCGCCGTACGCAGCAGGGAGCGGCGGCGCCTCGCTCTCAGCCCGGGGTGCATCGTGGTCATCGCTGTCCTGTCCTCGGTCCCTGTCCTCGGTGCTCCTCCTCCGTCATTCCGCCTGTGCGATGTCCTTGTCGATCTGGCGGTCGGCCTTTTCCAGCCCGGCGTCCAGATTCTTCTCGCGCCCGGACTCGTAGTCGTAGCCGAGGTCCTGGAGCGTCAGCAGGAATGCGGCGCCGTTGACGCTTCCCGGCGCGTGCCGGCTCTCCGGGTGCCGGGCGATCTTCACGAACGTGCGGTAGTCCGGGTCCTTGTTCAGCCGGGGCGACTTCATGGCGGCGAGCGTGGACGGCACGTTGTGAATGGCGTTGGCGAAATCGACCACCGCGCCGGTGTCCGTGGTGAGGAACCGTACGAGTTCCCAGGCGGCGTTCTGCTTCGGGCTGGACTGGGCGATGCCGATGACAGTCCCGGACAGGTAGCCCTTGCCGTACGACTCGGTCTCGCCGTCCGGCACCGGCAGCGGAGCGGTGCCGATCTCGAAGTCCACACCGGCGTCCCGCGCCATTTTGCCGCGCCATTCGCCGTCCAGCTGCATGGCCACCTGGCCGGTGTGGAACGGGTGCTTCGCGCCCCATTCGTCGCCGAACGACGAGCGGTAGCGCTCCAGTTTGCTGAACCCGCCCAGCTTTTCCACCAGGCCGCGCTGCCACTGGAACAGCTTCTTCATTCCCGGGTCGGAGGCGTTCGCGGCCTTGCCGTCCTCGCCGAACCAGTCCACGCCGAACTGCGCGCCGTAGTGCTCGACCGTGGTCTCGTATCCGTGGTAGTTCGGCATGAAGCCGAGCTGGGAGTACGAGTCGCCCTTGTGGCGGGTGAGTTTCTCCGCCGCCTTGTCGAACTCCGAGAACGTCCGGGGCGGTTCGGTGATCCCGGCCTTCTCGAACGCGTCCTTGTTGTAGTAGAGACCGTACGCGTCACCGAGCAGCGGCAGCGTGCAGCGCACCCCTTCGTACTGTGTGTATTCGAGCATCGGCTTCGGGAAGGTCTTCGCCGGGTCGATGCCCGACTTCGCGAGGAACGGCTTCAGGTCCGCGAGCGCGCGGGCGGAGCAGAAGCGGCCGACGTTGTCGGTGGCGAAGGACGACACCACGTCGGGCGCCTTGTCGCCGCCCGCGCGCAGCGCCTGGTTGAGCTTGTCGTCGCTGACGTTCTTGACGACCTTGACGGTGATGTTGGGGTGTTTCTTCTCGAACGCGTCGATGTTCGCGTCGATCGCCTCGACCTCGGACGGCGCGCTCCAGCCGTGCCAGAAGGTGAGCGTGGTCTCGGCGTTGGGATCGTCCTCGGCGGTGCCGCCGCCCGAGCCCGTACAGGCCCCCGCGAGCAGGCAGACGGCCGCGGCGGCGGCCAGCGCGGCGGACGTACGGGTGTGCGTACGGGTGCGGGTACGGGCTTGCGTACGGGCCGGTGTGCTGCGGACCGCTCTCCGGTTTCCGGGCATGGCGGGGCCTCCCTTTGGCGGTGCAGGTGCGAAGGGGTCGGGTGTGGCGGGGTGACGGGGTGGTCCGGGTCAGCGCGAGGTGTCGAACACCTCGTCCCGGGTCGCGGCCAGCGCGCTCTCCAGCGCCCCGCTCAGGACGGGGTGTTCGGTGACGGTGCCCAGCACCAGCCGCGGCCGGGGCACGGCCAGTTCGGACAGTTCGGCGCGGACCAGCTCGCGCAGCCGCTCGCCGCCGGCGTTCAGCACGCCGCCGGACAGCACGATGAGCTCCGGGTCGAGCATGGCCACGAGCGAGGCGAGTCCGGTCGCGAGCCCGGTGGCGAAGCGCTGCAGCAGCTCGGCGTACGCCTCGCTGTCCGCCGCGGCTTCCTCGGCCGACGAAGGGGCGGCCGCGGGCTCCCGGCCCGCGCCTTCCGGGTCCGTCGCGGCGAGCGCCCGCCGCAGCAGCTCGGCGGCGGCCTCGTGCATGGGCGCCGAGTGGTCGTACGGGAGGCCGAGTTCGCGGGCCAGCCGCAGTGCGGCGTTGGCCCCGGCCAGCTCCTGGTAGCCGCCGCTTCCGGTGCGCGCGGCGTTCCGTACGAGCGCGGTGCCCGGCACCGGCAGGAAGCCGACCTCGCCGGCGCCGCCGGTCCAGCCGCGGTGCAGCTTGCCGCCGATGACGAGGGCGGCGCCCATGCCCTCCTCGTTCCACAGCAGCAGGAAGTCGTCGCTGTCGCCGGCCGCGCCGAGCCGCTGCTCGGCGACGGCGGCGAGGTTCACGTCGTTGTCGTACGCGAGCGGCATCGGCAGCGCGGCGGCCAGCTCGTCCAGCAGCGTGGGGGAGTGCCAGCCGGGCAGGTGCGAGGCGTAGCGCAGCCGCCCGGTGCTGGGGTCGAACGCGCCGGGCGTGCCGATGACGATGCGGTGCAGGTCGCCGCGGAGCACGCCGGCGGCCTTCGCGGCGCCGTCCACAGCGCGTACGACCAGCTCGGGCGTGCTGCCGGCGGTGCGGCGGCCCGGCGTGGGCACCTCGTACGTGCCGACCGTACGGCCGGTGATGTCCGCGACGGCGGCGCGGATGCCGAGGGTGGTCACGTCCAGCCCGGCCACGTGCGCGGCGCCCGGATTGACCGCGTACAGCTGGGCGTTGGGGCCGGGGCGGCCCTCGCTGGTGCCGGTGCCGACGACGAGCCCGGCGGCCTCGAGGCGGGCCAGCAGCTGCGAGGCGGTCGGCTTGGACAGCCCGGTGAGCTTGCCGATCCGGCTGCGGGACAGCGGCCCGTGCGCGAGCAGCAGGTCCAGCGCGGCGCGGTCGTTCATCGCGCGCAGCACACGCGGGGTTCCTGGGGACGCCTGGGCCATGGGGTGCCTCCACCCGGATCGGCGGGGCCGGTCGCACCGGCACTGTCGCGGTCATCGTCAGGAAGCCACCGCCCGGAGGCTACTGTTAGGAAAGCTTCCTGTTCTGTGCTGAGGACAGTAAGGCCCCGCCCGACCGGCGTCAACGGTCGAACGGGGTCACATCCCGTACGGGTACGGGGCCGGGCTACTTTTCCAGCGACAGCCGCGCCGACTTCTCCAGCGAGAGGCGGCCCGCCTCCAGCGCCAGCGACTCGTCGTCCACCATCTCGATGCCCCGCTGGTCCAGGGCCCGCTTGATCCGCCAGCGCAGCTCGCGCTCCACGCCGAGCGCCCGCTCGGGCATGGTGCGTACGGACACCCGCAGCACCATCGACTCCAGCGTCACGGAGTCCAGGCCGAGGATCTCCACCGGCGTCCAGAGGATCTCGTCCCACGGCTCCGACTTCGCCATGTCCTCGCCCGCCGCCGTGATGGCCGCGCGGACCTCCTCCAGGTCCTCGCGCGCCCGTACCTGCACGTCCAGCGCGGCCGTGGCCCAGCCCTGGCTGAGGTTGCCGACGCGGCGTATCTCGCCGTTGCGCACGTACCAGACCTCGCCGTCGTCCCCGCGCAGCTTGGTGACGCGCAGGTTGATCTCCAGCACCTCGCCGGTCGCCTCGCCCGCGTCGATCCGGTCGCCGACCCCGTACTGGTCCTCCAGCAGCATGAACGTCCCGGTCAGCACGTCAGTGACGAGGTTGCGCGCGCCGAAACCGAGTGCCACGCCCGCGACTCCGGCGCTGGCCAGCAGCGGTGCCAGATTGATGCCGAGCATGGATAGCACGATGAGCGCGGCCGTACCCATGATCACCATGGTGGCGACGCTGCGCAGCACGGACCCTATGGCCTCCGAACGCTGCCTCCGCCGTTCGACGTTGACCAGCAGGCCCCGGCCGCGCAGGGCGTTGCCGCTGGCCTCGGCGGCCGCGTTCCGGTTCATCCGCTTCAGGAACTTGGTGATCGTGCGCCGTACGAGGAAGCGCAGCACCACCGCGACGGACATGACCAGCAGGATGCGGAGTCCGACGGAGAGGAAGGCGGACCAGTTCTCCTCGAACCAGCCGGCCGCGTTGTTGGCCGTCTCCTGGGCGTCTTCCAGGGACGTCTCGCCGTCCGGAGGAGGGGTGGCACCGAGCAACCAGGACACAGCAGAACCTTCCGTGCGGGACACGCCGAGAGCGCCCGCGGACGCGAACACGAGCGCACACTAAGGCCCCACACTAATGGCCCATCCTCTGCACAAACCCCCCGTGCCCCGGTCCGGCCGAATCCTTCCCTCCGCTTGGCGCCCCGCCGTACAACCGCGTACGCCCGTGTCACCGCCGGTCACGGCGTGGCCGCTGCGGAGTGACGGCGACAGGCGTACGGTCCGCCGCCACACCCCACGTGACGAGGCTCATGCGGGGCGAAATGTCCCGGATGGGGGAAAAGATGCCCTCTGCGTTACCCGGTCGTGGTGGCGCAGCCGCCGGGGCTCGGGACACACTGAGGGGAGATCGTCCCGGCGCGAGCCACGCGCCGCCGACGTACAAGGAGGCACCGTGCCGCATGTCCTGGTCCTCAACGCGTCGTACGAGCCGCTCGGTGTCGTACCGCTGCGACGCGCTCTCATACTCGTCCTCAACGACAAGGCAGTCAGCCTCGAGGACTCCGGCGCCCTGATGCACAGCGCCACCCGAGTCATACCCGCCCCCAGCGTGGTCCGGCTCAAGCGCTTCGTGCGGGTGCCCTTTCGGGGCCCCGTGCCGCTCACCCGGCGCGCGCTGTTCGCCAGGGACGGCGGCCGGTGCGCGTACTGCGGCGGTGTGGCGACCAGCGTCGACCACGTCGTCCCGCGCAGCCGAGGCGGCCAGCACACCTGGGAGAACGTCGTGGCGGCCTGCCGCCGCTGCAACCACGTGAAGGCCGACCGGCACGTCGGTGAGATCGGCTGGAGGCTGCGCCATCAACCCGCGCCCCCGTCCGGACTGGCCTGGCGGATCATCGGGACAGGCCATAGGGATCCGCGCTGGTTGCCGTACCTGCAACCCTACGGCGCGGACGACGCCCTCGCCCGGATCGACGGCAGAGTCTCTGCCTGAGAGGCCGGGCTTTTGTGTGCCCCGGTGCTTCAGGGGCCGGTCCCGCGATCCGCGCTGACGCTCCACGGCGTCAGCGCTCGCCGTCCTGTCCCTGCTTCCCCGGCTCCTGCTTCTCCGGCTCCTTCTTCACGTCCTTCTCTTCCCGCTTCTCCTCCCGCACGGCGTAGACCTCCACCGACCAGAGGGAGTAGCCGAACCGGGTCGCCCGCTTGTCCCCCTGCACCCGTACGAAGCGGGTGTCCGCCGGAGCGTCCATCCGTACGGTCTCCCGGCCGCCCGCACCGTCCCGTACGGTCGCGGCCGTACGCCAGCGCCGCCCGTCCGGCGAGACCTGGACGCGGTAGCCCGCCGCGTACGCGTCCTGCCAGTGCAGCCGCACCTCGCCGACCCGCGCCGGGCGCGCCAGCTCCAGCTGCACCCACGCGCCGTCCTCGGCGGGCGAGGACCAACGGGTGTGCGCCTTGCCGTCGTTGACATGCGGCGCCGGGAAGTCCGGCGTCTCGTCGCCCGACGAGGCCGCCTCCGCCGACCGCGCCAGGTCCGGGCCGCCGACGGCCGGGAAGGCCCGTACGGTCAGGGTGCGGCGCTCGTCGCCGAACGAGACCGGCACCTCGTACGTCCCCGGCCGCACCTCCGGGCCCGCCGTCACCCGCAGCGGTACCTCCGCGGTGCCGCCGCGCGGCACGGTCACGCGGGACGGCGCCCGTACGGTGAACCCCTCCGGCGCCTCTGCCTTGAGCCGCCCCCGCACCTCGACGGGGCGCTGCGCGGTCAGCCGTACGGCGACCTCGGCGGGGCCGCCGCCGATGGAGGCGTACGTGTCGTCGCGCGACAGGGCGAGGGAGGCGTCCGGGGTGTCGGCGTACCAGGGCGTGATCTCGTGCACGACCGGCGCGTCCGACCCCGCGCTCCAGCGAAGCCGCAGCGCGTCCGCGCGCAGCCCGTGCGCCGCCGCCTCGGTCGAGCCGCTCTCCGAGAGCCTGCCGATCCGCTGCCAGCCCTCGCCCGGCACGTGCGCCTCGATGTCGGCGCGGGTTGCGCCCCCATCGGCGGCCGGGCCGGTCAGCACGGTGACCGCCGCCAGCGAACGGGCCCGCGGCAGGCCGACGGTCAGGCCGTCCGGCGGCGCCGGGATCTCGCCCCGTCCGCGCGCGGGCAGTTCGGTGACGGGCGGGGCGCCGGCGCGGTACGCGCTGCCCGTATCGCCGTCCACGGCCGCCTCCAGCGGGGAGCCGGGGCGGGCGGTGGGGCCGCCGTGCGGCCGCTCGCTGCCGAACGCGTTCTTCCGTACGCCCGTCCAGTCGTCGCCGGCCTTCAGCGCGCGGTCCACGAACTCCTTGAGCACGCCCTTGCCCACCGTCACGGAGCTCTTGGCCGCCTCGTCGCGCAGCCGCCGTACGTCCAGCTGCGCCGCCCACGCGGCGCCGCCGTCGCCCGCGGCCTGGGCCGCGAGCATGTCGACGGACCGTTCGCCGGCCTCGCCCAGCAGCGCCAACTGCCGCAGCCAGGGCCGCGCTTCGCGGCCGAGCCCGGCGGGGACGCGCTCCGGGGCGTGCCGCATCGTACGGAACGCCGCGCGCAGGTCGTCCGCCGCGGCGGCGCTGCCGAGGGTGCCGTCGCCGTACGCCGTCCAGAAGTCCCGGATCGCGGGCCGCAGATACGCCGACTCGTCGCCGCCGAGGATGGACGACGCGTCGTTCCCGGCGAGCGCGTGGACCGCCGCGCGGGTCCGCCGGTCCGGGCCGGCCAGGTCGTCGACGGCGGCCTTCCAGGACTCGCCCGGCTGGTAGTCGCGCGGGTTCCAGGCGTAGTCGGCGGCCGTGAACAGCGGGATGCGGGACGCCGTGGGCTGCGCCATCGCATTGGCGAGGACGGCCGCGGAACCGGTGGCGACGGCGGGCTGCCGGCCGCGGTAGGGGCCGAGGAAGAGGCGCCCGGGGGCGTAGTCGTTGACCGGGTAGTTGTCCATCGTGACCACGGGGTGGCCGGGGAACGCGCCGCGTACGTCGGCCAGTTCACCGCCGGTGATGGTGCGCGGCACCACGCCGACGCCCGTCCAGGCCACCTCCACGCCGTCGGCCAGGGCGCGGGACAGCGCCTTGCGGTACGCGGTCCTGCCCTCCTGGTAGAACTCCGTCGGCAGCACGGACAGCGGCACCGGCGACCCGGCCCCGCCGTGCCGTGCCTTGAGGTGCGCGGCCACCGCGTTGGTCAGCTCGGCCTGCGCCTCGGCGGCGGCCTCGGGCCCGGTGCCGTACTTCTCGGCGTCGCCGTCACAGTGCCACTCGTCGTAGCTGACGTCGTCGAACTGCAGCTGGAACGCCCGTACGCCCAGCGCGTGCATCGCGTCCAGCTTTCGCAGCAGCGCCTTGCGGTCGCCCGCCGAGGAGAAGCACAGCCCCTGGCCCGGCGAGACCGCCCAGCCGAGCACCACGTGGTTGTGCGCGGCGTGCTGCGCGAGCTCGCGGAAGTCGGCGCGCTGGGCGGCCGGATAGGGGTCGCGCCAGCGGGTGGCCTGGCGGTACGGGTCGGTGCCGGGCGCGTAGAGGTAGCGGTTCTGCTTGGTGCGGCCCAGGAAGTCGAGGTGGTCGAGGCGTTCCTGCTGAGACCAGGGCTGTCCGTAGAAGCCCTCGGTCACGCCGCGTACGGAGGTGGTGGGCCAGTCCCGTATGACGACGCCGGGGACCACCTTGCCCCCGGTGCCGCCCTCGGCGCCCTCGGCGTCCTCTGCGCCCTCGCGTCTGTCGGTGATCAGCTGGCGGAGCGTCTGCGCGGCGTGGAACAGGCCGTCGTCGCCGACGCCCGAGAGCGCCACGGTGGCGCGCCCGCCGGCCCGGCCGGCGGCGAGGCGGTAGCCGCCGGACGGCAGATCGTCGCGTTCGGGGGCGCGCAGCGCGCGCAACGCGCCCTCGGCCGCTTCGGTGCCCACCCGGAACACGGGACCGCCCTCCGGCAGCCGGTCACCGGGCCGCGCCTCGTGCACCGTACGCACCCCCGCGTCGCGCAGCATTCCGCGTACGGCGGCCAGGGCGTACGGGTCGGCGTCCCCGTCCGAGACCAGCGTCGCCTCCGTGCCCAGCGGCACGTCCGCGCCGCGTGCCCGCAGCGCCTGCGGGCGCGGCCACACCGGCGGCACGTCGGTCCGGCCCGCCTTCTCGTCGTCCGGGGTGTCGGACGCGCCGTCCCCGGGCGGCGCCGCCTGCGCCGCGGGCGCGCCGCTGAGGAGGCCGCCGACGAAGGCGGCGACGAGCGCGGTCGCGCCCGCACGGCGCACGTTGCGGCGGGCACGCGCGTGCTTCGGGCCGGCGCGCCGGCCCGTGGGCGCGGCCTCCGGGGCCGTTCCGTCGGCGCTCTGGCTGTGCCCGTCGGCGCTATCGCTGTGCGGGGACTGCACCGCGGCTCCTCTTGCTCGTGTCGCTCGTACCGCTCGAACCGGCCTGCTCGCGTCGCTCCGTACGGCACGGGTCCGCCCCTCCGCAGGGGATCGCGCGTGCGTGCGGAAGGGGCTCGTACGGGGACCGGCGGCAGCCGGCGACTGAGCCCACCACCACGGCGGCTGTCAACGAGAGTGGCCGTATTGCCCGCTGTTGTCCATGCGTTTCAGTGGGCATCCGTGTACGGACTGTTGTGGTCACCGTCCGTAGTTGCCGTGCAAATCCTGGAGTACGATGACGGAAATGCCCGGAATCCCTTCGTCCGGGGGTGCTCCCCACCGGCAAATCGCCTGCGGAACCAACGTGAGCTGAGCCACGTTATCCCTCGCGAGACGTCTGCGCCCGTGCAGGCTGGGTAAGTCAGACTCGACCGACGAAGTCCATGAACGGAGGCCCGCCGTGGCCGCGTCCGCCGAACTCCTCCTCACCGCTCTCCATCCCCGCACCACGATCCCGTCACCTCCGCTCAAACCCGGGCACGAGCCGGTAGACCTGTCCGGCGTGTCCGACCCGGACTCCGGACTGGACGGTTCGTGCTCCTGCGGGTGCCCGGAGGCACCACTGACCAGCGAGCCCCCGCTCGCCGACGTCGCCCCGCTGACGAGTGAGCTGCCGATCGCCGCTGAGCTGCCGCTGACGAGCGAGCCCACCGGCACCGGCTTCGGCACGGAGTCCTCGGACATCTGATGGGCCGCCTCGCGCGGCTCGCCGCGGCGCACGGTGTATGCACGTCGTACGAGCCCGTGGCCGGGCAGCGCGTCGACGTCCCCGACGACTCCGTCGTCGCCGTGCTCGCCGCCCTGGGCGTGGACGCGTCCACGCCGCACGCCGTGCGCGAGGCGCTGGCACAGCACGAGCGGGACTCCCTGCGGCTGCTGCCGCACACCGTCGTCTTACGCGCCGAGTCCGCGCAGAGCACGCTCCCCGCACTCCCCGAGGGCACCGTCCTGCGGGTCGACACGGAGAGCGGCGGCACGCACGACTGGGGCCCCGGCGCCCCGCTGCCCCTCGGCGCCCACACGCTGCGCGCGCGGGCCCCCGACGGCCGCGCCGCGCACGCCGCACTGCTCGTCGTCCCGGACCGGGTCCGCGGGCCCGGCGGCCGCGGTGCGGACGGCCGCGGCTTCGGCCTGCTCACCCAGCTCTATTCGCTGCTGTCCGAGCGCTCCTGGGGCATGGGCGACCTCGGTGACCTGGGCGAGCTCGCGGCCTGGTCGGGCCGCGCGCACGGCGCGGACTTCGTCCAGCTCGGCCCGCTGCACGCGGCGGTGCCCGCTGCCGAGCCGGGCGCGCCCACCGACCCGTCCCCGTACAGACCCTCCACGCGGCGCTTCCCCGACCCCGTACATCTGCGGATCGAGGCCGTCCCCGAGTACGCGCTGCTGACCGGCGACGCGCGGCGGCAGGCCGGCGAGCTGCTCGAACGGGCCGGCCAACTGCGCGACGCCGTCCTCCGCAAGGAGGCGCACATCGACCGGGACGCGGTGTGGGAGCTGAAGCTGGCGGCGCTGGAGCTGATCCGGCAGGTCCCGCTCGGGCCCGGCCGCCGCGCGGCGTACTGCGACTTCCTCGCCGAGCGCGGCGAGTCCCTGGAGGACCACGCCACCTGGTGCGCCCTCGCCGAGTTGCACGGCCCCGACTGGCGCGCGTGGCCCGCGGGCCTGGACGACCCGCGGTCGCTGCGTACGGCGCGGGTGCGCGGCGAGCTCATGGACCGCGTCGACTTCCACAGCTGGCTGGCCTGGCTCACCGACGAGCAGCTGGCCGGTGCCCAGCGGGCGGCGCGCGAGGCGGGCATGGCCGTCGGACTCGTCCACGACCTGGCCGTGGGCGTGCACCCGCACGGCGCGGACAGCTGGGCGCAGCAGGACGTATTCGCCGCCGGCATGTCGGTCGGCGCGCCGCCGGACGCGTTCAACCCGCACGGCCAGGACTGGGGCCTGCCGCCCTGGCGGCCCGACGCGCTGGCCCGCCACGGTTACGCGCCGTACCGCGAGGTGCTCGCCGGGCTGCTGCGGCACAGCGGCGCGCTCCGCATCGACCACGTCATGGGCCTCTTCCGGCTGTGGTGGGTCCCGGAGGGCCGCCCGCCGACGGAGGGCGCGTACGTCCGGTACGACGCGGAGGCCATGCTCGGCGCCCTCGCGCTGGAGGCGCACCGGGCGGGGGCCGCCGTGATAGGCGAGGACCTGGGCACGGTCGAGCCGGGCGTACGGGAGGAGCTGGCCGCGCGCGGGGTGCTCGGCACGTCGGTGCTGTGGTTCGAACGGGACTACGCGCGCGCGGCGGAGACCCGTACGGCAGCCGCGTCCGGTACGGAGCCGAAGTCCGGTACGGCGTCTGCGTCGGATACGGCTCCTGCGGACGGTGGCGAGCGGAACGGCCACGCCGCCGAGCCGCGCCCGCTGCCGCCCGAAGATTGGCGCGCCGGCTGCCTGGCCACCGCCACCACGCACGACCTGCCGCCCGTGGCGGCGCGGCTGTCCGGCAGCCATGTCGAGCTGCGCGAACGGCTCGGCATGCTGGAACGCCCCCTGCTCGCCGAGCAGTCGGCCGACGCTGTGGAGACGGCGGGTTGGCTCGGCCTGTTCCACCGGCTCGGGCTGCTGCCGGAGGGCGCGGGGGACGAGGAGGCCGAGATCAAGGCGGTGCACCGGTTCCTGGTCCGTACGCCGGCCCGCATGCTCGGCGTCTGGCTGCCGGACACGGTGGGCGACCGGCGCCCGCAGAACGTGCCGGGCACCTGCCGGGAGTACCCGAACTGGCGGCTGCCGGTCGCCGACGCGGACGGCACCCCGCTGTCGCTGGAGGACCTCGCCGCGTCGCCGCGCGTGCACGCGCTCCTCGACGAGCTGCGCAGAGGGCTCGACGTGCCGCCGAACACGCCCTAGCGCTCGGCGCGGTGCAGGTGGACCTCCTCTCCGGCGTAGAGCAGTCGCGCGAGCGCGGAGCCGTCGGCGGGCCGCGTACGGATGTCCGCCTGGGCCAGGGCGTGGACGAGGCGTTCCGGGAGGGCCGACCGTTCGGTGTCCGCCAGCTCCGCGGGTTCGCGGGTGAGGGCCAGCAGGACGGCGCGCGGCGCACGGCCGCCCGCGCCGGTGGACCGTACACCGGCGCAGTGGTCCAGCCCCGCGCGGCGCAGCGCGGCACGGGCGTCGTCGCGCAGCTCCACGCAGGACAGGTACGCCATGATGACCGGGCGGGTGTACGTGCCGGCCGCCGTCCGCGCGATCTCGTGCGCCTCGACGCCGTTGCTGCGGTCGGTGCGCATGGCCAGGAACAGGTCCTCACGCACCCGCAGATACTCCTCGACTGCGGCGCGGGTGTGCAGGTGGGGCATGACCTCAGCCTCCGGTTCGGGTCGTGGTCGGTGGTGTTCCCGTGCGGTCCGCGGCACCGGCGTCAACGGGGTAACCGGCGGCACCGGCGTCAAACGTGTCAACGGGCCGGTGGCGGCGGCCAGTTGCGGATCGTCTTGGGCCGCGGCGGCGCGTAGGTGCGGATCTTGGACGTGGACAGGCCGAGGGCGACGAGGGACTCGGCGATCTTCACGGCGGCGGTCACGCCGTCGACGACGGGGACCCCGGTGCGCTCCACCACGCGTTCCGTCAGCCCGGACATGCCGCCGCAGCCCAGGCACACCACCTCCGCCCGGTCCTCCGCCACGGCGCGGGCGGCCTGTTCGGCGATGGCGTCGACGGCGGCCTTCTCGTCCTGCTCCAGGGCGAGTACGGCGAGCCCGCTGGCGCGTACGGAGGCGCACCGGGTGTGCAGCCCGGCCGCGCGGAGGCGCTCCTCGATCAGCGGGACCGTACGGTCGAGACTGGTGACGACGGAGTAGGTGCGGCCGAGGAACTGGGCGGTGCTCGCGGCGGCCTCGGTGATGTCCACGACCGGTACGTCGAGCAACTCCTGGAGCCCTTCCCGGCCGTGCTCGCCGTAGCCGGCCTGGATCACGGCGTCGTACGGCTCGGGGTAGGCGCGTACGGCCTCCATCACCGCGACGGCGGCGAGGTAGCTCTCGTAGTTGCCCTCGACGGACTCCGCGCCGAAGGCGGGTGTCAGCGGCACGATCTCGGTGCCCGGGGCGGCCGCGGAGGCCGCCTGCGCACCGATCGAGTCGGTGATGGACCGCGTGGTGTTGACGTTGACGACGAGGACGCGCATGCGTCGGCCCTCCGCTGGTCGGTTCACTGCCATGGTGTTCATTCCGCCCGCCGGTTCACTCGGCGGCGACGGCGATGGCCTCGCCGTCCACGTCGCGGCCCGTCCGGCTGCGGTCCGCGATGATCGCGTACAGCACGGCGCCGAGGACGGCGCCGATGAACCAGGAGAAGCCGGCCACGTCCTCGAAGAACGGCACCAGGGCGAGGACGACGGCGGCTGCGGCGCTGGGTACGAAGGCGGCGACGGCGCGCGGGTTGTAGCCGCTGGTGTAGTGGTATTCGCCCTGCGCGTCCTCGGTGTAGAGGTCGGGCACGTTGACGCGGGACCTGCGCAGCAGCCAGTAGTCGGCCATGATCACGCCGAACAGCGGGCCGAGCAGGGCGCCGAGCCCGCCGAGGAAGTAGTTGACGACGACGGGGCTGTTGTAGAGGTTCCAGGGGGTGATCACCAGGCCCAGGACTCCGGTGACGAGACCGGCCCGGCGGAAGTTCAGCCGCTGCGGGAAGAGGTCGACCAGCGCGTAGATGGGCGCGACGAAGTTGGCCAGCAGGTTCACCGCCACCGTCAGGGCGATCAGCGCGAGGGAGGCCAGCGCCAGCAGGAGCATGTTCGGGATGGTCCGGACGATGTCCGACGGGCTGGTGATGACGTGCCCGTCGAGCTTGAACTGGGCGCCGCTGAGCACCACCACGATGAGCGCGAAGAACAGCATGTTCACGGGGATGCCGGTCACGTTCCCGCGGACGATGGAGCTGCGGCTCCTGGCGGAGCGGGTGAAGTCGCAGAAGTTCAGTACGAAGGTCCCGTAGATGACGACCCACAGCGCGGCGCCCTCGAGGATCTGCAGCCACATCTCGCCGCCGGACAGCGGGTCGTCGACGGACAGCGAGATCGAGCCGTCCGCGCGTATGAACATCCAGACCGCCAGCGCGCACATCGTGATCAGGGTGGTGGGCGCCGCGAAGGCCATGTACCGCCGGATCATCTGCATGCCGTAGCTGACGATGACGATCTGCAGCGCCCACAGGACGAGGAAGGTGAGCCAGCCGAGGGTGGACTGCCCGAGCAGGGAGTTGTCGTCCAGGCTCCGCATCCCCGGGAACATGGCCACGAGCAGCGCGCTGAGGACGGCCGAGGCGAGATACGTCTGGATGCCGAACCAGGCGATGGCCACGGCGCCCCGTACGCCTGCCGGGATCTTCGCCCCCTTGATGCCGAACGCGATGCGGCTCATGACGGGGAAGGGGACGCCCGTCTTGTGCCCCATGAACCCGGACAGCGTCAGCAGCAGGAACAGCAGCACGGACGCGAGCGCGAAGGCGACGAGGATGCCCCACACGTTCAGTCCGAGCGCGAAGAGGCCGATGGCGAACGCGTAGTTGCCGAGGCTGTGGACGTCGTTGGCCCACAGCGTGAAGACGTTGTAGGCGCCCCAGCTGCGGCCGTCCTTCTTCGTCGGGGCGAGGTCGTACGTGTACAGGCCAGCGCTGGTGGTGTCGCTGGGGTCCACGGGCGACCGCTCATCCAGGGCAGTCATAGGGACTCCGGGGGAGGAGGAGGGGAGGGGAGAGGGGAGGAAGAGGGGAAAGCGGTGGGCGTTCGGATGTTTCCACAACACGGAAGTGGCTTTCCGTTGGCCAGAACGTAGTTTTCTCCAGTCGGCACCGTCAAGAGGTGCGAGGGAAAGGTTTGGGCAAGTGGACAAACCGTCTCTGAATGGGGGAAACGCCCCGCGCTGCCCGTAGGTGCGTTACGGCATGGGCGACCCCGGGCGCGCGCCGGGAGCGGGCATTCGTTACCGTCTGAGCGTGGCAAACAAGAAGAACGCGATGCGCGCAGGCACCCTCACCGCCGGGACGGCTGCCCTGCTGTTCATGTCGTCCCCCGCCTTCGCCGTCACCCGCGACGACGGCGACGACCCGGGTCCCGGGCTGAGCGTCCTGGAGACCCTCAGCGTCTTCGTCGGGCTGCCCATCCTCCTCTTCCTGGTGATCGCGGGTCTGGTCATGGTGGGCGACAAGTCCCGCAAGCAGCAGAACGGCTGACCCCGCCCTGACCGACTGGGACCTCAAGAAGCTCCGCATCCTGCGGAAGCTCGCCGAGGTCGGGACGGTGACCGCCACCGCGGAGGCGCTGTACATGACGCCCTCCGCGGTGTCCCAGCAGCTGGCCGGTCTCAGTCGCCAGCTCGGCGTCACGCTGCTGGAGGCCGAGGGGCGCCGCGTACGGCTCACCCCCGCCGCCGAACTGCTGCTGCGCCACACCGACGCCGTCTTCACCGGGCTGGAGCGCGCCGACGCCGCGCTCGCCGGGCACCTGCGGGGCGAGACGGGCACCGTACGGGTCGGCGCCTTCAGTACCGCCATCCCCGCGCTGGTCGTACCCGCCGTCACGGCCCTGCGCCGCGACCGTCCGGGCCTCACGGTGTCCGTACGGGAGGCGGAGGCCGCCGAGGCGTACGAACTGCTCACCCGCGGCGCCGTCGATCTCGCGCTCTCGCTCGCCGCGCACCCGCCGGCGGAGCCGGAGGCCGGTGCGGCGTTCCGCCGCTTCTCCCTGCACACCGACCCGCTCGACGTGGCGCTCCCGGCGGACCATCCGCTGGCGTCCGTACGGGAGTTGCGGCTCGCCGACCTCGCGCACGAGCCGTGGATCTACGGCCACAGCGGCCCGTGGTCCGAGATCACCACGACCGTCTGCGAGGCCGCGGGCTTCGCGCCCGTACAGGCGCACGCCGCCGCCGACTGGCGGGCCATCCTCGCGCTCGTCGGGGCGGGCATGGGGGTCGCGCTGGTGCCGCGGATGGCCGTCGTCGAACCCGGCGAGGCGGTGGCGCTGCGCGTGCTGGACGCCGACCGCCCGCACCGGCACGTGGTGGCGGGGGTACGGCGAGGGGCGGAGGAGTGGCCGGCCCTGGACCGTACGGTCGACGCGCTGCGGGCCGTACGGCTCGGCTGAGCGCCCGGCTCTCCTGCCTGCGAACCGTGCAGCCCGGCTGAACGGAATCGTCAGAATTCTTCGATGGACCTGACAGGTCCGCCGCTGCCACGCTCGGCGCGCACCCCGCCCCCGACCGGAAGGCACCGCGTGACCAGCGCCCCCGACCTCCAGTCCGCGCCCCCGTACGCCGGCGGCGACCCGTACGCCGACTACCGCCCCGCCCCCGCCGACGTCCCCTTCGCCGACCTCGCCGACCTGGCGGACCGCCGCCTCGGCGCGGGCGTGCTCGCGGCGAACGACGAGTTCTTCGCGGAGCGCGAGAACCTGCTGCGCACCGAGCCCGCCCGGTTTGACCCGCATGCTTTCGGCCACAAGGGCAAGATCATGGACGGCTGGGAGACCCGCCGCAGGCGCGGCCCCTCCGGCGACGCCCCGCACCCCGGCGCGGACGAGCACGACTGGGCGCTCGTACGGCTCGGCGCGCCCGGCGTCGTACGGGGTGTCGTCGTGGACACCGCGCACTTCCGCGGCAACCACCCGAGGGAGGTGTCCGTCGAGGCCGCCGCGCTGCCCGGCACCCCCGGCACGGACGAGCTGCTGGCGGACTCGGTGCGCTGGACGGAGCTCGTTCCGCGCACGCCCGTACGCGGTCACGCCGCCAACGTCTTCCCCGTCAGCGCCGAGCGCCGCTGGACGCATCTGCGGCTCGCGCAGTACCCGGACGGCGGCGTCGCGCGCCTCCGTGTGCACGGCGAGGCCGTACCGGATCCGGAGTGGCTGCGGCTGCTGGGCACGTACGACCTGGTGTCCGTGCTGAACGGCGGCGTGGTGGAGGACGCGTCGGACCGGTTCTTCTCACCGCAGCGCAACATGATCCTGCCGGACCGGTCGCGGAAGATGGAGGACGGCTGGGAGAGCCGCCGCCGCAGGGACACCGCGCACGACTGGGCGCGCTTCCGGCTGGCGGGCCACGCCGCGATCCGCGCCGTGGAGCTGGACACCGGCTACTACCTGGGGAACGCGGCGGGCTGGGCCGCGCTGTCCGCTTCGGAGGACGGCGGCCGTACGTGGACGGAGTTCCTGCCCCGCACCCCGCTCCGGCCCGACAGCGTGCACCGCTTCCCGCTCGCGGCGCCGGTGACGGCCACGCACGTGCGCCTCGACACGTTCCCCGACGGAGGCGTCGCCCGGCTGCGGCTGCACGGCGGCCTCACGGAGGACGGCCGTACGGAGCTCGCGCGCCGCTTCGGCCGGCTGACGGAGGCGTGACCCGGCGCCCGTAGGCCCCGCCACGCGCCCGGGCCCGCGCTCGTACGCCCTGCCGCGCCACCGTTGGCTGGAACCAGTCGGGTGCGGCAGGGCGTGGGTATATGCGGTGAACGTTTTGCAGAAACGGTCCGGTAATCGCGGACGGGAGTTGCGGTTCGCGTGACCGTGGCTATCGTCCGGACCCGGGACGAGTGTGTGCTGACGCAGGGGGACGCGATGGCGAGGGCGGAGCAGGGGGCCGCGGGGCCCGTACGGATGCAGCTGAACGAGGCTGACGCGGGGCCGGGCGGAGGTGGCCAGGACCTGTCGGTCCACGACGACGAGCTGGGCGCGCTGGGCAACATGGCCCACGAGCTGCACGGCCGGCTGTCCACCGACGGCGAGCATGCCAAGAAGGTCTCGGGCGAGGCGGCGAGCAGCCTCAAGGGCGACGGCTTCGACACCGGCAGCGCACTCGGCGAGCTGAACGAGGCGTGGAAGACGAAGCTGGCGACCCTCCTGGAGGCGTGTGCGCACATCTCCAACCACCTCGACTACTCGCGCGCCGCGCACAAGAAGGACGAGGACACCATCGCCACGAACATGCGGGACGCGGAGGGGCGGCTGATGTCCGTCTCCCGTATCGCCGAGTACATCAAGTGACGGGGGGCCGGCCATGGTGACGTATCAGGAGCTCGACCACCTCCGCCTCGGCAAGCTCAAAGAGGCGGCCACCCAGTGGCAGGAGATGGTGCGGAAGCTGGAGAAGCTCGCGGACGGCGGCGGCGACGGCGGGGCCAGCGCGGCCGGGCTGAAGAAGAAGGCCGAGTCCGCGGACTGGCACGGGGACAACGCGACCGTCACGAAGAAGTTCGTCACGAAGACCGCGGGCGAGTTCGACGACGTGGTCACCGCCGCGCGGAGCATCCACACGATCCTGGACGGCGCGCACTCCAAGCTGAAGACGCACAAGGAGGACCTGGCCAAGGCCGTGGAGGAGGCCAAGGGCAAGAACATCCATGTGACGAGCGACGGCGTGGTGAAGCCGGGCGAGGGCGGACGCGAGCCGTCCCAGGGCGAGATCGACGCCGTGGCGGAGCGGATCAAGGACATCCTCACCAAGGCCGGCGAGGCCGACACCACGGCCGCGGAGGCGCTGCGGCTGCACGCGCAGAGCAAGTACGACTTCCGGGACACCGGCTTCAAGAGCTTCGACGGCGCCGCCAAGTCGCTGAAGGACTCGAAGGAGTTCCTCGCGCTCAGCAAGAAGAACCCGGAGGACCTCAGCAACGAGGAGATCAGGCGGCTCGCGGAACTCGCCAAGGAGAACTCCGGCGACCCCGTCTTCGGCGAGCGGATCGCCACCGGCCTCGGCGCCCGCGGCACCCTGGAGCTGTACGGCGCCCTCGCCGACACCGGCACCTGGGAGAACGAGGCGGACAAGGGCCGTATGGCCGCCGTCGCCGAGCTGGAGAAGCAGCTCGGCACCTCGCTCGCCTCGGCCACCCAGTCCGACAGCCCGGCCATGGAGAAGTGGGAGAAGGACGTGGTCGGCCTCGGCGGCAAGGAGGTCGGCCGGGACAACGGCGCCTACAACACCCGCGTCTACGGCTTCCAGGCGATGAGCAACCTGATGCGGCACGGCAAGTACGAGAGCGGGTTCCTGAACGAGTACGGCGACGCGCTGGTCGGCTTCGAGAAGAAGAACACGCACGACGTGCGGGACCCCGGCCCCGGCGGCCAGACCCGCGAGAACGAACTGCCGTGGAACCAGGACCCGCTGTACGCCCGTAACAACCTGATGCACTTCGGGGACGAGAACGACGCGGGCACCGACCCGATGACCGGCTACATGAAGGCCCTCGCCAACAACCCCGAGGCGTCCTCCGACTTCTTCAGCTCCACCGAACCGCAGAACAACAGCGAGTGGGTGCTCAAGGACCGGCCCGGCTACAACGACGTCGACGCCCTCGACTACGGCGAGAGCCGCGAGGACTACGAGGGCCCCAGCGCCGTCAAGGAGGCCACCGGCGCCGCGCTGCTCGCCGGCGCCACCGGCATGGCGCCCGGCGACGAGCAGGCCCCCGGCACCCCGCACACCGAGCAGCAGAAACAGGTGCTGGACAACTCGGTCAACTACCTAGGGCAGCGCGGCGACGGCTTCCCGTCCGAGATGCGCGACGACATGGCCAAGATCATGACCAACCACGGCGCCACCGTGCACGACGCGATGAGCTCCGTGGACGGCGATCCGCCGCTCGACCAGGAGAACCTGATGGAGGTCACCAAGCAGGTCTCCAAGGACCCGGACACGTACGCCCTGCTCAGCGAGGGCATGAACTACGCGATGGTGCACGACATCGAGAACGAGAAGGCGAACCCCGAGGACAGCCTGGACCGTTCGGGATACACGCTCGGCTTCATGGAGGAGGCGCGGCACCGCGCCATCGGCGACCTCACCGAGGACGAGCTGTCGGAGGCGGGCTGGAAGGAGAAGTTCGCCAACGCCACGGTGGGCGCGGCCACCAGCTTCGTCCCGTACGCGGGCGGTTCGATCTCCGCGGGCGCCGGCCTGGTCGCCGCCGACTGGCTGGAGGGCGAGCAGGAACGGATCAAGGACCACGCCACGGAGGACTACCAGAGCACGTACGAGGCCCGGCAGAAACAGGCCGACAGCCTCGCGGAGAGGTGGTACGCCGCCAACAGGGAGTGGGCGGACGACCCGGCACGCGACGGCTACTCCGGGGACCGGGGCATCTACTCCAAGATCGAGGCCGCGGCGAACGACGGCAACAAGAAGTTCGAGGGCCTCGCGGGGGCCCAGGGAGGCTGAACCGCATGCGCCGGTGGACGGGCACGCTCGCGGCGCTCGCCGTCGCGGCGGCGATGGCGGGCTGCTCCGGCGGCGACGGGGACGGCGACGGGGGCGGCGGGGGACGGGAGTTCACCGTTCCGGCGGCGCTCTGCGGCGTGGACGTCCCGGAGAAGGCGCTGTCGCCGCTGCTGCCCGGCGAGGGCGAGGACGTACGGGTCGGCGACGACCGGTCCAAGCGGCGGCTGTGCCACGTATCGGTGGACGACCGGCGCGTGCTGGACGTGACGTACAGCGGGACCGGCGACTTCCACGACCCGATGAGCGCCGGTGAACGGGAGAGCCTGGCGCGCCCGCGGGCGATGGCGGACCTGCCGTTCGACGGGAAGGGCGCCACGGGCGAGCGGAACGCGATGGCCACCGCGCGGTGCGGCGGCGAGGGCCCGCCGTACCTCGTCGTCGACGTCGGCGTGAACCCGGAGGTCACCGCTGACGAGGAGCAACGGCGGGCGGACATGGGGCGGTTCGCGACCGCGTTCCTGGAGAGCGCGAAGAAGGACCGGGGCTGCACGGCGTAACGGCAGGGCGCGCGGGCGCGCCGTACCGGAACGCCGTAAGAGCGCGCCGTACCGGAACGCCGTCACCGCGCCGAGGTCCGGTGCGCGGCAGGGCGGGCGGGCACTCGTGCGCCCGCCCGCCCCCGCTGTCAGCTGCGGCCCGCCGCCGCGTCCGCCGCCTGCGCCTTCAGCGCGCGCTCCACGCCCGCGCGGGACTCCGTCACCAGCCGCCGCAGCGCCGCGCTCGGCTCCGCCGAGGCGAGCCAGGCGTCCGTCGCGTCCAGCGTGGCCTGCGAGACCTGCACCGAGGGGTAGAGGCCCACGGCGATCTGCTGCGCCATCTCGTGGCTGCGCGACTCCCATACGTCCTTGAGCGCCGCGAAGTACCGCTCCGTGTACGGCGCGAGCAGCTCCCGCTGCCCCGTCTGCACGAAGCCGGCGATGACCGCTTCCTGCAGCGCGTTCGGCAGCTTGTCGCCCTCCACGACCGACGCCCACGCCTCGGCCTTGGCCTCGGCGGTGGGCATCGACGCACGCGCGCTGGCGGCGTGCCGTTCGCCCGCGGACGTCGCGTCGCGCTCCAGCTCCGCGTCGATCCGCTTGGCGTCCGCCCGGCCCGTGGCCGTCAGCCGCAGCAGCAGCGACCAGCGCAGATCGGTGTCGACGGCCAGCCCGTCCACGGACGCGGAGCCGTCCAGCAGCCCTTCCAGCAGGCCCAGCTGCTCGTCCGTACGGGCCGTGCCCGCCAGCGCGCGGGCCCAGGCCAGCTGGTGGTCGCTGCCGGGCTCGGCGCCGCGCAGCTGCTCCAGCGCGAACTCCGACCAGCGCGCCAGCCCTTCCGGCCGCCAGTCCGGCGCCGCGTACAGCTCCAGCGCCAGCTTCACCTGGCGGTGCAGCGACTGCACGACGCCGATGTCGGACTCCTTGCCGATGCCGGACAGCACCAGCTCCAGATAGTCGCGCGCGGGCAGCTCGCCGTCCCGCGTCATGTCCCAGGCGGACGCCCAGCACAGCGCGCGCGGCAGCGACTCCGCGAAGTCGCCCAGGTGCTTGGTGACGGTGGCCAGCGAACCGGCGTCGAGCCGCACCTTGGCGTACGACAGGTCGTCGTCGTTGAGCAGGACGACCGCCGGGCGGACGCGGCCCGCGAGCTGCGGTACGTCGGTGAGCGGGCCGTCGATGTCCAGCTCGAGCCGGTCGGTGCGCACCAGACGGCCGCCGTCCAGCTCGTACAGGCCGACGGCGATGCGGTGCGGCCGCAGCGTCGAGCTGCCCGCGGCGCCGGCCGGGAGCGCGGGCGCCTCCTGGCGTACGGCGAACGAGGTGACGGTGCCGTCCGGGGCCGTCTCGATCTCCGGGCGCAGGATGTTGATGCCGGCCGTCTCCAGCCACGCCTTCGACCAGGTCTTCAGATCACGCCCGGAGGTCTCCTCCAGCGCGCCGAGCAGGTCGGACAGCCGGGTGTTGCCCCACTCGTGGCGGCGGAAGTACGTCTGCACGCCCCGGAAGAACTCGTCCCGGCCCACGTACGCGACGAGCTGTTTGAGCACCGAGGCGCCCTTGGCGTACGTGATGCCGTCGAAGTTGACCATGACGTCGTCCAGGTCGCGGATCTCCGCCATGATCGGGTGGGTGGACGGCAGCTGGTCCTGGCGGTACGCCCAGGTCTTCATCTGGTTCGCGAAGCTGGTCCACGCGTGCGGCCACCGGCTGCCCTCCGCGTTCGCCAGGCAGGCGATGGAGGTGTACGTGGCGAACGACTCGTTCAGCCACAGGTCGTTCCACCACTCCATGGTGACCAGGTCGCCGAACCACATGTGCGCCAGCTCGTGCAGGATGGTCTCGGCGCGCACCTCGTACGCCGCGTCCGTCACCTTCGAGCGGAAGACGTACTGGTCGCGGATGGTCACCGCGCCCGCGTTCTCCATCGCGCCCGCGTTGAACTCCGGCACGAAGAGCTGGTCGTACTTCTCGAACGGGTACGCGTAGTCGAACTGCTCCTCGAACCAGTCGAAGCCCTGCCGCGTCACCGCGAAGATCTCCTCCGCGTCCAGGAACTCCGCCAGCGACGGCCGGCAGTAGATCCCCAGCGGAACCGTCCTTCCGCCCGCCCGTCGCCCGCCGCCACCCTCGGTGGACTCCGCTTCGCGGAGACTCCCCTTGCTTTCCCAGCTGCTGTGCACGCTGTGGTACGGGCCGACGATCAGGGCCGTGATGTACGAGGAGATCCGCGCCGTCGGCGCGAAGCGCCAGAGCGTGCCGCCCTCGCCCTCCGGCTCGGGCGTCGGCGAGTTGGAGATCACCGTCCAGCCCTCGGGCGCCCGCACGGTGAACCGGAAGGACGCCTTCAGGTCGGGCTGCTCGAAGCTGGCGAACACCCGCCGCGCGTCCGGCACCTCGAACTGCGTGTAGAGATACGCCTGGTCGTCCACCGGGTCGACGAAGCGGTGCAGCCCCTCGCCCGTGTTCGTGTACGCGCAGTCCGCGACGACCAGCAGTTCGTTACGGCCCGCCGCCAGCCCCGGTAGCGCGATACGCGAGTCGGCGAAGACCGTGTCCGGGTCCAGCGCGGTGCCGTTCAGCACGACCTCGTGCACCGCCGGCGCCACCAGGTCGATGAACGTGTCACCCGCCGCGGCCGCGTCGAAGCGCACCGTGGTCCGCGACCGGAACGTGCCCCCTTCCTGCGCACCGCTCAGGTCCAGCTCGATGTCGTACGCGTCCACGGTCAGCAGCCGCGCCCGCTCCTGTGCTTCCGCGCGGGTCAGATTCGTTCCAGGCACGTGGTCATCTCCCTCTCCCTCTGCAAAGCCGTTTGCGCCATCCTTCCATGCGTCCCGCACCGCCGCCGGGGACATTTATCGGTCACGGCCCGTCTCGCCGGTACATCCGCGCCGCGTGAACTCCGTATGAGCGGCAGGACACGGAGCGGGGAGCGGAGCATGGCGAACGCGAAGAACAGTGATCCATGAACGGAGATCGGCGTCGGCCGTTTCTGCGTCGTTAAAGAGCAGGCCACCCGCGCTGCCAAGCATCCCGAGTGGGGTGGGGATCGTCCCGCCCGCACACGCCGCGTTCGCACTCGGGAGACCGCGCATGTCCGGCAGAAGCCGTACGGAGACCCCCACGTCCACCCCCACCGCCGCCTCCGCCGCCACACCCTCACCCGGCGGCCTGCTGAACCGCCGGCGGCTCCTCACCGCGGCGGGCGTCGCCGGCGCCACCACCGGCCTCGGCTTCGTCCTCGGCCCCGCCGGCGGCTCCGCCACCGCGGGCCCGCCGGCCGCCGCACGCGCCGTCCCCGGCCCGCGGCGGATGCCCGCCGCGGCCGCCGCCGTACGGCCCTCCGGCGCCGCGACCACCCTGAACGGCGTCGCCACCGCCACGTACGGCAACGGCTACCGGCGCCTCGACGACGGCCCCGGCTGGCGGCGCGTGCTGCGCACGGAGCTCGCCGAGCCGTCCCGGGGGCGGGAGGAGAAGCGGACGGCGCTCGCGTCGTTCGTGCAGTTCACCGACCTGCACATGGTGGACGTACAGCATCCGCTGCGGTACGAGTACCTGCGCGCCGAGACGCCCAGCGCCTGGCGCCCGCAGGAGGCGCTGTCCGTGCCGGGCGTCGTCTCGCTGATCGAACGCGTCAACGCGCTGCCTGGCGGCCCCGCCACCGGCGCCCCGCTGTCGTTCGTGATGACCACGGGCGACAACACGGACAACAACTGCACCGCCGAACTCGACTGGTTCCTCACGGCGATGAGCGGCGGCCGCATCACCCCGAACACCGGCGACCCCGGCACGTACGAGGGCGTGCAGAACTGCGGCCTGGAGCTGTACTGGCAGCCGGAGTCCAAGCTCCGCGACGGCGACAAGCAACTCGGCTTCCCCCGCCTCGACGGCTTCCTGGAGGCCGCGGTCCGCGAGGTCCGCAGCCCCGGCCTGACCCTGCCCTGGTACTCCACCGTCGGCAACCACGACCTGCTGCCCGGCGGCTGCTACGCCGCGGGCGACGGTTTCCTCACCGAGTTCGCGGTCGGCGGTAAGAAGTTGTTCGACCTGCCGCGCGCCGAGGGCGCCGCGATGTGGAAGCAGGTGCGGAAGGGCATGGACCCCAAGGGCGAGCAGTACAAGGACCTGCTGCGCACGCACCGCAGGAAGCTGCGCAGCGTGGCCCCGGACCCGGCGCGCGCCCCGTTCACGCCCCGCGAGTACCTGGCGGCGCACCTCGACCCCAAGTACGCCGGGGCCGGCCCGGTGGGGCACGGCTACACCGAGGCGAACATCGCCGAGGACCGCGCGTACTACACGTTCCGGATAGCCGCCGGCGTGGTCGGCGTCAGCCTGGACACCACCCGGCGCGGCGGCCACTACGAGGGCCGGCTGGGCACCGCCCAACTGCGCTGGCTGGAGCGGGAGCTGAAGCGGTACCGCGACGACTACGTGCTGGTCTTCAGCCACCACACCTCGGAGAGCATCCCCGAGGGCGGCGCCGAACTCCTCGCCCTGCTCAAGCGGAACCCGCACGCCCTCGCCTGGATCAACGGCCACAGCCACCGCAACACCGTCACCCCGCACGGCACCTTCTGGGAGATATCCACCGCCTCCCACATCGACTTCCCGCAGCTGGCCCGCACCCTCGAACTCACCGACAACGGCGACGGCACGCTGTCCCTGTTCACCACGCTCATCGAGTCCGCCGCACCGCACCGCGGGGACTACGCCGACCTGTCCCAGACCGGACTCGCCTCCCTCTACCGCGAGTTGTCCTTCAACGCGCCCGGCAGGCGTACGGAGCTCGCGGGCGAAGCCGCCGACCGCAACACGGAACTGGTCCTGCGGAAGCCGAAGCGGAAGCCCTAGCGGAAGCCGGAACGGGCGGCGGAGCGGAGGCCGAAGCGGCAGTCGAAACGAAAGCGGAAGCGGAAGCCCGAAGCCGGGGCGGAGGCACTAGAGTCGGCTGCCATGTCTCTGCGCAGCGCCGCCGCCGGACTGCTCGCCTCCTCGGTGGCGCTCGCGGTCGCCGTCAGCTCCTCGGCCGCCGCCGACGGCGGCCACGAGCAGACACAGGACGCGATGGACGCCGTGGTGCGCCGCGGTGACGCACCCGGCCTGCTCGGCCAGGCGGAGGACGGCGGCGGCGTGTGGCACGGCGAAGCGGGCGTGGCCGACCGCGAGTCGGGCCGCCCGCGGCTGCCGGGGGAGCGGTTCAGGATCGGCAGCATCACGAAGACGTTCGTCGCGACCGTACTGCTCCAGCTTGAAGCGGAACGCAAGGTGAAGCTCGACGACGCGGTGGAGAAATGGCTGCCCGGACTCGTGCGCGGACAGGGCCACAACGGGCGCCGCATCACCCTCCGCCAACTCCTCAACCACACCAGCGGCATCTACGACTTCACCGTCGCCCCGGCCTTCCGCAGGCAGCTGTTCGGTCCGGCCTTCCTTGACCGGCGGTACGACCGGCACGCCCCCGCGGAGCTCGTCCGCGCGGCCATGGCCCACCCGCCGGACTTCCCGCCGGGCACCGGCTGGCGGTACTCCAACACCAACTACGTGCTGGCCGGCCTGGTTGTCGAAGTCGTCACCGGACGCCCGTACGCGGAGGAGATCCGGAACCGCGTCATCGACCCGCTCGGGCTGCGCGACACGTCGCTGCCGGGGGAGTCCACGGGGATACCGGGGCGGCACGGGCGCGCGTACTCGTCGCTGCCGGGCGACACCCGTACGGAGGGCTCCCGTACGGAAGGCTCCCGTACGGACGCGGACGGCACCCGTACAGTGCACGATGTCACCGCGCTCAATCCGGCCATCGCGGGCGCCTCCGGCGAGATGATCTCCTCGACCGGTGACCTGATCACGTTCCTCCGCGCCCTGCTGGACGGCCGGCTGCTGCCACCCCGCCAACTCCGCGCCATGACCACGACCGTGCCCACCGCCGACACCACACCGTACGAGCGCTACGGCCTCGGCCTCCGCGCGCGCGAACTGTCCTGCGGCACGGTGGTCTGGGGCCACGACGGCACCATCCACGGCTCCGCGGCCCTCGCGATGGCCACCCGCGACACGGCCCACAGCGCGGCCTTCCACGCGAACGGCGACTGGTCGGTGACGGAGGACGAACTCCTGGAGGCGGAGTTCTGCGGCTGAGTTGTGCGGCTGAGTTGTGCGGTTGAGTTCTGTGGCCGAGCGGGGCGAAGTGCTCACTTGTGTAATCTGGGGAGCATGACGGATATCGCGTACTCGATCGTCGAGGCCCGCGCCCGGCTTGGCGCCATCGCGCGTGAGGTCAGCGCCACCCGGGAACCGGTCGCCATCACCGACCACGGCAACACCATCGCGATACTGGTCAGCCCGGCGGACGCCCTCGAGCTCGAGGAAATGCGCGCACTGGCCGCGTACCGGGAACGCCGGGACCGCGGTGAGTCCGCCGGCGTCCCGCACGACGAGGCGTACCGCCGCGTCTTCGGCGGAGACGAGGCGTGACCCACCGGGTCGTCTGGGAGCCGGAAGCCCTCACCCAGGCAGAGCGGTACGCGAAGACCGACCCGCAGGGCGTACGGCAGGTGTTCACCTCAGTCGATCATCTCTCCCAGGACCCCCGTCCCAGAGGCGCGTTCGGGAGCGCCGACGTGCTGCGCATCCATGTCGGGGCCTATCGGGTCCTGTACGAGATCAGCGCGGAGGACGTGAGGGTCAGCGTGATCCACCTCGGGCGTCTGCGCTGAGGACCGGCTGAGCGCGGGCGGCCGGCTCCCGGGGTCACCTGGGCGTCACCACCACCGGGGCCGGGGGCTCGCGGTCGGCCGCGGCCATCAGGGCCGTCCGTACGATCGCCGCCTGCTGCTCAGGGGAGTCGCGCAGCTTCGCCGGGGTGAGGTAGACGACCGTGATCCCGAAGCGCTCCAGGGACTCCCGCTTGCGCGCGTACTCCTCCCACAGCGACTCCTCCTCCTGGCCGTGCCGCGGCGCGCGGGTGTCCAGGTCGACGGCCACGGCGTGGTCCGGCCAGTACGCGTCGAGGCCGCCCAGGTGTGGGCCGCCGGGGAGCCGGAGTTCGACGTTCCAGCACGGGTCGGGGAGGTCCTGGAAGCACACCATGTCGTAGAGGTGCTCCTCCGCGATCGCGCGGCCCTCCGCGAGCAGCGCGTCGATGGCGTCCGCCACGTGCGGGCGCGACAGCAGCCGGGCGCGGCTCAACTCCCGTACGACCGCCCGCGCTTCGCAGTGCCGCGCCCGTACGGCCTCGGTCAGTATGCGGCGCACGGCCACGGCGTCGTCCGTGTCCCGTACGGTATCGGCCAGCGCACGCGTCACCGGGGCCACCGGCAGCCCGGTGATCTCCTCCGGCTCGGGGAGCGCCTGCCCGCGCACGATGCGCGCGAAGCCGACGGAGCGGAGGCGGCGCGTACGGGGGACGAGCACGTCGATCCGGTCGAGCGCGGGCAGCGGGGGAGTGGACGCGAAACCGTGCAGGGCGAGCGCGGCGAGACCGGTGATCTGGGTCTCCTGCGCGGGGTGTTCGGCGGGGGCGGCGTGGTGTGGTGCGGCGCGTGGGGGGGACACTGGGGCCGGGCGGGAGGTCGCCGATCGGCTGCGGGGGGACAGCCGGGCGGCGACCGGACTGTGCGGGTCCGTGGGCCTGGCCGGCTCCAAGCTGCTCGACAAGATCGCGTACGAGGACGCGAGGCCGGACGGGCTGGTGGTCATCGAGCCCGGCACCGAGCACGCAAGCCCTCCTCCGCCTGGCCCGACAACGGATCAACGTGCTCTTCGCGATGCTCCGCGACGGCGCCTTCTACGAACCCAGAACCCCACGCCTCGCTTGACGAAAGACATAGAGGCACCCCCCCCGCGTGTGGGACCGATCCCAGGATGTGTCACGGTGGTTGGCGCGGTCATGCCCGAGTCATGCCCGGGTCATGCCCGGTTCTGCCTGGGGCATGCCCGGTCCTGCCCGGGGTGCGCGCGGTGGTGCTCGCCGTGGCCGCCGTGCGTGCCGTTTTGTTTGCTTCACGATCGGAGGCTTGAATTCCGGCTGGTAGGCAATCAGATGTGATCAGAATGTTGCAGGTTTCTCCATAATCCGCGCCCAACTGGTCGCGCCGCAGGCCGGGGGCGGCTTAGCATGGGCGCGCATCAGGGGGCCCACCGGTCACTTCAGTCGCGTGGCCAACGTTGCCTGCCTGATTCCGACCAATTCGATCTGCAAGTCAGGTGTCTCCGTGTCGCAGAAACCCCGGCTCCGACCAAGCAGGGGACCACAGCAGGGAGCTCGTGCGGTCAGGATCACCCGTCGGCTGATCCTGCTCATCACGGTTCCGCTTGTGGTGGCCGTCGCCTTTGCGGCGCGTGCCCTCACTCCCGCCACCAGCCAGGCCGTTCAGGCGGACCGGCTCACCACGATGGTGGAGGCCGCCGCCTCGGCCGGTGATCTGGCGTACAAGCTCCAGCACGAACGCGCCGCGGCGGCCGCGGTGATGGCGTCGCAGGGGGACGCGGCGCAGCTCCAGACGGCGTCCAAGGCGACCGACGCGAGCGTGAACCGCTACCGGCAGCAGCGCGACGGCCTGTCGAAGCTGCCCGCCACCACCGAGTCGACGCTCGACCGCATCGACCGCAGCCTGGACGAACTTCCCTCGCTGCGCGCCCAGGCCCGTTCGGGCGCGAGTTCGCTGTCGTCGATGGCGTTCGGCTACCGCATCGTCGTCGCCGACCTCATCGCGTACCGCGACGGCATCGCGCAGGCCGACGGCGTGGAGGCGAACGTCGCCGACCACATCCGGGCGGCGGCCGCGCTGTCCAAGGCGACGGAGTACGTGGGCCAGCAGCAGGTGACCGTGGTGCGCGCGATGGACGACGGCGGCTTCACGCCCGCGTCCCAGCGGTCGTTCGACGCCACCCGCCTCGGCTACACCGAGTCGACCGCGGTCGTCTCCGCGCTCGGCCCCGGAGAGTGGCGCTCGTGGCTGGACCAGACCCTCGCCGGTCCCAAGGCGCTGGCGTCGCAGCGGCTCGAGGACGAGGTGGGCCGCAGCCACCACGGCGAGAACCTCGAGATCTCGCCCACGCAGTGGCAGAAGGCCACGTCCGACCGGCTGGGCCTGCTGCACTCGGTGGAGCGCCGTGCCGACGCCGACGTGCTGAAGACGGTGAAGGACCAGCGCACCACGTACATCTGGTGGGCCGTGGGCGAGCTCTGCATCGTGCTGGTGACCCTGGTCGGCGCGCTGTTCATCGCGTACCGCCTCGCCAAGGTGATGATCCGGCGGCTGCGGCACCTGCGGAACGCCGCGAACGAAGTCGCGCACGAGCGGCTGCCGCAGGTCATGACGGCGCTCGCGGAGCCCGGCGCCGTCTCCGGCGCCACCCCGGACGAGATAGCCGAACGGGCGGGCAAGCCGCTCGAGTCCCTCGGCCAGGACGAGATCGGCGAGGTGGGCGAGGCGTTCAACGCGGTCCACTACGCCGCCGTGCGGCTCGCCGCCGAACAGGCCGAGGCACACGAGAAGTTCGCGGAGACACTCGTCGGCGTCGCCCGCCGCGGCGCCCAGCTGACCTCGGTCATGACCTCCGAACTGTCCACGGTGCAGCGCGAGGAGCTGGACCCGGAGCGGATGGAGGTCCTGTTCGCGCTGGACCACCTCGCCATCCGCATGGAGCGGAACGCCAACAACCTGCTGGTCCTGGGCGGCTACGGGCGCGGCCGGGTCCGTACGGCCGACGCGCCCTGTACGTCCGTCATCTACGCCGCGGCTCAGCAGATCGAACGTTTCGGCAGGGTGAGCCTCGGCCACGTCGACCCGAGCATCGGCATCGCCGCACGCGTCGTCGACGACGTGGCCCACCTGCTCGCCGAACTCCTCGACAACGCCACCCGCTTCTCGGCCCCCGACACCCAGGTCGGCGTCGCCGCCTGGCACCTGTGGGACCGCGCCGTCGTCCAGATCGTGGACGAGGGCGTCGGCATGAACGACGAGCGGCGCGCCGAGCTGAACGCGAAGCTCGCCGAGCCGCAGTCCGACGTCGGAGGCGTACGTTCCATGGGCCTGCAGGTCGCGGCGCGGCTGGCCGCCCGGCACGGGATCGTCGTGGAGATGCGGGCCTCCTCGGGGCCGGGCACCATCGTCGAGGTCACCCTGCCCAAGGGGGCGCTCGCCACCCTGCCGCAGGAGGAGATACCGGCGCCGGAGCGCCGGGACGCCCCGCCGTCCGCCGCCGACGCGGCCGCCCAGGCCGGCGCGGCGCCCGTCGGCGCCCCGCCCGCCACCGGGGCGGGCGGCACGCCCGACGCCGACGGCCTCGTGGGCGGCCGCCGCCCCGCGCCCGTACCGGGCGCCGGCCCGCCGCTGCGGCTCCGCGGCCGCGGCCACGACGACCGGGCCGGCACCCCGAACGGCCACGGGGGCAGCCGTACGGCAGCCCCCGGGAGCGGCACGGACCGCCCCGCACCCGTGGACGAGGGGTCCGAGGCCAGCGAGCACGGCAGCGAGCGCCGCCCGCCGAGCTGGGCCGCGCAGACCTCGGCGGAGCCCCGCGTGGCCGGGATCAGCGCCGCGGGCCTGCCGGTGCGCAAGCGCCGTACGCCCGGCGAGGGCGCCGGGCCCGAGGGCGCCGAGCAGCGGCCCGCGCCGAAGGCGAAGAAGGCGCCGAAGCGCCGGGACTCGCGGCAGGTGTCCGACGTGCTCGCCGCGTACGCCCAGGGCATCAACAGGAGCACGGGCAAGAGCGGCGGCTCCTCCTCTTCCTCCTCTTCCCCCTCGTCTCCCTCTTCCTCCCCCTCAGGATCGACCGGACCCGCCGAAGACCAGACACAACGGAGAACGTGATGACCACCCCACCGTCCGCCGGTTCGCTGAGCTGGCTGCTGAGCGACTTCGCCCGCCGCATGCCCGAAGTCACACAGGTGATCGCGGTCTCCGTCGACGGGCTGGCCCTCGCCTACGCGGGCATGGACCAGGACGACGCCGACCGCCTCGCGGCCATCGCGTCGGGTGTCGTCAACCTGCTGTCCGGCGCCGCGCAGTTGATCCAGGCCGACCCGGTCGAGCACAGCCTCACCGCGATGGAGGGCGGCTATCTGTTCTCGATGGCCGTCTCCAGCGGCGCGTCCCTGATCGTGGCCACCACCCGTGACGCGGACATCGGCGAGGTCAGCTACATGATGTCCGAGCTGATCAACCAGGTCGGCGAGGCCCTGTCCCCAGAGGGCCGCAACCCGAGCGCGCAACCCGCCTCGTGACCCCCGTACCCCACCCCGGCAAGCTGCCATCCCCGTTGGAGCACCTCGTGTCAGAGAGCATACGTACCGCGCACCGCCGTAAGTACAGGAGAAGCCGGGCCGCGGCCGCCGGCGCCGTCACCATGGCCATGGCCGTTGCCGCCGGATGCGGCGGCGGCAGCGACTCGGGGGACGGCGACACCGTCAAGATCGGCCTGCTGGCGTCGCTTTCGGGCACGTACGAGGCCGTGGGCACGGAGCAGCGGAAGGGCTTCGAGCTGTACCTCGACACGCACGACAACAAGCTCGGCGGCCAGAAGGTCGAGCTCAGCGTCGGTGACGAGGGCGACGGCCCGCCCACCGCCGTGCCCGCCGCGACCAAGCTGGTGAAGAAGGACAAGGTGGACGTGCTCACGGGCATCGTCGCCAACGGCTCGTACAAGGCGGTCCTGCCGCTGGTCGAGCAGGCCAAGATCCCGCTGGTGTCGTCCAACGGCCGGCCCGAGGTGAAGAACGTCGACCGGCTGTGGCACACCGCCTTCCTCTCGGACGAGCCGGGCGCGGCCATCGCCGAGCATGTGAAGGAGGAGGTCGACGGTCCGGTCTACGCGATCGGCCCCGACTACCAGGGCGGTTACGACGAACTCCGGGGCTTCACTGAAACGTTCAAGAAGGCGGGCGGCAAGCTCGCCAACCCGGACGGCAAGACCAAGTGGACGCCGTTCCCGAAGACCACGAACTTCATGCCGTACTTCGCGGACATCGCCAAGTCCGGCGCCAAGGCCGTGTACTGCTTCTACGCGGGCAAGGCGGCCATCGACTTCGCCAAGCAGTACGCCCAGTCCGATGTCGCGGACCTGCCGCTGTACACCGCCTTCGTCACCGAGGGCAGCGTGCTGCCCGCCCAGGGCAAGGCGGCGAAGGGCATCTACTCGGTGCTCAACTACTCCGCCGACCTCGACAACGAGGCCAACCGGAAGTTCGTCGCCGACTGGTCGGCCAAGCACGACACGCCGCCCACCACGTACGCCATGGCCTCGTACGACGCTGCCTCCGTCCTCGACAAGGCGATCGCCGAGGCGAGCAAGGGCGGCAAGGAAGTGACGCCGGACACCATCAACAAGGCCATCGACGGGCTCGGCAAGATCGAAAGCCCGCGCGGCTCCTGGGAGTTCGGCAAGACGCACTCGCCGGTCCAGAAGTGGTACCTGCGCCAGGTGCGGCCCGACGGCAAGCAACTGGCGAACGTCATGGTCCAGGACCTGGCCACGCTCGGCGACTGAGGTGGGTGCACTCGACGCCCAGCTGGTGCCCGCGGTCGACGGGGTGGCCTACGGGCTGCTGCTGTTCGTCGTCGCCGCGGGCCTCAGCCTCGCCTTCGGCACCGCCGGTGTGCTGAACCTGGCACACGGCACGCTCTACGCCATCGGCGCCTACATCGGCGCCGAACTGAGCGACGGCACCTGGGGCGGCATGCTGCTCGGCCTGGCCGCCGGCACGGCGGCTGCCTGCGCCGCCGGGGCGCTGCTGTCCCTGGCGACCGCGCCGCTGTCCAGACGAGGGCATCTGGCGCAGGCACTGCTCACGTTCGGGCTGGCGCTCGTGGTGGGCGACCTGCTGGTGGAGTTCTTCGGAGCCGACGAACTCCCCGTGCACATCCCGGGCGCGCTCGACGAGTCCGTGTCGCTGCTCGGGCACCGGTACCCCGCGTACCGGCTGACGTTCATCGGCATGGCCGTGCTCCTCGCCGTGGCCGGCACCTGGGTGCTGACCCGTACGCGGGCGGGCGCGGCCGTACGGGCCGCCGCCGACGACCCGGAGATGCTCGCCGCCAGCGGCATCAGCCCCAAGGCCGTGCACACCGGCGTACTGGCCGCGGCCGGCGCCCTCGCCGGCGCGGCCGGCGTGCTCGGCGCGCCCATCATCGGGCCGGGCCCGGGGACCGCCGACAACGTGCTGATGCTGTCGCTCGTGGTCGTCGTACTCGGCGGGCTCCGCTCGCTGTGGGGCATCCTGCTGGCGGCGGTCGCCGTCGGCGAGGTGCAGACGCTCGGCGTCTCGGTGGCGCCGGACTGGGCGCCGTACCTGCTGTTCGCGTCCATGGCGGCGGTGCTGGTGCTGCGGCCCGGCGGCGCGCTGGAGCACGGCGGCGGCCCCGACACCGGCCACGACGGCGCCGCGGACCCGCTCGCGCGGCTGCGGCGGCGGCTGGCACGGCGGGGTGGCTCCGGGGGCGGCGCCGGGAGCGGTGCCGCGGGTGGCCGCGAGGCCGCGTCTGGCCGCGGGGCCGCTCCGTTCCGCGGTTCCGCGCGGTCCGCTGCCGCGCGCGTACGGGCGTCGCTGCCCACCCCCGTACGGTCCGGGCTGCGCGGATTCGCCCCGCTCGCCCTGCTGTTCGGGCCGCTGGTGTTCGCTCCGGCGGTGCTCGACGAGTACAGCGTCTCGCTGGTCGCGTACGCGCTGGCGCTCGGCCTCGTCGCCGTCAGCGTCACCGTGCTGACCGGCTACGCCGGCCTGCCCACGCTCGGCCAGACCGCCCCGTTCGCGGTCGGCGCGTACACCACCGCGCTGCTCGCCGACGAGGGCTGGACGGTCGGCCCGGTCCAACTGGCCGCCGCCGCGGCCGCGTCGGCGCTGTTCGCCCTGGTGACGGGCCCGGCGGTGATACGGGCGCGGGGCACCACCGTGCTCATGATCACGCTTGCCGTCGGTGAGCTCACCGGCACGGTCATCAGCCAGACGAAGTCCGTCACCGGCGGGACCGACGGCCTGTACGGCTTCGCGCCCACCGAGGCGCTGTGGGGCGGCGAGCCGATGATCGAGGAAGTCGACGTCTACGGCTACGCGCTGGCCGTCACGGCCGTCGTGGTCGTCATCACCGTCCTGTGCCTGCGCTCGTCGGCGGGCAAGCTGCTGACGGGCAGCCGCGGCGCGGAGGCCCGTATGCGCGCCTCCGGCCACCCGGTGGCCCGCTATCTGATGCTGGCGTACATCGGCGCGGGCGCGCTCGCCGGGGTCGGCGGCTCACTGCTGGTGAGCGTCCAGCAGTACGTGTCCCCGGCCGACGCGGGCTTCGAGATCGCCGCGCTGGCGCTGCTGGCGGCGGTCATCGGCGGCACGACGTCCGTCGTCGGCACGCTGCTCGGCGTCGGACTGATCGTCTACACCCGGGACTGGCTGTCCGGGGCATGGCCCGGACACGGGCCGCTGCTGCTCGGCAGCCTGTTCATCCTCACCGTCTACCTGCTGCCGCGCGGGCTGGCCGGGCTGTGGCCGTCGGGCCGCGGGCCGGACGGCGCCAAGGGGCCGGGGGACGGCGGCAGTTCGGACGCGGGCGGTACGGACGCGGGCTCCGGTACGGCCGTCGGGCAGCCCGCAGCAGAGGCGGCCGGGACTGCCGATACGGCCGAGACCGCCGGCGTGGCCGCCGGAAGCGCCGACAAGGCCCAGGAGGCCGCACCGTGACGCGTACGCCCTCCCCGACCCCGTCGGCGGAGGCCGGGGCGGGCAGCCGGTGCTGTCGCTCACCGGCCTCACCCGCCGCTACGGCAGCCTCACTGCGCTCGACAGCGTGAGCCTCCGGCTCGCCCCGGGCGCGCGGCACGCCGTCATCGGCCCCAACGGCGCCGGGAAGACCACCCTGCTCAACCTCATCGCGGGCACGGAACGCCCCACCCACGGCAGCGTCGTGCTCGACGGCCGCGACCTCACCCGTACGGCGCCCGCCCGGCGCGCCCGCCGGGGAATCGCGCGCAGCTTCCAGCAGCCGTCCGTGATCGCCGAACTGACCGTTCTCGACAACGTGGTGCTGGCCGGCTGGCGGCACCGGACCGCACATACGGGCGGCGGCGCCGGGGCGCGCGCCCTGTTCCGTACGGGCGTACGCCGCCGGCAGCGGGCCGAGGCCGCGCACCGGCAGCTGGCCGCCGTCGGGCTGGCCGGCTACGCCGACCACCCCGCGTCCTCGCTGTCCCACGGGCAGCGCCGCCTGCTCGACCTCGCCGCCGCGCTCGCCACCCGGCCCCGCGTCCTCCTGCTGGACGAACCGGCCGCCGGGCTGACGGACCGTGACGTCAACCGCCTGCTGGAGGTGCTGGGCGGCCTACCGGACGACGTCGCCATGCTGCTCGTCGAGCACCACACCGAGGTCGTCTCCGAACTGGCCGACACCGTCACCGTGCTGGTCGACGGCCGGGAACTGGTCGCGGGTCCCGTACAGACGGCCCTCAACCACCAGGCCGTACGCGACGCCTACCTCGGCACGGGTGCCGACGCCGGGGCTGAGCCCGGGGGTGCACCGTGACCGTACGAGAGGACGCCCACGCGATGCTCGAACTCAGCGGCCTGACGGCGGGTTACGACGGCGGCACCGTCCTGCACGGCCTCGACCTGACCGTCCCCGCCGGCACCGTACACGCCGTCGTCGGGCACAACGGCGCGGGCAAGAGCACCCTCGTCCACACCGTCGCCGGGCTGCTCCGCCCGACCGCGGGCTCCGTACGGGTCAACGGCACCGACGTGACCGGCCGTCCGGCACACCGCCTCGCCCGTACGGGCGTCGGGCTGGTGCCGCAGGGCCGCCGCGTCTTCGCCGGCCTCACGGTGGACGAGCACCTGCGGCTGTCCTACCGTCCACCGGGAGACACCGGCCGCGGCCCGGCGTGGACCCCGGACCGCGTACTCGAACTGCTCCCGCGGCTGGCCGAACGCCGTACCAACCGCGGCGCCGACCTGTCCGGCGGCGAACAGCAGATGCTGGCCCTGGCCCGCGCCCTGCTGGGCACGCCGCGCGTGCTGCTGCTGGACGAGCCGACGGAGGGGCTGGCGCCCGTACTCGTGCGGCAGATCCACGAGTTGATCGTCACGCTCGCCGAGGACGGCATCGCCGTCCTGCTGGTGTCGCCCAGCCCGGCGCTGGCCGCGAGCTGCGCGGCCGACGTGACGGTGCTGACGTCGGGCCGCGTCACGGAGCGGTTCGACGGCGCGGCCGTACGGGCGGACCCGTCGGCGCTGCACCATGCGCTGGCGCTGGCGCCCGCGCGGGCGGCGTCCTGACGCCGCAGGGCCGTACGGCGCCGTGACGCCGTAGGGCCGCAGATCACCAACCGCAATTCAGAGGAGTGGACTTCATGCGCGGAGGCAGCGTCGCCGTGGTGGGCGGCAGCATCGCGGGCTGTGCGACGGCTGTGGCGGCAGCGCGCGGAGGTGCCGACCGCATCACCGTCTTCGAGCGCGTCGGCGGCCAGCTCCGGGAACGGGGTGTGGGCCTGGGCATGCACAACGACCGGTACGCGGAGCTCGAAGCCGCCGGATACGTGCACGCCGACACGCCCTGGACCGAACTGACCCGCCGCGTCTGGACCGCGCGGGACGGCGACGTGGAGGCGGGACACGAAATAGGCGTCCAGCCCTTCCCGTTCCGCGGCTACGGCTGGGGGTCGCTCTGGAACGACGTGCGGGGCCGCGTACCGGACAGCGTCGACTACCGCTCCGAGTCGACCGTCCAGGCCCTGGAGCCCGACGCCGACGGCGTGACCCTCGTACTGGCGGACGGGCAGCGGGAGCGCTACGACGTCGTGATCGGCGCCGACGGCTACCGGTCCGTCGTCCGCGACACCATGTTCCCCGGCCTGCGCCCCGAGTACGCGGGCTACCTCGGCTGGCGCGGCACCTCGCCGCTGCCGCTGGACGAGGACGTGGACCGGCAGGCCGAGGCGCAGACCGTCGGATTCCCCGGCGGACACTGCATGATCTACCCCATCCCCGACGGCCGCGGCGGCCTGCGCACGAACTGGATCCTCTACACCATCCCGCCCGGCCAGCAGCCCGGCGCCTCCGGCGCGGCCTCCGCCACGCCGCCCGAGGTGACGCCCGAACTCCTCGAGCACCTGCAGGAGTTGGTGACCGACCACTTCCCGCCGTACTGGGCGGAACGTGTCCTGCGCACACCGGTCGACGAGACCCTCATGCAGCCGATCTACGACCTCCAGGTCCCGCAGTACGCCACGGGCCGCATGCTGCTCGCGGGCGACGCGGCCACGGTCGCCCGGCCGCACACGGGCGGGGGAGCGGTCAAGGCCCTCCAGGACGCGCTGGTGCTGGAACGGGCGTTGGAGAAGGGCGGCACCTGGGCGGAGGCCCTGGAGGCGTACGACGAGGACCGTACGGCGGTGGGCGCGGCGATGGTCGAACTCGGACGCCGCCTGGGCCGGGCGCAGGTGGACGACACGCCGGACTGGGGCAGCATGAAGCAGGCGGAGTTCGACGCCTGGTACCAGGGCCAGCACCAGGGCTCCGACAAGAGCAGCGGCTTCGGCGGCCACGCCCTGAAGCGCGACTGACCCCTTGCCGCCGGTGCGCGGTCACCGCCCGTGCTGGCTGGCTGCCATAGCGCAGACCGGCGAACTGAATTCTGTTCTACGGCAGTTCCCTGAAATTGTTCTATGGCAGTTCCGGAGTGCCCGGAATCCCGCGTTAGGGAATCCCCTAGTGCCCCTCGTCCCGGCTGTCGGCGGTATGAATTGCTCGGTATCTGTGGGTGCATCCTCTCCGGCGTAAGGATGTGAGCCGGAGAGTCATGTGCCCAACGGGAAGAGGAGTTGTCGATGTCTGTCGCGATGCTGGAATCGTGCGAGGACCTGGAGCTTGCGGAGTTCGACCTGGACGTCCGTCTGGAGGGTGCGAGCGCGCCTGTGGCCTCGAAGACCGTCGGGCCAACCTGGGGTTGTGAGATGACGGATCCGGGTGTCTGCACGCTGACCCTCTTCTGCTAGAGGTCGGCACTGAGTGAATCCCCTGGGGTCGGAGCGGATTTCTCCGCTCCGACCCCGGTTTGACTGGCTGCCATAGTTCAGTCCCGTTGAATTCCGTGGCCGTCCTAGTGCAGCTCCGGAAGGAAACGAAAAAGCGGAGGAATGAAGGGCGGGGAAGGTGTCCCGCGACGATCACGTGACATTTCAGGCGGAGCCCGTGGGAATGCTCCGCGTGCCGCTGCTGCCCCTTACCGGCGCGGCCGGCTGCTGCCCCGTCACCACCTCCGGCCTGTCTGTGCCGTGAGACGAGAGCGGACCTCGCCAACTCCAGCTTGCTTGTGCCGTGAGTTGAGGGCGGACCTTGCCACATCAAGCCCGTCCGGCGGTTGAGGACGGCCCTCAGCCAGCGATGCGCGGCAGCCGCCGGTGTGCGGTCACCGCATCGTGCGTTGGGCGCGGCCCGGGACCGGGCGGGGGTTCGTCCTCAAACGCCGGACGGGCTGGATGTGGCGGGTGTTTCGCCCGTGCTGCGGCCTAGTGGTTGGCAGTGACGGTTGTTGCCCCACGCTCGGCAGCGCAGGGCAACAACGTTCCGCCCGCGGCCGGTCATGTCCTGTTTCAGGCAGGCGACGGTGGTTCGTCGTCGACGATGTCCCAGTCCGTTGGGAGCGACCCGTCACGTTCGGGGCGGTCGGGGTGGATGCCGACGAGGGCCAGCGAGGGCAGGTCGTCGAGTTCCGACAGTTCCCGCCACTGGGCCTGGGTCACTTCCAGATACTGCAATCCCTGCAACTCGGCCACCGTGGCGATGTCGGTGACGGGTGCTGCCGCGATATCCAGCGCCCACAGGTGGGGAACCGCCCGGAGCGGCGCCAGTTCGACGGGCTGCGCGCAGGTGACCGACACGGACCGCAACTCCCGGTTTCGGGCAGGCGCCGTCAGGTCGGCCGTCTCGACATCGAGTTCCAGATACTCCACCGGACGGCCACCGAGCGGCGTCAGGTCGGGCGAGCCTTTGCTCGACAGCGCGAGCGAACGCACTTCGGGCACCGCGTCGAGAAACGCGCAGTCCTCCACCTCGACCACCCGAACCTTCTGCACGTGCGGACCGGCCTGTCTGGCCCCCGCGCGGGTGGGGCAGTCGTCGCTGTACTCGCGGTATACCCGGGGCGCCGGGCGCAGGTCGGCGTCGATCCACAAGTTCTTGTCACGGTGGCGGTAGTCGCCGCGTTCCAACGCCTCCACCAGTCGGCGCAGGAACGTGGTCACCGAGTCGGCCAAGTACACCGGCCCTTCGGTGTAGTCGACTCCGACCGCGATGACCTGCCCGGGACGACCTTCCGGCCCGGGATCCATGTCCACGGCAAGCCAGTTGCCGCCGGTGTCGAACGCGAACCGGATCCAGCCCTCACGCAGCGGCGACCTCCGTACGGCATTCGGAGGCTGGGTATCGAACACCGTCTGGCGCCAGGGTTCGTGCTCCCATTCCTGCGCGATGTCGAGCCACTCGTCGTCCAGGTCGCCTATCTCGGCGAGAGGGAGCCAACTTTTCCGGTCGAACAGCGGGTTGACGAGATCACCGTCACCGTCGGCGATGCCGTACAGAGCGCGGAGGTCCGGAGGCAGGGCGACGCCCATTTCCTCCTCCGCCTCGGCGAGGTCCTCCTCGCTCGCGGGCTCGGGGAGTACCTCCTCGTGGTCGAGGATCTGCGCCGTCAGACGCCGGTAGTGGTGGAAGAGCCGCACGGCCTCGTCCGGATCACCAGCAGGAACCGAGGACTCAGGCCCGTCCTGCTTGTCACCTCGGTCAGGCACGACGAAGTCTTCATCGATCACATAAAGGACCGGCTGTTGTGGGGATGATGTCTTCACGCTGCCGAAACCTAACACCGGCCTCTGACAGTGCCGACGCCCTGACTCAGCCCGTCCGGCGTTTGAGGACGGCCCTCAGCCGGGGCCGGGCGGGGGTTCGTCCTCGATCGCCGGACGGGCTTGTTTTGGTGGTGTTGCGCCCTTGTCTGCGGCTCAGTGGTTGGCCGTGTGGGCGACGAACGTGTCCCAGGCGCCGGGGGCGAAGGCGAGGCGCGGACCCGCCGTGTTCTTGGAGTCGCGGACCAGCACCGTGTTGGGCGTCGCCGCGACCTCGACGCATTCGGGGCCTTCGTTCGTGCTGTGGCTGCTCTTGATCCACTTCAGGGTGTGGCCGTCCCCAGCCGTGGTCTTGATGCTCATGTCTCTCCCAGCACTTTCTCGATGAAGGACTGTGACTCCCGTGGCGTGAGAGCCTGCGATCGGATGATCCCATATTGGCTCTCCAGGACTCGGGCTGACTTCGGGACCGTGATCGACTGGCTGTACGCCTGGGCCTCGACCCGCACTACCGTGCCGCCGTCACCCATCCTCAACACCTGAAACGCTCCGCCGAGCCCCGCGTGTTCCTCCCGATCCGTCGGCATCACCTGGATGTCCACGTTCCGCAACTGGCCGATCTCCAGCAATCGTTCGAGCTGCCGTCGCATCACCATCGCACCGCCGATGGGGCGCCGGAGCGTCACCTCGTCCTGGACGAAGGTGAGGGTCGGCAGCGGCCTGCGGTCGAAGATGTCCTGGCGGGACATCCGCGCGGCGACGTAGCGTTCGATCTCGTCCTCCGTGTACGCGGGGCGCCGATTGCAGTACAGCGCTCGCGCGTACTCCTCTGTCTGGAACAGTCCGTGGACGACCGCGTTCGCGTACGCTCCCAGCTCGACGGCCTCCGCCTCCAGTTTCGCCAGGTCGCGGACCTTCTTCGGATACCGCGCCTCCGCCACGTCCTTCTTCAGGGCGGCAAGCATGCCGCCCGTGTCCAGCGCGCGGTCGGCCGCCTCCAGGAACTCCGGTTGCGGGGCGCGGCGGCCGCGTTCCACGGAGGAGACCTGCTCGTATCCGTAGCCGATGGCCGATCCGAGTTCCGTCTGCGTGAGGCCCGCCCGTTCGCGGCAGGACTTGATGACCCGGCCCACGGCCCGCAGCACGGCCGCCGACTCGTCCTCGGCCTCCGACAGGCCGACGGCCTGCCCGGTACTGTCAGTCGCCGCCGCTCGTTCCGTACGTGTGGTGCCGTTGACGCCCATGCCCAGTCCTTCCGTCCGCGCTGCCGGTTGTGCCCAACTCGCCCGCAGCGCGCGGGGTCACCGGGCAGGGTCCGGACACGGCAGGAACCGGGGCCGGACAGCGACGCTGCGTACTGGCGGTCTTGGTGTTCAGAGTAGATACGAGTGACCACGCTGGGTCACATGAACGACGAAATCTCGCCGACAATCACCTCTGCCGACCACCCCGCTGAACTCAGCGGCCGCACCCGCCACATGACCTTCCAGCTCTCCGCCACCCGGCGCGGTGCCCGGCTCGCCCGGCTGCTGGCCGTGCAGCAACTGGACACCTGGGGCTGGCCGTACGGGTCGGACGTGTCGCGGTCCCTCGCCCAGGTCGTGGCCGAGCTGGCGTCGAACGCCGTGCTGCACGGCCGCGTGAACGGGCGGGACTTCCGGCTGCGGCTGAGTCTCGCCGCCGGGTTCACCCTCCGTGTCGAACTGGTCGACGCCCGCGCCGAGTCCGTACCCGCACCCGATGCCGTACGGGTGACGGGGGCGGTGACCGAGACACCGGACGTGTCCGAAACCGGCCGGGGCCTGGCCCTCGTCGAGGCAGTGGCCGACCGCTGGGGCGTCGTCCGGCAGCCGTACCCGTGCAAGACCGTATGGGCCGAACTGGACCTCGCCGCGCGCGCCGCCCAGCGCCGACCCGCACACGGCGGCGCGGGGCGGCGCGAAGTGTCAGGCTGATGTGGCCGTCTGGCTGAAGGCCCGCCGGTAGGCGCCGGGGGTGGTGCCGAGGTGGGTGCGGAAGCGGCGGCGGAGGTTGACCGCCGAGGTGAGGCCGACGCGGGTGGCGATGGCTTCGACCGGGAGGTCGGTCTGTTCCAGCAAGGCGCGTGCCGCGTCGAGGCGTTGGTCGAGCAGCCACTGTCCCGGGCTGGTGCCGAGCTGTTCGGTGAAGCGCCGGGCGAGGGTCCGGCCGGAGAGCCCGGCGTGTTCGGCGAGGTGGTCGAGGGTGAGGCGGGTGTCGAGCCGGGAGGTGGCCCACTCCAGCAGGGGTGCCAGTGACTCGTCCGCGCGGGCGGGTACGGGCCGGGCGGGCCGTGCGGCGTACTGGAGCTGGCTGCCCTCGCGGTGCGGTGGCAGGACCATGTTCCGGGCGATCTGTGCGGCGTAGGCCGCGCCGTGGTCGCTGCGGACCAGGTGCAGGCACAGGTCGATGCCCGCGCCGGTGCCTGCGCTGGTGGCCACGTCGCCGTGGTCGACGAAGAGCACGTCCTGGTCGACGCGGACCCGGGGGAAGTCGGCGGCGAGCCGGGCGGTGTCGCGCCAGTGGGTGGTGGCGCGGCGGCCGTCGAGCAGGCCGGCCTGGGCGAGGACGAAGGCTCCCGTGCAGATGGCGACGGTCCTCGCGCCGCGCCGGTGGGCGGCCCGCAGCGCGGCGGTGACGGCCGGTGGCGCGGGGGCGCCGGGCGGCTGCCAGCCGGGGACGATCACGGTGTCCGCCTCCTCCAGGGCCTCCAGTCCGGCGTCCACGAGCATCGCGTACCCGGCGGTGGTTCGCAGCGGACCGGGGTGTTCGGCGCAGATCCGGAAGGTGTAGCGGGGCGGCTCGTCCTGCGGGGCGGTGCCGAAGACCTCGGTGGCGCAGGAGAGTTCGAAGGGGGACTGCGGCGGGTTGAGCAGGGCCACCACGCGATGAGGGCGCATGGCAGGATTGTACCCGCAGATGTCTTTCCGGACTCTCGGCCGCACGGCCCGGCACGGCACACAGTGGACCCATGAGCGAAACCACCGGAACGACAGTGCTGAGGACCGCGGTGCAGGTCGACGGCGAGCCGACCAGCTATCTGACCGCGGGCCGCCAGGACGCCCCGCCCGTGCTGATGCTGCACGGAACGTACTGGGGCCGCGTCTGGCTCCCCGTACTCGGCCATCTCGCCGACGCGGGGCTGAGGCCCCTCGCGGTCGACCTCCCCGGACTGGGGCGGTCGGGCGGGCGGCTTACCCCGGAGACGGCCACGGTCCCGGCCCTCGCGGACTGGGTGACACGGTTCGCCGCCGCGCTGGGCCTCTGCGGACCGGTCGCCCTGGCGGGACACGACATCGGCGGCGCCGTCGCCCAGCATCTCCTCGCCCACGACCGGCTCGACATCTCCCGATTCGCCCTGGTCAACTCGGTCCTCTACGACTCCTGGCCCGCACCCCACGTTTCCCGGTTCCGGGAGGGCGACGGAACCGAGGGCGTGCTCGCCGGCCGACGGGAGGCGATCGCGAGGGTGCTGGCCGGTGTCGCCACCGAGTCGTTGATCGCGGAGTACGCCGATCCGTGGACCGACGAGCGGGTGCGCCGCTCCTGGACGGCCCTGGCGGGCGCGGCCGACAACCGGTACACCCTCGAACTCGTTCCCGCGCTGCGGCGGTCCACCACGCCCAAGCTGCTGATCTGGGGCGAAGACGACCTCCACGAGACGGTGGAGCACGCCGAACGGTTCGCCTCCGAGATGCCCCGCACCACACTCATCCGCATCCCGGACGCGGACCACATCCCCACGGAGAACGCCCCCGACAGGATCGGCCGCGCGCTCGCCGACTTCTTCACGGTCGGGTAGAGACCCCCGGCGGAACGGGGCGCGCCGTCAGAACTCCTCGTGCCTGTCCGGGTCTCCGCCCAGCCGCTGAGCCGGCCGGTCGGAGACCCGGGCGAGTTCGTCGTCGGTGAGCTCGAAGCCGAACAGGTCGAGGTTCTCCCGCTGGCGGCCCGGGTCCGCGGACTTGGGGATCGGGGTCGTGCCCAGCTGCGTGTGCCAGCGCAGGACGACCTGGCCGGGCGTCACACCGTGGGCGCGGGCGATCTCGTTCAGCGCGGGGTCGTCCAGCAGGCCGCTGCCCCGGCCGAGCGGGCTCCAGCTCTCCGTACGGATGCCCTTGGCGTCGTGGAACGCGCGCAGCTCGTCCTGGGGCAGCGCGGGGTGCAGCTCGATCTGGTTGACGGCGGGGAGTTCGCCGGTCTCCTCCTCCAGGCGTTCGATGTGCGCGGCGGTGAAGTTGGAGACGCCGACGGAGCGTACGAGGCCCTCGTCGCGGAGGCGGAGCATCGCCTTCCAGGAGTCGACGTAGCGGTCGACGCGGGGGAGCGGCCAGTGGATGAGATAGAGGTCGACGTAGTCGAGGCCGAGGTTCGCGCGGGACTCCTCGAACGAGGCGAGGGTCTCGGCGTACCCGTGGTGGCGGCCCGGCAGCTTGGTGGTGACGCAGACGTCGCGGCGCGGGAGGCCGCTGCGGGCGATGCCGCGCCCGGTGCCGGTCTCGTTGCCGTAGTTGAGGGCGGTGTCGACGAGCCGGTAGCCGAGCTCGAGGGCGCCGGCGACGGCCCGTTCGGCCGCGTCGTCGTCCAGCGGGTAGGTGCCGAGTCCCACGGCGGGGAGCGTCCAGGTGTCGTTGAGCGGAAGGACGGGGGCCTGCGTCGTCACGGTGGCTGACCTCTCTCGTACGTGTGTGGCGGTCCCGTCCATCCTGCCCGCGCGCCGGTCAGCCGTCCCGCAGGGTCACGGTGAAGGTGCGGCCGTACGCGTGACGGGTGGGGAAGTGGAGCAGCGTGCCGCCCGGTACGGAGCGGCAGCGGACGCCGGGGTCGGCCGAGACGGGGCTGAGGCGGCGGCCGCGCAGCAGGACGCCGACCCGGTCGCGGCCCATCGTGGGGTCGGAGGCGGCGACGGTCACACGGTTCACGGAACGGTCACCCCCGCCCGTACGGCGTACGAGCACCGACGCCGGCCCGTCCAGGCGGAGCCCGGCCACGGAATGGCCGCCGGGCGTGAAGGAGTTGGCGCCGACGAACCCGAGCCCCCGGTGCCGTACGGCCTGCAGGCGCGGGGTGTTGGCGAGCACCGTCAGCGGTCCGTCGCCGTACGCCCGTAGCGCCCCCTCCGTGGCGTGCGGCACCAGCGCGTACGCGAGCGCGAGCGCCCGCGCGCCGGGCTCCTGCCGGAAGGACGCGTCGAAGACCTGGCGGGTGACCGGGGTGTCGGGGTTGGCCGTACGCACCACCCGGCGGCTGCGTGTGACGGTCTCCAGGGCGACGGAGACCGGGGGAGCGGAGGCGGCGGAGGGCGACAGGAAGGCGTAGCCGACGGCCGTGCCCCGCGTCGCGTTGGCGTACCGGAGCCAGCGCAGCCGCGCCGTGCCCGTACCGGCCCAGGGGCTGCCGTCGGCCTCCGCGCCCGTGAGGTCCACGCGGTCGCCGGGCGCCGCCGTACGGGCGTCCACCGTGGTGGTGACCGCGCGGCCCGCGCGGTCGCCGACGCCCGCCGCGAGCACCACGATCTCGTCGTCCAGCAGGAACCACGACTTGGTCGCGGACGCGTTGCGGTAGACGGTGAAGTCGTCGGGCAGCCGGTCCCGTTCGGCGTACGCGACGTCGTCGGACTGCACCATGGCGGCCGTGCCGTACGCGCCGAGGACGGCGCCGCCGGAGTGCCCGTTGGTGCCGCGCGGGAAGTAGACGTACGTGTTCTGCGACTCCGAGGACGGGGTGAAGTTCAGGGGGTGGCCGGGGTTGTCGTAGTACGGCTTGCCGTACAGCTCGGGCACGCTCCTGCGGCGCTCGACGGGGGCGGTGACGCCGGCGAGGCCGTACGGGGAGACGGCGGTGAAGTAGTCCACGCCGTACGACTCGGCCTGGTCCTGCCCGGCGAGATACAGGTAGTGGCTGCCGTCGCCCTGGAACCACGGCAGCAGGTTCTCGCCGCTCATGTACTCGTACTTGCTGATCCGGTCCGAACTGCGCGCCAGCGCGAACGCGTAGCCGGGCCGCCGGTGCACCGTGCGGTCCATGGCGTTGAACGCGCTGCTCCGCTCCGGCGGGTTGAGATCGGCGGCCGGCACGGAGTCGTCCGCGAGCAGGTCGGCGTAGCGCACGACGGTCAGCGGGGAGACGAACGCGGCCGGGTCCGGGGCGTCGTGCGACGCCGTGTGCAGATGCTTGACGTAGCTCCTGAGCGCGGCGGCGCGCTCCCCCTTCGCGTACGCGGACAGGTCGGTGACGGCCTCCGCGACGGCGGCCGTGTCCGCGTAGCCGCCGCCCGTACGGGACACCGCGCGGCCCTTCACGGCCTCCATCATCCAGCCCTCGAAGATCAGCGGCGCGAAGCCGTCGGCCACCCAGCGGTCGACGACGGGCACCAGGGCGTCGGTGTCGGCGTAACCCGTTCCGGCGAGCACCTTGAGGGTCTGCACGACGCGCGTCAGCAGCGCCTTCCCGTACGAGCCCGTGTACGCGACCGAGTGGTGCTGGATGAACGAGCCGTCCGCGTAGTGGCCGTCGGTGACGCCGTGCCGGAGGTGGTACGGGTCGACGGTGGCGTAGACGGTGAGCTGGTCCTCCAGCGCCTTGCGGATACGGGCCTCGCCTTCGGTGCCGCCGGTCAGCGCGCCCTGGAGGAGGCGGTTGGTGGTGATGTCGGCGAGGTTGGCGCCCGTGTGGAAGCGGGAGTCGAGGTCGACGTCGCCGTCCTTGCCGTTGCGCAGATACGTGTCCATCGACGCGATGTACGTGGCCGTCAACTCGGGGCGCTGCTCGGCGAGTTCACCGGCGAGCAGCACGAGGGTGGCGGTGGCGCCGGTGGAGATGCCGATCTCCCAGTTGAACCAGTTGCCGTAGTAGCCCTTCGACTGGTCGCCGTACCAGCGGTCGTGGAGCAGCACGAGGGCGTCGATGACGCGCCGCCGCACCGCCGCACGGTCCGGGTGTCCGGGCAGCGGGCCGAGGCCGGGCGTACGCGTCGCGAGCGCGATCTCGTACAGCTGCCGGAAGGTGGTGTTCAGGTTCGCGTCGCTGGTGCCCAGCGGGAGCCCCGCGAACAGCTCGCCCTCGCCCGCCTCGTCCAGGGCCTTGAGGTGCTTCACCGCGGCGTCGGACACGGCGGCCAGCTTGGCGGCCGTCTCCGGGCGGGCGTTGGACTCGGCGGTGCCGGCGAAGAGGGCCACGGTGTTGGCGAGCAGGCGCCCGGGCGCGGCCGGGTCCGGGGCGCCGGCCGCCGCGGCGGCGGGCACGGGGAGGACCGCCGCGAGACCGGTGGCGGACAGCAGGGACAGCACGTGCCTGCGCGTGATCTCCAAGGGAACCTCCGGGGCGCGGGCGCGCGCCGCGGGCTTGTGCCGCGAGGCCGTCGGGCGGTGGCCGCAGGGCAGTGCGCCTGGGCCGCGCTCCCGGGCGGGGCCGCGCGGCGGGCCACGGCGGGCTATGAGCAGGGCGCCTGCAGTCTCACACGCCGGCCGCCGGCCATCCAGTGTCCGCGCACGGGTGTTGGGGCAGGGCGCGGGCACGCGTGTGGGGCGGGGCGCCCGTTGTACGGGCGCCCCGCCCCACGGCGCGGAACCGGGCTCCGGAAGCAGTGACCCGGAACCCGGGCTCCGGAACCCACAACCGGAGCCCGGAGCCCGGGCTGCTCCGCGGTGCTGCTCAGCCGGTGCGCGCGGTCAGGTGTGCGGTCAGGTCACACACCCGCGATCGACTGGATCCACGACCGGTACGCCGTGACGTTCGTGTACGCCGTCGTCGTCTGCCGGTCACTCGTCGACGCGACGCCGACCTGCACGCCGTTCGCCATCATCGGGCCGCCGGAGTCGCCGCCCGCGGTGATGCCGTCGCCGCGGCGCGCGCAGATCGCCCGGCCTCCGTACGCGTCGGTGCAGCCGCCGCTGACGGTCACGTTCGCGTACTTCAGCAGCCGGGACTGGCAGTTGATCTCCTGCCCGCACCGGGACGTGGCGCCCCAGCCGTACACCTGCACGTTCTGGCCGACCGTCACCGAGCCCGGCTGGCCGAGGCGCGCGTACGTCGCCGACACGTTGCGGTCGAGACGTACGAGCGAGAGGTCCGACGAGTGGTTGTACACCTGCGTGCCGTTGGCGACGGTGCCGCCGGACGTCTGGTCGAGGCTGCCGATGCGGAACGACAGCCCGCCGCCGCTGACGCAGTGCCTGGCGGTGAGGATCCACGTCGGGGCGATGATCGTGGCGGAACACGTCTGTCTTCCGTTGGAGAACAGCCGTGCCGCCCATGGGGCGTTCTGCGCGTACGAGCCGCCGATGATCGGCTGCGGCCCGCTGACCTTGGTGGCTGCTCTGTCCTCGGCCTGTGCCGCGGTGGCGGTGCCGGCGAGGGTGAGCACGGAGAGTAGAGCGGCAAGGAGGGCGGGGATGATCCTCGTTATTCGCAAGGCTCCTCGTTTCCGAAGACACGCGAGGGTGACGCGTGTGATGGCCAGGAAGTAACCAGGATTGCCAAGCCTGTTCGATCCGGGTAATAACAATCCGCCCCAACATCGAAGTTATGCCCGTTGCGGTTACCGCGCGTGCGCGCTCCGCAGTCGCGAGCGGATGCCCCGGAAGTGCTCGCTGACCGCCTCGTGCAGCGCCGTCTCGTCCTTGGCACGCAGCGCCTCGAGGATTTGCCGGTGCCGGCGGGCGGTGACCGCCGCGGTGTCGGCGGCGCGCGGCAGGTCGGCGTCCAGCGTGTGGAAGACCTTCCAGAAGACCTGGAGCAGGTCGAGGACCAGCGCGTTGTCCAGCGGCCGGTACAGCGCCTCGTGGAACGCCCAGTCGTGCGCGGGGGCGTGCCGCCCGCGTTCCGCCTCGCGCTCCATGCCGCTCACGGCGGCGTCGAGCGCGGCGAAGTCGAGCAGGTCGTACGCGCCCAGTACGCGGCCGGCCAGGCCGGTTTCGAGCACTTCGCGCACTTCGAGCAGGTTGTGTATGTCCGCGTGGTCACCGCGTACGGACAGGGCGCTGCGGAAGGACAGCCCCGCTTCCAGTGCGGAGAACGGCACCGAGCCCACGTACGTGCCGTGCCCGTGCCGGATGTCGACGATGCCGACCGCCTCGAGCGCCTTCATCGCCTCGCGCAGCGGGTGCCTGCTCACCTGGAGCTGCCGCATCAGCTCGGACTCAGTGGGCAGCGGCGAACCCGCCTCGAGGCCGCGGTCGACGATGAGCTGACGGACCGCCGCCTGGAGGGCGCGCTGGTTGGCGCGGGCGCCGGAGGGCCTGGGAGCGGGCTCTCCGGGGGGCTGGGGCTCGGTCCGGGAGTCGGGCTTGCGTGTCGCGGGGGTGTCCACGACCGGACAGTCTAGGGCGGCTCCGTGGGGGCCCCGGGGTCGCGGAACTTCACAGGACATAGGACGACTGGGCCCCCGGAGCCGCCGGAGTGCGCCGCCGGAAGCCCTCCGGGTCGCGGGCCCGCGGACCAATTCCCGCAAGGCACTGGCGTGATCGCCGGGCCCGGCGGTACCTTGCGCGGACATAGGACATCCTATGTCTTCCGTCCCCACCGGAGGTCCGCCCGTGGCCACGTCGCCGCCGACCACGCCCCACTCGTTCCGCAGCCTCACCAGCGGCCAGCGCAAGGCGTTCTTCGCCGCCTGGCTCGGCTATCTGCTGGACGGCTTCGACTTTGTCCTCATCACCCTCGTACTGACGGAGATCGCGGACGACTTCGACATCAGCCTCACCAAGGCCGCCACGCTCGTCTCGGCCGCGTTCGTCTCGCGCTGGTTCGGCGGGCTGCTGCTCGGCGCGATCGGCGACCGGTACGGCCGCAAGCCCGCCATGCTGCTGGCCATCCTGGCGTTCTCCGTCGGCAGCGGCATGTGCGGATTCGCCTGGGGCTACTGGTCGTTGTTCGCCTTCCGTGCCCTCGTCGGCATCGGCATGGCCGGCGAGTACGGGTCCAGCGCCACGTACGTCATGGAGTCCTGGCCGAAGTCCATGCGCAACCGCGCCACCGGCTTCCTGCTCTCCGCGTACCCGATCGGCACCGTCGTCGCCGCCCTCGCCTACGAGGTCATCGTGCCCGCCGCGGGCTGGCGCTGGCTGTTCTACGCGGGCCTGCTGCCCGTCGCGCTCACCCTCTACCTGCGGCGCGCCCTGCCGGAGGCCGCCGAGTGGCAGGCCGAGGTCGGCGACCGGCCCGACGTCACCACGTCTTCGGTGCTGCTCGCGCCCGGCCGGCGGCTGCTCAACGGCGCGCTCACCGTGGTCCTGTCGGCCGTGCTCGTCCTGCTGTTCAGCGAGAACGCCGGCGGCGCCGTCCCCTGGCTGGTCGCCGCCGTCGTACTCGGTCTGGTCGCCTTCACCGTCCAACTGGCCGGACGGCTCTGGCCGGTGATGCTCGCCATCATGGTCACGACGTTCTGCGCCTTCCTCTACTCGTGGCCCATCCAGTCGCTCCTCCCGACGTACCTCAAGACCGAACTGGGCTACGACGCGGGCCAGGTGTCCGACGCGCTCACCTGGGCGGGCCTCGGCTACGCCGCCGGTTCCTGCCTCGCGGGCGTCGTCGGCGACAAGCTGGGCACGCGGCGCACGTACGTCTTCGGGCTGTTCCTGTCGCTCGCCTTCGTGTTCCCCGTGTTCGCGCTGGACTCGGGGAACGTGGTGCTGCTGTGGCTGTTCCTGTTCGTGATGCAGGCGACCAGCCAGGGCATCTCCGGACTGCTGCCGAAGTACATCGCGGACCACTTCCCGACCCGCGTACGGGCGGCGGGGCTCGGCTTCTCGTACAACGTCGGCGCCCTCGGCGGCGCCGTCGCCCCCCTCGCGGGCGCCTCCATCGCGGAACGCACGGGCCTGGGCACGGCGTTGACGCTGCTGGCGGGGGTGCTGACGGCGGTGGTCGCGCTGATCATCGGTTTCAACCTCCCGGCCCGCATCGGCCACGCCCTCCGCATCGAATCGGACGCCCCGGCCCTGTCCCCACGCCTGCCGAAGACACCCCCGGTCCCGGGCAAGCCGGAGACGTAGAGCCGCCGGCCCACCCGACGGTCACGCCTGCGCCGCGGACCCGGTCACCGGCCTCTCCACGGGCACGACCACGACCTGTACGTCGTCCTCGTACACGACACGTCCCGGATCGGCGGAACGGACCGTCCGGCACTCCACGCCGTGCGCCGCCAGGATCTCCAGATAGCCGGGGACACGCTCGACGAGGTGTGTGGCGGACGCCTTGAACCAGGCCGCGGCACCGGGGTTGACCCGCTGGTCGTAGACGGTCGGGTCGACGGTCGAGGGATCCGTGTAAGCGGCGTTGAACCAGGTGTTGTTGGCACGGCGGAACGACTCCTGCTCCGCGGAGAGCTTCCCCTCCCGGGCCAGGGTGTTGATCAGCCCGAAGACGCCCGTGCGGTGGCCCCGCTCGTTCGGCCGGGGCGACTGGAACCGCACGTACTGGACCGTGTCACTGCTGTCTCCCGTTCCCATCGGGGGATCCTCCCAGGGGACGCACGGTCCGCGCGCCGGTTCGGGTCCGGGCAGATGCGGGCGCGGGTCAGGTTGTGATGTCGACTCAGGTTGTGATGTCGACGCCGTAGGCGCGGGCCAGGCGGGTGAGGTCGCGGTCGTAGCCCTGGCCCACCGCGCGGAAGCGCCAGAGCGGGCCGCGGCGGTAGACCTCCGCGAGCAGCAAGGTTCGTTCCGTCGTCGCCGCGTCCAGTGCGGACTGGGCCAGTGGTGCCGCGCCGTCGCCGGGGCCCGTGGTGACCTGGATCGCGCCGACGTCGCCGAAATTCGGGTCGCCGTCGATCGCCGCGGCGATCACCACCTTGTGCACGCCCGGCGGCAGCGCGCTGAGGGTGAGGACGAGGGACTGCTCCGTCGGCCCGTCCGTCAGCAGTCGCACCGTGCCGCCGGGGCTCTCGGGCGCGCCGTAGAACACGAAGTCCTCGTCGCCCGCGACCTGTTCGTCCTCGTCCACGAGGAACGCGACGAGGTCGATCTCGCACGTCGTCTGCTGCGCCCAGCCCGCGCTGACGCACCAGGCGGCCTCCGGCGCGCCCGCCGGGAGGTCCACGACGCCCCCGCGCGGCAGCACCCGCGGGCCCTGCCAGGCGGCGGGGCGTACGAGGGGCGCGACGGCGGGTGCGGCGAGCCAGTCCGCGTCGTACGTGGGGATCTCCAGCGACGCGATACGGCGCATGCGGCGGTCGCCGTCGCCGCCGGCGAGCAGCACGACGTCGGTGACGCTGGCGGAGAGGTTGATCGCGGCGGCGCCGCCGAGGCCGGTGACACGGGCGCGGGCCGCGGCGGCCTCCGGATGCGTACCGCCGAGGACCAGCACGCGCCGCCCCGCCAGCGGCTTGCCGGGCACGGGTGCGGGTGCGGGTGCGGGAACGGCGACGGGCACGGGCACGGGCGCGGGCACGGGTGCGGCGACGGGCACGGGCGCGGGCACGGGCACGGGCACGGGCGCGGGCACGGGGGCGGCGACGGGCACGGGCGCGGGGGCGGGTGCGGGAACGGCGACGGGCGCGGGCGCCGTTTCCGCCGCCGGGGCGGGCGGCTGCGCCGGTACGGCGGCCCCCGGCCGTACGTCTTCGTGCGCCGTGTGCGGCGTCCCCGCCCGTACGTCCGCCAGCAGCCCCAGGAACGCGGCCTCCCCGATCACGGGCACGCCCTCGGTGGCGGCCCGGCGCGCCTTCGTGGAGCCGGACCGTACGTCGTCCGCGACGAGCACGCTGGTGTGCCTGCTGACGGAGTCCATCACGTTCAGCCCGGCGGCGACCGCGCGGGCGACCAGCTCGGCGCGTGACGCGCCGCCGCCCTCGCCGGTGAACGCCACCTTCATGCCCTGCGTCAGCGGCCCGCCCGGCGCCGGCCGCCCCGGATTGCGGTACGCGCACGGCGTCTTGGGCGGCTTCGGCGCGAACTGCGGGTCCTGCCGCGGCGGGCACGGCACCAGCGGCAGCGGCAGCCCGAGCCGCGCCGCCTCGCGCAGGGAGCCGCGCAGCACCCCGGCCAGTACGCGCGTGTCGTCCAGCGCGTCGTGCGCGTGGCGCTGCGTGACGCCGTAGTGGGCGGCGAGCGTGCCCAGCCGCAGGTTCTCGGTGGGCGGGTCCACGCGCCGGTTCAGCGCGAGGGTGCACAGCCGCCGGGTGACGGGCAGCCACGTACGGGCGCGGGCGAACTCGTGGGCGAGGAAGTCGTAGTCGAACTGCGCGTTGTGCGCCACCAGCACCCGGTCCCGCAGCATCGCCGCGACCCGCCCGGCCACCTCGTCGAACGTCGGCGCCCCGCGCAGCCGTTCGGGCGTCAGCCCGTGCACCTCCACCGGGCCGGGGTCGACGCCGGGGTCCACGAGCGTCGAGAACTCGCCGGTCTGCTCCCCGTCGGGGCCGACCGTCACGACCGCGAGCGACAGCACCCGGTCCTGACGGGGCACCAGACCTGAGGTCTCGACGTCGACGAGCGCCCAATCCAGGGCGTAGTCACGGGAGTCGGGCACATCGGGCGCGCCGGGCGCGGCGGCAGCGAGATCCATGGCGGACAGCATGGGCCGATATCGGCGGTTCCTTCAACCCACCTGCCGCTATGTCCCCGTACGTCGCACCGAACGCACCGGATCCCGTCAGAAACGACCCGGCACGGCCGCGTAGAGAGCGTCCACGTTGCGCCTCGTGCCCTCGTGGTCGCCCGCGAAGCCGTTGCGCGGGTTGAGCCGCAGGGTGCTGCCGTCCGCGCGGCGGACGCGGATGTACGTGTTGCCGGTGTACGCGCCCTTCGTACGGACTTCCTGCGGCAGTTCGCCCAGTGCCACCTCGTCCAGCGGGTCGGCCCAGCCGAGGCCCTTGTCCGTGAGCGACCAGTAGCCGCTCTTGACCGCGAGGACCCGGTCGTCGGTGACGCCGAGAATGATCCGGCTGAATCCGAGGCCGGTGTACCCGGACACGGCCGCCCGGAGCTTCTCGTCCCTGTCGAGGTGGGGACGCATCAGTCGGTCGAGTTCGGAGCGGGCCATCACGTCCTCCAGGGAGGGGAGTCGAGCGGACGGCACATCGTAGCGGGGCGGCACACGGCCCCCGCCGCCGCATCCGGCCCGTGCCCGTGCCCGTGCCCGTGCCTCCGACTGCACCCCCGACCGTGCCCCCGACCCCGACCTCGCCCCGACTGGCGGCAGCACGAGCGTCGGTCCCGGGGGTCGCGCGTGCGGCGTGGTTAGAGTCGTTTTCATGGCATTCGATGTGGTTGTCGTCGGCGCCGGCTCCGCGGGCGGCGTGCTGGCGTCCCGGCTGTCCGAGCGCGCCGACCGGTCGGTGCTGCTGCTGGAGGCGGGCCCGGACTTCGGCTCGACGGCGGACGCGCAGCCGCCCGAGGTGACCGACGCCCGCGACCTGTCGCCCACCGGCTACGACTGGGGCCTGGAGGCGCGGCTGGGCGACCTGGGCCGGCGCAGCCCCGTGTTCGCCGGGCGGATCGTGGGCGGCAGCTCGGCGACGAACAACGCGATGGCCCTGCGCGGCCACCCCAGCTGCTACGACGCCTGGGCCGCCGCCGGCAACCCCGGCTGGTCGTTCGACGACGTCCTGCCCGCGTTCACGCGCGTCGAGCACGACCTCGACCACCCCTCCGCCCCCGTACACGGCCGGGACGGCCCCGTCCCCATCGCCCGCGTGCCGAGACCCGAACTGCCCGAGCACCAGCGGGCGTTCCTCGACGCCTGCGACGCCGCCGGCTACCCGCCGGCCGCCGACTTCAACGCCCCGGGCGCGTCCGGCTGGGGCGAGGGGCCGCTCAACGTCGTCGGCGGCGTACGGCAGTCCACCGCGCTCACCTATCTGGCCCGCGCCCGGCACCGCCCCAACCTCACGGTCCGCTCCGGCGTCCTCGTCGACCGCGTGCTGCTGCGGGACGGCCGCGCGGCCGGAGTGGCGCTGGCCGAGCCGCCGGAGACGGTGCCCGCCCGTACGGTGATCCTCGCGGCCGGCGCGTACGGCAGCCCCGCCGCGCTGCTCCGCTCCGGCATCGGACCGGAACAGGATCTGCGCCGGCTGGGCATCCACGTACGGCACGCGCTGCCCGGAGTGGGCCGCAACCTGCACGACCACCCGCTGCTGCGGCTGCGCTTCGCCGCGCACGGCACCCCGCGCGCGCTGGCCTGCCTGGCACTGCTCACCACCCGCAGCGGCCCCGGCGAGACCGCCCCCGACCTGCATATCTTCCCCGGCCCGATCACCGAGGGTGAGGAGGGCCCGGAGCCCGAACTGACGGTGCTGGTGGGGCTGCTCGCGCCCAGCTCACGCGGTCAGCTGCGGCTGCGCGGCCCCGCGCCCGACACCCTGCCGGAGATCGACACCGGCCTGCTCCGGCACCCCGCCGACCTGGCGCGGCTGCGCGCCGGCGTCGTACGGGCCCGCGGCCTCGCCGCCACCGCCCCGCTGGCCGGGCACCTGGGCGCCGAGCTGTGGCCGGGGCCTGCCGTCAGCAGCGACGAGGAGCTGGACGCCGCCCTGCGCGAGGGCACCAACCTCTACCAGCACCCCGTCGGCACCTGCCGAATGGGCCCCGCCGACGATCCCGCCAGCGTCGTGGACCATCTGGGGCGGGTGCACGGACTCGAGGGCCTGCGGGTGATCGACGCGTCGATCATGCCGGTCATCCCCAACGCCAACACCAACCTGTCCACGATGATGCTCGCGGAGCACCTCGCGCCCACGCTGGACGCACACGGCTGACGCGCCCCGCGGCAGCGGTCAGCCGCGCCGGTGGACGGTGACCTCGTGGTTCCCGCTCCACGGGCTCCCGTACGGCGTGAGCTTGCCGTCCATGAGGCAGACGCGGTCGTCGTCCAGGGCGACCGGCAGTCCGGGCAGCTCTCCGGCAGCCTTGCGGCCCCGGGCGTCGACGGTGGCGACCGGCTCGGCCTCGCCCGCCGAGGTCCCGGCCCGCCGGAAGAAGCGGTCGTCCACGGCCGTGTACGACGCGGGGCCCGTCAGTGACGGCAGCCCGCGCACCTTCGCGCTGACACGGGAGGCGCTCTTGGTGAGTTCGACCGTGACAGGGTGGAGTCCGGTGCTCTGCAGCCCGGCCTGGCAGACGATCAGAGGGCCGTCTCCGTGGCAGCCCGCCGCCTGGCCGGGTGTCCGGGCCAGTTCCCTGCCCGTGGCCGTGCCGACCACCGCCGTGCCGGCCGCGTGCGTGATCACGGCGGCACCGCCCGCGACGTGGACGACGGCCGGATCGCGGTACCGGTCGCCCAGGCGCCACTTCTCCTTGCCGGTCTTCGCGGTGAAGGCCACGACGTCCGTGTTCGCGTCCCTGCTCTTCGGCTGCTGGACGCTCGCGACCACCGTGCCGTCGTACAGGTGCGGTTCGCGTACGCCCTTCCTGGTCGCGGTGAGCTCACCGGACTTCAGGTCGTACACACGCACCGTGTAGTCCCAGGTCTTGTTCTCGTCCCCGCCCCCGGTCGTGCTGGACTCGACGGCGTACGAGTGCGCGTCGGCGGCCCGTACGGTGCCGCCGTCCCCGCCCGCCACGTCACGCTTCCAGGCGACGCTGCCGTCCTTGACGGAGACGGCCGCGACTCCGTCGCGGCCGGTCCCCGGGTAGTAGGACACCAGGACATGGCTGCCGCCGGTCGCCACGACGGGCATCCTGTGGTCCCCGGCGGCGTCCGGCACGGGCAGCAGGTGGTGGCCCTCGCCGAGGTCATCGCCGTCGACGGTCCAGCGCAACTTGCCCGTCGCCGCGTCGAGTCCGGCCAGCCGGCCCCCGGCGTAGCCGACCTGGCGGGTGCCGCCGCTGTACACCAGCACGTCCCCCACCAGCCGTACGTCAGAGACCTCCCGCAGTTCGAGGCGGTCCTTCTCCGGGCCGTTCACCCTGGTCTCCGAGCCGGTGGCCGAGGTCACCGTCCACTCCGGCTCCTCGGTGAACGAGAGGGGGCGCACCGACGCCTTGCCCGGCCCCTCCGGCTCGTCCGGGGCCTCGCCCCCGGCGGAGACCCGGAACACCTTCAGCGGGCCGGTGCCGCCGGTGCCGCCGTCCCCGGTCTCGAAGGCCGCGTGCCGGTCCGAGACGGCGAGCGTACGGCCCGGGAGACCCTCGCGGCGGGTCTTGCCGGACAGGCCGGTGACCAACCCGCCTTCCAGATAGACGCGTTCCGCGTGCACGGCGTCCACGGACAGGAGCTCCTCCGAGGAGACCGTGCTCTGCACGGGCTTGCCGCCCTTGCCCGCGCGGAGGGTGAGCAGGCCCTTGTCGGCGGCGGCGGCGCAGGCGAGCAGCCGCGCGCCGGCGTCCTCACGGCAGGTGTATTTGCCGTACTTGAGCCCGCTGGTCTTGCGCCCGGTCGTGGTGTCGAGGACGAGAGCGGCCGGCTCGGACGGCCCGTCCTGGGCCGCGACGACCGCACGGCCCTCGACCGCTCCCCGCAGCCGGTAGCCGGGGTGCGCGGTCTTCAGGCTCCACTTCTCCTTGCCGCTGCGGGCGTCCAGCGCCATCACCCAGCCACGCTCGTCGCGCTGCCCCGACGACGGGTCGAAGTCCCCTGCTGCGGGCCGCTCGCCGAGGACGGTGTCACCGCCGGCGAAGTCGTACACCCAGGCGCCCTCGCGTTTCCAGAGGACCCGCCCGTCGGCGGCGTCGAGCGCGTACGTGACCACCTCAGTGCTGTCCTCGGGGGCCACGGCGACCAGCGCGGTACGCGCGTCGGCGGCGAGCAGCCGGATGTCATCGCCGGGGGTGCTGTGGCTGTCACCGCCGTCCTGGGCGGGCAGCTCCGTCCGCCACCGCGGCCGCCCGTCGTCCCCGGAGAGCGCGACGACGCCGCGTCCGTCCTCGCCCCTGTACCGGGCCAGCACCGACCACCGCTCGCCCTCGCCCGTGATCAGCGGGCGGCCGTCCATACCCGCTGTGTTCCCGGGCGTGCCGCCATCCAGAACGGTGTGCTTCTTGTCGTCGCCGAGCCGGAAGCGGAGCCGCGCCTCGGCCGCCAGGTCGCCGTCGTTCCTGCGCCAGCGGGGCGTACCGCTGTCCGCGTCCACCACGCCCAGCTCCCCGTCCCGGCCCAGGACCACCGCGTCGTCCCCGCGGAAGGCGACTCCCTCGGCCGATTCCACGCCGAGGGCGCTCTCACCACTCCAGACCTGCGCCTCGCTCAGCGCCACGGCCTTCCCGGTGTTCTCCTCGTCCGACTGCCCGCCGTCGTCCTGGCCGGTGCATCCCGTCGCTGCGAGCACCGCCCCGACCGCCGCCGAAAGCACCACGCGCCGCACCCGCGCCGCCCCCCGTATGCCCATGTCCCCGTGTCTCCCCGTGGTTTCCGGTCAAGACCACGACCATAACGGGGGTTTCGGGGCGGAGTCAGGGGGAGTACGGAGCGGGCGCTGTCCGCTTCCCTACACCGCGCCCGGCTCCTCCGGCGTCATGCGCGCGAACCAGTCCGTCGCCCGTTCGGCGACCTCCTCCAGCGCGCCCGGCTCCGGGAACAGGTGGGTGGCGCCCGGTACGACGTGGACGCGGCAGGACGCGGGCAGCCGCTCCGCCGCCTGCTCGTTCAGCCGGAGCACCTCGCGGTCCTCGCCGCCCACGATCAGCAGCACCAGGGCGTGTACGCCGGACAGCGCGGCGCCCGCGAGATCGGGGCGACCGCCCCGGGAGACCACGGCTCGCACCCGGGCCGGCCGCTCCGCCGCGGCGATCAGCGCCGCCGCGGCGCCTGTGCTCGCGCCGAACAGTCCGACCGGCAGGTCGCGGGTGGCCGCCTGGCCGGCGAGCCAGTCGACCGTCGCCTGCATGCGCCGACCCAGCAGCCCGGTGTCGAAGCGCAGTTCGCCGGTGGCGTCGTCCGTACGCTCCTCCTCCGCGGTGAGGAGGTCGATCAGCAGCGTGCCGAGTCCCGCCCGCCGCAGCACCTCCGCCACGGCCCGGTTGCGCGGGCTGTGCCGGGAGCTGCCGCTGCCGTGCGCGAAGCTCACCACCCCGGTCGCCGCCGTCTCCGGCAGCACCAGGTCGCCGGCGAGCCGGACGCCGTCGGCGTCGTACGCCGTCGTACCCATGGTCACCTCCGGTCCGCGCACGCGGCTCGCACCCGGATCGCCACGGTCCGGCGAGGCGGTCCGTACGGCCGCTGACCTTGCCGCTGACCTGCCGTTACGGGACACGGGGTACCCGCGTACGCCGGGTCCACACCGGCCCGCGCGGTGGTTTGCCCGGTGCCGGCACGGAAACCCGGCCAGGGCTGATTTCCTCGACCACCGGGAGGCCGCCATGGCAGCGTCGGCAGGGGTGAGCGACGAGCTGTGGGACGAGTTCCACACCGTCGTCAACATGACCTCGCGCGAACTGCAGGAGTGGCTGCGTGCCGAGGACGCGGGCGAGGAGACGGAGGAGCTGCCCGACCGGGCGGGGAAGCGCACCGGCCGCCGCGTACTGGAGATCCTCGGCAAACGCCGCACCGACCTGACGGACGACGACGCGAGGGTCATCGAGCGGGTCTGCGACGTCGTACGGTCGCAGCGCCCGCCGGAGCTGGACCCCAAGAGCGGCGGCGCGGACTGGCGGCACGGCCTGATGGACATCGGGCACGACCCGCTCAAGCCCGTACGGTGACCGCCGGTACGGTGACCGCCCGTACGAGGACCGCTGTCGGGGCGACCGCCCCTACGTGACCGCGCCGCCGTCTCCGCCGGGCCCGCGCACTCCGGGCCCGCGCGCTCCGGGCCGCCGGTCAGGGGCGCGGGGCGCCGGTCAGCTCGGCGAGCGCGCCCAGACGCAGGTCGAACCGGTCCTCGGCGGTGGGCGGATCGCCGCCGGGACGTTCGAGGTAGGCGGTGCGCAGCCCGGCCGCCTGCGCGCCGCGCAGGTCCCAGGCGTGCGCGGCGATCATCAGCATCCGGCCCGGGGGCCTGTCCGCGGAGTCGATGGCCAGCCGGTACACGGCCGGGTCGGGCTTGTAGCTGCCGACGGCCTGCGTGGACAGCGCGGTGTGCCAGCGCAGCCCGGCGGAGGCGTTCATCCGCAGCAGGTCCGTCGTGTCCGCGTTGGACAGGCCGATCAGCTCGTGGCCGGCGCCGAGCCGGGCCAGCGCGTCCGCGGAGTCCGGCCAGGCGGGGCGCTGCCGGGCGGCGCGTACCAGCGTGTCGACGGCGCCCGGGCCGGACACGCCCGCGGCCTCGGCGACCTCCCGCGCGGCCTCGCGGTCCAGCACCGTGCCGGGCGCGTAGGCCCGTTCGCCGTCGACGATCCGGCGGTGCTCGGCGGAGATACGGCGGCCCCAGAGCGCGACCAGGCCGTCGACCTGCCCGGGATCGGGGGCGAGCTGGGCCAGGGCGGCGCGCAGGCCCGCGGTGTGGTCCACGAGGGTGCCCAGGATGTCGAAGACGATCGTGTCCACGTCGAGGTCGAGGTCGGCGGTGTGCAGTGGCGGCATGGCTCTCCCAAAATCGTCACCGGTTCAGGGGGTGATTCTGTGTGCCCCCGCGTCACCGGTCAAGATGGTGCCGTGGACTACGCGTTCGTCAGCGGCAACGCCGCGCTCGATCTCGCCGGAACGCTGCAGTGGCGCCGTACGGCACCGCGCGACCGGCTCGCCGGCCCCGCCGACCTGCGCCGGTGGATCGACGAGGCGGGGCTGCTGCCCGGCGGCCCGGCCGACGTGGACACGGGCGGGTTCGCCAGGGCCCTCGAACTGCGCGAGGCGGTGCACCGGCTGGCTCAGGACCGCCTGGAAGGGCGCCGGTTCGACCGCGGCGCCCTGGACGTCGTGAACCGGATCGCCGCGACCCCCGGCAGGCGGGTCGTGCTCACCGACGCGGGAGCCGAGGTCCGCGGCGACACCGCCGCCGTACTGGCCGACGTCGCCGCGGCGGCGATCGAGCTGCTCGCGGACCGCGACCTCGTGCTCAAGGAGTGCGGACGCGAGAGCTGTACACGGCTCTACGTCGACCGGTCCCAGGGTGCCCGCCGTACGTGGTGCGGCATGGAGGAGTGCGGGAACCGCGTGAAGGCCGCGGCCTATCGCGCGCGCCGCCGCCGCGGCGGCCGGACCTGATCCCGGGGCACGCCGCCCCTGCCCGCCCCCGTCTGAGCGCTCACGCGGCGCCTCGACCTGCCCTCAGGCAGCACTCTGCCAACTGTCAAAAGTAAAGTGTTGACATTTCACAGATGGACTCCTAGCGTCACCGGGCAATGAGGGACACCCCCGACGGAGTGGAGACGAGCCGATGAGTTCGCGCCGCAGCTGGGCCCGCTATCAGGGCACCGACCGTGCGTTCGCCCGGTCGTGGTTCTACGGAACCGGACGTACCGAGGAGGAGCTGCGCCGTCCGCTGGTCGCCGTGGCCTGTGCCTGGAACGAGATCGCCGCCGAGAACGTCCACCTCGAGCGCGTCGCCCGCCGGGTCAAGGACGGGGTGCTCGCGGCGGGCGCGACCCCGATGGAGTTCGGAGTCATCCACGCCACCGACGTCCTCAGCGAGGCCAGCGAGGGAATGCGGTACGTCCTGCCCGCCCGGGAGACGATCGCGGACTCCGTGGAACTGATGGTCCAGGCGCACGCGTTCGACGCGCTGGTCATCATCGCCGGCGGCGACAAGGTGACCCCCGGCATGCTCATGGGGGCGCTGCGCTGCGGACTGCCGACCGTCTACGTGTACGCCGGCACCACCGAGACCGGCGTGCTCGACGGGGAGGAGGTCTCCTGGGAGACGGTGTTCGAGGGCATCGGCCGCGTCCACGCCGACGAGATCAGCGAGGCCCAGCTCAACCGCCTCGAACTGGCGCAGATGCCCGGCGCCGGCGGCGGCGCGAGCGCGTACACCGGCAACACGATGGCACTGTGCGCCGAGGCGATGGGCCTGTCCCTCCCGGGCGCGGGCAGCGTCGTGGCCGGCAGCGCCGAGCACCTGCGGATCGCCTACGCCAGCGGGTACGAGATCGTCTCGCTGCTCGAGAAGGAGTTCACGATCGACCAGGTCGTCACCTCCGAGGCGATACGGAACGCGGCCCGGGTGGCGCTGGCTGTGTGCGGCTCGACGAACATCTCCCTGCACCTGCCGGCGATCGCGCACGAGGCGGGGGCGCAGTTCGGCTGGGACGACTTCGGGTCGCTCGCCGCCACCACGCCGACGCTGGTCAAACTGCGCCCGTCCGGCGGGGTCTCGCTGCCGCAGTTCCACCGGGCCGGGGGAGTGCAGGCGCTGCTGCGCGAGCTCGCGCCGCTGCTGGAGGGCAGCGCGCGTATCCGCCCGGTCGCGGACGCCGATCCGGGCTGGACCGAGGGCGTGATCGCGCCGCTGGACGAGCCGCTCGACCCGACGGGCGGGCTGACAGTGCTGCGGGGCTCGCTCGCCCCGAGCGGCGCCATCGTCAAGAGCGGCGGCGTCCCGGCGCGGCTGCTGCGCCACTCGGGCCCGGCCAAGGTGTTCGAGAACGAGGAGGACGCGATCGCCGCCATCCACGGCGGCCGGATTGATCCCGGCGACGTGGTGGTGATCCGCAACGAGGGCCCCCGGGGCGGCCCCGGCTTCCGGGAGATGCTGGGTGCGACGGCGGCCATCGTCGGCATGGGGCTGGCCGAGACCGTCGTACTGATCACGGACGGCCGGTTCTCCGGCGCCTCGCACGGCGCGGCCATCGGCTACGCCTGCCCGGAGGCGGCCTCCGGCGGGCCCATCGCCTACGTACGGGAGGGCGACCGGATCTCGGTCGATCTTCTCGAGGGGCGGCTGGACGTCGACGTCGACGAGGCGGTCCTGCGGGCCCGTACGCCGGCACCGGGCCGTGAGCTCCCGACGAGGGGCGTACTGGCGCGCTACGCACGGTCGGTTTCGGAAGCATGTGAGGGTGCCGTCACGATATGAACACGTGACAGGCCGGCGGGACGAGGAGAGGCTGGGTGCTGTGATGCGCGAGGTCGAGAACAAGCTGCTGTTCGAATCGGTGGCGGACACGGTGCGGCGGGCGATCCTGAACGGTGACTTCCGTCCCGGCGAGCGCCTCAACGAGGTGTCGATCTCGCGGACGCTGAACCTCTCCCGCGGGCCCATCCGCGAGGCGCTCCGCCAGCTCGAGCAGGAAGGGATGATCACGCTCGTCCCGCAGCGCGGAGCACGCGTCGCCGAGGTCGATCAGCGGGAAGCGCTCGCCGCCCTCGCCATCCGCGAACTGCTCGAGACGATGGCCGCCGAGGAGCTGTGCCAGGTCATCACGCTCAAACAGATCGACCACCTGCGCGGTGTCACCGAACGCATGCGACGGGCGGAACGCGACCGGGAGTTCGTCGAGCTGGTGAGCCTCGACTTCCAGTTCCACCGGGACCTGCTGTCCATCGCCTCGACCGACACCGCGCGGCGTACGTGGACCATCCTCAGCGGCAAGCTGATGATGTTCCAGTCGATCGGTGACCGCACGTTCGCCCAGAGCTTCTCGGTGAGCGACTCGCACTGGCCGATCATCGACGCGCTCGAGAACGGCGACGCGAAGCGGTTCCGCAGGACGATGATCGGCCATATCGAGGAGAACCGGAGCTCGGTGCTCGGATTCCCCGAACCGTCCGCAGAGGACGACGACTAGGCGCTGTGCCGGCACGGCCCGCGAATCCCCATCGCCGGACCGGGCACAGTCGCCGCGAAAGAACGGTCTGCGGTTTTCCGAAAACCTCACGGAAGACACCTCTGCGCTTTTCCCTTCAGTATTCGGACGCGTCTCCCCGCGCGAGACCGCAGATCGATTGGTTTCTCCGATGAAGAAGAGCTCTGCCCATTTCCCCGTCCCCGAGTCGGTAGCCCGCAAGACGACATGGATGATCGTGCCGGTCATTCTGCTCATGTACTTCATTTGCTATCTCGACCGCGTCAACATCAGCTACGCCGCTCTCCAACTCAACGCGGACATCGGCCTGTCCGACGCCGCCTACGGTTTCGGTGCGGGCATCTTCTTCGTCGCCTACGTGGCGTTCCAGGTGCCCGCCAATATGATGCTGGCCAGGTTCGGCCCCCGGCGCTGGCTCGGCTGCATCCTCGGCGCCTGGGGCCTGCTGGCGATGCTGATGGCGGCCATCACGGCACCATGGCACTTCTTCGCGCTCCGGTTCCTGCTGGGCATGGCCGAAGCCGGCTTCTTCCCCGCCATGATCTACTACCTGGCGCTGTGGTTCCCCGCCGAGCGCCGCGGCCGTATCACCGCCATCGCCATCGCGGCCGCACCGCTGTCCGGCCTGATCGGCGGCCCGCTGTCGACCTGGCTGATGTCGAGCGCCCATGGCCTGTTCGGGCTGCGCGGCTGGCAGTCGATGTTCGTCATCGAGGCGCTGCCGGCGGTCCTGCTGGGGATCTGGTGCTTTGTGAAGCTGCCCGAGCGGCCCGCCGCCGTGGCGTGGCTGACGGCCGAGGAAAAGACCTGGCTGCAGGGAACGCTAGACGCCGAGGCCGAGGAAATTCAGGGCGCTCGGCGGAGCAAGGGTGTGCTGCGTACCATTCTCAGCCCGCTGGTCCTGGGACTGGGCCTGGTCTATCTCGCGCTTGAATTCGGTGAGTACGCCCTCGCGTTCTTCCTGCCGAAGATCATCGAAAGGTTCGACACCGACATGGGCGGCGAGCTGTCGGTGTCGCAGATCGGTCTGGTCACCGCAATTCCCAGCCTTGCGGGCGTTGTCGCGATGGTGCTGTGGGGGCGGCACTCGGACAGGACCCGGGAACGCACCTGGCACATCGCCGGGCCCGCGATGGTGGGCGCGGTGGCGATCGTCGCCGCGGGCTATACGGGCTCGCTCGTGGCCGCCGTACTCGCCTTCTCCGTCACCGCCGCGGGGATCTTCGCGGCCGTGCCGATCTTCTGGCAGCTGCCCCTGCGCTATCTGACCGGCACCGCGGCGGCCGTGAGCATCGCGATGATCAACGCGATGGGCAACTTCTCGGGTCTGCTCGGCCCGTCGATCACCGGAGTGCTGCACGACGCCACGGGCAGCTACCGCGCGGGCCTCTGGGTCATGGGCGGGTTCCTCGTGCTCGCCGCCGCCGGCGCGCTCGCGGTCAGCCGTATGGCGCCCGTACCCGGTCACCAGGCGCCCAGTCAGTCGAGCCAGACCGGTCAGGCCGACAACGCGTCCGCCGCCTCCGCCACTTCCTGAACTCCCCTCGCAACGGAAGGACACCGCGCGCCGCGTGGCAGTGCGGTGCGTCAGTACACCGCGTCCGCCCGGCCGTTCCGCGCCCGCGGACGAACAGGCCCGCGGTGACATCCCCATCCCGGCCGGCCCCGGCCCGAATCCCCGGAGGGAACAATGACCTCGGCAGACGCAGAGCAGCGCAACCCCATGGGCCGCGTCGCATTCGCGAGCATGATCGGCACCGTGATCGAGTTCTACGACTTCTTCATCTACGCTGTGCCTGGTCCTCGGCGTCGTCGGCATCGCCTACGGTCCGGTCGGGGCGCTGCTGCCCGAGCTGTTCCGCGCGCAGTACCGGTACACCGGTGCCGGGCTGGCGTACAACCTCGCGGCCGTGCTGGGCGGTGCGGTGACACCGCTGATCGCCACCACGCTCGAGGACTCGTTCGGCAGCAGCGCCATCGGGTACTACCTCGCGTTCATCGCGCTGGCGAGCACGTTGTGCACGCTCGGCCTGCGTGACACTCGGGACGCCGAGATGGTCACGGCCGTTCCGCTGCCCGCCGCCGAGGACCGCCAGGTCGCCCCGTTGTGACCCGCGTCCGGCCGGGACCGCTCGCGGTCCCGGCCGGACGGTGGCCGGTCCCGTCAGCCGGTGTCACTCGCCGACGACTTCGGTGGCACTGTCAGCGTGTGGCCGTCGGAGAAGGTCACTGTCTGCTCGCTGTCACCGTAGTTGTGCGCGGCATACGTACGGGTGTCACCCTTCGCGAAGACCGCTGCCGTCGGACTGTCGGCTGTCACCGACGTGTCAGGGGCGCCCGTCGTGGCAAGGGTGTTGATCCAGTGGTGGATGTGCGCCCAGGACTCGCCCGCCTCCGGTTCGTACTCCCGCGGGTCCGCGTCGTACGCCTGCTTGGCCGCCGCCGGATCGCTGAGCGCGCGGAACTCCCAGAGGATCTCGCGCCACTCCTGCGCGGGCCCGCCGTTCTCCCGTTCCATCTCGGCGAGGTTCCGGTCGATGGCCGCCTTGTCGCGGGCCAGGTGGAGCGAACCGCCGGTGACCGGGAGGACGTTGATGCCGTGGATCTCCTCCGGGTTGGCGGTCCACCAGGTGCTGTACGCGCCGCCGTTGCTCCAGACCATGCCGAGCGTCTGGTGCCCGAAGCCCTCGGGGAAGACCTCCTGGTCGCCGTCGAACCAGTACTGCCGGATCGTCTCCGACTCGGTCGTCAGCAGGTAGACACCCAGGTCGCGGACCGAGGTGTCGCCGGTCGCGGCGCCCCACATGATCATGGCGGCGCTGAGGTTGACCGACTCGGACGAGGACTCCTGGTTGTTGCCCGCCGCGAAGCCCTGGTGCCCCGAGGCCCAGCTGTGCCCGGCGTACACGTCGAAGCCGCGCAGGAACGGGTAACGGGCGTCGCCGCGCGCCGGGTTGGCCGCGTCCGCGATCAGCTCCTTCACCATGCCGCCCCAGGCGGAGTCGGCGGCCCACGCCGGGTCGTAGCGCGCGACCACGGCGGCGGCCATGACGTAGTACGAGTAGTGGAAGTGGTGGTCGTTCAGCTCCTTGTCGCTGCCGTACGAGGCGGGGTAGCCCGTCAGGGTCTTCCAGTCCCCGTCGTAGCTGAACTCGGAGGCGCCGCCCGCCGTGAGCCACTCCTCCAGCCGCTCCTTGACCGCGGCGAGCAGCTTGTCGCGCGCCCCGGTGGCGCCGGCCTGCTCGGCGAGGGGCACGAGCTGGGCGAGGCGGCCGAACGCCTTGCCCGTCCAGTACGTGTCCGTCGCCCCGTTGAACGGGTCGGGGGAGTCCGCCACCTCGTTGACGTACGCCGCCAGTTGGCCCTTGTCGACGCCGCCGGTCTCCGGCAGCGCGGGCAGTACGCCCGTGACGTCCTGCGAGGTGGTGAACGAGCCGCCGGCCCGTACCTTCATCGTGCCGCGCGGCGACACGTACTCGTGGCCGGTGAGCTCGTCGGAGGTGTGCTGCCACTGGTGCCGGTACAGCGCCTGGAGCGTGCCGGTCTGCTCGCCCTCGCGGGCCTCGGTCTCCAGCGTGTACGTGGCGTTGAGCCTGCCCGCGGCTGCGTCGTAGTCCCAGTCGACCTTCGAGCCGGTGACGAAGCTGTACGCGTACGTGCGGTACTCCTCCAGCGCCTCGGGGCCGGGGAGCACGGCGACGGAGTAGTAGCCGGCGTCGGCGAGTTCGGCGCTGATCTTCGTGCCGGAGACGGTCCAGTCGCTGCCGCCGGGCGCGAACAGGCCGTAGTGGTGGCCGCCGACGGTGACGCCGAGGACGCTGCCCTCGTCGGCGAACACCTCGGGCGCGGCACCGGCGTTGATCTCCGCGGCGCCGCCGGTCGCCTCGGCGTAGACGTACGGGCTGCCGTGCCCGATGGTGGCGCGCAGGGTACGGCTGCCGTCCGACCAGTACGGGCTGACGGTCCAGTCGGACCAGCCGTCGGCCTTCGTGTCGGGGGAGTCGAGGCCGGCGACGCCGAGCGTGAGGTCGGCCTTGTGCGCGAACTCGTACTGGCGGCCCTCGCCGACGACGGCCGGCTCGGTCGGATAGCCGATCTCGAGGCCGCCGTTGACGGCCTGGTAGCTGAGCGGGTGGCCGTACATGGGCTGGGAGTACGGCTTGTCCGGATAACGCTTGAACACCAGCGACGACCACCAGTCGTTGGTGGGTACGGGCTGGCCCGCCATGCGCTCGGTCACCTGCGGCGTGACCGGCCGGTCGGTGCTGTCGACCGGGCCCGAGGTGCCGGCGGGCCGGGTGTCGGAGTAACTGCCGCTGCCGACAGGGATCTCGGCGGCGGCCGCGGGCTGCCCCGGCACCAGGGAGACCCCGGCCGCGGCGGTGGCCAGGACGGTGAGGAGGACGGCCGCGCGTCTGTGTCTGCGGTGCGCGCGTCTGTGCTTGCTGCGCTGGATGTGTGATCTCACGTGCTGTGTACCTCGCAACCTTGGGGGAGAGGAGGACAGCGGACTGAGAGCGCTCTCTTGGTGCCCGTGAAGCTAGACGCGACTCCAACCTGTGTCAACGCTTCTTACGAAAGCCCGGCAGATGAGGTGTCCGGACTTCAGGAAGTGAACGCCCGAGCGGCGCCGCCGACTTGGAGCGCGGGGCGGGGGCGGGGGCGGGGCGCGGAACGCCTCAGCCCTTGCGGAACGCGTTCACGAGCCGCTCCGCCGCCAGCGTCGGCGTCAACGTCCCCTCCCGCACCTGCCGTTCCAGCTCCGGGGCGAGGCTGCGTACGTCCGGGTGCTCGCGCAGCCGGGCCATCAGCTGCTCGCGTACGGTCGCCCAGGTCCAGTCGACCTGCTGATCCCGCCGCTTGGCCTGGAGCCGGCCCCGCGCGTCCAGCAGCTGCCGGTGCGCCTCCAGCCGCTCCCACACGGTGTCCAGCCCCGTGCCCTCGCGCGCGCTGCACGTGAGGACCGGCGGCGTCCACGCCTCGTCCTGCGGCTGCAACAGCCGCAGGGCACCGGCCAGTTCACGGCCCGCCGACTTGGCCTCCCGCTGGTGCGGCCCGTCGGCCTTGTTGACGGCGACGACGTCCGCGAGCTCCAGGACACCCTTCTTGATGCCCTGCAGCTGGTCGCCCGTGCGGGCCAGGGTGAGCAGCAGGAACGTGTCGACCATGTTGGCGACGGCCGTCTCCGACTGCCCGACGCCGACGGTCTCCACCAGCACCACGTCGTAACCCGCCGCCTCCATCACGACGATCGTCTCCCGCGTCGCCCGCGCCACCCCGCCCAGCGTGCCGGACGTCGGCGAGGGCCGTACGAACGCGTGCGGGTCCACGGCCAGCCGCTCCATCCGCGTCTTGTCGCCGAGGATGGAGCCGCCCGTACGGCTGGACGACGGGTCGACGGCGAGGACCGCGACCCGGTGCCCCATCCCGGTGAGCATGCTGCCGAGCGCGTCGATGAACGTCGACTTGCCGACGCCCGGCACCCCGCTGATGCCGATCCTGCGCGCCTTCCCGCTGTGCGGCAGCAGCTCGATCAGCAGCCGCTGGGCCAGTTCCCGGTGCGTGTCGCGGGTGGACTCGACGAGCGTGATGGCGCGTGCGATCCGGGCCCGCGACCCGGACAGCACGCCCTCCACGTAGCTCTCGATGTCGATCTTCGCCGGCTTCGCTGTCATCGGTGTCAGCGGCTCACAATCGGTGCCATCAGTGCCATCTCGGTGCCATATGGGTGTCAGCAGCTCACAACTCGTGCCCGAGCGCGCCGGCCAGCTGCCGCAGCAGCTCGTACGCCGCGTCCGGGATCACCGTGCCGGGCGGGAACACGGCCGCCGCGCCGGCCTCGTACAGCGCCTCGACGTCCTGCGGCGGGATGACGCCGCCCACCACGATCCGGATGTCGCCCCGGCCCGCCTCGGCCAGCTCCTCGCGCAGCGCCGGAACGAGCGTCAGGTGCCCGGCCGCCAGCGACGAGACGCCCACGACGTGCACGTCCGCCTCGACCGCCTGCCGCGCGACCTCGGCCGGCGTCTGGAACAGCGGGCCGACGTCCACGTCGAAGCCGAGGTCGGCGAAGGCCGTGGCGATCACCTTCTGGCCCCGGTCGTGGCCGTCCTGGCCCATCTTCGCGACGAGGATGCGCGGGCGCCTGCCCTCGGCCTCCTCGAACGCCTCCACCAGTCCGCGCGTGCGCTCCACTCCCGGTGACATCCCGGCCTCTTCTCGGTACACCCCGGTGATCGTACGGATCTGCCCCGCGTGCCGCCCGTACGACTTCTCCAGCGCGTCCGAGATCTCGCCCACAGTCGCCATCGCCCGCGCCGCGTTCACGGCCAGCGCCAGCAGGTTGCCCTCCAGGCCGCCGCCCTCGCGGTGCCCCTCCCGCGCGGCCGCGGTCAGCGCGCGCAGCGCGTCCTGGCAGGCGGACTCGTCGCGTTCGGCGCGCAGCCGGCGCAGCTTCTCGATCTGCTGGGCGCGCACCGCGGAGTTGTCGACCGCACGGACGTCGATCCGCTCGTCCGTGTCGACGCGGTACTTGTTGACGCCGATCACCGGCTGCCGCCCCGAGTCGATACGCGCCTGGGTGCGCGCCGCGGCCTCCTCCACGCGCAGCTTCGGGATGCCCGCGTCGATGGCCTTCGCCATCCCGCCCGCGCCCTCGACCTCCTCGATGTGCTGCCAGGCGCGCCGCGCCAGGTCGTACGTCAGCCGCTCGACGTACGCGCTGCCGCCCCACGGGTCGACGGTCCGGCAGGTGCCGGACTCGTGCTGGAGCAGCAGCTGCGTGTTGCGGGCGATACGGGCGGAGAAGTCGGTGGGCAGCGCCAGCGCCTCGTCGAGCGCGTTCGTGTGCAGCGACTGCGTGTGCCCCTGGGTGGCGGCCATCGCCTCGACGCAGGTGCGGGTCACGTTGTTGTACACGTCCTGTGCTGTCAGCGACCAGCCAGAGGTCTGGCAGTGAGTGCGCAGTGACAGCGACTTGGCGTTCTTCGGCTCGAACTGGTTGACCAGCTTCGCCCACAGCAGCCGGCCCGCGCGCAGCTTCGCGATCTCCATGAAGAAGTTCATGCCGATTGCCCAGAAGAACGACAGCCGCGGCGCGAACGCGTCCACGTCCAGCCCCGCGTCCAGCCCGGCCCGCAGGTACTCCACGCCGTCGGCGAGGGTGTACGCGAGCTCCAGGTCGGCCGTCGCGCCGGCCTCCTGGATGTGGTAGCCGGAGATGGAGATGGAGTTGTACTTCGGCATCTTCTGCGACGTGTACTGGAAGATGTCGGAGATGATCCGCATGGAGGGCTGCGGCGGGTAGATGTAGGTGTTGCGGACCATGAACTCCTTGAGGATGTCGTTCTGGATGGTCCCGGCCAGCTTCTCGGGCGGCACGCCCTGCTCCTCCGCCGCCACGATGTACAGCGCCAGTACGGGCAGCACCGCGCCGTTCATCGTCATCGACACGCTCATGCGGTCCAGCGGGATGCCGTCGAACAGCTGCCGCATGTCGTAGATCGAGTCGATCGCGACGCCCGCCATGCCCACGTCGCCGGTGACGCGCGGGTGGTCGCTGTCGTAACCCCGGTGGGTCGGCAGGTCGAACGCCACCGACAGGCCCTTCTGGCCGGCGGCGAGATTGCGCCGGTAGAAGGCGTTGGACTCCTCGGCGGTGGAGAAGCCCGCGTACTGGCGGACGGTCCACGGCTGGTTGACGTACATCGTGGGGTACGGCCCGCGCAGATACGGGGCGATGCCCGGGTACGTGTCCAGGAAGTCCAGGCCCGCCGTGTCCTCCCCGGTGTACAGCGGCTTGACCTCGATGCCCTCGGGCGTCTCCCAGCCCAGGTCAGCGGCGCTCTTGCCGGTCCGCTCCTGGACGGCCGCCCGCCACTGCGCGGCGGTCGCACCGGGCGTCGTACCGGCCGTGTCCTCCGGGTCCAGCGCGATGCCCGTGAAGTCCGGTACGGTGCCCGGCCGTTGTGTGTCGCCCTGCATTACGCCACTCCCATACGGTCGAGAACGGACGAGAGGACGGCGACCGCGTCACTGCCCGCGTGGATGAACTCGTCGACTCCGGCCCGCTGCCACGCCTCCCGGTGCTCACCCGGCTTCCCGGCGAGCAGCACCCGCCGCGCGCCCGCCCCGGCCAGTGCCGCCGCCACCGCCCCGGCCTGCTCCGCGTACAGCGCGTCGCTGGAGCACAGGCACGCGACGCTCGCGCCGCTGCGTACGAACGCGTCGGCGGCCGTGTCCGCGTCCACCGTCACCGGCTCGTGCACGGGCTCGATGCCGCCCGCCTGGAACAGGTTCGAGGCGAAGCCCGCGCGCGCGGTGTGCGCCGCGGCCGGGCCCAGCGCCGCCAGGAACACCTTCGGGCGGGCACCCGTCGCGGCGAGGTGCGCGTCGGAACGCGCACGCAGCGCCTCGTACGCCTCGTCGCGCCGCACCCTCGGGAGACCGCTGCCCGTTGCCGGGGCGGGCGGCCGCTCGCGCTCCACGGGCGGCTGGTCCAGGATCGGGTACTCGCTGACCCCGGTGATCGGCTCGCGCCGCCGCGCAAGATCCTCCTGCCGCCGCTCCCACGTACGGGCGACGCGGTCGCGTACGAGACCGGAGCCGAGCGCCGCGGCCTGACCGCCCGCGCGCTCGATCTCCTGGAACCACTCCCAGGCGGCGTGCGCCAGTTCGTCCGTCAGCCGCTCCACGTACCAGGAGCCGCCCGCAGGGTCGATGACCCGCGCCAGATGCGACTCCTCGACGAGGATCGTCGAGGTGTTGCGCGCGATACGGCGCGCGAACGCGTCCGGCAGCCCCAGCGCGTCGTCGAACGGCAGCACGGTCACCGCGTCGGCGCCGCCCAGCCCGGCGCCCAGACAGGCGACGGTGGTGCGCAGCATGTTCACCCACGGGTCGCGCCGCGTCATCATGACCGAGGAGGTCACCGCGTGCTGCCGCTGCGCGGCGGCCGCGGACGTGACCCCGCACACCTGCGCCACCCGCGCCCACAGCCTGCGCGCCGCGCGGAACTTGGCGATCGTCAGGAACTGGTCGGCGGACGCCGAGTACCGGAACTCCAGCTGCCCGCAGGCCGCTTCGGCGTCCAGCCCCGCGTCCGTGAGCGCACGGAGGTACGCGACGCCGGTGGCCAGCGAGCAGCCCAGCTCCTCGGCGGGCGAGCCACCGGCCTCGTGGTACGGCAGCGCGTCCACGGTGAGCGCGCGCAGACCGGGGTAGTCGCGGTGGCACGTGCGGGCCAGTTCGGCGGCTGCCGCGTAGGGGTCTGCTGTGGAGTCTGCGTCTCCTGTGCCTGCGGTTGAGGCCGTGCCTTCTGTTGAGGCCGCGCCTGCTGTGGAGCCCGTACGGGCGAGGGTGGCGAGCGGGTCCGCGCCGAGGTTGCCGAGTGCGGCGCTGCGTGGCACGTCGCGCTCCGCGTACAGGTCGAGCAGCGCGCGGGCGGCGGGCGCGAAGTCCGTACCGGCGTCCAGCACGACCGGCGCCAGATCCAGGTACACGCCGCGCAGGGCCGTCGGCAGCGCGGACACCGGGATGCCGCCGGAGTCGCCGGAGCCGTCGTCGTCTGGGCCGTCTGAGCCGTCCGCGCCGACGGAGAGCCACAGGGCGCCGACGCCGTTCTCCAGGTCGTTGAGCACCGCCTCGTTGACCCGTTCCGGATCGGACCCGGCGTGCCGCTGCCGCACCTCCCAGCCGGCAAGCGCGGTGCCCTCGGGTTTCCCGCCCCGTACGAAGGGGGCGGCACCCGGGAAACCGGGGTCGGCGGCCGTGTCGTCGGCGGTGTACAGCGGACGGGTCGCAAGCCCGTCCTGAAGCGGAGTGGACAGGGCGTCCTCAGCCGCGTCCCCGGAGTCCGGAGTGGCACCCGTCTTGCGCAGCACGCCTTCGACGAGGCGCTGCCACTGCTCGCGCGACGCGTCCGGGAAATCGGCGGCGAGGGAAAGCCCGTCGTCGGGCAGGACCGTCATAAGAGCAGGTTAGAGGAAGCGGCTAAAGGGAGTCCTGCCCGAACGGACGTGACGTTGGCCTCGCGGCGGCGAATCGGGACAGAGGGAATGCCTTACTAGAAGTCCCACTAGTTCAGCCCACCCGCCACGCCAGCCCGTCACCCCAGGCAATCCAGCCCGTCCGGCGTTTGAGGACGGCCCTCAGCCCGCGGCGTGGGACCGTCGCCTGTGGGCATGCACCACGTCGTGCGGGGCGCGGCCCGGGAACGGGCCGGGGTTCGTCCTCAACGCCGGACGGGCTGGATTTTGTGCGGTTCATCCATGGCTGCCGCGCAAGCCGGCTGAGGACTGTCCTCAAGCGCCGGACGGGCTGGAGAGGGTGCGGCTTCGCGCACAACTGCCGCTCGGACGTGGCCGAGGGCCGTCCTCAAGCGCCGGACGGGCTGGGTGGCCCGATCGGCTGGGTGGTCGGCAGCGGCCGGAAGCGAGGGATGGGCGTCGTGGCCCGGAAAAGGCAGGGGCGGCGGAGGCCGCCCCTGTCCTAGCGTCGGCGCATGAGCCCCGAACACCCCACCCGTTACGGACCGGTCCTCGACCCCCGCCCCCTCTTCCCCCGGGTGCTTATGAGTTTTTGGAAGCCACCGAGGACGACCGAGACCTACACCTAGGCCTTCGTCGGCAGCGGCAGATGGGTATAAGGGACAGCCCGGTGCCCGAGCCCACCCCCACGCCCACTCCGACACCGCCGCCCAAGCCGCCGCCACCCGCGGACTACCAGCTGAACCGGCTGGAGTACGACCTCCTCGACCGGGACGGCAAGAAGGACGAGCCGACCGTACGGATCGGCGAGAGCAGCTGGATGTGGCAGCGCGAGCAGGTGCGGATCGACGGCAAGACGTACAGCCACGGCATCACCGTGAACTCGCTTTCGAGGGTGACGATCGACCTCAACCGCGCCTGCACGGCGTACGACGCGCTCGCCGGAGTCGATCAGCTGACCCTGGGGAATCGTTCGGTCCGGTTCTCCGTGCTCGGCGACGGCGCACAGCTGTGGGAGTCCCCGATGGTCCGCCGGAACCAGCCGCCCGTGCCCGTGCACGTGCCGCTCAACGGTGTGGAGACGCTGCAGCTCGTCGTGCAGCCGCGGGGCCCGATGGGCGCGGCGGCGCTAGCCGACTGGGCGAACTCCGAGATCACCTGCCGCTGACGTCGCGTCCGTCAGGAGCGCGCCGAGCAGCTCCGCCGCCTCCGCCGGCGACGGCGCCGGGCCGTCCACCGGCTGCCCGCCGGCGGTCGCCCGGATGCGCCCGTCCTCGCGCAACTCGGGGACGCTGGCAGGCAGTTCGCCGCGCGCCTCGACGGCGCCGTCCGCCAGCCGTACGGCCGTGCGCGGATGCCCGGCGGCCAGCACCGCGATCGCGGCGCTGAGCAGCAGGGTCGCCGTCAGGGTCTCGGGCATCTGGCAGTCGTCCGCCGTCCGCAGCGTGTCCCGCATCTCCCGTACGGCCTCCAGCGGCCGTACGCCCTCGGCCGCGGTCACGCGCGCGGCCTGCGCGGAGAGTACGAGGTGGAAGACCGCCGGGGGCGTGCCCCGCGTCGCGAGGTCCGCGGTCTGCCCGCAGAGTGCGCGGGCGCGCGCCGTGTCGCCGCGCTCCAGGCAGATCCAGCCGCGGAGGAACGTGCTGTACGCCTGCGCGTCCACGACGTTCAGCCGTTCGGCGTCCTCCATCGCGCGCTCGGCGAGCCTCTCGGCCTCGCCGACGTCCCCCTGCCGGTACCAGGTCTCGGCGATACGGGCGAGCAGGAACGGTATCTCCGTCTGCGCGCCCAGTGCCTGCGCGTGCCGCAGGGCGGTCTCGTAGCGGCGCCGCGCCTCGTCGTACGCGCCGCGCATCGTCTCGATCTCGGCGTGCAGCCCGGACACCTGGCTGATCAGCCAGCGGTCGCCGGTGGCCTGCGCGAGAGCGTCGATTTCCGGCAGATCGAAGGCCCCGCGCACGAGGCTGAAGGGGAGGTCGACGTGTATGTGCGCGCGGAAGAGGAGCACGACGGCGAGCTCCCAGGTGCCGCCGAAGGCACGGCAGTTGGCGACCGACGCGTCCATCAGGGACCCGAGTGAAGACGGTCTGCTCTCCTCGCTCACCGCGCGGTCCATGTAGACCGTGAACGGCCAGAGCAGGCCGGGGAAGCGGGTGCTCTCGGGCACCGGGCGGCGGAAGATGTCCAGAATCCGGTTGGTGGCAGGCCGCACGTCCAGCTCCATCAGCGTCTTCCGGTCCTGCTGCTCGTAGAGCAGGAAGAGGCGGAGCATCTGGAGTTCGAGGCACTGCATCTCCTCGGCGGGGTCGCAGTCCGCGAGGTCGCCCGGCAGCAGGTCGAGGGTGTGCGAGATCCACTCGCCGCCCTCGTCGCGGTAGTTGCGCAGCCACCAGAACCAGCCCATCGCCAGCACCAGTGCCACCGCGCGCTCCCGGTCGCGGGCCTGGAGGACGCGGTGCAGCACCGCACGGATGTTGTCAAGGTCGGACTCGACGCGCGGGAACCAGGCGAGCTGCTCGGTGGAACGCAGACGGGGCTCGGCGGCGGTGACGAAGCGGACGATCTGCTCGGTGTGCCGGGCCTCGGCCGCCGCCAGTTCCGCGGGGTGCTCGGCGGCGCGCTCCCTGGCGTACTCGTGGATGGTTTCGAGCAGCCGGTAGCGCACGCCGGTGTGGACGGCGGAAGCGGGCCGGTCGGTGGTGAGGATGGACTTGTCGACGAGCGCGCTGAGCACGTCGAGGACGGCGTGCTCGGGGACGTCGGGCGCGTACGCGCTGTCGGGCCCGTACGTGCCGTCGGGCGTGTCCGAGCCGGAGGCGTCCGGGGGATCTGCGGCTACGGTCCCCGGGCCCGCGCACACGTACTCCGCCGCCGACAGCGTGCAGCCGCCCGCGAAGACGGAGATCCGCCGCAGCACGGCACGTTCACGTTCGTCCAGCAGGTCCCAGGACCAGTCGACGACGGCGCGCAGCGTCTGCTGCCGCGGCAGTACGGTGCGGCTGCCGCTGGTGAGCAACCGGAACCGGTCGTCCAGCCGGTCCGCGATCTGGCGCGGGGCCAGCGAACGGAGCCGGGCGGCGGCCAGTTCGATGGCGAGCGGCAGCCCGTCCAGGCGGCGGCAGATCTCGGCGACGGCCTGCCGGTCCTGTGCCGAGGCGTCCGGGGTGAAGCCGGGCCGGGCGGCGACGCCCCGTTCGGAGAACAGGCGGTGCGCGGGCGCGGGCGGCAGCGGCTCCACGGGACGTACGGTCTCGCCCTGTACGCCGAGCGGTTCGCGGCTGGTGGCCAGGACGACGAGGCCCGGGCAGCGCGCGAGAAGCGTTTCGGCGAGGGTGGCGGCGGCGCCGATGACGTGCTCGCAGTTGTCGAGGACGAGCAGCAGCGTGCGGTGCGCGCAGTGCTCGATGAGCCGGGCGGTGGCGTCCACGGCGGCGTGCTCGTGCGCCGTACCGCCTCCGCGGGACGCCTCGATGGTGCTGGAGAAGAGCGCCGTCTCGCGCCGCCCGAGCGCGCTCAGCACCGCGCCGGGGACGGCGGCGGGGTGGTCGAGGGGCGCGAGTTCGACCATCCAGACACCGTCGGCGTACGGGGCGGTGGCGCGCGACGTGCCCAGCGAGGCGCCGGGGTGCGAGGCGCCGCCGTACGAGGCGCCGCCGTACGGGCCCGGGGCGTGCGTGGCGCCTCCGGCGAGCAGGTCGGCGACCTGCTCGGCCAGCCGCGTCTTCCCGGAGCCGCCGGGTCCGGTGAGCGTGACGAGACGAGAGCGGCTGAGGTCGCCGCGGAGGGTGTCCAGATCGGCCTCCCGGCCGACGAAGCTGGTGAGCCGGGCCCGCAGGTTGCCGGGCACGGACACGGTGTCGGGTGCGGCCCCGGCCGACTCGGCCCCCGCACCGGCCCCCGCACCGGCCCCGGGGCCGGGCGCCTCTCCGCCTGGCGCGGTCTCGTCGCGCGGGGCCGCCGACGCGAGCAGTTCCGCGTGCAGCGCACGCAGCTCCACGCCCGGGTCCGCGCCGAGCCGGTCGGCGATCTCGCGCCGTACGGACTCGTACGCCTCCAGCGCCTCCGCGAGCCGTCCCGTGTCCCGCAGTGCGCGCAGGCGGAGGGCGTGCAGAGGTTCGTCGAGCGGATGCTCGGCCACGAGTTCCCGCAGCTCGGGCAGGACGTGTGCGGCCCGGCCCAACTCCAGGTCGGCGGCGATGCGGAGCTGCACCGTGGACAGCCGGAGCGCCTCGGGGCGCGCGGCGGCCGAGGCGCGCTCCGGCAGGTCGGCGAGCGCCGGCCCGCGCCACAGGGCGAGGGCCTCGCGCAGCACGGTGGTGGCGGTGGCCGGATCGCCCGCCTCCAGTGCGCGTTCGCCGTCCTGCGCGAGCCGTTCGAAACGGTGCAGGTCCACATCGTCCGGTCCGGCCCGGAGCCGGTAGCCGCCGCCAGTGCCGGACTGCACGGCGTCTTTGCCCAGCGCGCGGCGCAGCCGCCCGACGAGTGCCTGCAGCGCGGCGGGCGCGTCCTCGGGCTGCGCGTCGGGGTCTGTCCAGACCTCCGCGATGAGCGCGTCCACCGGTACGGCAGCGCCGCTCCGCGCGCGCAGCGCGAGCGCGGCCAGCAGCGCGCGCAGCCGGTGGCCCCCGAGGGGGACCGGCCGCCCTTGCTCGTCCCGCGCCTCGGTTGCGCCCAGTATCAGGTACCGCACTCCGCCATTGTCCCCGGGTCAGGCCGCGGTGGCGGCCGAATTTCGCGCCGGGCGGTCCCCCGGCCCCGCGTCAGTCCGGCGGGGACCAGCCCCGCGGCCCCCGCTCGGGGCTGTCCTCAGCCCGGCCTCAGCCCGGCCTCAGCCCGGCCTCAGCCCGGCCTCCGTGCCTCGAGGAGAAAGCGGTGGGAGTACGCCACGAAGGCGCCGAAGCGTTCGATGAAACGGTGGAGTTCCGCCAGCCGGTCGCGGTACGCCTCCACCGTGAAGTCCGGAACGGTCCAGATCACCTTGCGGAGGAAGTGGACCACCGCGGCGATGTCGTGGAACTCCATACGCAGCGCCGCCTGCCGTACGTCCACCACCTCCAAACCGGCCGCCTCGGCCGCGGCGACGGCCGACATCACGCTCGTACCTGACGTGGTGGTCAGCGGATCGGCGGGCGGTGGCAGGGGCGGGACCGGCTGGGGCCCCATCATGTACTCGGTCAGCTCACGGACCGTGCCCGAGCCCACGTGCTGGGCGAGGTACGTGCCGCCCGCGCGGAGCACCCGGTGCACCTCGTCCCAGCGGATCACGACCGGGTGCCGGCTGGCGACCAGGTCGAAGGAGCCCTCGGGGAACGGCAGGTCGGCGTCGTCGGCCGCCTCCACGACGGTGGCGTCGAACTTGGCGAGGTTGCGGCGGGCGATCTCCACGTTCGGCGGCCACGACTCCGTTGCGGCCAGGACCGGCGGGGCGGCCGGCGCAGGTACGGAGGCGAGCACCTCGCCGCCGCCGGTCTGGACGTCGAGTCCGGCCTCGGCCCGCGCCATGCGTGCGGCCAGCAGCTTGGCGTAGCCCCAGGAGGGGCGTTCCTCGGTGGCACGGCCCTCGAACCAGGAGAAGTCCCAGCCCTCGGTCGGCACGGCCGCGCCTTCGGCGACAAGATCCTCGAACGTGGGCATGGCGCCGAGGATCGCAGGCGGCGCGGGCCGTACGCACGGGGTTTTCGGGCGGGGCTTCCGGCCCGGGGCCGCGCGCCGTTCGCTACCGGCGGTCGCGCTTGCGGCCGCGGGCGGCGGGGGCGGGCGCGCCGGTGCACACGCGGCGCACCTACGCGCACGCGCTCCCCGTTCGCTCGCACGCTGTGCCACCGCGCGCCCCGGCGGCTGTCCCGGGCCGCCACGCACTCAAGCCGGTCCGGCGTTTGAGGACGCACCACGGGTACGGCGGACCGGCAGTGGACCGCGAGGACCGAATCCATCCGGCACTTCGGTGGCCGCTTCGGTCCGTCCTCAAACGCCGGACGGGCTGGAAATGCCCGGTGGCCGCCCCGGTTCGCGTCGAACACCGCCGGACGGGCCGGACCGGTGGAGGCGGGGCGTCAGAGGGCCGGGCGTTCCTGGGCCGGGGTGACGCCTCCCGCCGCCGCCCGTTGGCGCGGGGCGGCGGAGCCCGTCCAGCAGGTGCCGCGGCGGGCGAGCAGGCGCCGTAGCCACACCTCCGTGGACACCAGGTCGGCGAGGCCGTCCAGCGGCAGCGGTTCGCCGTCCGCCGCGGCGCGCAGCGCCTTGCGGACGACGCGGGCCTCGATCAGGCCCGCGTCCGCGAGCAGCGGCGCCTCGAAGAGGTCCAGGAGCGGGCCGACGGCGACCCGCAGCCCCGCCCGCGCGGACGCCGTCTGGGAGGCGTGGGAGGGCGCGCCCCAGCCCTGGGGCAGGTCGTGTACGCCGGCGCCCGCGAGCACCGCGCGCAGCACCTGCGCCCGGTGGCCGGGTTTGACGCGTGCCGCTTCGGGGAGCGCGCGGCAGGCGCGTACCACCTGGTTGTCGTAGAACGGCGCGTGCAGCCGCTGGTTGCGGATCTCCGCGGCCTGTTCGAGCACCCGCTGGTCCGCGGCCTGGCGGGCGAGGGCTGCGCGGGCGCGGCGTTCGCCGGGGCGGGTGGCGTCCAGGGGGCGCGCGACCGCCGCGGCCTCCAGCCGCAGCGACACCTCGGCCAGCGCCTCGCCGGTCATCCAGCGCGCCGCCGGGCCGGGCCGGCACCAGGTGAGCGCGGCCAGCGACGCGTCCAGCGCGGTGGGCCCGTCGGCACCGCCGCCCATGCCGCCGGTGCCGTCGTACGGGTCGCCGTACGCCTCCGTGAACCGCCGCTCGCGCAGCCGTGCCGCGGCCTCCTCGACGCCCTCGCGGTACGACGTACGGGCGAGCTTGCGTGCCGCGCGGTAGACCGTAAGGGGCGCGAGCAGCGCGCGGCCCCCCGCGTAGCCGCGTTCCGCGCCCTCCGCGCGCGCCAACGCGCCCGCGGGGCGCAGCAGATGGCGCCGCCGCCGGTCGAGCAGGAGGTCCGCGAGCCGCGCCGGGTGCGCGTCCAGGACCTGGCGGGCGCCGAGCCCGACGAGGTGGTCCGCGCTGCCCGCGGAGAGCCGCAGCCGGTGCCTTTCGGCAGCGACGAGGGACGGGCCCGGCTCGTCGGTGAGCGGCCCGCTCTCCAGGTCGGCGTACGGGAGCGCCTCGTCGCCGCCGGTGACGACGACGTGGTGCAGACGGGGGTTCTCGGCGATGGCGCGGGCGCGTTCGAGTTCGGCTTCGTAGTCGCCGGGTGCGGCCGGGGCGGCGCCCGAAGTGGCCGCGGCCGTCAGGTCGTTGAAGGTGACGGCGAGCAGGCGTTCGCCGGCCTCGGTGTCGCCGGTGCCGACAACCGTGCCGGGCATGCCGGGCAGTCCGGCGGCGAGGAGGGCGAGGGTGGCGGAGGCGGGTCCGCCGGACAGGTCGGCGCCGATGCCGGGGGCGGGCCCGGGGCGGCCGCCCCGGGCGGCACGTCTCTCCGCGGGGCCCATGCCGGGCACGGGCCCGGGGTCGAGCCGGTCTGCGATGTCCCGGAGTGCTCCCTCGTCCGCATGCCGCGGCGCGGACAGCCGCGCCCGTACGGCCTCCACGAGGGCGTCGCGTACGCCCGCGACGGCGGTGTCCGCGTCGACGGGCGCGGGGGCGGACAGGACGAGAGACGCGGCCTGTTCGTAGCCGGCGATCTCCCGGCTGCTGCCGTCGCGCAGGATGAGCGCGTGCCCCGGCGGTACGCGTCGCACGCCCGCGTACGGCGTACCGTCGCCGAGCGCTTCGGGCGCGTCGGGGCAGGCGAGCAGGGCGGCCAGGTGTGAGATGTCGAGCTGCGCCTCGACGAGGTCGGCGAGGGGGAGCGCGGCGGTCGCGTACGCGTTGCCGCCGGCCCACGGCGTGTGGAACACCGGCCGTACGCCCGCGAGATCGGTGGGGATGGTGATGCGGCGGCCGACGCAGGCCACGGCCGTGTAGCTGCCGGGCCAGGCGGTCAGGTGCCGGAACGCGCCGCCGCGGGTGGCGAACAGGCCGATGCGGAGCTCCTCGTCGGAGGCGCCGCAGTGGCCGAGGACGGCGAGCTTGTTGTCCGAGTCGCCGTGGATGACGCGCACTTCGTCCGGGCGCCAGTCGCCGACGGCCCACAGCGGGTCGGGGTCGCCCCAGAGGAGCTGGGCGCCGACCGGGCGTACCGTTTCCCCGGCCGCCGGGCCCGCGCCGGTGCCGTACGCGCCGGAGCCGGTGCCGTACGCACCCGTGCCGCCGTACGTGTCGCCGTATGCGCTGCCGTAACCGCTCCCGTTTCCGCCGCCGTTGCCCGATCCGTTGCCGTACGTGCCGCCGTACGGTCCTCCGGGCACTCCCGCGGCGCTGCTGCTCCATCCCACCAGCCATCGCATCGCCGCCCGCCTCCGCCCGTAGCGTCCATAAGGCCCAACAGGGGCCGAAAGGCCCAAAAGCCCAACTGGGTCCAGGGGCTCGCAAAGCCCGAAAGGTGCTGTTGCCAGCCGCCGTTGTGACCATGCTGCCACGAATAGGGCATGCCGGAGGCGCTCAAGGGGCGCGCGACTTTGTGAAGTGCGCCGCGCATGCGCACCCGTGGGGCCGCCCGCGGTCGAGCCGAGCCAGGTGCGGAATATGCCGGGTGAGTCAACCGGTGTCATTCGGCCAAATGTCAGTCCGGGGGACGAGTGCGCCCCCCGGACCGAACCGCCGCCCGCGGGGAATGTAGACGGCGGTGTCCCCCAGCCCACTGGTCCAGTTCAGTGGGCCGACCCACGCGACTCACATGGAAGCGCTTCACCTCAGCCGGGCACAGAGCGCACGAACGGGCGCATGGCCACACGCCGGGAGCACATGCCCACGGCCGCCGCGACCCGGCGCTCCGCACGGACATAGATCCCGCCATCCGGGATAACGCCTCTTAACGGTCGGGATGCGGCGAACTACGCTGGGTCGCAGAACTTTCCCGTCCAAGGCGAACGGGGAAGCCCCTGACCGGAGTTCGCGGTCAGGGGTGCCTCCGCGTTCGCCGCGGGGCGGCCGTCGGTGTGTGTCAGGGGTGCGCATGTCCAGGGAGCCACGCGGGCCGAATGAGAAACTCGGCACCGTTCTCGCCCTCGCAGGAATCAGCAACGCCGGACTCGCCCGCCGGGTCAACGACCTGGGAGCGCAGCGCGGCTTGACGCTCCGGTACGACAAGACGTCGGTCGCCCGGTGGGTCTCCAAGGGGATGGTGCCGCAGGGCGCCGCGCCCCACCTCATCGCCGCGGCCATAGGCAGCAAGCTGGGGCGTCCCGTTCCGCTGCACGAAATCGGGCTCGCCGACGCCGATCCGGCGCCTGAGGTGGGTCTCGCGTTCCCGCGCGACGTGGCGGCGGCGGTGAAGTCCGCCACGGATCTGTACCGGCTGGATCTCGGCGGCCGGCGCGGCGGCGGCATCTGGCAGACGCTGGCCGGATCCTTCGCCGTCAGCGCTTACGCCACGCCCACGTCGCGCTGGCTCATCACGCCCGCCGACAGTTCGGTGGCGCGGGACGCGGATGCCGCGCGCGCGGCCGCGGCGGCGGCAGCCGCGGCGGGCAACGGCGAGGACGGGCGGGCCACCGGGCCCGCGCTGATACGCGTCGGGCACACGGACGTGTCCAAGCTGCGGGAGGCCGCGGACGAGGCGCGCCGCTGGGACTCCAAGTACGGCGGCGGGGACTGGCGTTCGTCCATGGTCCCCGAGTGCCTGCGGGTCGACGCGGCGCCGCTGCTCCTCGGCTCGTACTCGGACGAGGTCGGCCGCGCCCTCTTCGGCGCCACCTCCGAACTCACCCGTCTCGCCGGCTGGATGGCCTTCGACACCGGCCAGCAGGAGGCTGCCCAGCGGTACTACATACAGGCGCTCCGGCTGGCCCGCGCCGCCGCGGACGTGCCCCTCGGCGGCTACGTACTGGCGTCGATGTCGCTGCAGGCGACGTACCGCGGCTTCGCGGACGAGGGCGTCGACCTGGCACAGGCCGCCATCGAACGCAACCGGGGCCTGGCCACCGCCCGCACCATGAGCTTCTTCCGGCTCGTGGAGGCGCGCGCGCAGGCGAAGGCCGGCGACTCGCACGCGTGCGGCGCCGCGCTGTCCTCGGCGGAGGGCTGGCTGGAACGCGCCCGCGAGGGCGACCAGGACCCGTCCTGGCTCGACTTCTACTCCTACGACCGGCTCGCCGCCGACGCCGCCGAGTGCTACCGCGATCTGAAGGCGCCCCGCCAGGTGCGCCGCTTCACGGAGAAGGCGCTCTCGCGGCCGACGGAGGAGTTCGTACGGTCGCACGGGCTGCGGCTGGTCGTCTCGGCGGTCGCGGAGCTCGAGTCGGGCAACCTGGACGCGGCGTGCGCGGCGGGCACCCGCGCGGTGGAGGTCGCCGGACGGATCTCGTCGGCGCGCACGACGGAGTACGTACGGGACCTGCTGCACCGGCTGGAGCCGTACGGCGACGAGCCGCGCGTGGCGGAGCTGCGGGAGCGGGCGCGGCCGCTGCTGGTGGCTCCGGCGTGACGCGTGTCTCGCGGGGACGGCCGCCTGTTCCTGCGTCTGCGCCTGTCGCCGCGCCTGCGGTTGGCCCTGCGCTTTCGCGGCCGTGAGGTCCTTGTCAGTGCGGGAGTCCATGATGGGAGTCGTGACCACGGAGGCGAACAGGGCGGCGGCAGCGGCGGGACGTACGGACTCACCCGTGCCGTACGACTGCGACGTGCTGGTGATCGGCGGCGGCATCGTCGGCCTGTCGACCGCGTACGCGCTGACGCGGTCCGCGCCCGGCACCCGCGTCACCGTGCTGGAGAAGGAGCCCGGCACCGCCCGGCACCAGACCGGGCGGAACAGCGGTGTGATCCACAGCGGCATCTACTACCGCCCGGGGTCGCTGAAGGCGCGCTTCGCCGTCCAGGGCGCCACGGAGATGGTCAAGTTCTGCGCGGAGCACGGCATTCCGCACGAGCTGACCGGCAAGCTGATCGTCGCCACGGAGCGCGCGGAGCTGCCGCGCCTGCACGCTCTGGCCCAGCGCGGGCGCGAGCACGGCATCCCCGTACGGGAGCTGGGCCCGGCCCAGATCACCGCGTACGAGCCGCACGTCCGCGGCCTCGCCGCCCTCCACGTCGGCACCACCGGCATCTGCGACTTCGGCGCCGTCGCGGACACCCTGGCCCGCCTCGCGCGTGACGCGGGCGCCACGATCCGCTGCGGCGCGGAGGTCACCGCGATCGACCGCCGTACGGGGCGCGGTGTGGCCGTACGGACCGCGGACGGCACCGTGCTGCGCGCCCGCACGCTGGTCAACTGCGCGGGACTGCACTGCGACCGCATCGCCCGGCTGACCGGCGACGACCCGCGGATGCGGATCGTGCCGTTCCGGGGGGAGTACTACGAGCTGGCGGACGAGCGCTCGTTCCTGGTCCGCGGGCTGGTGTATCCGGTGCCGGACCCGGCGTTCCCGTTCCTCGGGGTACACCTCACGCGCGGCATCGACGGCGCGGTGCACATCGGCCCGAACGCGGTCCCGGCCCTCGCCCGCGAGGGATACGGCTGGGGCACCGTACGGGCGCGCGAGCTGGCGGGCGTGCTCGGGTATCCGGGCAGCTGGCGGATAGCGCGGCGGCACTGGCGGTACGGCGCGGGGGAGCTGCGGCGTTCGCTGTCGCGCCGGGCGTTCACGACGGCGGTACGGCGGCTGCTGCCGGAGGCGGCGCCCGCGGACCTGCGTCCGGCACCGGCGGGCGTACGGGCGCAGGCGGTGCTGCCGGACGGGACGCTGGCCGACGACTTCCTGATCCGCGAGGCACCGCACACGGTGCACGTCCTGAACGCGCCGTCACCGGCGGCGACGGCGTCACTCCCGATCGGCCGCGAGATCGCCACCCGCGCGCTGACCCTGCTGCGCGCATCCAGCCCGTCCGGCGCTTGAGGACGGCCCTCGGCCCGCGACTCGCGGCAGACGAACGGGACGGGCCACCACATCCAGCCCGTCCGGCGCTTGAGGACGAACCGGGGCGGCCACCGGCCCGCCGGTGGCCAGGAAGCGTCGAGGGACAGCGCACCAACATCGTGGCCAGGGGCCGTCCTCAAACGCCGGACGGCTTGGGGTGGCCGGACGGGCTCGGGGTGGCCCAGCCGAGGGGCACAACGGTCCGATCTTGCGCGCCGTAGAATTGACCGCACTGTGTCCGAGAACGAAACCCCCAGCCCAGCACCGCACGGCGCACCGCACGGCGCACCGCACGCAGACGACGCGCGCCCTGCCGAAACCGCACGCACCGCACACAAAGCAACCGCACACCACATCCGCAGCTTCACCCCCCGCCGCAGCCGCGTCACGCACGGCCAGCGCAAGGCGCTGGAGCGGCTGTGGCCGAAGTGGGGGCTGGAGGTCGACGAGCGGACGCGGCTCGATCTGCCCGCCCTCTTCGACACGCTCCCGCCGGACGCCCCGATCGTGCTGGAGATCGGTTTCGGCATGGGCGAGGCGACCGTACAGATGGCGGCGGACGACCCGGGCACGGGCATCCTCGCCGTGGACGTGCACACCCCGGGCCACGGCAACCTGCTGCGCCTCGCGGATCTGCACGGCCTGTCCAACATCCGCGTCGTGAACGGTGACGCGATCATCCTGCTGCGCCACATGCTGCCGCCCGCCTCGCTCGCCGGGCTCCGCCTGTACTTCCCGGACCCGTGGCCGAAGAAGCGGCACCACAAGCGCCGTATCGTCCAGCCGGAGTTCCTCGACCTGGCCGCCGTACCGCTCGCGCCGGGCGCGCTGGTGCATCTGGCGACGGACTGGGAGCCGTACGCGGAGCACATGCTGGAGGTGCTGAACGCGCATCCCGCGTACGAGAACACGCAGCCGGACAGTGGGGCCTCCCCGCCGAAGGCAGGGGAAGGCTTCGCGCCACGCCCCGAGTCGCGTCCCTTCACCCGGTTCGAGGGCCAAGGGCTGGACAAGGGACACCGCGTGCACGATCTGCTGTTCCGCCGCCGCTGACCCCGCCGCTGTCCCCCGCCGCCAGCGCACACCCCGGCCTGGATCGGTCGTCACGGCCCCCCGTACGGCCGTTACTGTCGACAGGTGCATCAGGGATACCAGCCAGGCCACGCGCACCCGCCGGGCGGCGCCGCCTCCGCGGTCCCCTCGTACGAAGAGGACCCGCGGTTTCCCGCGATGCCCGCGTCCCCCGCGGAGTGGCGCTACCACCCGCCGCGCGCACCGTCCTGGTGGCACCGGCACAGCCGTACGCTCCGCGCGCTGGCGGTGGCCGGCGTGCTGGCGCTGTGCGGCCTGATGATCCTCGCGCTCGTACGTGAGCAGACGGGCACCCAGGGCCTGTTGGTCGGTCTGATGCTGGCGGTGCTGCCGGTGCCGCTGCTGATAGCCGCGTTCCGCTGGATAGACGGGGTGGAGCCGGCGCCGTGGCGGAATCTCGCCTTCGCGTTTGCGTGGGGCGCCTGCGCCGCCACCCTCATCGCGCTGCTCGCGAACAGCCTCACCACCGCCTGGCTCGCCACGTCCATGGCCGACGACGACTCGTCGCGCGCCGACACCCTCGGCTCGACCGTCGTCGCCCCGGTCGTCGAGGAGCTCGCCAAGGCCGCCGCGATCCTCCTGCTCTACCTCTTCCGCCGGCGTGACTTCGCCGGCGTCGTCTCCGGCATCGTCATCGCGGGCGTCACCGCGACCGGCTTCGCCTTCACCGAGAACGTCCTCTACCTCGGCAGCGCCTACGGCCAGGACACCGCGTTCGGCGGCCCCTCGGCGCTGGCCGAGTCGGCGACGGCGACCACGTTCTTCGTACGGGTCGTGCTGTCGCCGTTCGCGCACCCGCTGTTCACGGCGCTTACGGGGGTGGCGTTCGGCATCGCGGCGGGCCTCCCGTACCGGCGACGTGCCGCCCGCGTACTGCTCCCGCTGCTCGGTCTGCTCACGGCGGTGGTGCTGCACGCCGTGTGGAACGGCGCCGCGTCCGGCGAGGGCATGACCTTCCTCGGGGTGTACGTGCTGTTCATGCTGCCCGCGTTCGCCGCCCTGACCTGGTTGGCCATCTGGTCGCGGCAGAACGAACTGCGCACCGTACGCCGTACGCTGCCCGCGTACGCCGCCGCCGGGTGGCTCTCCATGCCGGAGGCGTGGGCGCTCGCGTCGATGCGCGCACGGGCGCTCGCACGCGGGCAGGCACGCCGTACGCACGGGGCGGCCGCCGCCCGTACGGTGCTCGAATACCAGCACTTCGCCACCTCCCTCGCGCTGCTGCGCGCCCGCGCCGAACGGGGCGCGGGCGCACCGGACTTCCCCGCGCGCGAGCAGGAGCTGCTGCACCACGTGTGGACGCGCCGCGCACTGGCGGCGCCGCCGACGGAACGGGCGGCCCTGACCCTGGCGCGCCCGTTCCTGCCGCCGCAGTGGGGCGCGGCACCGTACGGGCACTGGAACGCGCCGTACGGGAACGCGCCGGGAAACGCACCGTACGGAAGCGCACCGCAGACGGGCGCACCGTACGGCGGGCAGCCGCACCCGGGCCCCGGCGCGCAGCCGCCGTACGGATGACAGCGCCCGCCCGGCGCCGGGTTCAGGCGTCAGGCGCGGGTGGGCTCCGTTGATCTGAGGAGGAGGTGGGCGAGGGCGGACGGTTGGGAGAGCATCGGCCAGTGGCCCGTGTTCAGCTCCACGAGGCGCCAGCGTTCGCTGGTCAGCAGGCGCGCCACCGCGGGCATCGGGTCGGGGCCGTCCAGCAGGCACTTGATGTACGTCGCCGGGAGCTCGCCCAGGGGCCGGGTCAGGACGGCCGGTTCGGTGAGGGCGGTGCCGGGGTGCGGGGTGGCTGCGGCGACGATGCGGGCGGTCTGCTCGTCGTCGAGGTCCTGGCCCGCGCAGTCGGCGGCCGTCAACGGCGGCCACACGCCGCCGTTCTCGGCGACCGACGCCGCCACGTCGGGCAGGGCCGACACGAACGACTCGCCGTCGACCGGAACGTTGGAGTCCACGAAGACCACGTGGGCCAGCCGGTCGCCGATCCGTTCGGCGGCCTGGCCGACCGGGATGCCCGAGTAGCTGTGCCCCACGAGGACGACGTCGCGCAGGTCGTGTCTTTCGACCTCGGTGACGATGTCCTGGACGTGGGTCTGCTGCCCGGCCGGCTCGCCCCGTCTCTCCGCCACCCCGGACAGCGTCACCGCGCGGGCGCCGCGACCGGCCGCGCGCAGCTCCGGCACCACGTCGTCCCACGCCCACGAGCCGAGCCAGGCGCCTGCCACGAGTACGAATTCCGTCATGCGGGAAACGTAGCCGAGGGGTCTGACAACGGAGCCTGCGAACGACGGCCTGACAACGGCGTCCCGCTCAGGCCGGCGCCCCGCCCCGCGCGCCCCGTTCCCGCAAGTGCCCCGCCAGCAGCGACCCGCTCGTCAGGGTGCCCACCGCGGCCACCGCCGTGAGCCAGAGCGGGCCATCACTGTGCACGTTGTGCGCGAGGTACGTGCCGAAGAGCGCGAGGGCCGCAGCGTGCCGTACGTCGTCGCGCCGGCACCAGCGCAATACGCGCCACCAGCGGCGCCGGGCCGCGTCCGATTCCGTCTCCGCGAGCCGGCGCGCGTACGCCGCCACCGGGCCGAACTCCTCCTCCGGCGCGGTCCCCGCCTCCGCCGCGTGGCGGCTCGCCTCCTCCGTGAGCTCCAGCGCGCGTGCCCGCGCGAACGCGTGGCGCGCTTCGAGGAGTTGGGGCAGCTTCCGCAGCCACGCCTCGGGCGGCAGCCCGGATGACGGCACGGACGGCTCGGACAGCTCGGACGACGCGGACGACGCGGACTTCGGCGTGTGCAGCAGCGGCCACAGCAGGAGCAGGACGCCCACCACGCACACCGACGGCGTCGGCACCCGTACGAGTGCCTCCCCCGGCAGCTGCGTGAACGCCCCCGCCGCCCCGAACAGCGCGCCCAGCGCCACCAGTCCGCAGCCCACCGCGCGCCCCCGGAAGCCCGCGCGCAGCGCGAGCGGCACGCCGTGTACGGCGGCCACCGCGGCGGCCGTACCGGCGGAGCCGGCCAGCGCCCCCGCCGTGACGCCGGTCATGAAGCCGTCCGCCACCGTCAGATACGCCCCGGTGACGAACGCCATCACCCCCAACTGCGCGGCCACGGCGGCGCCGTAATCGGCGCCCGTCCACGCGTCGGGGTCGCTTACGGGGAGGGCGCCGGCGGGCAGCCGTTCGCTGACGACCGTCTCGGCGAAGTCGTCCGGGCTGCCGAAAGCGTCCTCCGGGGTCTCGCCGCTCTCCGTACAGTGCGCGGTGACCTCCGCCAGTACGGTGTCGCGCAGGTCCTTCTCCACGGAGCGCTCGGCGAGCGCGAGCCGGGCCCGGAACTCCCAGGCGTCTGCTGCCTCGGTCACGACAACTCCTTGCCGGCCTGCCGCACAAGCCGTTCCATGGCGCGGGAAAAGTCCTCCCAGCGCGCGATCTCGTCGTGCAGCCGGACGCGTCCGGCGTCGGTGAGGCGGTAGACCTTGCGGCCGGGGCCACCCTCGCCCGCCTCCCAGCGGGACTCGACGGCGCCGTCCGACTCCATCCGGCCGAGTACGGGATACAGGGCGCCGCCCCGTACGGTGCCCAGCCCGTAGTCCGCGAGCCGCTGCACCAGCGCGTATCCGTGCCGGTCGCCCTCGGCGAGTACGGCGGCCACGCACAGGGGGAGGGCGCCGCGCAGCCAGCCGGCCGCCGCGTCCGCAGGTGCCATGTGCCGCCTCCCCTCCCGTCCCGTACCGGCCCCATGGCAGTGCGAATCCGCGTACGGACCGCTCTCGTCTCCCCGCCAACTACTCGCGGATCCTGACTAGTTCGCTTTCAGACTAGCCCCCGTACGAGACCGCCGTCCACCCCCCGCGCACACACCCGCACGGCGACGCCCCGCCCCCGCCGCACGACGCGGCGGGAAGCGGGGCGCAGGGCAAGAGGCGTGCCGTACGGCCGGTGGGGGTCAGCCGAGCAGCTCCACCTCCGCCAGCTTGCCCCCGTCACCGGCCGGTACGAGGCGGTAGCGCTCGTACGTGCCCGGCTCCGGCAGCTGGAAGACGCGCGTCTGCTTCGACCAGCGGAAGGACTCGCCCTCGCGCCGGTCCACCTCGGTCCAGTCCCCGTCGCCCTTCGGGCCGTTCGAGCCCTCCAGGACCCACCCGTCGGGCGCCGCGTCCGCCGCGTCCGAGGTGAGGGTGTACGAGGTGACGCGCGCGCCGTCGCGCACGCTCACCGGCGCGTCGGTGACGCCGGCCGCCGTGTCCGAGGTGTTGTCCAGAAGCGCTTCGGGCACGTCCGCGGAGCCGTCGGGATCGCTCACGTCCCGCGCGGGCGACGGCACCTTGTTGTCCTTCGTGACGGACGACGGCGCGTCCTTGGGGCCGCTGCCCCACTTCGACGGCTCCGGGCCCATCTCGAACTCCAGCTTGCCGCCCTTCGCCAGGACGTCGTGCGGGAGCGCGGTGGAGGACCAGTCCTTGCCGTTGACCTTCAGGCCCTGCACGTAGACGTTCTCCGCGCTGTTCTCCGGGGCCTCCACGACCAGGTCCTTGCCGTTCTCCAGGTGCACGGTCGCCTTGGTGAACAGCGGGGAGCCGACCGCGTATTCGGGCTCGCCCATCACCAGCGGGTAGAAGCCGAGGGCGCTGAAGATGTACCAGGCGGACATCTCGCCGTTGTCCTCGTCGCCCGCGTAGCCCTGGCCCAGCTCGCTGCCCAGATACAGCCGGGACAGCGCCTCGCGCACCTTCTCCTGCGTCTTCCACGGCTGACCGGCCGCGTCGTAGGTGTACGCGATGTGGTGCGACGGCTGGTTGCTGTGCCCGTACATGCCCATACGGACGTCGCGCGCCTCGATCATCTCGTGGATGACGCTGTCGTAGCTGCCCTTGTACTTCTCCTCCGCCGTCTCCGGCGTCGCGAAGTACTCGTCCAGCTTGTCGCCGAGGCCCTTCCGGCCGCCGTACAGGTTCGCCAGGCCGCGCGTGTCCTGCGGCGCGGTGAAGGCGAAGTTCCAGCCGTTCGTCTCGGTGTAGTCGTGGCCCCAGACGCGCGGGTCGAACGCGTCGGGGGAGAGGCGCCAGTCACCGCCCGGCTTGCGGCCCTGGAAGAAGTCGACCCGGTCGTCGAAGAGATGGACGTAGTTCTGCGCGCGGGAGAGGAAGTAGTCGGCCTCCTCCTTGTAGCGCTTCTCGCCCGTCTTCTTGTGCAGCGCCTCGCCCATGCGCGCGATGCCGAAGTCGTTGAGATAGCCCTCCAGCGCCCAGGACATGCCCTCGTGCGTGTCGGTGTTGGTGTAGCCGAGGAAGGGCGAGGTGTTCATGCCCTTGCGGCCGACGCCGGGGTCGGGCGGCGCGACCGTCGCGTTCTTCAGTGCGGCCTCGTACGCCGCCTTCGCGTCGAACTCCGTGCCCTTGGCATACGCGTCCGCGAACGCCACGTCGGACGACGTGCCGGTCATCAGGTCCGCGTAACCGGGCGAGGACCAGCGGGAGATCCAGCCGCCGTCCTTGTACTGCTGCACGAAGCCGTCGACCATCCGGCCGGCGCGCTTGGGGGTCAGGAACGAGTACGCGGGCCAGGTCGTTCTGTAGGTGTCCCAGAAGCCGTTGTTGACGTAGACCTCGCCGTCGACGATCTTCGAGCCGGTCTCCGTGGGCGTGTCCGGCTTCTCGGCGGGCGAGAAGGGGCTCGCGTAGCGCTTGCGCTGGTCGGGGCCGACGCGCTCGAAGCCGGAATTGGGGTAGAGGTAGAGCCGGTAGAGATTGGAGTAGAGGGTGGTGAGCTGGTCCGGGCTGGCGCCCTCGACCTCGATCGTGTCCAGGATGTCGTCCCACTCCGCCTGGGCCCCGTCCCGTACGCCCTCGAAGGAGGCGTCGGACGGAATCTCCTGCTCCAGGTTGGCCTTCGCCTGGTCGACGCTGATGAGAGAGGTGGCGATGCGCATGTGCACCGTACGGTCGGCGCCCGCGTCGAAGCGCAGATAGCCGGTCACGTCGGGACCGCCGCCGCCCTCGAGTCGGCCGCCGTCGGTCGCCTTCTTGTCGAACTCCGCGTAGACGAACATCCGTGTCGCGCCGATCGACAGTCCGCTCTTCACGTCCGAGAAGCCGGAGACGGTGCCGCCCTCGCGGTCGAGGGTGAGGCCGCCGCCGTTGTCGACGTTGTCGAAGATCAGGCTCGCGTCGTCGGACGGAAAGCGGAACCGCATCATCGCGGCGTGGTCGGTCGGGGTGATGTCCGTACGGAGCCCGTTCTCGAAAGTCACGCCGTAGTGGTGCGGCTTCGCCGTCTCGTTGGCGTGCCGGAAGGGGAGCGCGCGGGCCGTACGCGACGCGTCGGGGGTGCCCTCGGCGGCGGACGGCATCACCTGGAACGTCTGCCGGTCGCCCATCCACGGGCTCGGCTCGTGGCTGGCGCTGAACGCCTGGAGGGTCGGCAGGTTGTCCGCGTTGTTCTTGCGGGAGTACTCGTAGAGCCAGCTCGTGGAGTCCGCGTTGGTCACGGGGGTCCAGAAGTTGAACCCGTTGGGGACGGCCGTGGCCGGGAAGTTGTTGCCGCGCGAGAAGTCACCGCTGGACTGCGTGCCGCGGTTGGTCACCGCGTAGTCCGACAGGTGCTCCTTCGGCTTCTCGGGCTGCTTCGGCGCGAGCGTCACGTCGTCCACCCAGCCGCGGAAGGGGCGGCTGCCCTTCGCCGCGTCGTACGCCACCAGCACCCGGTCCACGGTCTTGCCCGCGGCGGCCCGGCCGATCCGGGCCTCCTTGTGGTTCCACTGGTTGACCAGCAGCGTCTTCGACGCGCCCTGGCCCTGCGGGCTCAGTCGGGCGCCGTGCTGGTCCTTGACGGCCAGCTCGCTGAGGTACGTGCCGTCGGTGAAGGCGAGGTCGACGGCGGCGTTCGTCGCGGAGTACGAGCGGTCCTCCTCGCCCTTCATCTCCGGGAACAGGCGGTACGACAGGACGGTGTCCTCGGTGACCCTGACGTCGGTGTCGAACACCTTGTTGTACGCGTAGCCGCGCCCGTCCGCGCGGTGCGTGCCCGCGTAACGCAGCGCGTGCTTGCCGGTGAAGCCGGCGTCCGGCTTCGCCGTGGGCGACTCGGTGGGGCCGGTGTCGGGGTGCGTGCTCATGCCCTGTCCGCCGGGCGCGCCCTCCGGCTCGACGCCGTCCGTACGGGGCTTGCCGTCCGGGCCGGTCTCCACGGTGTCGCGCCAGTCGGGGGCGGGTTCGCCCGGCTCGAAGGACGAGGCGAACTCCGTGCTGTCGACGGGGTCGGGGGCCGCGCTGGCAGTACCGGCAGTGCTGGGCGCCAGGGTGGCGAGCAGGGCTGCCGAGACGAGTACGGCGGGGGCGCGCAGACGCCGGAGAAATCCGGTGCGTCTGTGGCCGGTTGGGATTCTGCCGCGCACGTGAGCCTCCCAAGATGTGTGACAACGTTGTCAGTTGTGTGTCTCAAGTCCCCTTATGATGAAGGTGCGCCGCAAGGTGTCAAGGGTGCGGGACGCGAACGTTCCGCGTGGCGCGGCGAACGGGACCGGCCGCACCGGCAACCGGGCTGGCCGCGCGGGCCGTTGGGGACGGCCGTAAGGCACGGGTGAGGGCCCCGGTTCAGGACTCCGGTTCGAGCGCCTTCCCCAGGAGACTCGCCAGCTCGCGCAGTTCGCCGGCGTCCAGCCGGGCGAACGGGGTCAGGGCCAGCGTTGCCTCGATCACCGCGGACCGTACGCGGCGGCCGTCCTCCGTCAGCGCGACGACGCGTGAACGGCGGTCGGCGGGGTCGGCGGAGCGTTCGACAAGTCCCCGCCCGGTGAGCTGATTCATCACGAAGCTGAGGTTGGGCGCGTTGCAGTACAGCCGCCCGGCCAGCTCCTTCATCGAGGGCGGCGCCTCGGCCGGGTCGATCACCCAGAGCGCGTGGGCGGTCGCGTGCGTCAGACCGTGCTCGGCCAGGACCGCGTTGATCCGGTCGCCGGTCCGCATGAAGATCTCGTGGTTCGCCACCACCGCTGCCTCAAGTGCGCTGCGTGTCATGGCCTCATCCTATTTCACTTCGAGTCTCGAAGTGTTACGTTCATTCGAGTCTCGAAGTAATCGGCTTCTCGCTCTTCTGCCTCTTCTCGCTCCCGCTGGCCCCCCGCGCCCCGACGACGCGGCCCGGCGCCCGCGCCCACCCAGCCGAACAGGAAGCACTCACCCATGCACGACTACACGAACACCACCACCGTGGTCACCGGCGCCTCGAAGGGCCTGGGCGAGGCCTACGCACGGGAACTCGCCTCCCGAGGCGCACACCTCGTCCTCGTCGCCCGCTCGTCGGACGCGCTCAACACCCTTGCCGGGCAGCTCCGGAAGGCCCATTCCGTACGGGTCGACGTGATCGCCGCGGACCTGTCGGACCGGCGGGCGGCGCAGACGGTGGCCGACACCGTCGAGGAACTCGGCCTGGAGGCGGACCTCCTGGTCAACAACGCCGGGACGGGATCGGTGGGTCCCTTCCTCGGCCGCCCCCTCGAACCCAACCTCCGGTCCGTCGACGTGAACGTCACCGCGCTGGTCGCCCTGTGCCACCTGCTGGGCGCCCGCATGGTCGAACGCGGCCGCGGCGGCATCGTCAACGTCGCCTCCACCGCCGCCTTCCAGCCCATGCCGTACCAGGCCGGTTACGCCGCCACCAAGGCGTTCGTGCTCTCCTTCACCGAGGCGCTCGCCGAGGAGGTCCGCCACACCGGCGTACGCGTGATGGCGGCCCATCCGGGAGCGATCGACACCGGATTCTTCGACGGTACGACCGCGTCCGTCGATCCGAGGGCCGCGGACACCCCCGCCCGCATCGCAGCCGGGACGCTCGACGACTTCGCACGCGGCCGGTCCGTCTCCTACCCCGGACGCGCCTTCAACCGCGCCGGAACCTGGGCTTCGCGCCTGCTTCCCCGCACCACCGTCGTCCGCATCACCGGCGGCCTCAACCGCAAGCTCGGATTCGACGACGTACGCGACCTCGCCCCCGGCCTCGACTCCGCCGCCTCGTGACGCCCGGCCTCTACGGAGCGAAGACGCACAACGCCACCGGCAGCCCTGCCTGCCCGGACTGCCCGGAGCCGACGTCACGGGAGAAGAGATGACCACGCTGAACGAGCCCCTGCACCTGGGCAGCGGCGCTCCGCTGCCCAACCGGATCGCGAAGGCCGCGATGGAGGAGCTGCTCGCGGCACCGAGCCAACTGCCCGGTGACGAACTCCGTACGCTCTACGGCCGCTGGGCCGCGGGAGGTGCCGGGCTGCTGATCACCGGACACGTCATGATCGACGGCAGGGCCGTTGCCCAGCCGGGCGACGTCGTCCTGGAACAGGGCACGCCGCTGGAGCCGTTCCGGCGCTGGGCGGCGGCCGGCAAGTCGGCGGGCGGCCAATCGGCGGCTGGCAAGTCGGCGGGCGGACAGATCTGGATGCAGATCAACCACCCCGGGCGCGTCATCCCCAAGGACCTCGGCGGCACCACGTGGGCCCCCTCCGCCGTGCCGATCGACGCCGGCGGCTTCTCCGGCATGTTCCCGACGCCGCGGCCGATGACCGCCCAGGACATCGACGAGACGGTGGAACGCTTCGCCGTGACCGCGCAACGGGCCCGGCAGGCCGGTTTCGACGGAGTCGAGATCCACGCCGCCCACGGCTACCTCCTCTCCCAGTTCCTCTCCCCCCTGGTGAACCGGCGCGACGACCGCTGGGGCGGCAGCCTGCACAACCGGGCCCGTCTGCTGCTCGATGTCACGGTCGCGGTCCGCGAGCGGGTCGGCGCGGGCTTCGCCGTGGGAGTGAAACTGAACTCGGCGGACTTCCAGCGCGGCGGATTCGACACCGACGACGCGCGCGACGTGATCAAGATGCTCGCCGACGTGGGGGCCGACCTGGTCGAACTCTCCGGCGGCAGCATCGAGAGCCTGGCCACGGCGGGCTCCCCCGCGGACGGCCGCACCCTGGCCCGCGAGGCGTACTTCCTCGAACTCGCCCAACAGCTCGTCGCCACCTCGCCGCTGCCGCTGCTGCTGACCGGAGGGATACGGCGGCGCGCGGTCGCACAACAGGTGATCGACTCCGGAGTCGCCATGGTCGGCGTGGCCACGGCGCTGGCGACCGACCCCACCCTGCCGGGACAGTGGCTCGCCGGCGGTGACGCCCAGGTCCGCCCGCCCCGCACCCGCTTGCGGAACAGATCGCTGGCTGCGGCGGCCGTCCAGGCTGTCTCGTCGCGGCAGCTCGCCCGCCTCGCCGCGGGCAAGCCGTCGAGGACGCCGTACTCTCCGGCCGTCGCCCTCGTCCTCGAACGGGCCGTCCGTGCCCGGCGCCGGCGCGACTACCTGAAGTGGCATACGGCCACGGCCCGGGAGGGCGTCAACTGACCGGTCGTCCGCCGGGCTTCGTTCCGGCCCTCGCCTTACGCGAGTTCACCCGCGTTCTTGAGGTCGTCGAAAAGCAACTGGTCCACCGGCGGTACGCGGTCTCTGTCCGCGTACGAGAGCCATGCGGTCTCCTCGATCTCGCCGCTCGCGGCAAGCGTCCCCTGGAACTCCGCGGTGTAGCAGGCCATGCGCACCACCGTGTCCGCGGGAAGTCCGGGCCCGCCGCCCTCGTACGTGCCCACGTGGACCGCCGTCCGCGGATCGAGAAGCACCGTCAGCTCCTCCTTGATCTCGCGCACCAGGGTCTCCGTGTCGCTCTCGCCGCCCTCGCGCTTGCCGCCCGGGACGTAGAAGACGTCCTTGCCGCGCGGGCGGGCGCACAGGATCAGGCCGTTCTCGATCCTGACCCAGGCCACCGTGTCGATCAGCACGCGCACCGACCTCTTCCCGCCTCTTCCTGCTCACCGCTGAAACGGCCAGCACGGACCCTACCGGGGCGGCGGCCCACGTCACAGCAGCAGCCCGTTGCCAAGGTCGCCGCCGACCGGCAGGGACTCGGGCGCCGTCCGCAGCTCACACCACGTCGTCTTGCTCTCGGCGTCCTCGACCACGCCCCACCGGTCCGCGAACACGTCGAGCAGCGCGAGCCCGCGGCCCGACTCCTGGTCGTCCGACGGACGGACGAGGGTGGGCAGCATGTGCGGGGCGGGATCGGTCAGTTCGATACGGAGCCGGTCGTACGCCATGGTCACCCGGAGGGTGACGGGCACGCCCGCGCCGACGTGGTTGATGACGTTCGTCATCAGCTCGCTGACGCACAACTGCGCCGTGTCGGCATACGGGGCGAGCCCCCGGTGTACGAGATGGCAGCGCACCGTACGGCGTAGATCGGCCACCGCGCGCGGCTCCGCCAGCAACGCGACGGTGAGCGCGGCGGCCGACGCCCCCTCGTACGCGCCGTGCGCCTCGTGCACCCGCTCCTGCGCCCTTGAGACCCTCATTGCCCTCACCTCTCGTGCTCTCTGTGATGGAACGCTCACAGAGTGGTTATCGGCGCCGTAATGTGAAAGGTGATCAGATTCAGCAGCGCGGTGCGCTGAGATGGAGGAGTGGCCGATGCCACCACGCAAGGATCTCGATGCGGCGGCGAGCGTACCGGCGTTCTACGGCGCCGAGTTGCGGTACAAGCGGGAGGCCGCGGGGCTCACGCTGAACGAGCTCACCGAGGGCATCTACTACAGCATCGCCTATCTCAGCCAGATCGAAATGGGCGACCGCCGCATGCCACTGGATCTGGCCCGCCACGCGGACCGGAAACTGAACACGGACGGCTTCTTCGAACGCCGCTGCGAGGACGTACGGAAGGCGAAGCGCGGCGGCCACGCGGAGTATTTCGCCGACGTGGTGGAGATGGAACAGCGCGCGGCGAGCATCGAGGAATGGTCGTCCACGGTCATCCCCGGCTTGCTGCAAACCGACGGCTACGCACGTGCGCTGTTCAACGGCTCACACGTTCGCGAACTCCCGGAGAAGGTGGACGAGAAGGTGACCGCCCGGCTGGCGCGGGCGCACATCTTCGAGAGCCCAAAGTCCCCCGAATACTGGGTGATTCTGCACGAGTCCGTGCTCCGGTTTCCCGTCGCGACTCCCGGCGTCATGGCGGAGCAACTGGACCACATCGTGCAGCTGACCGGCCGGGCGCGGATGCTTACGCAAGTGCTGCCGCTGAACGCCGGGGCGCACCCTTTCATGATCGGCAGCGCCACCTTCCTCACCTTCGCCGATGCGCCTCCCGTGATGTACACGGAAGGGCTTTTCCACGGTCAGCTGATCGACGATCCGGGGCTCGTGAAGCCATACATGAGGTCGTACGATCTGCTCAGGGCCGCTGCGCTACCGCCGAAGGCGTCCCTGGCCGTGATCAAGGAAGCCGCAGAGGACTACCGAAATGACCACAGCAGAAGCTGACTTCAGCACAGTCGCCTGGCGCAAGAGCAGCTACAGCAACACCGACGGGGGCAACTGCGTCGAGGTGGGCTGGCACAAGAGCACGCACAGCAACACCGACGGCGGCGACTGCGTCGAGGTCTCCGGGTCGGCAGCCGCCGGTGCGACCCTCGTGCGGGACAGCAAGCGGCCCGCCGGTCCCGTCGTCGCCTTCGGCGACGCCGCCTGGGGCGCGTTCGTCGCGGGGCTGCGGCACCAGCGCTGACGCGCTGCCGCATCCGCAGGGACGGCAGGCGCTCCCTATGGCACCAGCGCGCCCCCAGCAGGCGACGAGCCGCCGCCGCGTCGCCGTCCCAGGTGAGGGACCGGTCATCGCGGGAGGTGCGGCCCCACACCGTGAGCAGGAGGCGTTCCGCCGGGCCCGTGAGGACGGCTATCGGGGTGCCGGGACCGTACGTCCACGAGTCGCCGGTGTCCGTCGAGGCGAGGCGGATCGCGTACGAGGGCGCGGTCGCGCGGCCCTTGCGGACCTGGCGCGGCGCCATCGTGTCGAAGACCTCCGCCACGCCGTCCGCGGCGAGTTCGGGGTCGAGCGGGCGTACGGCGTCGGGCGCGACGGCGTATTCGGCGTCCCAGCGGTGGATCAGGGTCTCCTGGGCGCGGCGGCGCTGCCAGAAGCCGACGGTGTGCGGCGGGGCGAACGTCCACGCCTCGGTGGACGGTTCGGCCTTCAGCGCGTCGAGGAGCGTCGCGGCGCTCTCCTCGTACCAGCTCACCAGGCCCGCCCGGTCCTCCGGTGGCGCCGTGCCGCCGTAGTCGCCGCGCCGCTCGGTCACGGCAGCCGCCGCCCATACGTTGCCGCGGCCCAGGTGTCTGGCGAGGTCGCGCAGCGTCCAGTCGCCGCAGTGCTCGACGGGGGCGGCGAGATCGCCGGTGTCGATGCAGGCGCGGAAGGCGTCGAGATCCCGTCGGAGGTGGGTGAGGTACGCGGCCGAGTCCATGCCGTTCACGCTAACCGGCGCCACCGACAATGCGGCGCGGGCCGCCCGGCATCGGCCGCTCAGCCGGGAAGGGGCGCCGGACGCGGGCGGCGATGGTCCGCGCGCACTCCAGGGATTCGGTGTGCGTGGTGTCCACCTCCAGGTCGTAGACGACGCCTTGGTGGACGATTTCCGCCTGCGACGCGGCCATCCCCCGGATCCGGTTTCCGCGGGCGACCTCCCGGCCCGCGGCGACTGCGCTCTCGCACCTGACGCCTACCCACAGCACGTCCAGCCCGTCGAGAGCCTTCTGCCACCGCTGCTGGGACGCCGCTCCGCCGAGGAAGACCTCATCGACGATGACCCGCGCTCCCGCCCTGACCACCGCGGCGACCCCTTCCATCCAGGCGGCCTCCAGCGTCCGGAACTCCGGCCCGACGCTCACCCCGCCGTCCGCACCGAACTCGATGCCCGTCTCCGACGCCTGTACAGACGCGGGCATCGCCTCGACCAGCATGTCGACGCCGACGGCCAGCCACGGTTCCGGCAGGACTTCCTGGAGGCACCGGACGATCCCGGACTTGCCCGAGCTGGAACCGCCGTTGAGCACGATCACCTGTGTGTTCACCGCGACACCGTAATGGAAGGCAGTTCCAGCCCGTCCGGCGTTTGAGGGCGGCCCCGTCCATGACGAAGGCGCGCTGGACCACGGGCGTGCCGGTCCACCAGCGGACGGTGGCCGCCGCGCTTCGTCCTCAAACGCCGGACGGGCGGGATTCGCGAGCGCGCGCGTCAGTGGCAGTGGTCGCCGTGCCGGCCGAGGGTCTCCACGGGGGCCGCGCCGGGGCGGGTCCACTGCGGTACGGGGCGGCTGGTCGGGCCCCACGTGGCGGTCCCGTCCGCGTCGGAGCGCCAGGACCAGCACGGGCCGCGCCCTTCGGGCCAGCCCTCGGGCTTGTCCTCCCACGTCTCGGCGCGGCCGTACGGCGTCAGATCGAGCAGGCTGAGGGAGCTGTTGACCCGCTCGTTGCCGCGGCCCGTCGTGGAGTACGTGAGGAACGTGCGGTCGCCGTCGCGCAGGAAGCAGCTGAGGTAGCCCATGTCGCCGCCGACCGGCGCGGGCACGTCGCGCACCGAGTACCAGGGCTGGGTGTAGCCCATGAACTCGACGTACGGCGCCACCTCTTCCCACCGGCCCGTCGTGACGACGGCGAACGAGACGCCGCGGGCGTTGAGATAGACCGCGTCCTTCAGATGCCAGGCCGCGGTGGTGCAGCCCTCGCACTGTCCCTGGTGCGGCGCGCCGTCGTACCACATGTGCTGGTAGAGCACGAGCTCGTCGCGGCCCTCGAACAGGTCCAGGAACGGGACCGGCCCGTCGGGGCCGACGACCTCGACTGTCCCGTCGAACTCCACCATCGGCAGCCGCCGGCGGGCCGCGGCGAGGGCGTCGCCCTCGCGGGTGTGGGCCTTCTCGCGGACCAGCAGCTCGTCGCGTGCGGTCTGCCAGGTGGCCGGGTCGACGACGGGCGGGCGGCCGGGCAGCGAGGTGGTGCGGGCGTCGGGTGTGGGCGTCATGGCGTCTGTCCTCCGTGGTGTCTCGTGCCGGACGGTGCCCCACGCGGGCGGCAACGTACGGGGGCGTCGCAGCGCCCCGTACGGTGTCGCATCGCGCGCCGTACGGTGTCGGATGCGGCCCCGTACAGGCGGTCACCGGAGACAGACTCCCGGCCCGGCCGGAACTCATCGCGGCGGACAGCCGCCGTTCTCAGCACCTCACTTGGACTCGATCCGGCCCAACGGGTGCGCGGCGCTCTCCGCCAGCACCTGCCGCGCCGCCGTCCACGCCGTGTCCCCCATCCCGAGCGCGTGACGCAGGTAGGCCCATGTGACGCGCTGGATCAGGGCGACGCGTCCGGGGTGCTCGTCCGTCGTCTCCCGGGCCTCGTAGCCCGTGATGCCGCCGAGGGAGTGCTCCGCCCCGTACAGCGTGAACAGGCTCTTGCTTCCGGGGCTCAGCACGTACGGGTCGGCGAGCCATTCCGGTCCTCTGACGGACAGCGGGAGGTCGTCCTTGTCGCCGTGGACGACGAGGGCCGGTGTGGTCATGTGCGTGAAGTCCGGGTTCATGAACGGGAAGTGCTCGGCGGCGTACGGGGTGAGGTCGGCGCCGCCCCGTCCGGCCGTGGCCAGCAGGACACCGGCCTTGACACGGGCGTCGGACAGGTCCTCTTCCGTCCCGCTGACCGGATCGAGGACGCGCAGCCCCAGCAGGTTGCCCGCCGTCTGGCCGCCGAAGGAGTGTCCGGCCGCGGCGATACGGCTCCGGTCGAGGCGGCCGGCGAGGCCGGGGACGGCGGCTTCCAGGTCGTCGAGCCGGTCGAGTACGCGTCGGGCGTCCTCGACGCGGATGCGCCAGAGCCGCGGGGTGCGGGGGTCGTCCGGGGGCAGGGCGACGGTGCGGGAGTCGAGGTGGGTGGGCTGGAGTACGACGAAGCCGTGGGCGGCCCAGAAGTCGGCGAGAGGGCCGTATCCGTCCAGCGACGAGCCGTAGCCGTGCGAGAGGACGACGACCGGCAGGCCGCTGCCGGTGACCGGCGCGGAGACCCGTACGCGCAGGTCCTCGCCTCGGCCTGGCGCTTCGAGCACCAATGGCTTCACCGAGACGACGGGGGTGGGAGCGGTGACGGGCACATCCGTCGCCGCGGTCTCTGCTGCGGTCATGCGAAAGACCTTCCTTCCGGCTGTGGGCGGGCACGGCCCGTCTGCCATCATGGTTAAACGGGACAGCGTCCCGGAACGAATATACGGGACACTGTCCCGTATAACCAGAACAGCCCGTCGGCACCTCGCCATGGCACATCGGCACGGGCACATCGGCGGCGAAGGAGACAGTGCGGTGAGTGGCAGCGAGCGCGGCGGCGCGGGAAGCGCGGCGCCCAGGCCCAAACGGGCGGACGCGCGGCGCAACGAGAAGACCCTCCTCGACGCGGCCGCAGCGGTCTTCGTCGCGTCCGGCGTGGAGGCGCCGATCCGCCACATCGCGGCCGAGGCGGGCGTCGGCACGGCCACGATCTACCGCCACTTCCCGACCCGCGCGGACCTCATCGTCGCCGTCTACCGGCACCAGGTCGAAGCCCTCGCCGAGGCCGGTCCCGCCCTCCTGGCGGCCGGCGCGACCCCGTACGCCGCGCTGGGGCAGTGGATCGACCGCTTCATGGACTTCGTGGTCACCAAGCAGGGCCTCGCCGCCGTACTGCAGTCCGACGACCCCTGCTACGACCCCCTGCACTCGTACTTCCTCGAACGGCTCGTGCCCGTATGCGCCCAACTCCTCGACGCCGCCGCCGAGTCGGGTGAGATCCGCCCCGGCATGGACGCGTACGCGCTCATGCGCGGCGTCGGCGGCCTCTGCGCGGGCGCGGGCAACAACCCCCGCTACGACGCACGCCAACTGGTCGAGACGCTCATCGCGGGGCTGCGCCGGGCAGATTGAGGCCGCGCTCCGAGGAGAGCCTTTAGCATCGTCGCCATGCGCACCGTGGTCATCGGCGGAACCGGGCACATCGGCACCTTCCTCGTCCCCTCCCTCATCGCGCAGGGCCACGAGGTGACCGTGCTGAGCCGCGGGCAGCGGAGCCCGTACGGGCCCGGGGCGCGCCGGGCGTGGACGGGGGTACGCACCGTGGAGGCGGACCGGCAGGCGGAGGACGCCGCCGGTACGTTCGGGGAGCGCGTCGCGGGGCTCGACGCCGAGGTCGTCATCGACCTGATCTGCTTCAGCGAGGACAGCGCCCGGCAGTTGGGCGCCGCGCTCGCGGGCCGCGTACGGCACTTCCTGCACTGCGGCACGATCTGGGTGCACGGCCCGAGCGCCGCGGTGCCCACCACGGAGGACTCGCCGCGGCGGCCCCTGGGCAAGTACGGGATCGCCAAGAACGCCGTCGAGCGGTACCTGCTGCACGAGATGAACGTACGGAGCGACGGTGCGCTGCCCTCGACCGTGATCCACCCCGGCCACATCACCGGCCCCGGCTGGGTGCCGGTGAACCCGGCCGGGAACCTGGACGTCGGCGTCTTCCAGGACCTCGCCGACGGCCGCCGGGTGACCCTGCCGAACCTCGGCCTGGAGACCCTTCAGCACGTCCACGCGGCCGATGTGGCGGGCGTGTTCCTCGCGGCGCTCGCCAACCGCTCGGTGGCCGTCGGCGAGAGCTTCCACGCGGTGGCGGCCGGGGCGGTCACGATGCGCGGTTACGCGGAGGCGGTCGCGCGCTGGTTCGGCCGGGACGCGGACCTGGCGTTCCTGCCGTGGGAACGCTGGTCGCAGACCGTTCCGGACGACCGCGCCGCAGTGACCTGGAGCCATCTGACCCACAGCCCGCACTGCTCCATGGAGAAGGCGGGGCGGCTGCTCGGCTTCCGGCCGAGGCACTCGGCGCTGGACGCGACCGCCGAGGCGGTCGACGCGCTCGTGGCGGAGGGACGGATCGCACCGGCGGGCGCGTAGGCGCACTCCGGCACGCAGGGCGCACTCCGGCGCGTCGGCGCCCCCCTTACCGGCGGAAACGGGCAAGCTCTGCGCGTTCACAGCGGACGATCCCCGCGCCCCCAGGCCCGGTGATCCCTCACCCCCTGGAGGCGTTTCCCCGTGCAGGACCGGAGCCTGGAAGCACTCGGCTACGCGGGAGTGCCCGCCCGTGAGCCCTTGATCTATCCGGGCCGGCTGGTCGGCAGACCCTCGTTCCTCAACGGCGACGAGCTCCTGGACCTGCGTCCGTCCGGCGCACCGCTCGGCGACTGGCCGGTGGCACTGCCCGCGGGGGCCTCGGAGCGGCCGCAACGCGCCACGGTGGACGGCCTGTTGACGCTCCTCGGAGTGCCCCCCGCACAGGAACGCTTCCCGGTGCTCGCGGTCGGCTCCAACGCCGCGCCGGGCCAGGTCCGGCACAAGCTGGCGCGGCTCGGCAGCTCCGGCGCGCTCCCGATGGTGCCCGTACGGGTCCGGGGCATCTCCGTCGGACTGTCCGGGCACATCAGCCCGGCCGGATACGTGGCGGCCGCGCCGTACGCGGACCCGGACGCGGAGTCCCCACTGGTCGCCACCTGGCTGGACGCCGCGCAGCTCAACGCCGTGGACAGCACCGAACTCCCGAACTACGGGCGGGCGTTCCTGCCCGGTGACGCGTTCCCGGTGACGCTGCCGTCCGGACGGCGGCTGCCCGGCGCGTACCTCTACTACAACGCCCGCGGCATCCTCGCCCACCCGGACGGCACGCCGCGGGCGGGCGGCGCGCAGCCCGCCGTACTGGCCCAACTGCTGTCCGAATCGCCGCGGCTGCGCGAGCTGTTCGGGCACGGGCCGGAGAGCTGGACGGGGCGGGCCGGGGCGGACGCGGAGCTACGGGCGCGGGGGACGGCCGCGTTCGAGGCGGAGGGCTGGCTGCGGCGGGAGGACGGTTTCGCCCGGTACGCGGTGCGGGCGGACCGCCCGTAGGGGCCCGGAACGCGTACGGAGGGCGGTGCCGGGGCGTCGCGGTGGCCTGTCATACCCGCCCGTTAGGCTGGCCGCATGGCCAGAATCACCGGGCTGATCAGCTACCCGATCAAGGGATGCGCAGGCTCCCCCGCGTACGACGCCCTCGTCACGCCGGCGGGCCTCGCGCACGACCGCAGCTTCCTCGTGACCACCGAGGACGGCGGCTTCCGCAGCCAGCGCCGCAGCCCCCGACTGGCCCTCATCCGCCCGGAGATCGAGCCGGAGGGCGGCTGGCTCACGCTGCACGGTCCGGGCGTGGACCCGCTGCGGATCGCCGTGGACACGGAGGCGCCGCGGCGTGACATCGAGCTGTTCGGCACCCCGTACCAGGGCATCGACCAGGGCGAGGAGGTCGCCGGCTGGCTGTCGGAGGCGCTGGGCGAGCCGAGCCGGCTCGTACGGGTGCCGCCCGAGCACCACCGGGTGACCGGCGGGCTGACCCCGGGCACGTCCGGGTACGCGGACAGCGCCCCGCTGCACCTGCTGTCGCTGCCCAGCCTGGAGCAGCTGAACGCACGGCTCACCGCGCGCGGTTCCGCACCGCTGCCGATGGACCGGTTCCGGCCGAACATCGTGCTGGACGGCTGGGACGGCGAGCCGCACGCCGAGGACGGCGTGCGGCAGCTGCGGGCGGGCGACGCGGAGTTCGGTTACGCGAAGCTGGCGATCCGCTGCGCGGTGACCACCGTCGACCAGGAGACGGGCACGAAGTCCGGGCCGGAGCCGCTGCGTACGCTCGCGGACTACCGGCGGGCGGCGGAGGGCGGCGTCGCGTTCGGCGTGAAACTGGCCGTGGTGCGGCCGGGGAAGATCTCGGTGGGAGACGAGATGGCAGTCGACGCGTGGGGGCCGTCGGAGCTGTAGGGCGGGCGGTCCACCCGTACGGCCCGTCAGCCCGCCGGGGTGCCGATCCGGAGGCGGTTGCCGTCCGGGTCGTGCAGCTCGATCTCGACCGCCCACGGCGCGGCGTGCGTCTGTACGCCGAACTCCGCGGCGATGGCCTCGACATCGCGGACCCACAGGTACACGAGCGTGTCGGGACGGGCGTCGCCCTCGTGCTCGGAGAGGAACAGCCGGATGCGGCCGCGGGCGATCTCGAGGAACGCGGGCAGCCCCGGCTCGAAGCGGTGCGACCACCGTTTGACGAAGCCCAGCCGGCCGTACCACGCGACCGCGCGCGCGGCGTCCGTGACCCGGAGGATGGGGATGACGTCCTCTTCTTCGGCTTCTTCGGCCATGCGGTCATCATCTCAGCCCGCGCGGAGGCGCGGGCGAGGCTCGCTGTCGGCCCCTTCCAGTATCTTCAGGATCGTGACAGCACGAGAGGGCCGCGGGCCGCGGAACGGCGACAGCCCGGCCGGCGGCGACGGGCCGGGCGCGGCCGACGGCGGCAGCGGCGTCGCGCACAACGCGCGCGTGTGGGACTACTGGCTGGGCGGCACCGACCACCATCCCGTGGACCGGGAGGTCGGCGACCGGATCACCGGCATGTATCCGAGCATCCGCGAAGTGGCGCGCGCCGACCGCGCGTTCCTCGGGCGGGCGGTGGAGTTCCTCGTACGGGACGCGGGCATACGGCAGTTCCTCGACATCGGCACCGGCCTGCCCACCGCCGACAACACGACGACGTGGCCCAGCGGTGCGCGCCCGAAGCGCGGATCGTCTACGTCGACCACGACCCGACCGTGCTCAAGCACGCCCGCGCGCTCCTCACCAGCTCCCCCGAGGGCGCCACCGACTATGTCGACGCGGACGCGCACGACCCGGACGGCATCCTGCGGGCGGCGGCCCGGACCCTGGACTTCGGCCGGCCGGTGGCCGTGATGATGCTCGGCATCCTCAACTTCGTGCTCGACACGGAGGAGGCCCGGAGCATCGTCCGGCGGCTGATGGACGCCGTCCCGTCCGGCAGCCATCTCGTGCTCACGCACCCGACGCTGGAGCTGGGCGGCGCCGCGAACGCCGACGCCATGCGCTTCTGGAACGAGCACGCCAAGCCGCCGATCACCGCCCGCAGCCGGGACGAGATCACCGGCTTCTTCGCGGGCATGGAGATCCTCGAGCCGGGCATCGTGTCGTGTTCGCGCTGGCGGCCGCCCGCGGCGGACACGGGCGGCGCCGCCGGGGAGACCCTGGACGAGGTGGCCCAGTACGGCGCCGTGGGCCGCAAGCCGTGACCGCGCGCCCCCATCGCATGTCGCATGCACCGCAAGCCCCGACCGGAGAGGACAACACACCGTGGCCGACGCGGAGTCAAGGGACGAAGCGCTGCTGGCGCTGCTCACCGAGTACGACCGTGGCGTGCTGGCCACGCTCAAACGGGACGGGCGCCCCCAGCTGTCCAACGTCAACCACACCTACGACCCCCGCACCCGCCTCATCCGCGTCTCCGTCACGGCGGACCGGGCCAAGACCCGCAACCTCGCGCGCGATCCCCGCGCCGGCTACCACGTCACCAGCGACGACGGCTGGGCCTGGACGGTGGCGGAGGGCGACGGCGAGCTGTCCGCGGTCGCGGCCGATCCCCATGACGAGGCCGTGGAGGAGCTGATCGACGTCTTCCGCGCGATCCGGGGCGAGCATCCCGACTGGGACGAGTACCGCGCGGCCATGGTCGCCGACCGGCGGCAGGTCGTACGGATCAGGGTGACGCGGGCGTACGGGCAGCCGCGGCGGCGCTGAACGGCCGTACGGCGCGGGCCGGTCCACGCGTACGACCGTGGGGCGGCGACGGGGCGGCCACGGGAAAGAGGCCGGCGACCCTGGTGTCGGGGGGTGTCCACCAGGGCCGCCGGGGTCTGTGCGGCGCCGTATGCGCTTACGTCCTCGCCGTACGCGGTTCGCCAAGTGCCGTACGCCGTCGTGGTTCCCGCTCGTGCCGGGCCGGAGACCGGCACCGGGCCGGGACCGGGGCCGGCCGGGGCGCGGCGCCGAGTGGCGCCCGTACAGGCCCCGTTGGCCGCCGCCCCGTCCCCTCCTGCGTTGCCGGGAGCCGAGGTGGGGGGCACAGCGCCCGGGCGGTTCGGGACGGCGGCACGGTCCCTGAGCGGGATGTGGGGGGTTCTGCGTTCCGGTTCCGGTGCTCCCGGTCCTGCTCCTGCTCAGGACCGGGGCCGGTCCGGGTTGATCCGGGTGTGGTCGGTGCGTCGCGCGTCCCGTCAGACGCTGAGGCCCTTGCCGCGCAGCCAGCTCAGCGGGTCGATCGCGTCGCCGCCGCCGGGCCGTACCTCCAAGTGCAGGTGCGGGCCGGTGGAGTTGCCGGTCGAGCCGACGTTGCCGATGACGTCCTTCGTGTTGACCTCTTCGCCTGCGGACACCTGCATGGAGGACAGGTGGCAGTACCACACCTCCGTGCCGTCGTTGAGCTCGAGCACGATGCGGTAGCCGTACGAGCCGGCCCAGCCGGCCTCCTTGACGGTGCCGGTGTGCACGGCGTTGACCGGCGTGCCGGTCGGGGCGGCGAAGTCCTGGCCGGTGTGGTCGTTCTCCCACATGCCGCCCGCCTGGCCGTAGCCGGAGGTGAGCTGGAAGTTGGAGGTCGGCAGGGTGTAGCTGCGGGCGAGCTTGGCGAGCCGTTCGGCCTCGGCCTTCTTCTTGGCCTCCTCGGCGGCCTTGCGCTTGGCCTCGGCCTTCTTCTTGGCCTCCGCGTCGGCCTTCTTCGCCGCTTCCTCCGCCGCCTGCTTGGCCGCCGCCGCTGCCGCGTCCTCGCGGGCCGTACGGTCCGCCTCGGACTGCTGCTGCGCGGCCTGGGCGAGGATGCGCTCGCGCAGCGCCTCGCCCGGGTCGGTCTGGCCGGACTCGGAGTCGGTGCCGGAGCCGTTGAGCGCGGCCTGGCTGAGGGGCGCGTGCGCCGCGGGGTCACTGCCCGCGTCGTCGTCGACGAGGCTGCCGATGCCCGGCAGGTTCTTGGCCGCGGGGATCTCGTCCGTGACGGCGCCCGCCATCGAGGCCAGGTCGGGCATCGAGACCGGGGCCGACGGCTTGTCCTTCGCCGTCGCCATGCCGCCCGCGCCGACCGCGGCTATCACGCCGACGCCGAGCACCGCTCCGCTGCGGGCCATCCCGCCGCGCTGCTTGGCGACGCGGTGCTTGCCGCGTACGGGCCGGATCGACTCCTCGGTCGGGTTCCACTCGTCCCAGCCGTCCGCCTCGGGCTCCGGGCCGTACGCCTCGACCGGCGCGAACGCCTGCGTCTCGTACGTCTCGTGCGGCTCGGCCGGCGTGAACGCGTGGGCCTCCGCGAACGCCTGGGCGTCGCCCGGCTCTCCGGCGCCTGGTCCCGCGTGCGGATCCGCGTACTCGGCGAGTCCGACGGGGGAGAAGGCCTGGGTTTCGTACGTTCCGTAGCCGTTGCCGTAGCGGTGGCCGCGGTCGTCTACCTCGTGGTGGTACGGACTGTACGAGACCTCGGGGGCATGCCTGTTGGACGCCACTGGGGGCGCTCTCCTTTCCTTCCTTCTCGCCTACCGGGTTAGCTGACGGGTTCGGAGCAGGAAGGTCTCCTACGGGCCGCGTCCATGGGCGGGACGAGTCCGATTCACCCCAATTGGTGGTTCCCCGGCTCCCTCGGTGCAGGTGTGTCAAGTTGTTGCTCGTGTTGTTGCACTTGCGGGATTAGGCGACGGCGCACGGTGCCGTCTCTCGTGACGGCAGTGACGACCGCGCTGCGTTATCGAACGTTAATAGACTTGCGGCCGAGATTCCAAGCGGTTCCAACGATTTTGCAAACGCTTTGGCCCGGACTTTGGTTTCACGGAAGGGCAATTGGGGCACGGCTGGAAGTGGATCACGGTGTGATCAGCGTCCGTTCGGGCCGTGTTCGGGCCCGCCCCACACCCCCGGCGGCCGCGCCCCCGGCGGCTTCGCCTCCCGCGCCCCGTCCGAGCGCCGCCCCAGCGCCAGCAGCGCCATGTCGTCCGTGTTCCCGCCGCCCGCGTGCTTCCGTACGTCCGCGACGAGCGTGTCCAGCAGCGCCTCCGGACCCGTGAAGCGGTGCCCGGACAGCCGCCTGACCGGGTCGTAGAACGTGCCGTGCTGGTCGCGGGACTCGGACAGCCCGTCGGTGTAGAGGAGGAGTTGGGCGCCGGGCGGCAGGTACGCCTCGTACGCGCGGTCCGGCCACCAGCCGAGCTCGCTCATGCCGAGCGGCAGCGCGGACACGGACGGCTCCAGATAACGCGGGGTGCCCTCGAAGAAGAGAAGCGGCGCGGGGTGGCCGCGGTTGACGATCCGCAGCCGCCCCGGATCCGCGGCCGGCACCTCGGCGAGCGCGGCGGTGGTGAACCCCTCGAACTGGTCCAGCCCGCGGCGCCTGCCGCCCTCCCGTTGCAGCGCCCGCTCCAGCCGGAGCGCGACGCCCTCCAGGGTCGGCTCCTCCTCGGCGGACTCGCGGAACGCACCGATGACGATCGCGACGGCCTCCACCGACCCGAGGCCCTTGCCGCGTACGTCGCCGACGATGAGCCGCACGCCGTACGGCGTCTCCTGCACCGCGTAGAGGTCGCCGCCGATACGGGCGTCGGACTGCGCCGCCTCGTAGCGCGCGGCGATGTCGAGGCCGCCGATACGCGCCGGAGGCACGGGCAGCACGGCGAGCTGGGCGGCCTCGGCGATGCCGCGGGCGGAGGCCAGCTGCCGGTTGCTGCGGCGGACGAGGCGGTTGATGCCGATGGCGAGGACGACCACGGTGGCCATGGTCGCCACCGTCATCACCTCGTCGCCCCAGGTGGGCCCGCCGACGAAGTACAGCACCAGGAGCAGGGAGGCCAGCGCGGCGATGCCGCAGGCGGCCGTGCCCACCGCGGACAGCAGCGGAGCGGCGACCAGCGGGGCGGCGGCGAACAGGGCGGTGGGCGTGTAGTCCGGCGGCAGCGACAGGTCGACGATCACGCCGGCGGCGATCAGCGCGGCCGGAATCCAGCGCGCGTACGGGTGCGGAAGGGTACGACGGGCCTGGTCGGCGCCGTTGACGGCAGGGGAGGCGTCTTCGCTGCCCGGATACTCCTTCACCGTCCCAATCTGACGGCTCACGCCCACGACGGCGACCCGAGCAGCCGGGACGCTGCTCCGGACGCGGGTGGGCGCGCGTACTCACAGGGTGCCGACGCGCTGCCACACCGGCTCGTCGTCCGGTGCCGCCGCACCGCCGTCCCCCGCGGGGGCGGCCACGGTGACCGAGGTGACCTGCCCGACCGACCCCGGCGAGGTGACCGGCCCGGTCGAGGCGACGGACACGACCGACGCGGGCCGTGCGTGCGGGTCGGTCCGGTCGTGCCGGTCGGTCCGGTCGGCCGAGGCGGTCACGGTCTGCGGAGCCCGGGAGGCCTGGGGGGCCGGGACGGCCTGGGGGGCCAGCGGACGCGGCGGGTCCATGTCGTACGGGTGCGGGGAGTCGTACGCGGACTCGTACCGCCCGGAGTCCGTACGCCTGCCCCCCTCGTACGACATCGGCCGCGCCGTCGGCGGCGGGGGCGGGGGCTCGTACGAGGGGCCGGGCCCGGTCGCGTACGAGCGGGGGCGCCCGGACGCGTACGCACGCGCGGGGTCGTCCTCCCCCGGTACGGTGCGGCCCTCGCGCGACCACTCGCGCAGCAGGGCCTCGTAGATGGGTGTTCCCAGCGAGCTCACCGGCGGGCACGGAACCGTTTCTTCCCGACCGTCGGCAGTCGTCCAGTGCTTCACCATTACTGCCATGACCTGACCAACGACCCGTGCCGCCCGGGGGTCACCCGGGCGGATCAGCGGGGTAGCCCGTTTGGCGGCACGTTTCTTCCTGAGAGCGCTCTTATTCAAGAGTTGACGTGATGACACGCATCTTGACGGGACCTCATCAAGAGAGTTAACTCACGGACCGAGAAAAGTATGGACCTGCGGCGAGCCCGTTGTCGGGCCGGCCAGCGGCATGCCTACCGGCCCGCTGCCCGGCACGAGGGCCTCACCCTTGTCACTCACAACAGCGTTCCCCCCACAGCGCAGACGAGGTGAGTTCCATCTTCCAAAGGCAGCTGAACCACGCGAGACGACGCCCTCGTACGACCGCGGCCCTGGCCGTCGGCATGGCGGCGGTCCTGAGCTGGACGACCGTGAACACCGGCATGGCCTCCGAGGACAAGCCCGCCGCCCCGAGCTCCGCCCAGGCCAAGGCTGATGCCAAGGCCGGCACCAAGGCCGTCACCTTCGAGGACAACTTCGACGGCGCCGCGGGATCGGCGGTCGACGGCAGCAAGTGGCAGATCGAGACCGGCGACAACGTCAACAACCACGAACGCCAGTGGTACACCGGCGGGAGCGACAACGCCGCGCTCGACGGCAACGGCAACCTGGTGATCACCGCCCGCAAGGAGAACCCGGGCAACTACCAGTGCTGGTACGGCCCCTGCGAGTACACCTCGGCACGGCTGAACACCTCCGGCAAGTTCACCCAGCAGTACGGGCACGTCGAGGCCCGCATGAAGGTGCCGCGGGGCCAGGGCATGTGGCCCGCGTTCTGGATGCTCGGCAACGACATGGGTGACGTCGGCTGGCCCAACTGCGGCGAGATCGACGTCATGGAGAACGTCGGCAAGGAGCCCGGCACCGTGCACGGCACGCTGCACGGCCCCGACTACTCGGGCGACGCCGCGATCGGCGCCTCGTACTCGCTGCCGAACGGCGAGGAGTTCGCCGACGACTTCCACACCTTCGCCATCGACTGGGCACCGGACAAGGTCACGTGGTCGGTGGACGGGAACGTCTACCAGACACGTACGCCGGCCGACCTCGGCGGCAAGAACTGGGTGTTCAACAAGGAGTTCTTCCTCATCCTCAACCTGGCGGTCGGCGGCTACTGGCCCGGCGACCCCGACGACAGCACGCAGTTCCCGCAGGAACTCGTCGTGGACTACGTCCGCGTGAGCACCTCCGACTAGCGGCCACCGTTACGGGGCCGGTTCCCCCACGGCCGGCCCCGTAACGGGTCGCAGCGCCGGCGGCACACCACTGCCGGCGCCCGGCATCAAGGCATCACGGCACCACCGCGCCACCGCGCCACCGCGCCACCGCACCAACCAGCACGTGTACGGCGCACGTACGGCACGTACAGCACGTACGAGCGGCACCAACCAGCGCCGCCGCCCGGCCACTTGACCACCGGCCGTTCCGGCCGCCCGGCGGCGTCACACCCCCCAGACGGCGGGCAGGGCTCCTCACCGCGCCCTGCCCGCCCTGCCGTTCGCCTCCCGCACGCGTCAGCTGCCCGTCGCCGCCTCCGTACGGAACAGCCCCGACGGGTCGTACGCCTCCCGCAGCTCCTCCAGCCGCCGCCACGTCTCCGGCTCGTACGCCTCGCGCAGCCGGCCCGGGTCGACCGCCCCGAACAGGAAGTTCAGGAACCGGCCGACCGCCCACGGCTTCAGCGGCTCCTCCAGCCGCCCGTGGAACGCGCGGGCCGCGGCCTCCTCCGGCTGCGCCGCCACCGACAGGACGCTCAGCGAGTACCGCGCGTCCCGGTGCCCCACCGCGTTGCCGTCCCGCGGCGGACGCGCGAGCGCGCCCCCGAGCTGCTGCAGCTGCACCACGCTGAAGAACTCCGCGCCGGGGCCGCCCTGTTCGGCGAATTCCGTCACCGCCGCCAGGTCGAGGTCGCTCAGCAGCATGTTCGTGCCCGTGTACGGGTGCGGGTCCGTCGGGTCGGCGTGGATCGTGGGGCTCTCGGTGTACGGCATGTCGCCGAGCTTCTCGGTGATGCGCGGGCCGACCGTACGCAGCGGCTCCACCAGCCGTTCGCCCTCGGCCGCGTCCCCCGTGTACGCGACGCGTACCTGGACGACGTGGCGCCCGCGCAGCGGCTCCGGGAGGGCCGGGATGTCCGGGTAGACGATGGCCATCACGGACGAGGTCAGCTCGTCGGGCAGGCCGCCCGCCGTCCAGTCGCGGTACGCGCGCAGCACGTCGGCGAGTAGCGCGCCGTCGAAGGCCAGCGTGCCGCCGTAGAGCCGGGGGACCGGCACGAGACCGACCTCCAGACCGGTCACCGCGCCGAACCCGGAACGTCCGCCGCGCAGCGCCCAGAACAGCTCCGGCTCCTCCCGCGCCGTGACGTGCCGCGGCTCCCCGTCCGCCGTGACCAGGTCGAGGGCCCGCACGTGGTCCGCCGCGTACCCGAACTGCCGCGCCAGCAGGCCCAGTCCGCCGCCCAGCGTGTAGCCGACGACGCCGCTGTGCGGCGCGCTGCCGTTCAGCGGCGCGAGCCCGTGCGGCGCGGCCGCCGCGATGACCTGCTCCCAGCGCGCGCCGGCCTGCACCCGTACGGTGCGGGCGGCCGGGTCGACGCGTACGCCGTCCATGCGGCGGGTGTTGATCAGCAGCCCGCCCTCGCTCGCGGCGGGCACACCGTGGCCGGTCGCCTGCACCCGTACGGGCATGCCCCGGGCGGCGGCGTGCCGCACCGCGGCCCGTACGTCGTCGGCGTCCAGCGCGCCCACGACGAGGTCCGGGCGCTGCTCCAGACCGGCCTGGAAGGCGGCGGTCTCGGCGGCGTAGCCGTCGTCGGCGGGGGCCAGGACGGGGCCCCGTACTTGCCGGGCCAGTGGGTGGGTGCTGTTCATCGCCGTGCTCCTTTTCGTGGGCCGCTGCGGGTCGCGTGCGCGTGGCGCGCTGGTCGCCCGCGCTCGTTGCCGTGCTCGTTGCCGTGCTCGTTGCCGTGCTCGTTGCCGTGGAGTATCAGCGCCTTAGTTGACAGGGAGCGTCATATTTACGATGTGTCGTCCGGGGTGCGGGAGCGGGGCCCGTACGGCGGCTCGTCTACGATGCGACGCGTGAGCCGACCCGAGCCCCACGCGCATCTGCGTCCGCAGCCGAAGCTGCGGGCGAAGGCCGGGCTCGTACTGGCGCTGCTCGCCGGGCTGCTCGGGATGCACGGCCTGGCGCCGTCGCCCGCCGCCGCGCTGCCGAATACGGCGGCGGCACACGCCCCTACGGGCGCCGGCACACACCCCGGCACTCACCCCCGTACGGATGCCATCGGCTCGGGCGGCGCGCACCGTACGGAGCACGACGCGCACCGTACGGAAGGCGACGGCGCGGGCCACCGTACGGCGCCCGCCGCGCACGGCGACCGGCACGAACGCGTCTGCCACGACGGCGGCCAGGGCCACTCCCCGCACGGCAGGCACACGGACCAGCACTGCGCGTCCGCGACCGTACCCGGCTCGCCGCCGCTCACGGGCGCGCTGGCGCCGTCCGTACGGTCGTCGGCCCTCCCCGTACCGCCGCCGCTCTCGCCCGAGTCGTACGCCCCGGTGGGCGGGCGCGCCCCGCCCACTCTCGCGGAACTCCAACTCCTGCGGATCTAGAGGCGCCCCGCGGCGGCCGCGCGTCCCGCCACGGGCGCGCGGCCGCCGCGTGCCGTCATGCCTCGATCCGTACACGCACGTACCAGTAACAGGAGTTCCGCGACCATGAACCTCAACCGACGCCTGCCCGGCGGCCGTTCACTCCGTACGGGCGCGAGCACCGCCGTAGCGACCGCCGCGCTGCTCGCCCTGTCCGCCTGCGGCGGCTCCGACGGCGACTCCGGCTCGGACTCGGGCTCGGACGGCCCGGACGCCCGTAAGTCCGCCTCGGCCTCCGCCTCCGCGCACCACAACCAGGCGGACGTGGACTTCGCGACCCAGATGATCCCGCACCACCGCCAGGCAGTTCAGATGGCGGACCTGGCCCCCACCCGCGCCTCCTCCGGGCAGGTCAAGGAGCTGTCCAAGAAGATCAAGAAGGCCCAGGACCCGGAGATCAGGACCATGACGGGCTGGCTGAAGCAGTGGGACGAGAAGGTCCCCGCTGAGGACGACGCCATGTCCGGCATGGACCACGGCGGCGGCCACGCGGACCACGGCGGCGGCGCGCGGATGCCCGGCATGATGAGCGGCAAGCAGCTGGACGGCCTGAAGAAGTCCAAGGGACGCGACTTCGACACCGCGTTCCTGAAGCTCATGATCGAACACCACAAGGGCGCGGTCACCATGGCCGAGACGGAACAGCGGGACGGCACGTACGGCCCGGCCAAACGCCTCGCCGACGCGGTGATCACCGCCCAGACGAAGGAGATCACCGAGATGAACGGCCTGCTGGGCAAGGGCTGACGAGCTGACGACCCCGCACGCGGTCACGGCCGCCCTGCCCGGGGCCGTGACCGCGTGACGGGGGCGCCACCCACCCGGGGTGGCGCCCCCGTCTCCCCGCTCGCGGTGATACGGCTACTCGACGACCGCGGTGGCTTCGACCTCGACCAGGAGGTCGGGTTCCCCCAGCGCCGCAACGCCCAGCAGCGTGATCGGCTTGACCGGGTCGACGCCGAGCTTCGCCGCCGCCCGGCTCGCGGAGGTCGAGATGTCCGCGGACCCCGTACGAGACCTCGCCGCCCTGGGCGCCGCCTACCTGGCCAACGCCTTGGAGAACCCCGACCTCTACCGCGTCATGTTCGACGCGGGCTTCGGCCTCGAAGACGCCGGCGCCGCGGACGAAACCCTGCACCGCCTCGTCAGCGCCGTCGAACGGGCCAAGACGGACAGCCGCTTCCGTGACGAGGTCGACCCGCTGGAACTGGCGACACAGAGCTGGACCATCGGCCACGGCCTCGCCTCACTCGTCGCCACAGGCCCCCTGCCGCAGCAGACACTCGCCCACGGAGTGCCCATGCTGACCGCGCTGTTCACCAGCGCAGGCGACGAACCGCGCCGATGCCGCCGGTCGGTCGAGCGCGGCTGGGGAAAGCGGCTGAGCGCGGACGCCCCGGCGACGCCCGGTCCTCCTGACGGGAGCGGCAAGCCCCGGCCGTAACCCGTACCGGCCCAGGGCCTCACCCGCCCTCTGCCCGGCTCGCCTGTCGGCAATTGTTCATCTGTTTCACACCCTTCCCACTCCTCCCGGCAGAACCAGCGGGGCCCAGGGGGCGTGAAGTGCAGAGATCCGTGACGTCGGGGGCCTGCGAGCGCCGACCGACCGGAACGCAGCAGCTGACCCAGGAGCGATCATGGCCAACCCCGCACCCCGCAATCCTTACGACGGCGCGCCGCCCGCGCGGACCACCGGACGGCACAGACCTGTCACCGTCATTGCCTTCATCGCCCACGCGCTGGTCGTCGGCCCGGCAATGGCAGGCGGATCCGCCTTCGGCATCTACCAGAGCTGGGCGTGGATGGATGCCGCCCCGCCCGGCCACAACAGGGTCTTCGGCGCCGTCCTGGGGTACATGTTCTGCACGCTGGGCGTGCTGATGGGCATCCTCGTGCTGCGTTCCGGCATTCGCATGCTCAGCGGCAAGCCGAAGACGGATCTCTGGGCGGCGCACACCTACAACACCCTCTTCGGGTTCTCCTGCCTGCTCGTGGTCAACATGGTCTTCACCTGGGACCCCGACTCGGACGGCTGGCTGGTCATGGCGCAGGCCGCCGCTGTCGCCTTCGTCGTCCTGCTCAGCGGCGTCCTGCTCGGCAACGCCAAGCCGACGAGCAACTACTTCGCCCGCCCCCGGCCTCCCCGGCCCCCGGCCCGCCGGCCCGTCAGGTGAAGCGGACGCCGGACTCGGAGCCGTAGGGCGACCCGACGGCCGGCGGTGTGGCCGCAGGCCTAGGGCCCCGTCGGCTCACGGCGTCGGCGTCCGGTCGCCCCCGGCTTCGTGACCAGCGCCACGACGGCCATGAGGGCCGCGCCGACTCCCAGACCGGCCAGGAGGGACAGGCACACCTCCCAGTGCGCCTCCACCCACATCGGCTCGCCCCGGTGAACGGAGCCGAGGAACATGCCGTTGCGACCGGGCACGAATATCGCGAGCGTGACGGTGGGCAGTACGGCGACCGCCGTTGCCGTGGCCGACACGCACCAGTACGCGACCGCCTGCCGGGACAGCGGCCTCCCCAGCTTCACCGCGCTGCGGAAGGCCAGCCCCGCCGTACTCCAGGACACGATGAGCGCGAACCCGGCAGCGGCGGCGAATCCGTGCCCGCCGCCCGGCCAACTCGGCGCCATGGTGCGCCAGATGGTGTCACCGTAGACCGCCGCGGCGGTGCACGCGGCGAGGAACAGCGCCACCCCGCCGGCACTGCTCGCAGCGGCCCGCAGCCGGCCTCGCATCGACGCTCCCCTCATACGCCGCCCCTCCCGTCTGCCGGCGCTCCGCGCACCGACGGCTGCCCCAGAGACTCGCACCCCCAGCCCGTACGCCGCGACCGCGCCCCGCGCCGGGCACGGGCACGGACAGGCCCGCAGCGGTGCCGTCCGGCGAGCGAGCGCTGGGGGCCCCTTGACGGATCACTTAGCCAGTTAGCAAACTGACTAAGTGATGGACGTGAGCGTGCTGAAGGCACTGGGCAGTGAGAAGCGGCTGGCGGTGCTGGAGTGGCTGCGGGATCCCGCAGCGCACTTCGCGCCGCAGCGGGACGGGGATCTCGTGGAGGACGGGGTGTGTTCCGTGCTCATCGCCGAGAAGCTCGGCGTGAGTCAGCCGACGGCCAGCGTGCATCTCCGGCTGCTGACCGGAGCGGGGCTGCTGCGCGCCAAGAAGATCAAGCAGTGGACCTTCTACCAGCGTGACGAGCAGCGCATCGCCGAGGTCAAGAGGATGTTCGACGAAGGATGGTGAGCGTGCCCCAGGAACACCTGTCCCCCGCCGCGACCGACGAAGGGGAGACCGGCGACGGCGACGCGTACGCGCGGCTCCTTGCGCTGCTCGACGCGCACGGTGCCCGCTACCGCGTGCTCGACCACGAACCCGAAGGCCGTACCGAGGTCGTCAGCGGCCACCGGGGGCACCCCGTGGCGCACGCGGCCAAGTGCCTTGTCGTCATGGTGAAGACCGGCAAGCGCACCAAGCGTTACTTCCTCGCCGTCGTCCCCGGCGACGCGCGCGTCGATCTGAACGGGCTGAAAGTCCTGGCGGACGGGACATACGCGTCCTTCGCCACACCCGAGCGGGCCGAGGAGCTGTCCGGAAGTGCCAGCGGCACCATCCTGCCGTTCAGCTTCCATCCGAGCCTCGAACTCATCGTCGACCCCGGGCTGCTGGAGCACCCCGAGATCTTCTTCAACGCCGCCCGGCTGGACCGTTCGCTGGCCCTGAACACCCAGGACTACGCGGAGCATCTGCGGCGGACCGGTGCGCGTATCCAGCCGATCGCCGTGCAGCAGCCGGACGGGGCGGGCCGTCCCGCTCAGCCCTCGTAGCCCGGTCCACCCGGTCCACCCGGCCCACCGGGTACGCCCGGCCCGCCCCGCGCCTCCGGCACCCCCCGCCGCCCCGCCCCCCGGTCGAACGCCGACCGCGCCCACACGTACCCCACCGCCGCCAGGCCGCCGCACCAGGCCACCGCGGCGAGCGCGCTGCCGCCGACGGCCGTCCCCGTGAGCAGCCCGCGCAGGGTGTCGGTGGCGGGGGTGAAGGGCTGGTACTCGGCAAACCAGCGCAGGCCCGCCGGCATCGTCTCCGGCGGTACGACCGCGCTGCCGAGGAACGGCAGGAACTGCACCGGCATCGGCACGTTGCTCGCCGTCTCGGGCGTACGCGCCACCAGGCCGACCAGGGCGGCCGGCCACGTCAACGCGAGGGTGAGCAGGGTGAGTACGCCGAACGCGGCCAGCCACTCGACCGGCGTCGCGTCCGGCCGGAAGCCCGCGAGCACCGCGACGGCCAGCACCAGCAGGACGCTGAGCAGCGTCTGTACGAGGCTGCCCACGACATGCCCCGTAAGGAACGAGGCGCGGGAAATCGCCATCGTACGGAAGCGGTCGCCGAGGCCGTCCGTCACGTCGACGCAGACGGCGACGGCCGTCACGAGCGCGCCCGCGGTGGCGGCGGTGAGGATGATGCCGGGGGCGACGTAGTCGACGTACGCGCCGCCGCGCGCGTACGGGCCGCCGATCCCGTCGCCCAGGGCGCCGCCCAGGACGTACGTGAACAGGAGCAGCGTCACGACCGGCATCCCGACGACCGTCAGCGTCATCGAGGGGGAGCGCCACGCGTGTCTGAGGCTGCGCCGCAGCATCGTCACCGTGTCGGCCAGGGCATGGACGCCGTACAGCCGCCGGGTACGGGCGCGGGTCGTCATCAGGCGCTCTCCTGGCGGGAGTCGGCGGGCTGCCGGGCGACCGGCCGCGGGCTGGGCTGCGAGCTGGACCGCGGTGCGGGCTGGCCGGTGAGGGCGGCGAAGACGTCGTCGAGGCCCGGGGTGTACACGGTGAGGGCCTCCGCCCGGAGCCCCGCGTCGTCCAGGACGTCGAGCACTGCCCGCAGGATCTGGAAGCCGCCGTCGCTCGGCACCTGGAGGGTGAGCTGCTCCGGGTCGCTCACCACGGCGCCGAACAGCGCGGCAGCCGAGTCGAGCGCCTCCGTGTCCGCGAACTGCAGCCGGATGTGACCGCCCGGCACCCGCCGCCGCAACTCCTCCGGGCCGCCCTCGGCGACGACCCTGCCCCGGTCCAGTACGGCGATGTGGTCCGCGAGTTGGTCGGCCTCCTCCGGATACTGCGTCGTCAGGAACACCGTCACACCGTCCTCCGCGACGAGACCGCGTACGGCCTCCCACACCGTACGGCGGCTCAGCGGGTCGAGCCCGGTCGTCGGCTCGTCGAGGAACAGCACCCGCGGGGCGCCGACGAGTGTCATCGCGAAGTCCAGCCTGCGCCGCATCCCGTCCGGGAACGTGCCCGCCGGCGAACTCGCCGCCGAGCCCAGCGCGAAGCGCCGCAGCAGGTCCGCGGCACGGCGGCGGCCCTCGGCGCGCGGGAGGTGGTGCAGGTCCGCCATGAAGAGCAGGTTCTCCTCGGCCGTGAGGAGCCGGTCCACCGCCGGGAGTTGGCCGGTGACGCCGATCGCCTCCCGTACGTCCGCGGGTTCACGGGCCAGATCGTGACCCGCGATCTGCGCCTCGCCCTCGTCGGCGGCGGTCAGCGTGGAGAGTATGCGCACCGTGGTGGTCTTGCCGGCGCCGTCGGGCCCGAGGAGCGCGAAGACCGTTCCCTCGGGCACGCGCAGATCGACGCCGTCGAGCACGGTCCGGCCGCCGTACGACTTGCGCAGGCCGAGGGCCGAGATCGCGGCGGCGCGTGGGGGCGCGGGGGCGATCCCGCCCCTCGGGCTGCGCAAGTCCTACGGCGGCCGGACCGGTCTCCGTCTCGCCGCAGCCCGAGCGCGCCGATCAGCCCGGCGGCGTCCGCGACCAGGTCGCGGAGCACGTACGGCGGCGCGTCCGGGTCGGTGGCGGTGGAACGGCCGGTGTCGCGGAGGTCGTAGCGCATGACGAGCCGGGGCCCGGCGGCGAGCCGCGCGCAGAACTCGGCGGGCCAGACGGGCAGCGAGGTGTTGACGGGGAGGACGGGGGGTGCGGCGGGGTCAGCGGTTGTACGCGGGCATCGGGCCGCGGAGCCGCGCGCCGACCTCGTCGCAGGCGGCGGTGACGTCGGCGGGCAGCGGGCCCGCCTGGGCGGCGGCGAGGTTCGCGCGCAGGTGGCCCGTCGTGGAGCCGCCGAGCAGCAGGGCGTCGGTGGAGGGGCGGTCGAGCAGCCACCGCAGGGCGAGTTCGGCGGGCGGGATGCCCGCCTCCCCTGCGATGCCGGTGAGTTGCGCGACGGCGGCGAACAGGTCCTCATGCCAGTAGCGCTGCCGGTACATCGCCGCGAGCCCGGAGTCCCCGAAGCGCCCGCCCGCCGGGTCCCGGTCGAAGCGGTGCCGGCCGGTGAGCATGCCGCCGCCGAGCGGGTTGTAGACCATGGTGGCGAGCCCGGTGGTGGCGGCGTACTCGGTGTACTCCTCCTCGATACGGCGTGCCAGCAGGTTGTGCAGCTGCTGCGCGACCACGGGCCGGGGCGCGCCCGTCTCGTCGGCCGCCCGCGTGAGTTCGGCGATCTGCCACGCCGCGTGGTTGGAGACGCCCAGCGCCCGTACGGTGCCCTCCGCCACGAACTCGGCCACGGCCGCCAGGGTTTCGCGTACCGGCGTCGTGCGGTCGGGCTGATGCAGATAGAAGAGGTCCACGTGGCCGGTGCCGAGGCGCTTCAGGCTGCCCTCCAGCGCGGCCCGCAGGCCCGCCCGCGACAGCGGCGCGTGCCCGGCCTGGTCCGGGTGCGGGATGCCGGCCTTGGTGGCCAGCACGATCCGGTCGCGGCGGCCGGGAAGCAGCTCGCCGAGAATGCGTTCGCTCTCGCCGCCCGCGTACCCGTTGGCGGTGTCGACGCCGGTGACGCCCGCGTCCAGAGCCGTGTCCAGGATGGCGGCGGCGCCGTCGCGGTCGACGGTGTCGCCGAACGTCATGGTGCCCAGGACCAGGCGCGACAGCGGGACGGGGGAGTCCGGGAGCTCGATGCGGGTGCTCACGAAGGGTTCCTTCCGGTGCGGGACACGGCGGTCGCCGTCGCGGGGAACGCTGGCACGTCTGCGCGTTCTGCGCAAGAGGTCTCGCGCAGAACGCGCAGAGTGTGTCATGCTCGGCGCCGAGGCCGCCCGCCGAGCGGCGTGCCCCCAGGAGGTGTCCGTGTCCGTCGTTCCCCGTGGCCGTGGCCGCCCCGCGAGCCGTCGCGTGCTGGCACTGGCCGACGACCTGTCCGGCGCCGCGGAGACCGGCGCCGCGCTGCGCCGCCCGAGCCGGCTCGTCCTGGCGCCCGCCGACGAGACACACCAGGGCGGCACGGCCCGTACGGATCACGGGGCCCGTACGGCTTACGCGGCCCGTACGGCTTACGCGGCCCGTACGGCGGCGCGTACGGTCGCCCGCGAACAGGCCGGGGCGGCGCGGGCCCTCGTGGTCGACCTCGACTCCCGGTCCCTGCCGCCCGAACAGGCCGCGGCAGCGCTCCGTACGGCGCTCGACGCCTGGTGGGACGGCGAGCAGACGGTCTTCAAGAAGGCCGACTCGCAGCTCCGCGGCAACCTGCCCGCCGAGACCGCCGCCTTCGCCGAAGGCGCGCGTGCCGTCGTCATCGCCCCGGCGCTGCCGGCGCAGGGGCGGACCGTACGCGGGGGAGTCGTGCACCTCGACGGCGTCCCGCTGCACCGCACCGAAGCCTGGCGCGCCGAGCCGCGTCCCGCCCCGCGGTCCGTCGCGGTGGCGCTCGCCGGGCTCCCTACGGAGGCCGTTCCGCTGGGCGCCGTACGCGCCGGGCCGCGCGCCCTCGCCCGCGTGCTGTCCGCCGCCGCCGAGCGCGGGCACCACCCTGTCGTGGACGCGGAGTCGGACGCCGACCTCGACGCGGTCGCCGCGGCGGCGCTGCTGCTCGGCCGGGACTTCCGGCTCCTGGGTTCGGCGGGCCTGGCCGCCGCACTGGGCCGTACGCCGGAGCCCTCGGCCGCGGAGCCGCGGCCCGCGCCACCGCCCGCCCCGCCGTCCGAGCGCCGCCCGCTCCTCTTCGTGGTCGGCACCGCCGAACCCCACGCCGTTGCGCAGATCGCGCAACTGGCCGCGTACGGTGCGCGGCACGTACAGCTCACTCCCGCCGAGCTGGAAGACCCCGGCGCCGTACGGCCGCTGGCGCTCGGCCCGGACGCGGTCACCGTCGTCAGCATCGACGGCGGGCAGGGCGTACGGCCGTCCGCCGCGCCCACCCTCGCCGCCGCCCTGGCCCGTACGGTCGCGGACGCGGCGGGCGGCGCGGACCTCGTCCTCACCGGAGGCGAGACGGCGCGGCGCGTGCTGGACGCCCTCGGCGTACGGGAGTTGACGCCGCTGGCCGAGATCCACCCCGGCGCGGTCCACGCGCTGGCCCCCGACGGCCGCAGCGTCGTCACCCGGCCCGGCAGCCACGGCGGCCGGGACTCGCTGCGCACGATCGCGGCGGCGCTGCGCCCGGCACCGGTACCGGCACCTGCACCGGGGCCGCCACCGCCACCGTCCGCCGTAAGCGAGCCGAACCCGCCGAACCCACCGCACAGCGCACGGCAGTTCAGCCCGCAGCACGAGAGCCCATCGCACAACGGCCCACCGCACGACGGCCCACCACAACACAGCCCGCCGCAGGACACCCCAGTACCGTCCCCCGTAGCGCCCTCAGGAGACACCACGTGAACGCAGGTCCCGCCACCCCCCGCGAACTCCCCCTCATCGCGGTGCCCATGGGAGACGGCGCCGGAGTCGGCCCCGAAGTGATCGTCGCGGCGCTCCTCGACCCCGGCGTCCCCGCCCGCTGCCGCCCCGTCGTCGTCGGCGACGCCGCACGGCTGCGGCAGGCGGCGGGCATCCCCGGACTCGACTGCGAGATCGTCCCCGTACCGCACCCGCGCGCCGCCGAGTTCGCCCCTGGACGCATCAACGTCGTCGACCTCGGCCTGCTCCCCGGCGGCCTGCCATGGGGCACGCTGTCCGCGGAAGCCGGGCACGCAGCCCACGAGTACGTACGGCGCGCCGCCGAACTCGCCCTCGCCGGCGACGTCCACGGGATCTGCACCGCGCCCCTCAACAAGGAGGCCCTGCACGCCGCGGGCCACCTCTACCCCGGCCACACCGAACTCCTCGCCCATCTCACGGGCGTCGAGGAGGTGTCCATGATGCTCTCCACCGAGAAGGTGAAGGTCATCCACGTCACCACCCACATCGGCCTCATCGACGCCGTGCACCGCATCGAACCCGGCCTGGTCGAGCGCACGGTGCGCCGCGGGCACGACGCGATGGTCCGCGCGGGCAACCCCGCGCCGGTCATCGGCGTCTGCGGCATCAACCCGCACGCGGGCGAGAACGGCCTCTTCGGCTACGGCGAGGAGGCCGAGAAGATCGTCCCGGCGCTGGAGAAGCTCCGCGGGAACGGCGTCGACGCCCGCGGCCCGCTGCCCGCCGACACCGCGTTCTTCCTCGCCTCACGCGGCGACTTCGACCTCATCGTCGCCATGTACCACGACCAGGGCCACGGCCCGGTCAAGGTCCTCGGCATCGAGGCCGGCGTCAACCTCACCGTCGGCCTGCCCGTCATCCGCACCTCCGTCGACCACGGAACGGCCTTCGACATCGCCGGAACCGGCCGCGCCGAGGCCGGTAGCATGGTCGAGGCCCTCCGGCAGGCCGCCGAGATGTCCACCGCGCCGTCCCCTGACGCCCCCTCATGACGCCCCTCGTGACGCTCTCCCGCAAAGGACTCGCCTCCTGATGCCGCCGAACGGATCCCAGGCCCGGCGCGACCGGATCCTCCACCTCGCCACCACCACCGGCCTCGCCAGCGTCGAGGAGCTCTCGCGGCTGTTCGGCGTCACCGCCTCCACCATCCGCCGCGACCTCGCCCGGCTCACCGCCGACGGCCGCCTCGCCCGCACCTACGGCGGCGCCGTCGCCCTCACCGCGCACTCCGAGGCGTCCCTGCGGCAGCGCACGGGCGAGGCGTACGAGGAGAAGCGCGCCATCGCGCGCTGGGCGGCGGCCCGCGTACGGCCCGGCGAGACCGTCCTCCTGGACGCGGGCTCCACCGTCGGCGCGCTGGCCCGCGAGCTCCGCGCCACCAAGGACCTCACCGTCGTCACGACCGGCGTCACCGCCCTGAACGAGCTGGCCGACTCCGGCTCCGTCACCGTCATCTGCCTCGGCGGCACGCTGCGCCAGGTCAGCCAGGGCTTCGTGGGCCCGCTGGCCGAAGCGGGCCTGGAGCGCATGACGTTCGACCGCGCCTTCCTCGGCGCGGACGGCGTCACCGCCGAACGGGGCATCTGCGAGGCCGAGTTGCGGCAGACCCGGCTCAAGGAGCTGATGGCGCGGCGCGCGGACCGTACGTACGTGCTCGCCCACGGCGCGAAGCTGGGCCGCGCGCCCTTTCACGCCTGGGCGACGCTGCCCCCGGGCTGGACGCTGGTCACGGACGCGACGGCGGCACCGGAGGCGGTGGAGGCGTTCACGGCGCGGGACGTGGAGGTCGTCGTGACGGAACCGGAGGACGACACCTGAGCAGTGCGGGTCTTTTGCCTCTGAGGCAAAAAATTTGCCCCGCAGGCTCCCCGCTGTCTCAATGAGGGCATGTCCCCCGACCGCCCCGGGCCCTCCGGGGAGACCCCCTCCGACGTCGGCCCCCGGCTGTACGAGCTGCGGCGCGCCAACGGCCTCACCCTGGAGGCCGCCGCCCGGCGCGTCGGGCTGTCGCCCGCGCACCTGTCGCGGCTCGAGACGGGGCGCCGGCAGCCGTCCCTGCCGATGCTGCTGACGCTGGCCCGCACCTACGGTACGACGGTCTCCGAGCTGCTCGGCGAGGCACCTCCCGAGCGGGAGCCGGTGATCCGCGCCGCCCGCACGGCGCACACCGAGTCCGGCGGCTGGGTGTACCGCGAGGCCGGCGGCGCCGGGCGCGCGATGCAGGCCCTGCGCGTACGGGTGCCCGCGGACAGCGCGCAGCGGGATCTCGTACGGGTGCACCCGGGCGAGGAGCTGCTGTACGTGCTGCGGGGCGAGCTGCGGCTGAGCCTCGGGGACGCGGAACACCTGCTGGCGCCGGAGGACTCGGCGCACTTCGACTCCCGTACGCCGCACCGCATCGCGGCGGCCACGGCGGAGGGCGTCGAGCTGCTGTTCGTGCACACGCTGCTGCGGAGCGGCGCCGCCGAGCTGTGCCTGGGCGGCACGCCGCACCGCGTCCGCTGACGCCGCCCCCGTGCCCCCGACACCATACGTACGCAGGGAAGTTGAGGCGAAGACCATGGCGAAGGACGAGCCCGGTGCCGAGCGCGGCAACGGACGCTTCCCGCGGGGCCTGGCCCTGCGGCTGTTCGTCTACCTGATCGGCGGCCACTTCATCGCGGGCTTCCTGCTGCTGCTGTTCGAGCTGGGCGGCGGGAAATAGGCCGGCTCACAGCGGCCGGACGGTGAGGATCTGCTGCGCGTACCCGACCGGCCCGCTGACGTCGTGCAGCACGGTGCTGGTCGTGCCCTGGCCGGTGGGACCGAAGGTCACCGTCGTGTCCAGCCCGGTCCAGCGGCCCTCGGGCTGCCGGTGGAGGTGGATGGTCAGGTCCACGTTGGGGAACATCCACTCGGTGGGCGACTGCCGTACGGCGATGCCGTTCGCCGTGTCCACCAGCGCGACGTACGACGCGAGCGGGCCGGCCGTCTGCCCGGCGACGAGGCTGAGGCCGGTGCCGACCCAGGCAGCCGTACGGCCCGGCTGCGGGGGCGCGACCGGGCGGATGTCCACGGACGCGATGTACCCGCCGGGCCACACGGCGTCCAGCTCCCACGTCGTGAGCTCCTCGGGCGGGGTGAGCGCCCCGTCGCCGCCGCCGGCCACGGCGCTGGTGTCGCCGGAGGCGAGGCGCCAGGCGCGGGCGCGCACCGCGGGGCGGCCGGCGATGAGGGCGGTGGCCTCGACGAGCTGGATCGTGCGCCCGGGCCGTACCGTCTCGACCCGTACCTCGCACTCGTCGAGGGCGAGCCGCCCGAGGATGTCGAAGCTGATCCGGGACAGGAGCAGGCCGCTGTCCGGCTCCGCCGCGAGATGGCGCTCGATGGCGTGCGTGATGAGGCCGCCGAGCGGGCTGAAGTGCTGCTCGGCGGGGTCCCAGGCGCCGCTGGTGTGGGGCGTGGGCTTGTAGCGGTGCTCGTCGATGGGCTCGTAGTAGCTGCCGGTGTCCAACGCGTGCTTCTCTCTCGGGCGGTGTGCCGCGGGGGTGCCGTACGGATGCGTACGGGTGCCGTACGGGTGCTCGTACGCGCGTACCCTCCGCGGACGCGGAACGTACCGGCCAGGATCACACGGCCGCCCGCGCCGCCCGGAACGGGGCTCCGGTCCTGCCCCGCTCTGCGTGAGGCGCCCCCCGTACGGGGAGGCGTACGCATACGCCCGCGATATGGCCGCCCGTCTTCACCGAGCGCATCGGCGCGGGCGTGGCGGATGTCGCTGGCCGAGGTCGGCATGGTCTACGGGACGGTGCCGTGGGTCTGGCTGATCCTGCTGCCGGGCGAGGAGTCCGGCGCCGTCGTGAGCCTCGTACGGCTGCGGGACCTGCTCACGATGACGGCGAGTCGGATTGGGCGGGCTGCTCGGTCCTGGTGGAGGTCGCGCAGTACGCCCTGCGGCAGCGGTCGACATCGGGGACTCCGACGCCACGGACGGGCTGTCCGAGCACGGCGCCACGTACGGGCTGTGCCGGATCTACCGGAACGAGCCCTGGCACTACGAACCCCGCGCCAAGGCCGGCGATCGCGGCTGCCCGCGCATGCACGCCGACCCCACCCGGGACCTGAGGATGCGGCGGTGACCGGACCAGGCTGATCGGGCCTGCTCGGCGCCTGCTCCCCGCCTGCTCGGCGCGCCTGTTGGCGCGCCGCCTGCCCCAAGGGAGCGCGGAAGAGGGGGTGTTGCAGCCCTTTACAACGTTGGAATGAGTCCTTAGTTTCACCAACGGCACGTCGGAGACAGCTCGCTCATTCCGAACAGACCCCTTTGGAGAGCACATGCCGTACAGACCCCTCACCCGCAGACGGTTCCACCTCGCGATGGTCCTCCCGTTCCTGCTCGCCCTGCTGGCGGCGCTCCTGCTGGCGCAGTCCGACGAAGCCGGCGCCGCGACCGGCACACCGCTGCGCGACGACACCGGCCTCTATCCGCGGGCGATACGCCTCGCGCACAACGGCGACGCCAACGGACGCGTCCTCGCCTCCGTCGTCTCTTTCGACGGCAACAACGGGCTCGGCGCCATCCACGAGAGCGCCGACGGTGGCCAAACGTTCCAGCAAGTCGGCACCGTCGCCGACGAAGAGGCCGCCGGCGGGCAGGGCCTGTGCTGTGCAACGCTGTACGAGCTGCCCCGGCAGGTCGGCTCGATGCCCGCGGGCACGCTCCTGTGGTCGGCGTCGGTGGGCCAGGACGAGGCCGGCCGGCGCATGGCGATCCGCGTGTTCAAGAGCAACGACGTGGGCCGCTCCTGGCAATACCTCTCCACGGTCGCCACCGCGCCCGACGAACACGGCCTGTGGGAACCGGAGTTCTCCATCGACGCCGAGGGCAACCTCGTCTGCCACTACTCCGACGAGACCGATCCCGCGCACAGCCAGAAACTGGTTGCCGCCCGCTCGTCCGACGGCGTCGGCTGGACCGGCCACCACAACACGATCGCCAGCAGCCTCGCCTCCGACCGGCCGGGCATGGCCGTCGTACGGAAGCTGCCGAACGGCACGTACTTCATGAGCTACGAGATCTGCGCGGCGGCCGGCCAGTACGTCTGCGTCGTGCACTACCGCACCTCGCCCGACGGCTGGAACTGGGGCGACCCCGCTTACCTCGGCATCCGCCCCGAGACCGGCGACGGCAAGTACTTCAGGCACGCCCCCAACCTCGCCTGGGCCCCCGAGCCCGGAAACCCGCAGGGCAAACTGCTGCTGATCGGCCAGGCCATGTTCAACGCCGACGGCTCGCGCGCCGCCGGCAGCGGCCGCACCGTATGGACCAACAGCGACAGCGGCAACGGCCCCTGGCGCGAGATCCCCGCCCCCGTGGCCGTCGACTTCACCACCATCGACTACTGCCCCAACTACAGCTCGGCGCTGCTGCCTTCGGCCGACGGCGGTCAGGTCCTGGAGATCGCCACCGACTACGACGGAAGCGTCTGCAAGCCCTACTACGCCACCGGCCCGACCTGAGCCACCCGCACCCGCGCGAGTCCGGGGGCGCGCCCCGGCGCCCCCGGACTCACGTGCCGCCCGGAACGCGCCCCCGGAACGCGCGGTGCCGCTCAGCCCGCGTTCCTGACGCGGTAACGCAGGTGCGTGACGCCGTTGCCCTCGACCACCGTGACCGGCCCCTCGAACTGCACCGGCGTGGCGCCGAGTTCGCCGAACAGCGTCTTCCCGCCACCCAGGAGGACCGGCACCAGCTCGATGCCGACCTCGTCGAGCAGGCCGGCCTCCAGGCACTGCCGGGCCATCTGCCCGCCGTTGACCCCGACGTTCCTGTCACCGGCCAGTTCCCGTGCCTTCGCGACCGCCGCCTCGATGCCGTCGGTGACGAAGACGAAGTTCTCGTCGTCCTCCGGACGGTCGTCGGGCCGCCGGTGGGTCACCACGACCGTGGGCACGTCCATCGGGTGGCGGCCGCCCCAGGCGTGCGTCATGTCGTACAGATAGCGGCCGACGATCAGCGCCCCCGTGTTCTCCCACTCCGGCTTGATCAGCCCGGCGCTCGCGGCGGAGAGGCGGATCGGCGGCACGTCGGGACTGGCCGACGGGATCTCCACGTCGCCGTTGCCGTACCACTGGAACAGCAGGTCGAAGCCGCTCTCCCCGGGGCCGGAGATGTAGCCGTCGAGGGACATCGTGGCGCCGGTGGTGACCTTGCTCATCTGACTGGCTCCTTCGTTCTCTTCGGGGTCTCGTGGAGGGGTCGGAGCCCGCACCCGTTTCTCGACATCCGCCACCGAAGATCTTCGGAAAGGCTCCGTGCGGATCCGGGAAAAGCGGCCAGGATTGGCCGCCGCACCGACGCGCACGGCGCCGGCGTCCCCGCCGACGGCCAGGCAGGCGAGGAGGTTCCCCCGCGGTGCGAGAGCCGGGTCGACATCAGCGCCGACGAACTGTTCGCCGCGTCGGGCAGCGCCGCCGCGGCGCGCGGGCGCACCCTGTCCGACTTCATGGCGGAGACGGGGCGGGCGGAGGCGATCCGGTTCGCGTTCACCGACCGCCCCCGGGTGAAGGTGTGGAGCCTGAGCCCGGCGCGCCCGGCGGTTCGCGGCCGGTCACGGGGCCGTACAACCACCCGTTCAGCGACTCGCTGCCGGACACCGGTCTCCCGGCTGCTCGGGCGGCTGGTCGGCGACGGCGCGTGGTATCCGGCACCGGCGTTCGGGGCCGCGCAGTACACGGTCGCGGCGACCGGGCGGCTTCCTGCGCGCGTGACCGCCGTACGTTCCGGTGCGGGGCAGGCGGCGATCGGCGGTGATCGCCTCGACCCCGGCCGGAGCGGCACACGGCCGAAGGCCCCCACCGGGGTGGGGGCCTTCGGGCCGGGGCGGACCGGATCAGCCCGCGCGGCTCACGGCTCACATGTCACAGGGCGGTGAGCGAGGCGGCGAGCAGGTGGCTGTCCAGCTGTGCGCCGTCCGCCATACGGCTGCCGCGGGAGTACGAGTTCAGTACGGCCTTGGCCAGCGGGAGGGCCGACGCGGGGCGTCTTGTCAGGGGGTCGGTCCAGGCCGTGATGGTGGTGTCGAGGGCGTCGGCGGGCACCGCCTTGTGCAGGACGGTCAGGTCCTGCGCGGTCTTCGCGTCGAACGCCGCGCCGGTCAGGATCAGTTCGCGGATGCGCGCGGTGCCCGCCTCGCTGAGGAGACGGGGCAGGACGCCGCCCCATACGGGGGCGACCCCGAGCGCGACCTCGGGGAGCCGGAAGCGGCACGTGTCGGTGCCGGCGCGGAGATCGCAGAAGATGGCCAGCGCCACGCCCGCGCCGATCACCCCGCCGTGCAGCTTGGCGATGCTGACCGCGTGCGTCGTGTCCAGGGCGTGGCACACGCGTCTGGCCTTGTCCGCGATGTTGCGCAACTGCGCGCCGCCGGGGTCCTCCTGGAGCGTCTGCCCGAACTCGGCCCTGTCCGCTCCGAGGCAGAAGTCCTCGCCGGCTCCCGAGAGCACCACGACACGTACACCCGGGTCGTCGTTGAGCGGCTCGAGGACCGCCAGCAGTTCGTCGAGCATGCGCGCCGTGACAGCGTTGCCGGTCTCCGGGCTGTTGAGCCGGAGTTGCAGGACAGGCCCCTGCCGCTCGATCTGCAGTGTCTTGAAGTCCATCTTCGGGGCGCCTCTATCGTGAGTCGGTGACGTACAGGGTCAGGGGGCGGCGGAAGGCGACTCGGGGCGCCCACTCCGGCGCACGTGCGAGGCGGAGGCGGGGGAAGCGGTCGAGGAGGGCGGTCACGAGGGTGACGGCCTCCTGCCGGGCGAGGGACGCGCCGAGGCAGTAGTGCATCCCCGCGCTGAAGCTGAGGTGGGTCGCCCGGCGTGTGACGTCGAAGGTGTCGGGCTCGAGGTGCTGGGCCGGGTCCCGGTTCGCCGCCCCCACGAGAAGGTGGACCATGCTGCCGGCTTCGACCCCGACGCCGTCGATCGCCGCTCCGGGGCCGGCGATACGGCTGATGACGTGGGTGGGAGGGTCGAAGCGTAAGGACTCCTCCACCGCCGCGGGCACCTGGTCGGGATGTGCCCGGAGCCAGTGCCACTGGCGCGGGTGCTGCAGGAGGTGGAGCACGGAGTGCGTCAGCAGGGTCGCGGTGGTCTCCAGGGCCGCGAGCAGGACGAAGAAGACGACCCGGTGTACGGCCTTGTCCGCGGCTTCCCGGTCGGGTTCGAGCGCGTCCCAGGCCCGGAGGCAGGCCGACACCGGGTCGCTGCCCGGCCGGGCCCGCCGCTGGCGGATCAGGGTGGTGAAGTAGTCCCGCAGCTGCTCGGTCGCCGCGTCGGAGCGTGCCAACTGGCTGGCCGAGGGCAGGAGTTCCTGCGCGAAGACCTGCTCGTGCGTCAGTTCCCGCAGGCGTGCGTAGTCGGCGGGCGGCAGGCCGAGCCACTTGCCGATGACCGTCACGGGCAGCTCCTCGCTGACAGCGGTGTGGAGGTCCGCTTCGCGCGAGTGGAGGCGTTCTGAGAGCCGCCCCGTGAGGGTCTCGGTGCTCTTCTCGACGACGTGCTGGAGGGCACGGAGCGACCGGCGGTCGAACATCGCGGCCGTGGCCTTGCGTACGTGAGTGTGCTCAGGGGGGTTGAGCGACGGCAGCGTCTGCGCCATTTCGCGCGAGGACGCGGCGGTCCACCGCGTCGCGGCCCCCTGCTGCTGCCGCCAGCGGGCGTCGGGGACCAGCCAGTCTCTGCTGCGCAGGATGTGCTCGCACAGGCCGAAGGAGGTGACGACGTGCCCGCCCCAGGGGGCGGGCACGATGTCTCCCATCGACCGGAGTTCTGCGTAGTGGGGGTAAGGATCGGTTTGTCCGCGGGAGGTGCGCAAACGGGAAAAAAGGGCCGTTACAGAGCGCCGATCGACAGTTGCGACTATCGGGGGTTCCACCGCGTCAGCTCCTTGCCACGATCATATGACCACGCTCGTAGCTACCCAGTGGATGCACACGGCATGCATTGAGCCCTGTGCGGAGCGTCACACCCCCTTGAGCCAGTTCAGGAAGGACGTCCAGCGTTTGCCGCCACGGGCGGGCTGCGCCGCGGGCGCCTGCGCGGCGGGGGTGGCCGCCGGTGCCGCCGCGGGCATCTCGCTGCTGCGCTTCGGGGACCGCGGCACCGGCGTGAACCGTACGGGCAGCGCCGTGAGCGTCTTCCCCCACGGGGTCGGCTGCCAGCTCAGCTGCCGCATGCCGACGGCGAGTTCGACGTCGGTCAGCCGGGTCAGCAGCGCTTCGATGGCCGTACGGCCGATGAGGATCGCGGGATCCTTCGCGGGGCAGACGTGCGGGCCGGCGCCGAACGCCAGATGCGAGCGCCCCCGCAGATGGTGCGAGGAGTTCCCGACGACCGCGGGGTCCGTGTTGGCGGCGGCGAACGAGATGACGACCGGCTCGTCGGCTCGCAGCACCCGGCCGTCCACCTCGACGTCCTGAACGGGGTAGTGCACGGCGTAGTTGGCGATGGGAGCGTGCCGCCACAGCACCTCCTGGATGGCCTCCTCGACCAGGAAGTGCGTTCCCGCGTACCGGTCGTCGCCCAGCAGGAGGGCCGTACCGGTGCTGATGAGCGAGGCGAGCGGCGCGGTACCGCCGGACAGCAGCGTGACGAGCTGGTTCACCATCTCGTCGTCGCTGAGGCCGGCGCCGTGCTGGAGCATGCGGGACGTGATGTCCCGGCCCGGCGACCTCCGCTTGAGCTTCACCAGCTCGTACAGCGCTTCGCCCAGGACCTTGTTCGCGTGCTCGGCGTCCGCGCCTCCCGCGAAGATCCCCGAGATGCCGTAGATGACGCGGTCGCCGATGTCCGCGGTGCAGCCGAACAGCTCGCTGTAGACCAGGAGCGGCAGCTGCATGGCGTAGTCGACGAGCAGGTCCGTCTCACTGCCGCCGCAGAACTGGTCGATCAGATACGTGGCGACCTGCTGCACGTGGCGGTCGAGCTCGTGCGGGTCCACGGTCGCCAGGGTGTCGGTGACCACCTGCCGCAGACGTGAGTGCTCGAGCCCGTCGGAGAACAGTGCGTTGGGCCGATAGGCCATCATGGCCAGCGCGGGGCTGTCCTCGGGTACGCGCCCTTCGGCGAGGGCCCGCCAGCGGCGGGAGTCCCGTACGAACGTGGCGGGGTTCTGCAGGATGTGCAGCGCGGCCGCGTATCCGGTCACCAGCTCCGCCTCGACACCGGGCGCCATCTCGACCGGAGCGCTGGAGCCGTACTGGCGCAGGGCTGCGTAGTGCCCGTCGGGGTCCGCTCCGAACTCGCTGGTGTAAAGCCCTATGCGGCCGTGTGCGGGACAGCTGGGCGGTGGCCCGTGGTGGGCCGAGTCCTGGTTCATCAGCTTCCTAAACGGTGTTGTTTTGGAGGTACTCGACGAGTGAGATCAGGGCCTCGCCGGCGGACTTCTGGTCTCGCACGTCGCACGGCACCACGGGGACGTCGCCGGGGAGGTTGAGGGCCTCCCGCACCTCGTCCGTGGCGTAAGTCGGCGTGCCGTCAAAGGAGTTGACGCCCACGGCACAGGGCAGCGCGTACTGCTCCACCGAGTCCAGGACGGGGAACGAGTCGGTCAGCCGCGTCGGGTCGACCAGTACCAGGGCGCCCAGGGCGCCGATGGACAGGTCCTCCCACAGCTGGTGGAACCGCTGCTGGCCCGGAGTGCCGAAGAGGTAGAGCACCAGCGATTCGCTGAGGGTCAGCCGGCCGAAGTCCAGCGCCACCGTCGTCGTGGCCTTTTCCGGGGTTCCCGACAGGTCGTCGATTCCCGTACTCGAAGCGGTGATCAGTTCCTCGGTCCGCAGCGGCTCGATCTCGGACACGCTGCCCACGAAGGTGGTCTTGCCCACGCCGAAATGACCGACGACGAGGATCTTCACCGCGGTGTGGACGGTTGGCTTCAGGTGCTTTTCGGAGTTCCCGTCACGCGAATCGAGTGCGGAGGCCATGGAGTACGTCCTCTAGGATCTCTATGTCAGTGCGCTCGGCCATCGCAACCGGGGCGCGGGTATGGATGAGGGAGCTTTCTGCCAAGTCGGCAAGGAGTGCTCGAACGATCCCCAGGGGCTGGCGTACGTGGCCGGCCACTTCAGCCACGGAGAGAAAACCCCCCGAGCACAGATCCACAATGGCGCGGCTCTCCGGGGAGAGCATGCGGTTCTGCGACGCGCGGTCCGTGGCGGTGACAAGCGTCGTTACCGAGAAATCCTCCGCGGTGGGCAGGACGCGGCCGTTCGCGATGACGTAAGACCGTACTAATTCACCGACCGGTTCGACCTCTTCATCTCCGGTCATGTGTGGTCGCCCGCCTCTCGGGGCGGCGAGGTCATCTCACTGCCGATCCGCTGGACAAGTTGCTGCATGCGGACAGTGATGTCTCCCATGTCCACTTCCGGAGAAGCCGCGACCGCGAGATACGTACCGGCGCTGGCCTGGTTCAGGAACAGCCAGCCGCCCTCGAATTCGACCACGGTCTGCAGCCAGCGGGACTCATTCGTTCCGTCGACGAACTTGCCGGTCGAGCGGCTGACGGACTGGAGTCCGCTCAGTGCCGCGGCGGCTGTGTCGGCCAGGTCGGTGCCGAGCCCGTCGGTGGCGCCACGCCTGAGGCCGTCGGCGGACAGGAGGAGGGCGTGCCGGGCGCCGGGCACCTTCAGCACGTCCTGCAGCATCCATGACAGATCCCGATGAATCATACTCCCTGGTCCTCCTGGCCATCCGTGGTGGACTGCCGACCCAGCCGGGTACCGCGCTGAAGCTCGGACATGGTGGCAGCGATCTTCCTGACCGGCTTCGCCGGCTCTGCTTCGCTCTCCGGGGCAGCACCACCCGGATCACGCACCAGGGCGATCGGCGCTTGCCGGGAAGCGCGCTTGGGCAGCCCGTTGGCCGTCCGGTCGGATGGGGGCTGAGGGGCGGGAGTATTCGACGAGTGGGCCACGGCCTTGTCGCTCCTCTGCTCAGTCACCGTCGTCAGGAGCTCCTGCGGAAGCCGTACGACGGCGCGCGTTCCGCCGTACGGAGAGGTGGCGCTGACGTCCACGTTGAAGCCGAAACGGCGGGCCAGCTCGGCCACCACGGGGAACCCGAACTGCGGCGGATTGCCGAGCTCCGAAAGGCCGGGCCTGAAAACGCTGGTGAAGAGTAGTTCGGCCTTCCGCCGCATCTCCTCGCTCATGCCGACGCCGGCGTCGTCGATGATGACGCACAGTCCGCGCTGAACCGGCTGCAGGTTCACCTCGATCGGGGTGTCCGCAGGCGAGTAACTGGCGGCGTTGGCCAGGAGTTCCGCCACGGCCAGGGCCACGCCGTCGATCGCCTGCGGCATGACGGCCATGCCGCTCTGGTTGCGGATCTGGACGCGCTCGAAAGGCGCGATCTGCCCCTGCGCGCTGCGGACCACGTCGTAAACGGTGGCGGGCTCTCTGCGGCGGCCGGAGAAACCGCCGCACAAGACGGCGATACCCTGGGCGCGGCGGGCGACCTGAGCGTTGGCGTGGTTGACGGCGAGGAGCTGCTGGAGGACCGGGTGGCCCCCGTACTCCCGCTGCAGCTGGTCCAGTTCGACCTGCTGCTCGGCAAGCAGCACGCGCAGGGCCTGCATTGCCGACTTGAGGACTGCGGAGATCTTTCCGTCGGTTATCTCCTGGACTTCTTCTTCGGCGGCTGCGGCTTTATGCTGCAGCGCAGCGATCTGTTCATCGCGTGCTGCTAATTCCGCGTTGCGGTGTTCGGTCGTTCGCCGGTGCCGCACGTGGAAAAGAATGGCTAGGCACGTGGCGATGACAGTGGCAGCAGCGAGACTCCAGATGAGTGTCGTCTGCAGGGAATCTGCCATGAGCCCTCTTCTTACGAAGGATGCTTTAGTGGACGTTGCCAGGCCGAGATGCGTCGAGGAGCCGCAACCCCGCAACGTCGATCGGCATCCCGTACTGCCTGCGGCCGCGACGGGTGGTCTGAGGTCCCGCCGGATGGCCGGAAGCCTCCCCCGCACAAGCAGGCCGGTGGGTGCTCGGCAACCGGCGCAATGGTAGCAGTCCAGGGGCCGTTGGTAAGCGAAGTGTATTTCCTGGATTGTCACTTGCTGCCTGCAATCGGCACCGCACGCGCCGGCGCGCGGCCGGCCGGAACAACGGGAGATCCGGTGCGGAGACCTTGGGGGTGGCTTCACGTATATGGAGACGGAGGTGACGGGCGCAGCTCTCGCCCGATTCGGCCGGAAATCCGCACACCAGTTTCGAGCCGTACCGCGCACCGGTGTTCCGCACGCGGGTACGGGCCGGCTGCCGCCGTTCCCTCACGGCGGCAGCCGGCTCCGGCGGAGCCTCGGCGGACTTACAGCACGCCCATGTCCCTGGCCGTCCACACCGACGGAACCATCGGGCGGTAGCCCAGTTCGTGGCGGATACGGGTCGTCGACATCACGCCGGCCCAGGCGTCGGTGTCCTTCCCGTACGCCTCCGGCGGCACCGGCAGGCCGTGGAACTGGAACAGGTCGGCCGTGGTGACGGGGGCGTCGTCGGCGATGTTGTAGACGCCGTGCGCCCCGGGCGCGTACAGCAGCCGCTTCAGGCCCTGCACCACATCCCTGTGGTGGCCCATGTGCAGGCGCTGCATCGCGGGCCAGTTCGGCGCCCACTCCATCGCGTTGGCCAGGTGCGGGTCCCCGTCGCCGTACACGAACGGCAGCCGTCCGATGCGCAGGTCGCCGAGGCCTTCCAGCGCCCCGAGCGCACGCTCGGCCTCCCACTTGGACTCGGGGTAGGCACCCCAGAACGGAGGCCGGCCCGGCACCGTCTCGTCGCCCTCGACGAGCGCCCTGCCGCGCCCCGCCCCGTATACGAGCCCGGTGCTGACCTGCACGAACCGCCGTACGCCCGAGGCCACCGCGGCACGGCCGAGCTCGACGGCCGCGTCCCGGTTGACCGCCCGCGCCTCCTCGTCCGGCACCCCGCGGAACGCGGCGGCCACGTTCACCACCGCGTCCGCGCCGGACGTCGCCTTGCCGAGCACCTCGGCGTCGCGCAGATCGCCGACCAGCACCTGGGCACCGAGTTCGGCGAACCGTTCGCCGCGCGCCGCGTCCCGTACCAGCACGCGCACCCCGTCGCCGGGCGCCGCGCTCTGCAGCAGCCCCGGCACGAACCGCCGCCCGACCTGGCCGGTCGCTCCTGTCACCAATGTCAGCATGGCCGCCTCCTCGTCGTCGTAGCCATGCCCGCAGCGTGGGGGAGCGGCGGGGGCGGCGGGAGAGGCGCGCTTGTCCGGGGAGCGGCGCTCCCTGGCTACGCGCAGGGGCCCGGGGTTCCCGGCATCCTCCGCGTCAGGACAGGGCGAGGACGCAGAGTTCGTGGCCCTCCGGGTCGGCGAGGACCGTCCACGGCACGTCGCCCTGGCCCACGTCGAGGCCGGTCGCGCCGAGCGCCCGCAGCCGGTCAGCTTCCGCCGCCTGGTCGTCGCCGGGGTACGGCAGCAGGTCGAGATGGACGCGGTCCGGCACGGTCCCGGCGCCGGGCGCGCGTACGAACTCCAGATATGGGCCGACGCCCTTCGCGGAACGCAACACCGCCCGTTCGTCGGTCACTTGGTGCAGGGTCCAGTCCACCGCCCCGCCCCAGAACCGGGCCATGGCCCGCGGATCAGCGCAGTCGACCACCACCGCGGCGACCGGCCCGGTGTCCCGGTGGATCTCCCGCGGCTCCAGCACGCAGAACTCATTGCCCTCCGGGTCGGCGAGGACCGTCCACGGCACGTCGCCCTGCCCCACGTCGGCGGGCGTCGCGCCGAGAGCGTGGAGGCGCGCGGTCAACTCCGCCTGATGGGCCCGGGAGTCGGTGGCGAGATCGAGGTGCACACGGTTCTTCACCGCCGTCTTGGCCTCCGGGACGGTGACGACGTCGAGGCCGAGGGCTGCCGGGTCCGGCCATACGAGACCGTCGGCGTGCCCGGGTCCCACGTACGTCGTCACGCCGGGTGTTCCGGTGACGGCGCGCCATCCGAGCGCCTCCGCCCAGAACCGGCCGACCGCCGAGTCGTCGAGGGCCTTGATGTTCACCTGGACTGGTCGCAGCGCCATGCCGGCGATCCTATGGGCCCCAACCCGGCGTACGGACACCGCTGCCGGGGTGGCCGGGTCCGGCGAAGGCGGGCGCGGCCTGGGCTGACAACCAGCCGTTGTTACTGGCTGCCGTGGTCGTTGTTTGATCCCGGCGTTCCCCGGTCGCTTTGATGACTGCGGTCAGTCCGCGATCAACCCGCGGTTGATCAACCGCCGTACCGACAGGGCCGTTCAACGGCTCCGGCCCCCAGCGCCGCCCACCGTGAGGAACCCCGTATGTCCGATCAGGACCGCCTCTACGTCCGCACACCCGAGTTCGCACGCATCGCCGAGCGCATCGAGCACGTGAACACGCTCACGTCGCGGCTCAACGGTCTGCCCTTCGACGACAAGGCCGGGCGCGGCGCCCTGTTGGCCGAGATCACCGGCAAGCCGGTGCCCGACTCCGTCACCGTCTATCCGCCCTTCTACACGCACTACGGGCTCGGCATCGACTTCGGTGAGCACGTCTTCGTCAACCAGGGCTGCACCTTCATGGACAACCTGGGCCGGGGCAGCATCCGCCTGGGCGACGGCGTCCTGATCGGCCCGAAGACCAACCTCATCGCCACCGACCACCCGGTGGAGGCCGCCCGGCGGAGCGAATACCTCACGATGGCGCCCATCACGATCGAGGCCAACGCCTGGCTCGGCGCGGCGGTCACGGTCCTCCCCGGGGTCACGATCGGTCGCGGCGCCGTGGTCGGCGCCGGAACCGTCGTCACGAAGGACGTGCCTCCCGACACCCTGGTGACCGGACCGTCCGCGTCCGAACGCAAGCGGTGGAACGGCTGAACCTCAGGCGTCCAGCGCCGGCTTGACCTTGTCGTGCACCAGTTGCAGCTGCTCGGACATGCTCAGCACGCCCGGCAGCTCCATTCCGGAGAACGCCTTCACCAGCGCGGCGTCGGTGATCGCGAGGATCATGTGGTTCACCCCGCTGGCCAGGATCTCCCGGTTGATCTTCTCGGCGCACTCCTGTGGGGTGCCGGCGACGGACAGCTTCTCCGCGAGCTCCGGCGAGGTCAGCTCGTACGCGCGCGACAGGTCTCCGGCACCGACCGCGGCGATGATCTCCCGGAGGGAGTCGGGATCGACGCCGTTGCGCCGGAGCTGCTCCGCCGGCATGGACGACGCGTACAACCCGACCATGGCCCGCGCGGCCTGCTTCGCCGCCTCGCCGTCCTCGCCCGTCGCGAACACCACCCAGGCGCCGATGTCCAGCGACTGCCAGTCCCGTCCGGCGCGCTCCGCGCCGATCCTGACGTTGTCGACGAGGTAGTCGTACGCCTCCCGCGTGTAGCTCAGCGCGTGGTGCACGCCGTCCGAGATCTCCCCGGCCGCCTGGAACGACTTCGGGCCGCGCATCGCCCCCAGCTTCAGCGGCAGCCGCTCCTGCACCGGACGGGCGAAGCTGAACAGCCCGGTGTACTGGTAGAACTCGCCCTGGAACGTGATCGCGCCGTCGTCCAGGAACGTACGCATCACGTGGTGCGCCTCCTTCACCCTGGACAGCGGCCTGGTCTTCGCCCAGTCGATGCCGTACTGCGCGAGCAGCCCGAAGTTGCCGCTGGAGATCACGCACTCCGCCCGCCCGCCGGTCAACTCGTCGAGCGTGGCGGCGGCCTGGCAGATCAGTGTCGGCTCGCGCAGCGTGATCGGCGACAGGTTCGGGCCGAACCTGATGTTCTCCGTCTTGTCCGCGGCGGCCGCGAACAGCAGCCACAGGTCCTTGTGCCAGGTCTCGTCCGCGGCGTAGGCGGCGTAGTAGCCGAGCCGGTCGGCGAGTTTGATGGACTCGATGGTCTCGTCGAGAGGGTAGTCCGGAAGCATCACATAGCTGATCTTCATGTGCGCACCTTTCGGGCTGGCTGTGCCGGGCGGTGAGGGCGTGCTCTTCCGTGTCCGTGCGTCCGTGCGTCCGCGGGCCGGTGCCTACGCGGGTCGGTGCCTACGCGGGTCCGCGGGTCCGTGCGTCCGCGGGTCAGTGCGTCATGTGCCGTCAGCCTTCCCAGGCGACGGCTGCGGTATCGCGTCCCCGGCCGGTGCCGCGCTCCTGCCGTAGGGCCGCGTGGTCACGAGCAGCACCAGTCCTGCGCCGACCACCAGTACGCCCGAGAGCGCGGTGAGGTAGTTGTCGTACCAGGGGGCTTCGGGGGTGCGGGGCCAGACCAGGTTCAGGATCGCCGCGACCCCGTAGAGCAGCGCCACCACGTTCACCGGCAGGCCCCACCGGCCGAGCGTGAACCGTCCGCTGGGCACCCAGCCCTTGACCCGGGCGCGCAGCGCGGCGAGCACCACCATCTGGAATCCGAGGTAGATGCCGAGCACCGCGAACGACACGATGCGCTCGGTGGCGTTCTCGGACAGCCGCGACGCCAGCACCACGAGCCCCGGCAGGACCGCGGCGACGAGCAGGGCGTACGGCGGCACGTGGAGCCGGGTGGAGAACCGGGAGAACGTCCCGCTCGCGGGCAGCATCCGGTCGCGCGCGTACGAGTAGATCAGCCGGCTCGCCGCCGCCTGCAGGCTCAGCGCACAGGACAGGAACGACACCAGCACCACCAGCAGTACGACCTTCGAACCGGCCGAGCCGAACGCGGCGCCGAGCACCGTGGAGACCGGATCGGCGTCCTCGCCGGAGATCACCGCGCCGAAGTCCGGGACGGCGAGCACCAGGGCGAGGCAGACGAAGGTCGCGGCGAACCCGCCGACGTAAATGGTCATCCGCATCGCCTTCGGGATGCGCCGGGTCGGGTTCGGCACCTCTTCGGCGACGTCCCCGCAGGCCTCGAAGCCGTAGTACTGGAAGATCCCGATCAGCCCCGCGGCCAGGAACGCCGTGAGGTACGAACCGCCGCCCGCGGAACCGAAGTCGTCGAAGAGCACGCCGAGGCCGTGGTGGCGCTCGCTGAGCAGCAGCCAGCCGCCCACCACGAGCGCGCCCGCGATCTCCGTGGCGAAACCGATGATCGCGGCGAGCCCGAGCATGCGGGTGCCGCCGAGGTTGATCGCGGTGGCCACGAGCAGCACCACCAGGGCGCACAGGATCGTGTTGCCGGTGCCGGACTCCAGGCCGAACAGCATCGAGGCGTAGGGTCCGGAGCCGTACGCGACGCTGGCGATCGTCACCAGCAGGGCCGTGATGTACACCCAGCCGGTCAGCCACGCCCAGCGCCTGCCCCACAGCCGCCGGGCCCACGGGTACACCCCGCCGGCGAGCGGATACTGGGAGACGACCTCGCCGAACACCAGCGCCACCATCAGCTGGCCGAGCCCCACGACGAGCAGGCTCCAGATCATCGGCGGGCCCGCGGTGGCCAGCGCGAAGCCGAACAGTGTGTAGATGCCGACCACGGGCGACAGATAGGTGAAGCCGAGGGAGAAGTTCGCCCACGGGCTCATTTCCCGGCGGAATTCGGAACGGTAACCGAGCGCTTCGAGCTGGGCCGCGTCATCGAGTCCGGACTGGGCCTTCTCGTCCGCAAAGGACTCTCGGCGCGAGACGCGTTCTGCCATGGTGCGGTCCTCTGTTCGGACTCGTCGCGGAATTCGTTCTTTCGCGGTGTCTTTCCGGCTGTGGTTGCGGCGGTTTCTAGTCGTCGATCTCGTCCAGCAGGGCCTGCGCGGAGACCACCGTGCCCGCCCAGTGGCGGTGCATCCATTCCAGGTGGTCGTGCCGGCTCGCGACGATGCGCAACGTGTCCCAGTTCGGGAAGACCTGCTGCATCACGTGCGCGGTCATCAGCCGGGGGTCCACTTCGAATACGTCGTCGAAGCGCTCGATCGCCACCTCGGTGATCTGCCTCGCCTCCGGTGCCCGTGACTGCTCGGAGTGGCGGTAGCCGCTCATGGTCCGGTCCCTCCGTCCGTGTCGTCATCCGTGTCGTACGCACGGTCCAGCCCGTACTTTCCGGGATTCATGATGTTGTTCGGATCGATGGCCCGCTTCACGGCGAGCATCACGTCGTAACCGCCGCCGAGTTCCTGCGGCACCAGATCGACCTCGCCTTCGCGGCACGACCCGTGGCAGGCGCTGATGGAGCCGCCGTAGCGCAGTGAGACCTCGGCGATGTCCCGTTTCGCCTGCACCCACGCGGCCCAGGCCTCGTCGTCCAACTGCTGTTCCCAGATGCCGACATCGATCTCCGTGAGATAGTCGACGCCGGTGTTCGCGCTGGTGTAGGTGAACATTCCCCAGTCGTCGAACATGTCGAAGCGCTCGCGCAGCCTGCGTACGATCTCGTGCCATTCCAGACGTACCTGCGGCAGCTCGCTGTAGTTGACGGCGGCGTCCTCGCAGTGCCAGCTCATCGGCACCACCTGCCCGGCCCGGGTCCGCCCGTGCAGCGGGGTCGCGTAGCGGTCGTGCCGCGCCGCCCAGTCACCTTCGGACACCTCGTCGCCGAGGTAGCGCGCGCCGTTCTCCTTGGCGATGCGCATGAACCGCCTGCCGCCGGCGGTCACTTCGTCCTCGTAGCCGTACGCCACCGCGCACACGAGCGCGCGTACGTCGGCGGGCTGCGGGATGTACGCCTCGTCGTCCCGGCGGAGATAGTCGACCTTCCACTCGTCGAACAGCACCGCGCCGGCGAAGGTGGCGACGCCCGCGCGGGCCAGCTCGCCGACGGTGCGGTACGCGCTGTCGTAGTCGGAGAACGCGAAGAACGGCGACAGCTCCGCCTCCGGCTTCGGGAACAGCTTCAGCGTGGCCTGGGTGGCGATGCCCAGGGTGCCTTGGTGCCCCATGAACAGGTGCTTGAGCTGGTATCCGCTGGAGCTCTTGGACAGCTTGCGCCCCGCGCCGTCCCCGATGTGGATCACCTTGCCGGACGGCAGTACGAAGTCGAAGCTCAGGACGAGGTCCCGGGAATGCCCGTAGCGGCTGCCGATCAGCGACCAGCCGCTGGTGCCGATCCGGCCGCCGACCAGCGAGCACGGATAGGAGGCCGGGTCGTCCGGGTAGATCAGCCCGTACGGCGCGAGCACCTCGTTGAGCTTGAGCATGCTGATGCCGGCGCCCACCGTGCAGGTGCGGTTGACCTCGTCGATCTCCACGATGCCGTTCATCCGCTTGACGTCGACCACGATGCCGCGCCGCAGCGGCACCGCTCCGTCGGTGAGGCCCGTACCGCCGTCCCGGGGGACGATCGGGATGCGGTGCGCGTTCGCGATCCGCACCACCTCGGACACCTCTTCGGTGGACCCCGGGAGCACCACCAGGTCCGGCACCCGCTCCGCCCAGCGGTGCACCGGGAACGGGGCCGGCACCCTCGCCCGGTTGAACCGGGCCGCCTTGCCGGTCAGTACGTGCTCGCCGCCGAGCACCCCGCGCAGTTCGTCCAGTACGGGTTCGGCGAGCTGTGGCGCGACAGTCATCGTCCCCGACTCCCCCCGACCTCGATGCCGAGCGACTCGGCGAGCAGTTCGTGGATGTCGACCACGTCGATCTGCCTCGCGTCGCCCGCCTCGCTCAGCGGGCGCTCCGACCAGGGGCACGCCGAGACCAGGGTGTCCACGCCGAGCCCGGCCGCCTTCTCCACCCTGGACTCGCTGATCCTCGCGGTGAGTTCGGGCTTCTCGACCGGCAGCCCTCCGCCGCCTCCGGAGCAGTACGACCACTGGGTCACGCGGTCGACGTCGTGGAAGACGAGTCCGGGGATCGCGGAGAGCACCTCCCGCGGCTCCTTCCAGATCCCCTTCCGCTTGTTGAGCCGGCAGGGGTCGTGGTACGTGACGGTCCGGTCCACGGGAACGGACGGGGTCAGCCTGCCGTCCCGGATCATCTCCGCGAGCAGCTCGACGACCAGCACGATCTCGATGTCGTACTCGTCGCCGAAGTACGCGGGGTAGTCCTCGGTGAAGGTGATGTAGTCGTGCGGGTCGAGCACCAGCACGCGCCTGACGCCGGCGGCCCGCCAGTCGTCCAGGTTGTGCCGGGCGAACCGTTTCGCCTGCTCGGTGTAGCCCATCTCCGCGGCGGGCCCGCCGCAGCACCACTGCTCGTTCATCAGCCCGAACTCGTAGTCGGCGCGCTGGAGGAGCTGCGCCACGGCGCGGGGGACCGAGGTGCGGTAGAACGCCGCCTCGCAGTCCACGAACAGGACGGTCTCGCCGCCGACGGGCAGGTTCAGCCCGTCCGACCAGTCGCGTACGTGCTCCTGGCTGACCGGGACGTCACCGAGCACGGGCTCGTGGGTGCGCTCGTCGGTGAGCAGGTTCCAGCGCTGCCACCCCTGCTGGTGCACGCCGTTGTCCACGGCGAGCGCGCGCACCGCCTTCACGAGATCCACGGTGCGGGTGCGGAACCGGTAGAAGTCGCCGGTGAACAGGGTGTTGGGGCAGCGCAGTTCGCAGGCGCCGCAACCGGTGCAGTTCACGTAGTCCTCTGCGATGTCGGCGATCTCCAGCTCGCCCTTCTCCATCGCCACGACATTGGCGTGGAACGCGGTCGGCGTCCACGACTCGTTCCGGGTCACCTGCATGACCGGGCAGACCTCGCGGCAGAACTTGTGGCCTGAGGAGAAGCAGTTGTACGCGGCGTTGCGCCAATGCTGGACGAATTCCTCGGTACCACCCTGGCCGCCGGACGCAGGTGGCGCTTCCGTTTCGTGTTCCGCGGGGGTTTCGGTCATGGGTCCACTCCAAGGGCGGCGCGGGAACGCCGTGGTGGGCAGCAGTTCGGTACGACCGGTTCGGCGCCGGGAGTGACCTGGGTCACCGGCCCGACGTAAAGGTATGAAACCATATTTCAAATCGCAACCCCCGGTACACGAATCGGCGCGGCAGTGCCGCAGACTCAAGACCGGACAACGTCCGCCGGGCGAAGGGGCAGAGGGGCGAAGGGGCGTAGGAGGTGCGCGTGGACGACAACGGCGTGTCCGGTGCGGCGCGGTACGCGGTCTTCGCGCCGCTGGAGGACGGCGGCCGCGCCGAGGTGGTGGCCCGCAGGCTGAGCGAGGCCATCGCCCTCGGCCTGATCGGCGACGGCGAGCAGCTGCCGCGCGAGAGCGACCTGGCCGCACAGCTCAAAGTCGCCACCGTCACACTGCGCGAAGCGCTGTCCACTCTGCGGCACGAAGGCCTCGTGGAGACCCGGCGGGGGAGGGGTGGCGGCAGCTTCGCGCGCTCGCCCGCGGAGGCCTCGCTGGAGCGGCTGCGCAGGACGCTGCGGGAGCTCAGCGTGCACGAGCTGCGCGAGATCGGTGACCAGCACACCGCGATCGCGGGGACCGCCGCACTCCTGGCGGCCGAACGCGCCGGACCGGACGACGTCGCCACCCTGCACGGGCTGGTGGAGCGGCTGGAGTCGGCGCGTACGCCGGGTGACCGCCGGCGGGCGGACGGCCGCTTCCACATCGAGACCGCCGCGGCCGCGCAGTCCTCCCGGCTCACGCGCCAGGAGATCGCCCTGCAGGGGGAGATCGGCGAGCTGCTGTGGATGCCCTCAGGGGAGGCCGTACCGCACCGGGAGGCGGTCGCCGAGCACCTGGAGATTTTGCGGGCCATCGAGGGGGGCCAGGGGACACGCGCACGCTCTATCGTGGAGCGGCACATCGGGCGCGGCGTCGACCGGCTGATCGAGTTCCATCTCCGGCTCGCCGGCTCGTGAGAAGGGGCCGGCCAGTGAGCACGGCAGGCTCGTGGGAACGGCAGGCTCGTGAGAACGGCGGCGCAGGACATCCGCGGACCCGGGAAGTGGGGCGAGGAGTGACCGAGACTCGACGCGTGGAGATCCGTACCGCGGCCGGCCGGGTCACCGCGGTACTGGACGACGCCTTCGGCTGGCTCGACCTGCTGGCCGACCGGCTGCGCGCACTGCACGAGCAGTCGCGGGCCGACGGACGAGCGCTGCGCGCCCACGAGCTCACCGCACTGCGGGAGCCGGTCTTCGCACGGCTGCGGGAGCACCCCAAGCTGATCGCCGGCACCGGCGTGATCCTCGCCGAGGACGTGCTCGCGGACCGGTCGCACTGGCTGGAGTGGTGGCAGAACCGGCCCGACGGCCCGCCCGCGTTCCTCGAGGTGGACCACGACCCGGCCAGCGTCGGCTTCTACGACTACCCCTCCGCCGCGTGGTTCGCCCTGCCGCGGAAGACCGGGGACCGGGTGGTCGTCGGCCCCTACGTGGACTACTCGGGCACCGACGAGTACATGCTCACGCTCGCCAACCCGGTGCGCTGCGGTGAGCACTTCCTCGGGGTGGCGGCCACGGACATCCGGGCCGACGCGTTCGAGTCGCTGCTGCTCGGCGCGATCGGGGCGGCCGGGCCGCCGGCGGCGCTGGTCAACGCGACCGGGCGGGTCGTTGCCTCGAACACACCGCAGAAGATCGCCGGTTCACTGGTCGAGGAGCGCGAACTGGACAGCGCCTGGTCGGAGGTCCCCGTACGGGATTCCGCCGGGCGCGGCTGCGCGGGCCTGCCGTGGAAGGTCTCGCTCCTGCGGGCCTGAACGCGGGGACGTCCGGTGCTGCCCCGGGACGCTTCGGCGTCCCGGGGCAGCGTGCGTGAGCGGCGGCGCCGCCGCGCTCAGGCGTACGCAGAGGCGCGGTCAGGGGGCGAGTACGACCGTCTTGCCGGGCAGCTTCCCGGCACCGGCGTCCGCGTGGACGGCGGCCAGTTCGGCCACCGGGCGGCGGGCGGCGACGTGGAGCCCGAGCGTGCCGGCGTCCAGCTTCGTGACCAGCTCGGCCAGTTGGGCTCCGTCGCTGCGCACCCACAGGCTCGCGCTGCGAACCCCCCGGGCGGTGTCCTCGGGAACCGGGCCGGCCGAGCTGGCGGCGACCCCGCCGTCGGCGACGTAGGCCGTCAGCTGTGCGAGCTCCTCCGGAGCCAGGCGTACGTGGTTCACCACGGCCTCGTACGGGCCGTCCGCGGCAGCCGGACCCGCGGCGAGGTCGAGGGGGCCGAGGACCCGGTCCGCGCCGTAGCCCCGGAGGCGGTCGGCGTGCTGCGGCGCGTCCACGGCAGTCACCCGCGCGCCCGCGTCGACGGCGAGTTGCACCACGAGGCTGCCCACCGCGCCGCCCGCCCCGTTGACCAGGACGCGCTGACCGGGCTTCAACTCCGCGAGCTCGAACGCCGTCTGCCAGGCCGCCAGGCCGGTCAGCGGCAGTGCCGCGGCGTCGGCCAGCCCGGTCGTCCGGGGCGCCGGGGCCAGGGACCCGGCCGGGGCGAGCGCGTACTCGGCGGCGCCGCCGGCGGAGTCGAGGGGCAGCATCGCCACGACCGGATCGCCGGTCTCCAGGCCCGTCACGTCCTCGCCGAGCTCGGCGACGGTGCCCGCGAGGTCGATTCCCGGCACGTACGGGAGGGCGATCGGGATCATCCCGGCCAGTACGCCGGCGCGGATGTGGTCGTCGACCGGGTTGAACGACGTGGCCGCCACCCGTACCAGCACCTGCCCGGCGCCGGGCACCGGGCGGTCGACCTCCTCGTAGCGCAGGACCTCACTGCTGCCGAACTCGTGGAAACGCATTGCCTTCATGGCACTTTCCTCCAGGGGTGTCGCCAGCTCTGTCACTTGCCTGGGCAAGCATTTTCACTTGCCCAGGCAAGTGAAAAGTAACCCATCGTGAGTTGCTCAGGCAAGTGATCCGAGTTGCCGGGGCAAGTATGATGAGGCTCATGAACACCCAGTCGCCCTGGCTCGACGACAGCCAGCAGGACCTGTGGCAGGAGCTCCTCACGGTCGTCATCGCCCTCCCGGCGGCCCTCGACCGCCAGCTCCAGCGAGACGCGGGCATCTCCAACTTCGAGTACGGGGTGCTGGCCCGGCTGTCCACGGCCGACGAGGCCACGATGCGCCTCAGCGACCTGGCCCGCGTCTGCGACAGCACCCAGCCCCGGCTGTCGAAGGTGATGGACCGCTTCGAGGCCCGCGGCTGGGTCGCCCGCCGGCCCGACCCCGGCGACGGCCGCTACACCCTCGCCACCCTGGCCGACGCCGGACGGCAGAAGCTCGTCGAGAGCGCGCCGGAACACGTCGCTCAGGTGAAGCGGCTCGTGTTCGATCCGCTCAGCGCCGCTCAGCGCCGCCATCTCGGCGCCGCGCTCAACCGCATCGCCGACACCCTGCGCCGGGAAGCCGACGGCGGCTGAACCCGCCCGGGGCCGGCCGGCCGCCCCGTCCGTCAGCCCGGGGACATGGACTCGGCGGCCGACTTGGCCAGGTCCTTGGCCAGGTCGCAGTGTTCGATGTCCTTGGGGCCCGTCCCCTTGACGATGAGGGCGACCCGCTCGGTGCCCTGCTCCCGGTCCAGGCCCGTGTACTGGCGGTGGACCAGCTCGACGCGGCAGGCTCCGGGGCCCTCGCTGTCCGGCAGGACGACGGCCTGGCGGTCGCCCAGCCTGGTCACTTCGGCGTTCTTGCCGCTCGGCAGCTTGCCCTGGTCGAACTGGACGTCCACCTCCAGTTCGCTGGTGGTGGACTTCCACTGGCAGGCCCAGTGCCCGAAGCCGGCCTCCGCGCCCCGGGCGTCGACGGCGGGCACCTTCTCCAGCGCCGCCGCGTCGAGCAGGGTGCACGCGTCCTTGTGCGCCAGCGACGCGGGCGTGAGGTCCGGGGAACGCCGGGGGACCTGGCCGCGGTTCAGCACCTTGACCGCGACGCCCGTGGCGACATCGGCGGTCTCGCACAGCCCCTGCTTGACCTTGTCCGGCTCCCGCGCCAGCACGGTGATCCGCAGGCTGCTGGCGCGGGTGCCCGTCACCGCCAGGGCCCGCTCGCACTCGTCGCCCTCGGCGGCGGGCTCGACGACCGTGACCCTGCCCGTGGTGCGTCTCTTCTCCGCCTCCGGCAGTTCCTCGGCGTCGAGCTCCACCCGGACGTCCACCACGTCCGTACGGCTCTCCCGGAGGACGACGTCGCAGCGGTTGAAGTTGCCCTGGTAGCGGTCCAGTTCGGCGTCCTCGTACGAGTCGAAGACCGTGGCGTCCAGCAGCGAGCAGGGGTCGGCCGTACGGGGGTCGCCGAGGAAGGCCGCGGACGTGGTGCGGGCCCCGGTCGGGGACGAGCCGTTGCCGTCGTCGTTCCCGTCGCCGGGCATGTTCGCCAGCAGCACCGGCAGGGCGACGGCCAGCGCCGCCGCGGCGGCACCGCCGGCCGCCAGCAGCCGGCGGTGCCGGAGGAAGGCGGACCGGTGCCAGGGGGCCGGCCGGGCCCTGGTCTGTACGACCGTGTGGGAGTAGGCCTTGGTGACCATGTCCAGCGGGAACGTCGCGAGGTCCCGTGCCTCTCCCGCGAGCTCCGCGAGCGCGCTGTGTGCCGCGGCGGCGGTGGGCCGCTTCCTCGGGTCGGGCTGGAGCATCGCGGTGAGCAGGGCGCCTAGCGGCCCGAGATGAGGGCTGATGGCCTCCAGCCGTACGGCCTGCCCGGGGCCGCGCAGCGGCGGCGTACCGGTGGTCAGCACGTACAGCGTGACTCCCAGCGAGAACACGTCGGAGGCCCGCTCGGGAGCTCCCCGGAACGCCTCGGGGGCGGCATAGGCGGGGGTGAGGCTGAGCGGCCCGTTGGGCGTGATCGTCGCGCTGGAGTCCACGCGGTGCGCGGCGCCGAAGTCGGCCAGCTTCGCCACGCGGTCCTCGGTGACCACGATGTTGCCCGGCTTGACGTCGCAGTGCACGAGGCCCTTGGCGTGCAGGGCGGCCAGCGCGTCGGCGATCTGCGCGCCGATGCCCGCGGCGTGCTCCGGGGCCAGCTTCACCGGGACGTCCAGGCTGCCGCCCTCCACGTGCTCCATCACCAGCCAGAACGCGGCGCGCTTGTCCTTGCCCGTACGGACGGCGTCGTAGAGGGTGACCACGTGCGGGTGGCTGAACCTCGCGAGTGCGCGCGCCTCGGCCAGCAGCTCGTCGAAGGCCCGCTGGCTGCTGCTCTCCGGCAGGGCGCGCTTCAGGACGACTTTGCGGCCGAGGTCGGTGTCCTCGGCGAACCAGACGGCTCCCTTCCCGCCCTCGACGGGACCGTCCGTGAGCCGGTACTTGCCGACCTTCTCCCCCCGGTGCACTACGACACTCCCCTCACGAAAGGCCGGAACCGCTGCAGTTGCCCGGAACGCGGACCGAATGTACTGCGTACTGCCCGTGGCACTCTCCGTTTACAGCCCATTTGGCGGGGCCCCTCCCGTACACCTGCCGGCGCAACTGTCTTATTCCACCGAGGCATTGGCCGAAAGCACGCCTGTTTCCGGAGGGGTCCCGAGGCCACGGGTGGACCATGGCCGTAACGCCGCGTCCGGGCGGCCCGGCGGCACCACGGCACGGCGGCCCTGCGTCCGGGCGGCCCGGCAGCCCGGCGGCACGACGACCTGGAGGAGACGGCGATGAGCGGCTCAGACAGCCTGGCGCGCGGTGTCCCGCCCGGACGGCCCCGCACCCTGCACGCGCGCACGGTCGACGGTGATCTCACCGCCCCGCCGAGCCCGGGCCTGACCGTACGCTTCGGACGCGGCGAGAAGCCTGACACGGACCTCGGCGTCGGCATGGACGACCGGCGGGTGAGCCGGCGGCACGGGGAGCTGACGTACCGCGAGGGGGCCTGGTGGCTGCGCAACACCGGGCAGCAGCTCGTACGGCTGCCGCAAGGCCTCATGCTGCACACCACGTCCCAGCCGGTGCCGCTCGCCACCGGCTACACACCCCTGTTCGTGAAGGGGTCGGGCCACCGGGAGCACCTTGTCGAGCTGTACGTCGCGGACCACGACGACCAGGGCCCGGTGCCCAGCCGCCGGGCGGACACCGTACAGCCGCAGCGGTGGGCGCTCAGCGACGACGAGCGGCTGCTGCTGGTGGTTCTCGGCCAGCACTACCTGGAGTACGAGCCGGACCCGCGGCCGCTGACCTACAGCAGGGCCGCCGAGCAGCTCGCCTACCTCCGCCCGGACGCCGGCTGGACCGCCCGCAAGATCGAGTACCGCGTGGAGGCCGTACGGCGCCGTCTGCACCGCACCGGCTTCACGTACCCGCTGATCCACGACAGGCCGGAGGAGCGTCCCTCCGACAACAGCCTCCTGCACAACCTGCTGAAGGGGCTGGTGACGTCGACCACCCTCGTACCGCCCGACCTGAACCTGATGGACGAGGACTTCGGGTGGTCGGGCACCTTCGACGGCGGGGCCACCGGCGCCGGCTGACGCGCCGCGTACGGCAACGGGCGTGCTGGTCCCGGACTTTGGGGACCCCACCCCAAGACCCCGGCCTACAGTCACCTCCGACTCGCCGCGGGCTGCCGGCCGCGCTTCATGCCGGGCCCGGGCGCACTCGTCTTGCGACTACGGAGGTCACCCCTGTGACAGACACCGGCTCTCCCACCGGCACTTCGGCCGACTCGCCGACCCGCACCGGCACTTCGGCCGGCACCGGCTCTTCCCGCTCCGGCCGCCCGCGCAGGCGCGGACGGCTGGCCCTGGCGGCAGCCCTCCCCGCCGCCGCGGTACTCACGGCGCTCGCTGCCCCGGCGTACGTACAGGCCGCCGACCCGCAGAACGGCCCCACCGCCACCGCCGCCACCTCGGACGAGGGCGGGGGCAAGGGCAAGGGCCGCGCCGAGCTGCCGTCCGAAGTGCTGGACCTCGGCAACTGGAAGCTGACACTGCCCGTCGGCGGGGACGAGGACCCCACCGAGATCGTCCAGCCCGAACTCGACGGCTACTCCAAGGACCCCTACTTCACGACCGCCGAATCCGGCGAAGCGGTCCGGTTCCGCGCCCCCGTCAACGGCGTGACCACCGGCGGTTCGAGCTATCCCCGTACGGAACTGCGGGAGATGGAGAGCGACGGCGAGGACGAGATCGAGTGGTCCTCGACCTCCGGCAGGCACACCCTGGAGGTCCGCGAGGCCTTCACGCACCTGCCCGAGGACAAGCCGCACGTCGTCGGCGCCCAGATCCACGGCGGCGACGACGACGTCACCGTCCTGCGCCTGGAGGGCACGAAGCTCTACATCACCGAGGGCGACACCGCCCACCACCACCTGATCACCGACGACTACGAACTCGGCACGGTCTTCGAGCTCAAGTACGTGGTGGAGGAGGGTGAGATCAAGGTGTACTTCAACGGCGAACTCGAGGCCACCCTCGACCACTCCGACTCCAGCAACTACTTCAAGACCGGCGCCTACACCCAGGCGAACTGCGAGAACTCCTCGCCGTGCGACGACGGCAACTACGGCGAGGTCGAGGTCCACGACGTGAGCGTGACGCACGAGGACTGACGGCCCGTCCGAACACGGGGCGGGCGCTTCCCGCTCGCACGCGAGCCGCGGTCCGGCAACGACAGCTGGGCCGCGGCTCGCGCGTGCGTCCCTGATCCCCCTCCCCGCCACCGCCGCGAGCGGGGATCCGGCCCCGGCACCCGCCGCCGACTACTCGCTCACCGTCGATCCGTCCCGCACCGGCGCGGAGATCGACGACAGCATGTACGGCGTCTTCTTCGAGGACATCAACCGCGCCGCAGACGGCGGCCTGTACGCCGAACTCGTCCAGAACCGCTCCTTCGAGTACGACCGCGCCGACAACGACTCCTACACGCCCATGACCGCCTGGACCCCGACCGCTGACGGGGGCGCCACGGGCACCGCCGAGGTCGTGGACGACAGCGGCCGGCTGGACGAGCGCAACCGGCGCTATCAGCGGCTGAAACGAGCGCGGCCGGACGGCTGGCAGTGACCGCGCAGGGCGCCGGTACGGTCCGGCTCGACATGGTCTCCCTGTTCCCGGGGGAGACGTACAAGGGCCGCCCCAACGGGCTCCGCAAGGACCTCGCGGAGAAGATCGCCGCGCTGAATCCCGGCTTCGTACGGTTCCCCGGCGGCTGTCTGGTCAACACCGGAAGCCACGAGGCGTACGAGGCGCCGGACTACGAGCGGCGCCGCTCGTACCAGTGGAAGGACACCGTCGGCCCGGTGGAGAAGCGCGCCACGAACGCCAACTTCTGGGGCTACAACCAGTCCTACGGCCTCGGCTACTACGAGTACTTCCAGTTCGCCGAGGACGTCGGCGCGATGCCGCTGCCCGTCGTGCCCGCACTGGTCACCGGATGCGGTGAGAACAAGGCGACCGACGACCCCGAGCTCCTCCGGCGGCACATCCAGGACACCCTCGATCTGATCGAGTTCGCCAACGGCCCGGCGTCGTCACCCTGGGGCGCGAAGCGGGCGGAGATGGGGCACCCGGAGCCGTTCGGCATGACCCACCTCGCGGTCGGCAACGAGGAGAACCTCCCCGACGAGTTCTTCGAGCGCTTCACCGAGTTCCGCGAGGCGATCGAGGCCGAGCACCCCGACATCACGGTCATCAGCAACTCCGGGCCCGACGACAGCGGCGAGACCTTCGACCGCGCCTGGGAGCTGAACCGACAGGCGGGCGTCGACATGGTCGACGAGCACTACTACAACAGCCCGCAGTGGTTCCTGGAGAACAACGGGCGCTACGACTCGTACGACCGCGAAGGCCCGAAGGTCTTCCTCGGCGAGTACGCCTCCCAGGACAACCGCTTCTCCAACGCGCTGGCCGAAGCGGCGTACATGACGGGCCTCGAACGGAACGCGGACGTCGTCAAGCTGGCGTCCTACGCCCCGCTGCTCGCCAGTGTGGACTCCGTGCAGTGGCGGCCCGACATGATCTGGTTCGACAGCGAGAAGTCGTGGGGCTCGACCAGTTACGAGATGCAGAAGCTGTTCATGACCAACGTCGGCGATCAGGTCGTGCCCAGCGAGACCTCCGGCACGCCCGCCGAGCCGTTCCGCCAGGTGGTCACCCGGGACGAGGCCACGGGCGATCTCATCGTCAAGGCCGTCAACGCCCAGGACACCCCCGCCCGTACGCGGATCGACCTCGGCCGGGAGACGGACATCGAGCCGGTCGCCGACCTGACCACGCTCGAGGGCGACCCGGACGCGGTCAACACCGGCACCAACCGGCCGATCCAGCCGCGCACATCGACGTTCGACGGCGTCGACAACACCTTCACGTACACCTTCCCGGCCCACTCCGCCACGTTCATGCGGATCAAGACCGGGCCGGCCCGACCGTGACGTACCGGACCGCGCCCGGCCTCACAGCAGGACGATCCAGGCGAGGAAGTAGATCACGAAGAAGGCGACCAGGATGCCGAGGGCGATCAACGGCCCTTTGCCCCAGCCCTTGGCCGGGTTGTGCGAATCCTCGGGGCCCGCCCAGGGCGTGCTGCCCTCTGCGGGCGGTGTCTCACCAGGGGGGACCTGGCCACCGGTCTCGAGTCCCGGTGTCCGGTCGGGGTCGGGGTCGGCGCCCGGTGGGTCGTTCATACGGTCCGGGTCGGCCGGGGACGGCGGTTCAAACACCTTCCGTCCGGCCGGTTCGGGGGCGTCGGCTCAGTCGCGCCCGGGCGGTTCCTCCCCACCACCGTGGTACGTGGCTTACCGCGTGTTCGTGAGGCCGCCGGTCACCGCGATGACTTCGCCGGTCGTGAAGCTGGCATCGGCGTCCGAAGCCAGGTACACGTACGCCGGGGCGACCTCCTCCGGCTGTGCGGGACGCGACTCCGACGCCTCGCTCCCCACGTGCGCGAGACCCTCCTGCGGCATGTGCTGGTCCGCCACGTTGAGGACGGTCCACGTCGGGCCGGGAGCGACCACGTTGGCGCGGATGCCCCTGTCGGCCAGATCCGGCGCGATCGACTTCGTGAACGTGATGAGCGCGGCCTTGGAAGCGGCGTAGTCGATCATCGTGGTGCTGCCCTTGAGCCCTTCCTCGGAGGCGGTGGCGATGATGGAGTCGCCTTCGTCGAGATGGGGCAGCGCCGCCACCACGAGGTGGAAGTACGCGTACACGTTGATCTTGAACGTACGGTCCCAGTCCGCCGCCGTCAGCTGCGAAAGCTCCAGCTTGCTGTTGAGGTACGCGGCGTTGTTGACGAGCACGTTCAGCCCGCCGAGTTCCCGCACCGTCCTGTCGACGGCCTCCTGGCAGAAGTCCTCGTCGTACAGGTCGCCGGGCAGCAGCAGACACGTGCGTCCTGCCGCCTCGACGGCCCGCCGGGTCTCCTCCGCGTCGGGCTGCCCGTACGGGAGGTACACGATGGCGACGTCGGCGCCTTCCCGGGCGTAGAGCAGGGCGACGGCCCGCCCGATCCCGGAATCACCGCCGGTGATGAGCGCCACCTTGCCGGTCAGCTTGCCCGCCGGCTTGTAGTTCTCCGCCCGATAGCGCGGGCGGGGTTCCATGTCCCGCTCGAGGCCTGGTGGCTGCTGCTTCTGCTTCTGGAAGGGCGGCGACGGCTCCGTCTCGACTTGAGGGGGTGCTTCCGCGTCCGCGGCGTGCGACCCGTCCTGCTGTGGCATGTCCGGTCCCTTCTCACGCGTACCAGGTCAGGGGCCGGGTTCCATGCCTGCGTGCCGATAACCACCCCCGGCGCGGGCGATGACGAGGTCTCCTTCGATACGTACTGTGGCTGCCCCTGCCTGGGTGAGCTCGGCGGCCAGGTTCGCGGCGGATACGGTCCACCAGTCGTATGCGGTGGTTGTGCGGGCGATTTCGGTGTTGCCGTCGAGGGTGCGGTAGGTCATGGTCCAGCGCACCTGGTCCGGGCCGGTCGGTACCGCGCGGCCGGTGCCCTCGTACCGCAGCCGCCCGACCGTCACACCGAAGGGCGGGGTCCGGGGCACTTCCACGGCGGTCTCAGGCGGCTGAACGTTGAACACCACGGGCGCGCCCGGTGCGAGCCGTGGCATCAGTGCCGAGAACAGGCCGCGCCGAGGGGCCGGGGCCAGGTGTCCGATCATGTGCATGCCGGTGACGGCGGCGATCCGCTCGGGCAGCGGCAACTGGGCGGCGCCGCGGGGGAAGACGGTGACGCGGTCGGCGTCCTCGCGAGCGCTGAGCCGGGCGAGCAGGACCGCACGCAGGTGCGCGGACGGCTCCGCAACGAGCACGGGGGCAGGAGGGAGGGTGTCGAGCAGGATGTCCGTACCCAGCCCGGTGCCGGCCCCGAACTCGACCACGGTGCCCGAGCCGGGGTCCGCGTCGGCCAGGGCCGCGGTGAGTCTGCCGGCCAGTCCGGTCCACATCGGCGCGCTGAGCAGGTGCAGATACTCCGCCGACGGCGAGTATTCCAGGTAGTCGGTCATGGGTGCCTTTCCGTCGGTCGGCGGGTCCGGACGGTCCGTTCGGCGGTCCGGTGTCCGAGCGGAGGTCGTGGCGCGGCCCGCGTCATCGAGGCCGCCGTCAACGTGGCTCGTGTCATCGTGGCTCGCGGGCTTCGGCTCCGCGGAGTTCGTAGAGGCTGAGGCGGTAGCCGTCGATCTTCTCGGGCACGGTCTCCGCCGCCATCCGCAGCCACGCGCGCCGTGAGGGGGAGAACCCGGCGAGGAGTTCTTCCGGCAGCTGGGCGAGGCTGCGGCTCTCCTCGAGCCGTACGCCGGGGGCCCATCCCTCGAGCTCGCGCGGGTCGTCGCAGGCCCAGTCGAACCGCGCTGCCATGAGGCTCACCACGTCGTGGCCGTCCTGGTCGGCGACGGTCGCGGAGGTGTTGCTGTCGGTCGCCAGGCGGGAGCCGGGGAAGCGGCGGGTCAGCTCGCCGATGAGCCGGCGCACTTGGTCCTCGGCGAGGTACGGCAGGACTGCCTCGATGGCGAAGAACCACGGTCCGGGCAGCTGGGCCGCCCGCTCCATCCAGGCGGTGTCGAGTACGGAGGCGGCCAGCATCTGCCGGCGGGGTTCCTCGTCCTCGTGGAAGAAGCGGCGGCGCAGTGCGATGGCGTCGGGCAGGTCGAGGTCGATCCAGTGCACGTGCCCGTTGTCGACGCGTTCGAAGCGGGTGTTGAGACCGGCGCCGACCTCGACGACGGTGCCGTCCGGGTGCCGGGTGAGGAAGCCCCGTACCCAGTGGTCGAAGAGCAGGGTGCGCGCGCAGGCGCCCAGCAGGCTGGGCTTGCCGTCGAAGCCCGAGAAGTCGTAGTCGATGGCCTCCACCATGGCCACGGCGGCCGGGTCGTCCAGCAGGCCTTCCGGGTCGCGGGTCTCCACGGCCCTGCCGTAGAGCGTGATGAGCAGCGTCTCCTCGACGGTGCCCAGCTTCGGACGGTGCGCGGCGGTCATGGTGGAGTCTCCTTTGCCGGGCCCCCGTTTGAGGGGGTGGTGACGGATGAGATCAGGCGCTCTTCGCAGGTGCCGTGAGGGCTCCCGCGAACTCGTGCTCGCAGGGTTCCTCGACGCCGTGGGCGTCCCAGGGCGGGAACGGGTCGGTGAGCGGAAGGTCCACAGGCGCTCCGGGTGGAACAGTCCGGTCCCGGGTACGTCGGCCGGGTTCACGTGCCCGTGCGGTGCGTCCAGGAGCCGGGCGGTCGGCCGGAGAGTGCGGTCACCGGCAGCGGCCGGCTGATGGTCGGGGCAGTGTCCGGCACGTGTCAGTCCTCGGGGTGCAGCAGCCCGCGTTCGTACGCCTTGACCAGGCGCTGGGGCACGAGGTGTGTGGTGCCCCGCACGGTGACGGGGACGAGTTGGGACGTCTGCGCCTTCCACTGGGCGCGGCGGTGACGGGTGTTGCTGCGGGACATCTTCCGTTTGGGAACAGCCATGGCGCCTCTCCTGGGTGGGATGGTGGCATGAGGTTATATGAAAATGACGACCATTACCATCTAGTCCGGATGTCCGACCCTGGGCCGGGCGTCATCCACCGGTGGAGGAGTCCGGCGGGGGAGCGGCGTCCATATACGGGTTCGGCGGGGCCGCGCGGTGACCCACGTGTCGCTGGGGTGCGGCGGCGCTGTGCATCCGTACGGTGACCGTCCGGGAGTCCGCTGCGCAGCACGCGATCACGATGCGCGCCAGGCTCCAGGACCGGGGGTCGCCGCTCGGTGTGACGAGCCCCGTCGTCCGTACGGGGCGGCCGCGGAGGGTGCGCCTTTCCTGCTGCCCGGCGCGCACGCGGAACTCGGTGAGAGAGCCTGCATGTTGGGCCTCACAGCAGCCAGAAACGGCAGCGCCTGCACCACGATGGACACGCCACTGTCTGCCAGGCACGGAATCCCGGGTGCGTGAGCAACGTCCTGGCCAAGGAGGTGAGTTCCAGCACCGTGGCCACCACTGCCGCCGCCACGGCGGCCGTTGTCGCCACGGCCGTCGGGGGTCTTACGGCGCGGCGGCCCCGCCCGGCGTCGCCGACCGCCCCGCTGCACCGCGACCCCGGCGCCGGGCACGTACGGGTCATGCTCGCCCGTCACGGTGCGACCGGGCCGGCGAGGCAGCCCGGCAGGCAGCGCGGCTCAGGGCAGCGCGAGGCCGTCCAGCGTGCCCTGCTTCGCCTCGTCGACGAGCGCGGCGAACTGCTCACGGCTCATCTGCACGCGCTGGCCGAAGTCGTCGGTCAGGAGGATGCGCCGGTCCGCGGGTGCCGCGGGGTCGACGAAGAGTTGCGGGCATCCGCAGTTGCACTGCCCGCAGAACGTGGCCACCGGCTCCAGACCATGGTGCTCCGCTGTCATCAGGATCGCCTCCAGACCGAAAGACGCCGTGGACGCCTCCGGGGACGCGCCGCGACGGGGGACTGGAAGAGGCATACCCGCTTCCCGCGCCCGCGGCACACACCCGTACGGGCTGTCAGGGCCATGGCGCCGCCCTGAGGCGGCTGGGAGTATCTCGGGCACATGACGTCGGTACGCAGTCTCCGAAAGGGAGTTCGCAATGGACCGCCGCTTCTTCACCACGTCCGCCGCAGGTGCCGCGTTCGCAGCGGCCGTCTGGGGCCAGACGCCCGCAGCCGCGCACACTGCCACGCACACCGCCGGGGACACCGGTGCGGACGCAGACATGCCGACGGGTATACGGGATCTGCCCGCGCTGTGGGACGTGGACCGTTCGGTGGCCAACCTGGAGAACGCCTACTGGGGTGTCATGCCCCGGTCGATCGAGCGTGAGTATCTCGAGCAGACCCGGTTCCTGAACCGGCGCAACGTGCTCTTCGTACGCGACGGGATCCCGGGGAACGAGCGCACGGAGGCCATGGACCAGGTACGCGCCGAGGTGGCGAGGCTGATGGCCGCGCCGAAGGAGGAGTTCGTCCTCACGCGCAACGGCACCGAGGCGATGCAGAACCTGATCATGCAGTACGGACGGCTCCAGCCGGGCGACTCGGTCATGTACGCGGACCTCGACTACGACGAGATGCAGCAGGCGATGGAATCGCTGCGGCACCACCGCGGCGCGAACGTCATCACGTTCGCGATACCGGAGCCGGCCACCACGGCGAACATCCTCGCCGCCTACGAGGAGCAGCTGCGGAAGGCCCCGGCGGGCCTGAAGCTGCTGCTGGTCACGCACATGTCGAACCGCACCGGCATCGTCATGCCGGTGCGCGAGATCGTGGAAATGGCCCGGGCGCGCGGCGTCGACACGCTCGTGGACGCCACCCAGACGATCGGGCACATCGACTTCACGCTGCCCGACATGAATGCGGACTTCGTCGGCTTCTCGTTGCACAAGTGGCTGTGCGCACCGCTGGGAACCGGCGCGATCTGGATCCGTGGATCGCGGCTGCGGGACATCGAGACCTGCATGGGAAACACGCTGGTCCCGGCCGACGACACGCGTTCGCGTGCCAGCGCCGGCACCGTCAACTTCGCCGCGGCGCTGACCGTGCCCAAGGCCATCGCGTTCCACGAACGTATCGGCGGCAGGGCCAAGCAGGAGCATCTGCAGGGGCTGCGGAACCACTGGGTCGAACGCGCGCGGGACATCAAGGGCCTGCAGATCCTCACGCCGGACGACCCGGAGCGCCATGGCGCGGTGACGAGCTTCCGGCTGCCTGCCATGAAGGACTACGCCCAGGCGCAGAGGATGGCGAAGATCCTCCTCGAAAAGCACCGCGTCCTGACCGTGGCACGCAAGGGCATCGCGCGGGGTAGCGCGGTACGGGTGACCCCGACCCTCTACAACACGCGCGCCGAACTGGACCGCCTCGTCAAGGCGTTGCACAAGGAGGCCGCCGCGTTCCGCTGACGCCCTGGCCGCATCCGGCCCACGCGCCGACGGGAGGCGGCCGAGCGCACAGGGGCGGAGCGCTTCCCCGGCGGAGGCTCAGAGTGGGGCGGGTGGGACTCGAACCCACGGCCGACGGATTATGAGTCCCGAGGAGACCGTCCAGGAGGATGAGCCGTGATCCTGTTTGGGCGATTTAGTCCTGCCTTGAGTCAGCATTCCGTCCAGTACGCGGAGCCTGGGACAGGCTGGTCCACGGGCGTCCGCTCCCGCATTGCTCCCGCATTCCGCGACAACGTGATGACGGGCGCTGCGGCGACGCAGACGGCTCATACCGAGCCCCCGAAACAGAAGGGGGCCTTCTGATGGCGGGCACCGATCCGAAGCCCGCTCCGGGCTGTCCCGCCAGCTCGCTCGAACGGGAGGTCACGGTTCGTGGTGTCACTCTCGTCATGGCTCTGGTCGTCGGTCTGACGTTCCTGTTCGGATTTGGGAATGTGTGGGCGCTGGCGCTGCGGTTGCATGTTCCGCCGTGGGTTGCGCCGTTGGTGGCTCCTGCGGTGGATCTGTCTGTGTTAGGGCTGTTGCTGGGTACGCGGTATCTCGCAGTGCATGGCGCGTCTCCGGAGCTGCTCCGCCCGGCGCGCCGGCTCCTGGTGTTCTCCGGCTTGGTGACGTTGGCGTTGAACGTGACGGATCCTTTGCTCGCCGGGGAGCGTGGAAAGGCCGCTTTCGACGCAGTCGGGCCGCTGCTGCTGATCGGCTGGGCAGAGGTGGGCCCGGGGCTGCTCCAGGCCATCAGCAGCACGGGTCCACAGGAGGCAGCAGGTTCCGTGGTTTTGGAGGCTGGTCAGCGCCCTCGGGCGGGGGTGGAGGAGGTGGCCCCGCGGTGGGCGGAGGACGCTGGCAGCGACGGCGAATCTGACGTCTCTGTTTCCGGTGAGGGCGCTCGGCACATCAAATCTCGATCCGGCGAGGAGGTGCTGCTGGAACGGGCTTATGAGGAGGATGCTCGGCACCGGGAGGCATATCAACGCCCGATCTCCGCGGAGACGTTGCGCAAGCGGCTGCATGTGGGGGCGGCTAGATCCCGGACGCTGGTAGCCATGATTCGCTCGACCAACAGCGATGCTCCGCACGCATCACGCCTACGACCCGAGTGACTGCACCGGGCCGAAAGCCTCGGGTACGTACAACTGCCCATAGTTCCCAGCCGACTCGACAACTGAGCTGAGCAGTAGGCTCACCACTTTTTGCTTGGCGTGTCCGGCGTTCGGGAAGGTCCCGCTGGGACCGATGGCGAGCCTGCCTGCGGACTACGTATCCATGGCGAGACGTCCGCAAAGGTCGGGTGGTGCTGGCCGAGTTGGTCGTGTCGATCACGGCGCTGGTGGTCGGACCCTTGGTACCGCTCACTGATCAGCGCGTGGGTGTGTCTCGTACATGCGTACCGCGACCAGCAGCCCGGAGGCGGCGGTGAGGGCGGCGACCGCCCAGATGGCGGTGGTGAGGCTGTAGGCGTCGGCGAGGGCTCCGGCGAGGAGGGCCCCGACGGCGAAGCCTCCGTCGCGCCACAGGCGGTAGACGCCCACGGCGCGGGCGCGCCAGGCGGGATGGGCGACGTCGCCGACGACGGCGAGCAGGGTGGGGTAGACCAGGGCGGTGCCGACGCCGAGGAGAACCTGGGCGGTGGCCCAGACGCTGAAGGTGGAGCCCGCCGCGACGAGGGCGATGGCCGCTGCCTGCAGCAGCATCCCCGCGGTGATGAGGTGCTTGCGGCCGATGTGGTCGGACCACCAGCCGGTGAGCATCTGCCCGGCGCCCCAGACGGCCGGGTAGAGCGCGGCGAGGACGCCGATCTGGGCGATGGACAGGCTGTGGGCGGCGAAGAGCAGAGGGAAGATGCCCCAGGCGAGGGCGTCGTTGAGGTTGTTGACCATGCCGGCCTGGCTGGCGGCGGACAGGGCCCTGTCGCTGAGGCTGGTGAGCCGTGCGATCTGCGCGGTGGTCAGCTCCCCGTCGTTCTCGCTGCCCGCCGGAGTGACGTGGCGGGCGGCTTCGAAACGGGCGTGGTCACGGGTCTCATGGACGGCGAGGGTGGACAGGCCCAGAGCCAGGACGACGTAGGCGGCCCCCAGCAGGAACGGCTCGGGCCGGAGCCCCGCATGCTCGGCGATGGCGCCGGTGGCCATGGCGGTGGCGGCGACGGCGATGTAGCCGGCGGCCTCGTTGAACCCCATGGCCAGGCCGCGCCGTTCGGGGCCGACCAGGTCGATCTTCATGATGACGGTGGTGGACCAGGTCAGGCCCTGGTTGATGCCGAGCAGGACGTTCGCGGCGATGATCCAGCCCCAGGTCGGGCCCCAGGCGAGCATCGCGGGCACGGGCAGGGCGACAAGCCATCCGGCGATCAGGACCGGCTTGCGGCCGAAGCGGTCCGACCAGGTGCCGGCGAAGAAGTTGGTGACTGCCTTGGTGGAGCCGAAGGCCAGGATGTAGGTGAGGGCGGAGGTGTAGGCGGAGAGGTGGAAGACGTCCTCGGCCAGCAGCGGCAGGACGGTGCGTTCCTGACCGAGCATGCCTCCGACCAGCGCGTTGACGGCGACCAGCAGGCTGAACTGGGCGAGATTGGCGCGCAGTCCGAGGCGTATGCCGCGGGAGTCCGCGGTGGTACGGGCGTTGGTCACGCACCCTCCTGCAGGGGGCGTGACGTGGCCTTGGCCCAGTCGGCGGGTCCGCCGTCGAGGACTGCGAGATCGCTGTGGCCGGCGCGCTGGAGGAGGCTGGCGGCGGTCATGGCACGTTCGCCGTGGCCGCAGGCGACGACTGCGCCCTGCGGCGCGTCGTTGGAACGGGCGGTGAGGTCGCCGAGTTCGATGTGGGCGGCGCCGGGGATGTGGGCGGCGGTGTGCTCGGCCCGCTGACGGACGTCGAGGACCGGGCGGTCGGCGAGCCGGTCGGCGGCGACGAGTTCGACGCTTTCCTGGGTTCCGCCACCCGCGTTCCAGGCGGCCATGCCGCCCGCGAGGTGGCCGGCCAGACGTTCGTACCCGATCTTCAGGGCCTGCCAGGTGAGTTCAGCCAGATCCTGGCCGGGCGCGGTGACGATCACGAGCGGGGTGTTCTCGGGCAGCAACCAGCCCAGCCAGGTGGCGAACTGATCGCGCAGCGGGATGGAGATCGCGCCGGGGATGTGGCCTGCGGCGAAGTCCGCGATCGGGCGGACGTCGAGGATCTGGGCGCCCTGCCCGAGCAGTTCGCGGACCTGGTCGCTGGTCAGTGCGGGGAGTACGGGGGCGGAGCCGAGGACGGCGGGGCCGCGCCGGTTGATCTCGCTCAGCCGGTCGAAGTAGGCGGGGTAGGAGCCGAGGCTGCCGAGCAGCTCCCGGACGAAGGTGTCCTCGTCCGGGGCGGCGAGCAACGCGTTTGCCTGCTTCTGCGCGGCGATGGTGGTGGTGCGCTCCGCGCCCGGCGGGGCGGAGCAGAAGGAACCGGCGCCGTGGGTGGGCCACACGGCGGTGGCGTCCGGCAGTTCGGCCAGCCGCCGCAGTGAGCGGTACTGGGCGCGGGCCAGTTCCTCGGCGCGGTCGGCGCCGAGCAGGTCGGTGCGGGCGGCGGAGCCGACGATCAGCGATCCGCCGGTGAACACGCCGAGTTCGCGGGGGCCGTCCGTCAGGAGGAAGGACAGGTGCTCGTCGGTGTGGCCTGGGGTGGCCAGGGCACGCAGGGTCAGCCCGCCCAGATCCGTCTCGTCGCCGTCGGCGAGCGCGGTGTGCTCGAAGGCGCGGTGTCCGGCGGCGGAGGCGAGCACCGTGGCGCCGTCGTCGTGTGCGAGCTGCACGGCTCCGGAGAGGAAGTCGGCATGCAGGTGAGTGTCGGCGGCGTACGCGACGGTCAGTCCGCGTCGGTCGGCCGCCGCACGCAGGGCGCGCAGATCGCGGCTCGCGTCCACGGCCAGGGCGCGGCCGTCGCCGAGGTCGACGAGGTAAGCGCTGTTGCCCAGCCCTTCGTCGACCAGCGGTACCAGGTGGTCGTCGGCGAAGCTCATCAGGTCCTCCAGGTGTCACGGTGGATGCCGGGTCGCTTCAGCTCCCTGCCCTAGCTACAATATTCCATGGAATGATGGAGGAAGCCATGGGAGACCCTGCGCGCAAAGCCGCGCTGTACGACGCCTTCGCCCGCACCGGCAAGGCGCTGAGCAGCGGAAAGCGCTTGGAACTGCTCGATCTGCTGGCCCAGGGGGAGCGCACCGTGGACGCGCTCGCCAAGGCGGCCGGGCTGAATCTGACCACCGCCTCGGCCCATCTGCAGACGCTCAAGCAAGCCGGGCTCGTGGCGACCCGCCGCGACGGCGTGCGCATCCACTACCGGCTGGCCGGCGACGACGTCGCCGCCCTGTACGCCCTGCTGCGCCAGGTCGCCCACATACACCAGGCGGGGGTGGAGCCCGCCCGCACCGCCTACCTCGGTGCCGACGAGGCGGAAGAGGTTGACCGTGAAGCGCTGCGGACCCGTGCCGAGGCGGGTGAGGTCGTCGTCCTCGATGTCCGACCGGCCGAGGAGTACGCCGCTGGGCACATCCCGGGTGCCCTGTCCATCCCGGTGGAGGAACTCGCCGAGCGCATCACCGAGTTGCCGCAGGACACGGAGGTGGTGGCGTACTGCCGGGGCGCCTACTGCGTCCTGGCCTACGACGCGGTGCGGCTGCTGCAGGAGCGGGGCCGCAGGGCGGTCCGGCTGACCGACGGAATGCTGGAATGGCGGCTGGCCGACTTCCCGGTCGCTGCGGACGCCGCCGCGTGACCACCCCGCACCCCGGGCTCCGGGGCGATCCCGTGTACCTGGACTACAACGCCACGACCCCCGTGGATCCACGGGTCGTCGAGGCGATGGTCCCGTATCTGGCGGACTGGTTCGGCAACCCCTCCAGCGGCCACGCCTACGCCACCGAGCCCAGGACGGCCCTGGCCCGTGCCCGTGCGCGGGTGGCAGCGCTGATCGGCGCGGACGCCGGGGAGATCGTGTTCACCGGCTCCGGATCCGAGGCGGACAACCTCGCCCTGCGCGGCGTGGTCCTGGCCGCCGGGAACGACCGGCCCCATGTGATCACCCAGGTCACCGAACACCCCGCGGTCCTGGAAACCTGCCGGGCGCTGGAACGGCTGCACGGCGCCGAGGTGACGTACCTCCCGGTCGACCGCGATGGCCTGGTCGACCCGGCGGTGCTGGCCGCAGCGCTGACCGAACGCACCGTGCTGGTCTCGGTCATGGCCGCCAACAACGAGACCGGCGCCCTCCAGCCCGTCGCCGCCCTGGCCCGCATCACCCGCGCCCACGGGGCGCTCCTCCACTGCGACGCCGCCCAGACCGCGGGGAAAATCCCGCTGGACGTACGCGAGTTGGGTGTGGACCTGCTGACGGTCGTCGGGCACAAGATGTACGCGCCCAAGGGCATCGCCGCCCTGTACGTACGCGACGGAACCCGCCTCGAACCGCTCGTCTACGGCGGCGGGCAGGAGCACGGGCTGCGGGCCGGCACCGAGAACGCCGCCCTCGCCGTCGCGCTCGGCAAGGCCGCGCAGTTGGCCGAAGACGACCTCGCCGCCGGCGGCAACCACCGCATCGCCGCGCTGCGCGATGACCTCCACCAGCGTCTGGCCGCCGCCCTGCCCGGCCGGGTGCGCCTCAACGGTCCCCGCGAGGCACGGCTGCCGAACACCCTGAACGTCAGCATCGACCACTGCCGCGGCCACGAACTTCTCCACGCCGTGCCGGAGGTGGCGGCGTCGACCGGCTCGGCCTGCCACAGCGGCGAGCACACCCCCTCGCCGGTGCTCACGGCGATGGGCCTGCCACCGGAGCGGGCCCTGAGCGCGCTACGGCTGTCGCTGGGCCGCTGGAACACACCGGAGGAGATCGATACAGCGACCCGCCTGATCGGGAGGGCTGCCGCCGGGGGAGAGCGGGACAGTGGGCCAGCCAGCCCGGGCCCCCGTGAGCGCCCGCAGTGAACGAAGCGCCGTCGACAGGAGAAACATGACAGGCGAACACCCTGCGTCGCGCCCCGGCTTGTCCACCCGCTGCGCGCCGGATCTGGTGGTCGACGGTGGGGAACTGCTCTGCGTCCAGCTGCTGTTGGTGCTGCGTCGTGCGATCGACGGCGCGCCCGCGGGGACCGTGGTCCACGTGCTCGCCAGCGACCCGGCAGCCCCGCTGGACCTGCCCGCCTGGTGCCACATGACCGGCCACGACTACCTCGGCCCCGTACCCGGTGCCGACCGGGCGGCGTACGCGCTGCGGCTGACCACCGCCTCGGTGGTCACCCTGCCCGGTGCTCCCTGGCACCGGGCGGAGCCCTAACCCTCGCCGGGATCGGCGGCCCGCAGCTGCTCGATCACCGTTTCCAGCCCAGCCGTGAAGGCGGCGAGCTGTCCCGGAGGCATACCGTCGAACAGCACGGCGGCCAGTTCATCCCGGCCGCCGCGCAGCGCCTCGGTGACCTGGCGTCCCCTGCCTGTGAGGGCGACCAGGGTCGCGCGCCGGTCGGTGGGATGGGCCGTGCGCGCCACCAGCCCGTCCGCTTGGAGCGCGTCCAGGAGCCCGGTGACGTTGCGGGGCGTGACCCCCAGCTGCCCGGCCAGCGCCCGTTGCGTCATCGGCCCGTCGTGGAACAGCGCCCACAGCACGCCCGCGCGGGCCGTCGTCAGCCCGCGCTCGGCGACTCCGCGCTGCATCATCGAACCGAGCACCTCGGCGAGTTCGAAGAGCCGGTCCAGCGAAACCCTGGCGGTCTCGGGTCCCTCCGGCATATCGTGAAGTGACTTCACTATGTAGTACCTCCGTCAATCAGGGTAGCGCCATCGTGCTGCCGGAGGGAGACCGTCCCCATGACCCAGCGGACCAAGCAGCATCCACTCTTCGCCCGCTTCTACGCGGGGTTCGCCGGTCCGGCCCTGGAGAAGGCGGGCATCACCGAGCACCGCCGCCGCCTGCTGGCCGCCCTGTCCGGCGAGGTCGTCGAGATCGGCGCGGGCAACGGACTGAACTTCCCGTACTACCCACCCGAAGTGCAGCGCCTGGTGGCCGTCGAGCCGGAGCCACGCCTGCGGGCCCTGGCCGAACGGCAGGCCCACGCTGCCTCCGTCCCGGCGGAGCTGATCGACGGCCGCGGCGAGCAACTCCCGTTCCCTGACGGCTCGTTCGACGCCGCCGTGGCGTGTCTGACCCTGTGCTCGGTGGCCGACCCGCACGCCGCCCTCGCCGAGCTGTACCGCATCCTGCGGCCGGGCGGCCAGCTGCGGTTCTTCGAGCACGTGCGGGCCGACTCGTCTGCGATGCGCCGCGTCCAGCGTGTCCTGGACGCCACCGTCTGGCCGCTGCTGAACGGCGGCTGCCACACCGGCCGCGACACTCAACAGGCCATCGCCGTCGCCGGGTTCACCCTTACCGGCATCGACCGGTTTGCCTTCCCGGAGAGCCGCATCCCCTTGCCGGCCGCCACCCACCTCCTCGGTACCGCCGTACGACCCGCGGGAGACACCCCATGACCGCCGCAGAAGACGCGGAACGGCCCGTCCCGCTCAAGGACATGAGCGCGGCGAACGCATCCGCCACCTTGCTGGAGCGCCTGGCCGACAAGCTCGGCGCCCAGGCCTCCGCGGCGGCCGTCTACGGCGAGCCGGTGGTCCGCGACGGTGTCACCGTCATCCCCGTTGCCCGGGTCGGCTTCGGCTTCGGCGGCGGCGCGGGCCGCGAGGTCGGCCCAGCCAAGACAGGCGAAGGCGGCGGGGGAGGCGGCGGAGCCGAGGCCCGACCCCTCGGGTTCATCGAGATCAGGGACGGCATAGCCACCTACAAGCCCATCCGCGACCCGTGGGCGGACGTCGTCATCCCGCTCGCCGCCCTCCTGCTGGGAACCGCGGCACCGAAGGCCTTCCGAGCCATCGCACGGCTCCAGCGACGCTGAGCCCCGGACCGCTGAGCCGATCCGACGGGGCACGTAACCCGGCCCGGGGTGGTGTGCGGTTAAACCGATTCTGCCGATGGGCGTGGCGTGTTTGTCCCGAGGGAGAGGAGGGCCGCGGTCAGGGAGAGGGCTGCGAGGAGAAGGAAGAGGGCGGGGTAGCCGCCGAGGGGGCCGGCCAGGGCTGCGCCGGTGAAGGGGACGAGGCTGGTGGCGACGGTGACGGGTGCGGCGAGCAGCGCGGACAGACGTCCGTACTGACCGGTGCCCCAGCGGTCGGCGACGGCGGTGGCCTGGAGGAGGGTGAGGTTGCCGCGGACGACGCCCGCGAGGACGGCGAGGACGACCAGGAACGGGATGGGGCCGGGAACAAGGCCGAGAAGTGCGGTGGTGGCGGCGCCCGCCGTGATGAGGGCCATCGTGCGGGTGGTGACAGAGGTGCGGCGGGCGAGTGCGGCGTAGAGCGTACGGCCGAGGGTCTGTCCGGCTCCGCCGAGGCCGAGGGCCCAGGCCGCGGTGGTGGCGTCGGCGCCGCGTGCGTGCATCAGCGGGACCAGTCCGATGACCACGGCGAAGGACGCGAACCCGGAGAGGGTCAGGGCGACGGCGAGGAGGAAGAAGGGGCGGGTGCGGGCCACCGGCCGTTGGCCCTGTCCCCTATACACATCTGCGGGGAGCGGGGCGGGGCGTCAGCCTTTCGGTTCGGGCTCGCCGAGTGCGCGCCGCAGCACGCGGCACGTGTGCTCGAACTCCTCCGTCAGCCGCGACGCCTCGACCAGCAGGATGCCGTACGGGCGCCCCGTCTCGGTCAGCGGCAGCGACTCCCGCGCCGCACATCCGGAGACCTCGTCGCGGCACTCGCCGGCCTCCTCGGTGAGCGCGCACAGGTTCCGCGTCAGCTCCGCCAGATGGTCCTGGTCGAGCTCCGCGAACTCCTGCGTGATGGCGTCCAGCCGGGCGAGGAACTCGCTGTAGCAGCGCAGGAACTCGCGGTCGTGCGGGTCGGCGCCGCCGCTGTTCCGCTGCCACTGGTGCAGGCTGCGTACGAGGGAGGCCAGCTGGTGCGTGACCCGTTCCAGCGCCTGCTGCAGGCCCTCGTACCCCTCGAAGCCGTTGTGCCCCCGATTCCGGGGCAGCTTCTGGCGCGGGTTGTAGAAGAGACTCTCGCGCGCCGTGCCGACGGCCGCCCGCGCCTGCCTCGCCGTTGAGTCCAGACCCTCCACCCTGGACAGCCACGCGCTCGTACACCCGTCGTCCAGCACGTCCTCCTCGCGCAGCACGGGATGCATGTCAGCGAGGAGGTTCTGCAGCTCACCGGCGAGATCCCGGAGCGCGCGCTCGGCGCCGCGGTGCCGCATCGGCGGCAGGACGAGCAGGTTCACCACGACGCCCACGGCGGAACCCACCAGCACCAGCGAGACCAGCGTGCCGAGCTGCGTCATGCGGGAGTCGGTGTTCGACGCGGCCACGTACGTGGAGAAGGCGAAGAACGCGGCCGTGGCCACCTGGCTGCCCTGCGCGCCCAGCCGCCGCCACTGGCCGATGGTCAGCGCCGCCAGGGCCACCAGCGCGAACGCCGCCGGCCCCGTGCCGGCCAGCAGCCCGAACACGCCCTGCAGCGCAACACCCACCGTGACGGCGCCGACGTGGGCCAGGGACTGCACCAGGGAGCGGTAGACGGTGGCCTGCATCATCCACACCGCCGAGAAGGGGGCGAAGGCGGGTGACGTCGCGTTCATGAACTCGTAGGCGATGACCCACGAGATGGTGGCCGCCAGCGCGCTCTTGACGACCATCTCCGCGCTGTCGCGCTCCCGGCCGCTCGTGGTGACGGCGCGCCGCCACCACTCCCGTGTGCGCTCCAGCGCGTGGTCGGCGGCCTCCGGCTCACCGGACATCTGACGTGCCACCGCCTGTTCCTTTCGCCGAGTCGCCGAGTCGCCGAGTTCCGCCGAGCGGTCCGGTCTGCCGTTCGCCCGCCCTCCCTGTTCGTCCCGTACCCGGGTGACCCCTCCGGGTGGGTACATGCATCGGCCTTCACGCGCCCCCTTTCCGCGGCCACCTCCAGTCCGTCCGGCGTTTGAGGACGGCCGTAACCACCTCCAGTCCGTCCGGCGTTTGAGGACGGCCGTTGGCCACGGCGTAGGTGCGGTGGGTCTTGGGCGTGTTGGCCCACTGGCTGGCGGTGGCCGCCCGGGTTCGTCCTCAATCGCCGGACGGGCTTGATTGGGTGGCGGTCATCGGACACGCGGCCCAGCAGTCCGCACAGCGGTGAGCGTCACCGTCGCGTACCGCATCGTGAACGCCCCACCCACCGCGTCGATCGCCGCCCCCACTCCCGCCAGCACCTCGTCCAACTGCCCCCGCGTAAGCCGGGCATGGCCCCCGTGGGTCGGGAGCTGGTCCAGCCACTCGTCGCGTGTGTACCGGCGCTCCCAGTCGTGTCGCCACCGTTCCGGCTCCCCGAACGCGCCGCCCGCCTGCCGTATCCCGTCGGCCACCTTCGTGAGCAGCGTCGTGTAGCCGTCGAGTACGGGTGCCGCCCAGGCGTTGTACGGCAGGTCCGGCAGGACACGGCGGTAGACGTCGGCGAAGGCCGCCGCCAGTTCCTGCGCGGGGTCGAACACGTTCCAGAACAGGGCCAGCCGGCCGCCGGGCCGCAGCACCCGTGCCGCCTTGGCCGCGCCCGCGACCGGGTCCACCCAGTGCCACGTCTGGCCGGCGGCGACCGCGTCGAACGTACGGCCCGCCGGGTCCCACTCCTCGAACGCCGCGACCTCCGTCTCGAGCCCGCCGCGGCGCGCGAACGCGGCCATCCGCGGGTCCGCGTCGACCCCGAGCACCCGGCAGCCGTACGCCTGGAACTGCCGGGCGGAGATGCCCGTACCGCAGCCGACGTCGAGGACGTCCAGGGCAGCAAGGCCGTCGCGTCCGCCCCCGGCCGCGGCGATCCGCGCCACCAGCGCGTCGGGGTAACGGGGCCGGGTGCGGTCGTAGCGTGCGGCGTCCGAGCCGAACGACTCGGCCATCTCGCGGTGTTGATGCGGGGCCGGAGCCGAAGCAGGGGCTGGGTCGGGGCGCGGCCCGGCCCCGGAGGGACGGGCGCCGTCCGACGGTAGAGTGGGCATGTGCCCACCGTAGTGGGCACATGCCCACTCGACAACCGGGCGGGCCACGGCAAGGGAAGGCGAGGACGTACGTGCCGACAGGTGTGGCCATCCGCGACGCGCGCGAGCAGCTCTTCGGCGCCGCCGAACGCGTCCTGCTGCGCGACGGGCCGAGCGCGCTCACCAGCCGGGCCGTCACGACGGAGGCGGGCTGCGCGAAGGGCGTCCTGCACCGGCACTTCGCGGACTTCGACGCGTTCCTCGCCGAACTCGTACGCGACCGGACCGCCCGCGTGGAGGACCAGGCCGCCGAGCTGCGCGAGGCCGCCGGTACCGGCACCGTCGCGGGGAACCTCACCGTGGCGCTGACCGGCCTGTTCGGGTCGGTTGCCGTCGCCGTCGTCGGGCTCGTCATTTCGCGCGACGGGCTGCGCGCGCGGCTGCGCGAGTCCGGGTCGGCCGGTATCCCGCTGCTGACGGAGGCCACTGCGATGATCGCCGCGTATCTCGACGCCGAACGCGAGCGGGGCCGTATCGCCGCCGACACCGACACCGGCGCGCTTGCCCCCGCGCTGATCGGCTCCGGGCACCTGCTGTTCGCCGACCGCAAGGGCGCGCCGCCGGAACCCGGCGCCGTGGAGAAGGTGGTGACGTCGGTCATCGCAGGCGCCGTACGGGAGCCGTGAGCCACGACCCCCATACGGCGGTGGTCACGTCCGCCTCGTCACCTGCGTCACCTGCGCCGCCGCCCGGAGCGACCCGTACGAGCCTCCGCCGCGTCGCGCGATGCTCTTGCCGAACGGGGTCTGGTCCACGCCCGGCGGGCCGGACCGCCGGTGGCGGGGACCGCGAAGTAGGCGGTCGCCGCGAGGAGTTGGACGCCCGCGGCCGCCGCCAGGGCGCCCGGCAGTGACCAGGTGGCGAGCGGGCCCGCGGCCGCCGCGCCCAGCGCGAAGCCGCTGATCTTCAGGCTGGCGCCCGTGGTGAAGATCTGGCCGCGCAGGCGTTCCGGCGCCTCCGCGTGCCGCACCGTGAACAGCGCGGTCAGCTGGGGCCCTTCGCCGAGTCCGGCGAGGAGGGCGGCCGCGACGAGCACGGCGGGCAGGCCGCCCGCAGCCTGGACCGCCAGCGCGGCCAGCGCGGCGGCCTGGACGAGGGTGCTCGTCCAGAGGACCGTGTCCGCGGTGAACGCGGCCGGGAACCGTGCCAGCACGGCGTTCGCCGTCAGGGCCGACACCGCGACACAGGAGAGCAGCATCGCGCCGTGACCCGCCCCGCCGAGGGCCCGTTCGCCCAGCAGCGGGGTGCATGCGACGAGCATGCCCTGACCCGTACAGGAGACCACCGAGGTGAGGGTCGCGCGGGCCAGCCGCGGGCGCCGTACGATGCACCGCGCCCCGGCGGCGAGGTCACCGGCCACGGAGCCGCCGTGCCCGCGTACGGGGCTGTGCCCCCGTACGCGGGCACGGCGGCTCCGTACGGGCGTGGGCCCCCGTGCGACGGCGGGCTCGGGACGTACCGGAAGTCGCCACGCCGCCGGCAGCGCCAGCCCGATCAGCACGACGGAGGCCACCACCGCCGCCGGTGCCCCGAGGAGTTCGGCCGCGGCGCCGGCGAGGGCCGGCCCGGCCAGGCTCGCCGTGCTGAACGTCATCGCGTCGAGCGCGTTCGCACGCGGCAGCCGCTCCCGCCGTACGACGCGCGGCAGTTGGGCCGTCCAGCCGCCCGACAGCGCCGGGCCCAGCAGGCCGGTGACGACGGCGATCAGGACGGTGACGGTGAACGGGAGACGGCCCAGACCCAGCAGGATCACCGTCAGGCCCAGCGCGTAGAGGGCGAGCGCGCCCGCCAGCAGCCTGCCCGGCCGTGCCGCCCGGTCCAGGAGCGCGCCCAGTACGGGGCCGCCGACCGCCGCCGCGAGGGTGATGCCCGCGAGCAGCGCCGACGCCTCGGTGGCCGAGCCGGTGAGCGCGAACGCGGCCAGCATCAGCGCCGGCCCGGACATGTCGTCGCCTGCGCGCGCGGCCCCGGCCCCGGCGAGACAGGTGCCCAGCGAGTAACGCTTCTCCATGGGCGGGACGTTACGGACGTAACTCAAAACTGCGCAATAAGCGTTACACTGGCGCCGTGTCCACCACCGACGACTGGTCCACCCGGCACTCCGTGCTGGCCACGGCGCGGCGCACAGCCGCACTCGTCAACGTCCTCAGCGGCGACGACCCGGACCGCCCCGGGCCCGCCGAGGTCGCACACGTCACGGACGTCCTGCGCGCGTACGGCGAGACGGGCCCGCTCGACCTCACCGCCCGCGACGTCGCCGAGATGCGTACGGGCGCCGCCCTGCTCCGCGAGGTCTTCGCCGCGCACGACGCCGACGCAGCCGCCGCCGTCCTGAACCGGCTGCTGCGCGCCCACACCGGGCAGTTGCGCCTCACCTCGCACGAGGGCCGTACGCCCTGGCACCCGCACCTCGACACGGACGACGACGCGGCCTGGGACGAGTGGTTCCTCGCCTCGTCCTGCATGGCGCTGACGGTCCTTGTCTGGGACCACCAGCGCCCGCCCGGCGGTGTCTGTGCCTCGCCCGGCTGCCGGAACGTCTTCCTCACGCAGGGCAGCGGCCCCGAACGCCGCTACTGCTCACGCCGCTGCGCGACCCGCGAACGCGTCGCGGCCCACCGCCGCGCCCGCTCCGCCGGACGGGGCCGCTGAGCCCCGGTGCCGCACCGGTCCCGGGGCCGCTGAGCCCGACGGGCGGGCACGGAGTGTCCGGCCGTTGAGATGCCCGTACCGGCAGCCGGGCACCGGCGCTATCCTCGTCGCCATGTCCGCACCCAAGTCCCCGCTGCGTCTCGCGCTCTTCGCGAACTCGGTCTGGTGCGTCGACGACATCCTCTGTCGTAGCTGAGCCCCCGCGCGGCCCGTACGCGTACGCCCCGCCCGCGCACGTACGGGTGTGCCGCGCCGTGCCGCACGCCCCGGCGCATCCGTCGTACGCCACCCCGCCAGCCACGCCCCAGCCCCGATCCCCGCGCCCGCGCGCCCCGCGCCGCCCCGGCGCCATGACCCCACCGGAGACCCCGTGACCGCCACCGCTCCGCCCGCCGGCGGGCCCAAGCCCGCCGCCGTACTGCTCGCCCCGTCCCCGACCTCCGCCCCCAGCCCGCCGCCCGAGCCCGCGCCCCGTGTGCGTACGGTGCCGCTCGCCGTGTCCGGCGTGCTGGCCGCCGCGCTGACCGCGTACGTGTGGGCCACGCACGGCGCGCGGCCCGGCGTACTGCTCCTGCTGGGCCTCGGCCTGGGCGTGGCACTCTTCCACTCGCGCTTCGGATTCACCTCCGCCTGGCGGCAGTTGATCGCCGTCGGCAACGGCAGCGGCCTGCGCGCGCACGCCCTCCTGCTGGGCACGACCGCGACGCTGTTCGCGCTCGTCATCGGCACCGGCACCGGGCTGTTCGGCTCCACGCCCGTGCCGTCCGCCGGGCCGCTCGGGACGGGGCTGCTGGCGGGCGCGTTCCTGTTCGCCGTCGGCATGCAGATAGGCGGGGCCTGCGCCTCCGGCACGCTGTTCGCGGTCGGCTCCGGGCAGACCTCGATCGTGCTGACGCTCGGCGGGTTCATCATCGGATCGACGCTCGCCGCCTGGCAGTTCGACCTCTGGAAGGACCTCCCCGCGCTGGACCCCGTGGTGCTCTCCGACCACGTCGGCTGGTTCGGCTCGTGGGCGGTCACCCTCGCCGTACTGGGCCTGATCGTCCTGGGCACCCGCCTCGTACAGGCCCGGCGCAACCCGCCGCCCGTCGGCACCCCGCCCAGCGCCGCCGGTGCGGCCCGCGTGCTGCGCGGCTCCTGGCCGCTGGCGGCCGGCGCGCTCGCGCTGGCGCTGCTCGGCGCCGGGGTGCTGCTGGTGTCCGGCGGCGCCTGGGGCGTCACCAGCGCGTTCAGCCTGTGGGGCTCGCGGGCCGTGGACGCGCTCGGCGGCGACCCGGCGGGCTGGACGTTCTGGCAGCAGCCGGGCAACGCGGAGATGTTCCAGGGAGCCGTCCTCAGCGACAAGACCAGCCTCACCGACATCGGCATCATGCTCGGCGCCGCCGTCGCCGCCTCGCTGGGCGGCGTCTGGACGCTGCACCGCCGGGTCCCCGGGCGTACGGCCGTCGCCGCCGTCCTCGGCGGGGTGTTCATGGGGGTGGGCGCGCGGCTGGCCGGCGGCTGCAACATCGGCGCGTACCTCGCGGGCATCGCCTCCGGCAGCCTCCACGGCTGGATCTGGGGCGCCACCGCCCTGCTCGGCACCTGGGCCGGTCTCCGGCTGCGCCCCCTGTTCGGGCTCGGCAATCCCAAGCCGGGCGACGGCGTCTGCTGACGACGGTCCCCGCGGGCGGTTAGTTCCGTACGGGAGCGGGAAACCCGGGCGGCGAGCGGGGCGGCCACGGTGTACCGGCCACGGTGTACGCGGCGGCCCACAGTGAACGGGCGGCCACGCGAGCGGCGGCCACGGTGCACGGGAGAGGTGAAGGGACGTGGGGCGAGGCGGCGACCGGACGCTGATCGAGGAGATCACGGGCATCCATCGCGAACTGCGGGAGCTGCTGCTGCGGATCGACACGCTGCCGTTCGGCGACGAGCGGTTCCGCGGCCTGGTGGACCAGGCGATCACGGTGCTCCGCAGGCACGCGCGGCTGGAGCGGGCCCACCTCTTCCCGGCCGTACGCGCCCACCTCGTCCGCGGCGAGGCCCTCGCCGAACGGGAGCTCGCGGACCACGCCAGGATCGAGCGCGCGCTGACCGGGCTGACGCGCCTGGCGCCCACGGACCCGGTGTTCGCGCCGCGGCTCGACGCGCTGATGCAGACCGTACGGTGCCACTTCGCGCGGCAGGAGGAGCACCTGTTCCCGCGCCTGCGCGACATGGTGCCCGCCTGGCGGCTGCGCGCCCTGGGCGACGAGGCGCGCCGCTCCGAGCGGACGTACGGCAGGCTGGCCGGCCCGCCGCTCGGCGTGCTCTGAGGAGCCCGGTTTCGGCGGCGGACGTGCTGGCTACGCGGGAGGTGCGGGCGCTCCACGCGTGACGCCCGTAGGCACCGGATGGTTGGCAAGGACACAGCCGCCGGTGCCGCCTTTCCCGGAGCCGGGCGCGGGCCCGTGGCCGGGGAGTGGCCGGGGCGAACGGTGGCGGTTGCATACGGCGGGGCAGTCGAGTCACGATCGAAGGGCCGGAGCAAGCGGTCTCCAGATGAAGGATGCGATCCCGGAAGGAACGAGCTCGCCGCGAGAAAGGAGCCGCTGGGATGAGTGCTCTCCAAGGCCCCGCTCGTAGTGGCACCCGGCCCGTGGAAGAGGAGAGTCCGGTGGACAGCGCCGTGGGCGCGGGGGTGCGGCACTTCGGGCAGGAAGCGGAGCTGGACCGGCTGCGTTCGGAGGTCGGTGATCTGCGGCGCGCGCTGCGGACACACCCGGTCATCGACCAGGCGCGCGGCATCGTGATGGCCCGGGCCGGCTGCGGCCCGCAGGCCGCCTGGGAGGTGCTGGTCGAGGTGTCCCAGCACACCAACACCAAGCTGCGTGTGGTTGCGGCCGACGTGGTGGCGGGCGCCGGCGGCAGGCCGTTGCCCGAGCCCCTGCGCCGGGCCCTCGCCGCCGCCTGCCGCAGGCACGGGCGCGCGGCCACGACCACGGGTGAGGAAGCCGCGGAGTGAGAAGGCCCCGAGTGAGAAAGCGGAGTGAGAAGGCCGAGTGAGAAGGCGGATTGAAAAACTCGCACAGAGGTACGCGGTACGCGTCGGGGAACAATCCGGCACGTTTCCCCGTTGAACCTGATGCGGTGCTGGTGAGGGGAGAATGTCCCCGGGCCTCACACAGCGCCTGTGGGGAAGATCGTTCGGCTGAAGCCCCACAGTGCCTTCCCGCCGAGAGGTGACAGCCCTCGCGAGCGCCGGCACGAGCCGCCCCCGGTCAGGCACCCCCCGTCCTGGCCGGGGGCTTCGTGCGTTCCGGTTCCGGTCAGCTGTCCCGCGGCGGCCGTGGCACGGCTGACCGGGCGGTATCGAAACTCCTTGTGGCGCCACCCAAAGTGTCTGTTACCCAGCGTGGTGGCCTGCTGCCTAGCCTCGGCGGCAGGACCGGTGAACACGCCGGTCCGGCACCGGAAAGTCGTCACAGGACGTGAGGAGTGCTGGACATGGCTGAGAACACACTGCGGGGCAAGGTCGCGGTCGTCGGCGGCGGCGAGAAGAACCTGGGCGGGCTGATCAGCAGGAAGTTCGCCGAGTACGGCGCGAAGGTCGTGGTGCACTACCACGGCTCGCAGAGCGACGCGGAGCAGACCGTCAAGGACATCCAGGGGGCCGGGGGACAGGCCGTCGCGGTCCAGGGCGACCTGACGCAGGTCGCCGACGTACGGCGGCTGTTCGACACTGCCGTGGACGCGTACGGGGGCGCCGACGTCGCCGTGAACACCACCGGGATGGTGCTGCGCAAGCCGATCCTCGAGACCACCGAGGACGACTACGACCGGATGTTCGGCATCAACGCCAAGGCGGCGTACTTCTTCATCCAGGAGGCCGGACGCCGGCTCAACGACCACGGCCGGATCATCAGCCTGGGTACGTCGCTGCTGGCCGCGTTCACCGACGGCTACTCGACGTACGCCGGCGGGAAGGCGCCGCTGGAGCACTTCACGCGGGCGGCGGCGAAGGAGTTCGCCGACCGGTCGATCTCCGTGAACGTCGTCGCGCCCGGCCCGATGGACACCCCGTTCTTCTACCCTCAGGAGAGCCCGGAGCGGGTGGAGTTCCACAAGTCGCAGGCGCTGGGCGGCCAGTTGACGCAGATCGAGGACATCGTCCCGGTGATCACGTTCCTGGCGACCGACGGCTGGTGGTTCACCGGGCAGACGCTCTTCCCGAACGGCGGCTACACCACCCGCTGAACCCCCGCCGCCCCGGCGGCCCGCCGCCGTACGCGCCCACCGACTGCGAGGTCTGAGAGTGGCCCTGGACCTGTACAAGCTGGACCACCTCGTGGCCGTCGCCGAGGAGGGCAGCGTCACGCGCGCGGCCGCCCGGCTGCACCTCTCCCAGCAGGCGCTGTCCACGTCCGTACGCTCCCTGGAGCGCGAGGTCGGGGTGCCCCTGCTGGAACGGGGAAGCGGCGGCGTCACCCTGCTGCCCGCGGGGCGGGCCCTGGTGGAGGACGCGCGGGTGCTGCGCGGCGTGGCCCGCGGCGCCCTCGACCGGGCCCGCCGCATCGGGCGCGGCGAGGCGGAGACGCTCCGCGTCGGGCACACCCCGGCCGTGACCGGCGAGGAGGTCACGGCCCTGCTGACCGGGGTGGCCGAGGCCCACCCGGGCATCGCCACCGACGTGCACCAGCGCTACCCCGCCGAGCTGACCGCCGCCCTGCTGGCAGGCGAGCTGGACGTCGGCCTGTGCCGCGGCACGGCCCCCGCCCACGGGCTGGCCCGCGCCACCCTGGATCACCAGCCGCTGCGGATCGCCGTGGCCGCCGGGCATCCGCTCGCCGCCCGTACCAGCGTGCCCCTGACGGAGCTCGCCGGCGAGCGTGTCCTGGTCTGGGGCGAGCCCGGCCACTCCGGCTACACCGACCTCCTCCTCGACCACTGCCGGGCGGCCGGCTTCGAGCCCCGCACCGAACGCACCCAGCGCCAGGGCACCCCGCCGGTGACCGCCGTCATCGGCACCGACCGCGTCGCCTTCGTGACCTCGCCGCCGGGTACGGCCGCGGGCGGCAAGGTGCGCATCCTCGCCGTCGAGCCGCCCGTACACGCCCCGCTGCACGCCCTCTACCTCCCGCACACGAGCAGTCCCGGGCGCGACACCCTCCTCGCCGGGCCGGCCGGCGCCGCCGCTCCGGACGCCTCTGCCTGAACGGGCAAACGGTGTCAAAATCGGCGTCACGGGTTCCCGCCGCCGAACGGAGGCACGGGGATGGAGCTGGACGCCGTCGCCGACGAGCTGTACGGACTCCCGCCGCGCGACTTCACCGCCGCCCGCGACCGGCGGGCCAAGGAGGCGCGCTCGGCGGGTGACGGCGAGCTGGCCGCGCGCATCCGCGGCCTGCGCCGCCCGACGCTGGCCGCCTGGGCCAGCAACCTCCTCGTACGCGAGGCGCCCGGGGAGACCGGGCCGCTGCTGCGGCTGGGCCAGGCGCTGCGGAACGCGCACCAGGAGCTCGACGGCGCGCAGCTGCGGGAGCTCTCCGCCCGCCAGCACCAGGTCATCTCGGCGCTCGCGCGGCAGGCCGCGGAGCTGGCGGAGCGGGAGGGCCAGCGGCTCGGCGAGGCCGCCCGGCGCGAGGTGGAGCAGACGCTGCACGCGGCCCTGGCCGATCCCGACGCGGGCGAGGAGTGGGCGCGGGGCCGGCTGGCCAAGCCGCTGACCGCGACCGTCGGCTTCCCGGGCGTCGCGGCGGAGACCGGGCCGACGTCCCGGCCCTCCGGCGGCGGCAAGCGGAACGGCTCCCGGGAGCGTGACGGCTCCCGCGGGCGGACCCGTACGGGCGGCACGGCACGTTCCGGCACGGCGCGTGCGGGGACGGCGCGTTCCGGTGGGCGGGCACGCGACGGGGAAGAGAAGCGCGGCAGCGCCGTCGCCGACCTGGACGTCGCCCGCACCCGCCGCCGCGAGCGGCAGCAGCGGCTGGACGAGGCCCGCGCCCGTGCCGAGGAAGCGGAACGCGAGCTGGGCGCCCGTACGGACGACCGGGACGAGGCCCGGGACGCGGCGGACCGTGCCGAGGAGCGGCAGCGCCAGGCGGAACGGCAGGCCGAGGAGCTGGCGCGGCAGCTGAAGGAGGCCGAGAGCGAGCACCGTACGGCGCGCGACGCCACCCGTAAGGCGCGCGAACGCCTGCGGGAAGCCGAACGGGAGACCCGCGAGGCGCGCAGGCGGTACGAGAACGCCGCCTCCCGCGCCGACCGCCTCGCCCGCCAGAGCGGCGGCGCCGCCGGGGACAGCAGCAGCGGGGGGAGGAAACGCGGCAGCGGGAAACCCGTCCGCAAGAAGACCGGCTCCGGCGGGTCCGGCGCCGGGAAGAAGTGACCGCGAAGGGCAGGGACGACCGATGGCACGTGCGATCTGGAGCGGTGTGGTGACCTTCGGGCTGGTCTCGGTGCCCGTGCAGCTGTTCACCGCCACCGAGGACCACACGGTCCACTTCCGCCAGTTCCAGCGCGGCACCACCGACCGCGTGCGCAACAAGCGCGTCAACGAGCGGACCGGCAAGGAAGTCGGCTACGACGACATCGTCAAGGGCTACGACCTGGGCGGCGGCGAGTACGTGATGGTCGAGCCCGGTGAACTCGACGACATCGCCCCCGGCAAGTCCCAGGTCATCGAGATCAGCAGCTTCGTCGACCTCGACGCCGTCGAACCGGTCTTCTTCGACCGCACCTACTACCTCGCCCCCCAGGGCGACGAGAACACCAAGGTCTACGAGCTGCTGCGGGCCGCGCTCGCCAAGGAGAACAAGACGGGCATCGCGACCTTCGTGATGCGCAGCAAGCAGTATCTGGTCGCGCTGAGCGCCCAGGAGGACCTGCTCGTCCTGCACACGCTGCACTGGGCCGACGAGGTCCGCGACCCGTACCGGGAGCTGCCCGTACTCCCCGAGGACGGCGAGACCACCGGCCGGGAACTGGACACGGCGCGGCAGCTGATCGACACGCTCAGCGGGGAGTGGCGGCCCGAGGACTACCGCGACACGTACGAGGAGCGCGTACGCGAACTGGTCGACGCCAAGGCGAAGGGCGAGACGGTCGTCACCGAGGAGGAGCCGCCGGAGCCCACGAACGTCGTCGACCTCATGGACGCCCTCCAGCGCAGCGTCGACGAGTCCCGCGGGGGCCGCGGCGGGCGGGGCGGCGGCCGTAAGGGGGCGTCCCGTACGAAGGCCGGGCGCAAGAGGTCGTCCCGTACGAAGGCCTCCGGTACGAAGGCCTCCGGGAGCGGCGGTCGGAGCAGCGGGAAGGCGCGGTTCGAGGGGCTCAACAAGAGCGAGCTCTACGAGGAGGCGTCCCGGCACGACATCTCCGGGCGCTCCAGGATGACCCGCGACCAGCTGGTCCGCGCCCTCGCGAAGGAGGCGTCCTGACCCCGGGGCCGGTCCGCGGCCCGCGTCACCGGCCTGTCCGTCACCACAGGGCGCGGGTGCGCGTGGCGGCGTAGCGGGCCGGGGTGGTGCCCACGTGGCGGGTGAAGTGCCGGTTCAGATGCGCCTGGTCGTGGAAGCCCACGTCCGCGGCGACGTCGGCGGGGCGCCGTCCGGCGAGCAGGAGGCGCCGGGCGAGGTCGATGCGCTTGCCGGTCAGATACTTGTGCGGGGGCAGCCCGTAGGTCTGCTTGAAGCAGCGGATCAGATGCGTGGGGTGGGCGTGCAGCAGGGCGGCGGCCTCGTGCAGGGAGATGCCGTCCGTTATCCGGGAGTCGAGCAGTTCCCGCAGGGTGGCGGCGAGGCTGTTCGCCTCGCGGCCCGGACCGCGCGGCCGGCGCGTGCCGAGGTGGAAGCGGAGCCGTTCGCGTACGAACGAGAGCCGGGACTCGGCCTCGAACGCGTCTCCCGGGTGGTCAAGCGAGGCGTGCAGCTGGTGGATGCGGTGCCGCAGCGGTGCGTCGTGGAGGACCGGGTGGTCGACGGCGCCGCCGGAGAGCCGTTCCGGGAGGACGCTGGTGTCGAGGTAGAGGACGCGCTTGCGGAACCCGGTCTCGGTGACCGTCCTGCCGTCGTGGGGGACGCCGGGCGGCAGCAGCAGGACGCTGTCGAGGCCGGTGATCCCGTGCCGGCGGCGGTCGAGCGCGAAGTCGACGCTCCCGGCGTCGAGGATCATCAGGTCCCATGTGTCGTGGGTGTGCGCCGGGTACGCGTAGTCGGTGAAGTGCGCGTGGAAGACCTCGGTGATGCCCGGGACCGGCGGTGTCCAGGCGCTGATCGTCGTACGGGGCGGTCCTGCGGAGGTCATGCCAGAAACGTACAAGACGGGCGTGAACGGTGCGCGGGAGGCTCGGAGCACCCCGGTTTCTCCGGGATGGACCTTACGGAGGCTGCCCCATGACCGCCGCGCCGCACGTTCCCGTCAACCTCGCCGACAGGCTCTCGCGCTTCAGCGACCTCTGGTCGCAGAAGACGGTGGCCGGCGTCAACGACTACGAGGTCAAGATCGCCAAGCTGAAGGGCGAGTTCGTCTGGCACCGCCACGAGGACACCGACGAGCTGTTCCTGGTGATCAGCGGACGGCTGACCATACGGCTGCGGGACGGCGATGTCGTACTGGAGCCCGGCGAGCTGTTCGTCGTCCCCCGCGGCGCCGAGCACTGCCCGGTGGCGGACGAGGAGACCGCGATCCTGCTCCTCGAACCGGCCGGCACGCTCAACACCGGTGACGCGGGCGGGCCGCTGACGAAGGCGGCCGAGCCGCTGGACTGAGCCCCCGGCGGGCTCGGCGCGGGTCACGCGGTCACGCCGACAGCGGGTCACGCCGACAGCGGGTCACGCCGACAGGTGCGTCCACACCCCCGCGACCAGCGTGCCGTACACGGGCATGCGGCGCAGCGTCGCATCGTCCGCCGTGAGCGGGTCCGCGTCCACGACGACCAAATCCGCCCGGTCGCCCGTCGAGACCGTCCGCCGGCCGCGGGCGGAGGCCGCCAGCGCGTCGGCCACCGGCAGCCGCTGCTCCGGATGCCAGGCCGGGCGGCCGTCGTCCGTACGGGACACGGCGTTCGCCAGCGTCACCCACGGGTCCAGTGCCGCCACCGGCGCGTCGGAGCCGAACTCCAGCCGCGCACCGGCCGCGAGCAGATCCCCGTAGGCGAACGCACGGTGCGTACGGCCGTGCCAGTGCCGGTCCGCCACGTCGCGGTCGTCGACGGCGTGGGACGGCTGCACGCCGACCGTGACGCCGAGCTCCGCGAAGCGCGGCACGTCCGCGGGCCGCAGCAACTGCCCGTGCTCGACGCGCCCTTGGCAGCCCACGGCGGCGAAGGCGTCGAGGGCCAGCTCGTTGGCGCGGTCGCCGATCGCGTGGACCGCCGGCTCGATGCCGTGCGCCGCGGCCCGGCGCATCGTCTGCGCCAGCTCCGCCGGCGTGAGCAGGCCGATGCCGCGGGCCTCGGGGTCGCCGGCGGGCAGGCCGGGATACGGGTCGTGGCACAGCGCCGTACGGGTGTTGAGCGAGCCGTCGGTGAACAGCTTCAGCGGCCCGGTCTCCAGCAGCCCGCCGGGCACCCCGGAGGCGTACCGCCCCGCCTCCAACCCCGGTACGGGCACCGGGTCGCCGGTGCGCAGGCCCCGCGCCGCCGCCGCGTCCAGATACTCCGGGTAGACGGCCGCCGCGACGCGCAGCGGTATCCGCCCGGTGGCCATCCGCCGCGTCCAGTCGGTGAGGTTGTCCGCGTACTCGAAGTCGATGATGCCGGTGACCCCGCGCCGCGCCGCGGCCGCGCACGCCTGCGCGACCCACTCGTCGGAGGTGGGCGTGTCCGCCGTGGCCAGCCGCTCCGTGGCCTCCAGCGCCTCCGTTTCGCGCAGCAGCCCGGTCGGGTGCCCGTCGCGTCCGAGCAGGGCCAGCGCGGCCGAGTTGAGCCAGACTGCGTGCAGGTCGCCGCTGACGAGGAGCGCCGCCCGCGCACCGGTCGCGGCGTCCAGCAGGTCCCGGTGCGGGGCGTCCGGCCACAGGCCGTCCCGGAAGCCGTAGCCGATCAGCGGCGTGCCCGGCTCCAGCCCCGCCGCGTGGCCGCGGGCGGCCTCCGCCGCGGCGGAGGCCGACGGCAGCCCGGCCAGGTCCAGCCGGCGGCGCGCGGCCGCCCACTGCACGATGTGCACGTGCGCGTCCCACAACCCGGGCAGCAGGATGCGCCCTTCGAGGTCCACGGACGGCTCCCAGTCGCGCTGCGGCGCCCCGTGCGCCCGTATGCCGTGCACGCGGCCGCCCTCAAGGCGTACGTCGCACAGCGGCCCTCCGGCGCCGAGCCGCACCCGGCGCAGGGAGCGGGGCGGTTCGGCCGCGGCGCCGTACGGGCCCGTCACGGCCGCCGCTCCACGGTGCGCATGGCGTGGGCGAGTTCGGGCCGCGCCCAGGGCTGGTCGGCGGTGAGCGCGTCGGCGACGCGCTCGGCGACCTCAGCGGGTTCGTCCTGGCTGAGCTTCGCCTTGGCCGTGACGCGGCCGGCGGGCAGCCGGAAGCCGCGTACGCCGGAGGCGATCCGGCGCGCGTAGCCGCCGGCCCGGTCCAGCGTCCACGGTTCGGCGAAGTGCTGCTCGAAGTGGTCCACGGTGTCGGACAGTACGTCGTACGTCGGCTCGGGCGCGAGGAGTTCGGGGCGGCCGTGCACGTGGACCACGACGAAGTTCCAGGTGGGCACGTGCGGTGCGTTGCCGTACCAGGTGGGGGAGATGTAGCCCTGCGGGCCCTGCACGACGACCACCACGTCGTGCGCGCCGAGTTCGTGGAACTCCGCGTCGGCCGCCGCGAGATGGCCCGTCAGGGCGATGCCTGGCCCGTCCTCGACGAGCACCGGCAGATGCGAGACGACCAGCCCGCGCGCCGGTGTGTGGCTGACCAGGGTGGCCCAGGAGTGGCTCCGTACGAGGTCGCGGATCTGCCGCGGGTCGGTCACTTCGAAGATCTTCTGCTGCAGCACGTGCTCTCCTGGTCCGGGTTCTGCGTGGAGCGGGTCACTCCGCGGCGGCGGGCTCGGGGAAGTGGCAGGCGGCGCGGCCCCGTCCCGGGCCCGCGGGCTCCAGCGGCGGCCGCTCCCGGGTGCACACGTCCTGGCGCTTCCAGCAGCGGGTGTGGAAGGGGCAGCCTCCGGGCGGGCTGCTGGGGTCGGGCGGATCGCCCTCCAGCACGATCCGGCCGCCGCCCGGCCCGCCGCCCGCGCGGTTGCGCGGGTCCGGGTCGGGCGCCGCGGACAGCAGCGCGCGGGTGTACGGGTGCGCGGGCGCCGCGTACACGGTGTCCCGGCTGCCCTGTTCGACGATCCGGCCCAGGTACATCACCGCGACCTCGTCGGCGATCTGCCGTACGACGGCCAGGTCGTGCGCGATGAACACGATGGACAGCCCGAACTCCCGCTGGAGCTCCCGCAGCAGCGTGATCACCTGCGCCTGCACCGACACGTCCAGCGCCGACACCGGCTCGTCGCACACCAGGACGCGCGGCCGCAGCGCCAGCGCCCGCGCGATCCCGATGCGCTGGAGCTGCCCGCCGGAGAACTGGTGCGGCCTGCGCCCCGCGTGCCCCGCGTCGAGCCCGACCATCTCCAGCAACTCCCGTACGCGGGCGGGGCGCTGGGCCGACGGCACGAGGTCGCCGTGGATGTCCAGCGGCTCCCGTACGATCTCCCCGGCCGTCATCCGCGGGTTCAGCGCGGCATACGGGTCCTGCATCACCATCTGGATGTCGCGCCGGCGCCGGCGCAGCTCCGCGCGCGGCAGGGCGAGCAGTTCGCGGTCGCCGAGCCGTACGGTGCCCGCCGTCGGCTGCTCCACCGCCATCAGCAGCCGTACGAGGGTGGACTTCCCGCAGCCGGACTCGCCGACCAGGCCCAGCGTCGAGCGCTCCCGCAGCACGAGGTCGACGCCGTCGACCGCCCGTACCGTGGCGCGCCGCCGGCCCAGGCCCGCGCTGTAGTGCTTGACCAGCCCGCGCGCCTCCAGCAGCGGGGTGCCGGTCGCCGTCTTCAGGGTCTCAACCACGAGCGGCCTCCGGGGTGTTGGGCTGCCCCAGCGGGTGGTGGCAGGCGACGAGCCGGTCCGGCGCGGCGGGCAGCAGTACGGGCGTCTCCCGCAGGCAGCGGGACTGCGCGGCGGGGCAGCGGGGATGGAACGCGCACCCCTCGGGCGGACGGCCCGGCGGCGGGGGCGCGCCGGGGATGGGGGCGAGCCCGTCGAGCGCCGCGTCGAGCCGCGGCACGGCGTCCAGCAGGCCGCGCGTGTACGGGTGGGCGGGGCGCTCGTACAGCGGCAGCACGGGGCCCGCCTCGACGAGCCGCCCCGCGTACATGATCGCGACGCGGTCGGCGGCGCCCGCGGCGACCCCGAGGTCGTGGGTGATCAGCAGCAGGGCGGAGCCGGTCTCGGCGCGGAGTCCGGCGAGCAGCTCCATGATCTGCGCCTGCACGGTCACGTCGAGGGCGGTCGTGGGTTCGTCGGCGATCAGCACGTCGGGGGTGAGCGCGACGGCCATGGCGATCATGATGCGCTGCCGCATGCCGCCGGAGAACTGGTGCGGATAGTCGTGGTAGCGGCGGGCGGGGTCGGGGATGCGCACCCGTCCCATCAGTTCGACGGCGCGGGCGCGGGCCTGCCTGCGGGTGGCGTTCTCGTGCGCGCGGATGGTCTCCGCGATCTGGAAGCCCACCGTCAGGGTCGGGTTGAGGGCGGACAGCGCGTCCTGGAACACCATGGCGACGTGCTTGCCGCGGCGGGCGCGCAGCTCGTCGGGCGGCAGCCGCAGCAGATCCGTGCCCCGGTGCCGTACGCTGCCGCCGACCCGTGCGGTGTCGGGGGCGAGCAGGCCCATGACGGCCATCGCCGTCATGCTCTTGCCGGAGCCGGACTCGCCGATGAGCGCCAGGGTTTCGCGTTCCCGCAGGGCCAGCGTCACCCCGTCGACGACGCGGCGGTGGCCGCCGCCGGAGAGCACGTCGACGGTCAGGCCCTCGACATCGAGGAGTGTCGCGCTGCCCGCCGGGGCGGTGCCGGGGTGCTGGGGGGTCCGTATCGTCACTGGGCACTCCGTGGTCGGCGGGCTCGCGGATCGAGTGCGTCGCGCACCGTGTCGCCGAACGCGATCAGCGCGAACACCGTGAAGGACAGGAACAGGCCGGGGAAGATCAGCAGATGCGGATGCGCCGAGAACGAGCTCTGCGCGCCCGCGAGTTGCAGGCCCCACGAGATGGACGGCGACTGCATGCCCACCCCGAGGAACGTCAGCCCCGCCTCGGCCACGACCACCCCGCCGACCGTGATGGACGCGATGACCAGCACCGGCGTGAGGATGTGCGGCAGGACGTGCCTGCGGACGATGTGCCACTCGCCGGCGCCCAGGGTGCGGGACATCAGCACGTAGTCGGCCTCGCGGGCCGAGCGCACCGACGCCCGTACGACGCGGGTCATCGGCGCCCAGCCGAACAGGGCCAGGGCCAGCGCGACCGACGTGACGTTCCGGGTGGTGACGCTGTTCAGCACCACGATCGCGCCGAGCAGGAACGGGAAGCCGAGGAAGACGTCGGTCAGCCGCGCGATCACGCTGTCCACGACGCGCCCCGACATCCCGGCCAGACAGCCGAGCACGAGCGCGATGGCCAGGCTGCACGCGGTGGCGAGCAGCCCGACGCCGAGGGAGGCGCCGGCGCCGTGTACGACGTTCGCGTACAGGTCGCAGCCCTGCATGTCGAAGCCGAACGGGTGCCCCGCGGACGGCCCCTGCGAACTGCGGCCGAGATCGCACGCCCGCGGATCGCCGTGCCCGAACCAGCCGGAGAACAGGCCCGGCGCCACCGCCATGACCGCGAGCAGCAGCAGGCAGCCGGCGGTGACGTGGAACATCGGCCGGCGGCGCAGCTCGTGCCAGGCGCTGCCGCCGCTCTCCGGCAGGCCGCGGCCCGCGTCGCCCGCCGGCGCCTTCCCGGTGTGGGATGCGTGGTGGGTCGTGGTGTCAGTCACGGCGGATCCTCGGGTCCAGAAGGCTGTTGAGGAGGTCGACCAGCACGCTCACGGCCAGGAAGATCAGGATCAGCGCGGTGGAGACCCCGACGACCGTGGGCCCGGCGTGGTTCCGGATGGACTGGAACAGCAGCTGGCCGATGCCGGGCAGATTGAAGACGCCCTCGATGAGCACGGTGCCGCCGAGCAGGTAGCCCAGGTCGACGGCGAGATAAGTGACGGCGGGGATCAGGGAGTTGCGCAGCACGTGGACGACGAGCGTGCGGCGTCCGCTGAGGCCCTTGGCGGTCGCGGTGCGTACGTAGTCCGCCCGCAGGTTGTCGATCACCTCGGCCCGTACCAGCCGGGACACGGACGCGAGACCGAACGCGGCGACGACCAGCGCCGGCAGGAAGTAGCTCGACGGCCAGCCCGCCGCGTCCCCGGCGACCGGGAACCAGCCGAGCCGTACGCCGAAGATCACCTGGGCGGTGTACCCCAGGACGAACACGGGCACGGACACCGCCCCGATGGTGAACGCCAGCACCAGCCGGTCCGTCCAGGTGCGCCGGCGCAGCGCGGCGAGCACGCCGAGCCCGATGCCGACGACCGCCTCGATGAACCAGGCGGTGAGGGCCAGCCGTACGGTCACCGGCCAGCGGTCGGCCATCTGCTCGGCGACGGCACGGCCGGTGAAGTCGCTGCCCAGATCGCCCTGTACGACCCCGGCGAGGTAGTGCCCGTACTGCGCGAGCAGCGGCTCGTCCAGGTGGTACTGCTCGCGCAGCGAGCGGACCACGCTGGGCGCCAGCGGCCGGTCCCCGGCGAGGGCCGCGATCGGGTCGCCGGGGAGGGCGTACACCATGGAGTAGATGACCAGGGTGACGCCGAAGAAGACGATCACCGCCTCCAGCAGGCGGCGGATGAAAAAGGTGCGCACGGCGGCTCCCTCCCTCTACGTGCGGTCGGCGGGTTCCGGCGCGGGCGCGCCGCCCGGCATGGAGTGGTCGGCGGCGGCCAGCAGCGCGGCGTACTGCACCCCGGCCAGGGTCGCGATGGGCAGCGGATCACCCGTCACGGGCGCGGCCTCCGCCTCCCACACGGCATAGACTTCGAGCAGTTCGGTGTGGCAGGCGCGTACCTCGGGGCTCGCGGTGCCCGCCGTGATCTCGGCGCCCAGCGCGCGCAGCAGCATGCCGCCGACGCGTACGCGGAAGCAGTGCACGGAGTGCCGGCAGGCGTAGCGCTCGGAGACGGTCGCGGGCCGGTCGGGCAGCCCTTCGGCGCGGCTGGTCTCCAGGTCGGCGATCTTGGTCAGGGAGGGTACGAAGTCCCGTACGGCGGCCAGGAACGGCGTTGGGAGCGTCAGCTGCGGCGCCGCCGTGTCGAGGAGCCGTCCCAGCACCTCCCCGGTGGCGCGGAAGCCCTCGGCACGCTCGCGGATGACGTCGGCGTGGCGCTCCCGTACGGGGGTCTCGTCGTCGGCCTCCGGGTGCGACCAGTGCGGGACCTCGGTGACGAAGTAGAAGGTGCCGTACGGCTCGGCGTAGGCGGCGCTGGAGGCGCCGGCGATCTCGTCGGCCGGGTCGGCGCCGAGGCTGTCCAGATAGTCGTAGGCGTCCCGCATGTCGATGCAGCCGTAGACGGACGGGGCGTAGCGCGGCGCGTGCGCCGCCTCGGGCTCGCCGGTGGCCAGCGGGATGCCGGCGGCGGTGGGGATGGCCTCCAGCAGGGGGTAGAGCTCGGGTGAGGGACGGTTGAGGTAGTAGTAGACGCCGCCCGCCTCGCAGTTGTGCAGTGTGGTGAGGAAGCGTGGCCGGGTGGCGTCGATCAGCCGCATCAGGGCGAACGTCTCGGGCAGCACGCGGTCGAAGTACGCGTCCCTGTAGGCGAACGGGAACGTCCACTCGACCTGTCTGTCGCCCGGCGGGCGGTAGAAGTGGCGGCCGTAGAGCCGCTTGTCGGCGGGGGAGTGGAACCAGCCCTCGTTCAGCCGGGCGCCGTCCGGGTCGATGCACGGCACGATGTCCCACACACCGCCGAAGTGCTCCCGCAGCGCGTCGTCCTCGCACAGCGCGGTCGCCAGGTGCAGGGCGGTGACGGCACCGACGGGCTCGTTGGGGTGGACGCCGCCCACGACGACGTAGTGGGGCGGCGCCTCGCCGTCGGCCGTACGGGCGGCGCTGCCGCGGTCAGTTTCGTCGGCACCCGCACGGTCGGTGGCGCTGTCGGCGCGTACGGTGAAGCACGGCAGCGGCTCGCCCAGGGTCGAGGTGCCGATACGCCGCTCACCGACCCGTTCGGGATACCGCGTGGCCAGCGCGCGGAAACCGGCCAGGAGTTCGTCCACGCCCGGATACGCGTCCGTGTGCGGCACGGTCGCCACACGCTCGATCCAGGGCCGCAGCGCGGCTGGAACGTCCGCCGCCGCGTGGTCCCGGGGTGCGGGGGTGGACTGGGATGCGGCTGGTGCCATGAGAGTTCGTTCTCCTGAATGCGGGGCGGTGGGACGGGCCGCGGTCCGCTCCCGCGGCGGGAGCGGACCGCGGCCGGATCAGCCGGGCGCCGGCCGGGCGGGCTCACGCGCCGCCGGCCGGCCGGTCACTCGATGACGCGCAGCCGGTCGAGTTCGAGGTCGGCCGGGCCGATCACGACGTTCGAGATGCGCTCGGTGGTGACGTAGACGTAGGTGCCGTAGAAGAGCGGGACGACGGGGAAGTCCTCCAGGATGCGTTCCTGCGCCTTGTTGTAGAGCTTCTCGGACTCCTCGGTCACGGTGCTGGCGTCCGCGCGGCGCAGCAGCGAGTCCACCTCGGGCTCGCTGTAGTAGCTGCACGCGTAGCAGTCCCCGGCCTTGGTGAAGATGCTCCGCAGCGTGTTCTGCATGCTGGGGTACAGGGCGCCCCAGTGGCCGTGGTAAGGGCCGTTGATCTTCTTGGCCATGGCCTTCTCGCTGAACTCCGCGAAGTCGGCGGTCGGCCGGGCGGTGACGTTGTCGATGCGCAGGTTCTGCCGGATCTGGTTGGCGACCGCCTTGTAGAGTTCGTCGAAGCCCAGGCCGCCCGGGTAGGTGATGACCATCGGGCCGGACCAGCCGCCGGCCGCCGCGAGCTCCTTCCGCGCCTCCTTCGGGTCGAAGGTGCACTCGTCGCAGACGTCCGTCTTGGCGCCCACCTCAGCGGGCGGGGTGAGGGACGTGGCCGGTTCGTAGAGCCCGCCGTACATCGTGTTGTTGACCGCGTCCCGGTCGATCGCCATGGAGATCGCCTTGCGCAGGCCCGGCTTCTGGTACCGCTCGTCGTACAGCGGAAGGCTGATGAACTCCAGAGAGGGAGCCTGGTACGAGTACACCCGGCCCGCGAAGTCGGTCTTGGTCTGGGAGTACTTGTTGACCGGGGCCTGGAGCACGTCCACGGTGCCGGCCTGCGCGTCGGTGTACGCGTCGGTGTACGCGGTGGCCAGATCCGTATAGCTCCTGAAGTCGAGGTGGGACGTGAGGGGCTTCTGCCCCTGGTAGTCGCCGTACGCGCTGGCCGTGGCGCCCTTGTTCTTCTCCCACTCACCGTCCAGCTTGTACGGGCCGTTGCCCGCGGGCTTCCGGTCGAAAGCGGCCGGATCCTCGTACGCGGCCTTCGGGAGCGGGTAGAACCCCACCTGGTTCGAGGTGAGTTGCAGCGGGAACTGGCTGTCCGGGTTGGCGAGGGTGACCTTCAGGGTGGTCTCGTTCACGACCTTGACGCCGGAGAGCTTGTCGGTCTTCGGCTTGCCCTTCGCGGGGTTCAGCGCGTCGTAGCCCTCGATGTTCGCCAACTGGCCGTTTGCGGCCCAGGCGTTGGGGCCGTACGCCGTCTTGTTCCACGCGTCGGCGTAGCTCTGGGCGGTCACCGCCTCGCCGTTGTGGAACTTCCAGCCCGAACGCAGGTGGATCGTCCAGTTCTTGGAGTCCTCCGACTCGACGGACCTGGCCTGGACGTACGTGAGGCCACCGTGCTCGTCCGCCTTGACGAGAGGGGCGAACAGCGCGCGTATCCCCTCCAGCCCGACCGTGCTGCGGCCGGGCGTGAGATGGTCGGGCTCACCGACGGCGACCGTGATGGTCGACGCGGCACCACTGTCCTCGCCGCCGGCGCAACCGGTGAGGAGTAACGCGAGGGCCGTGAGCGCTGGAATAACCTTCGGCATGCTTGTTTTGCGCACGACGTCTCCCTGTTCAGCGGCGCGTGGGGGATTGACCCGGAACGGTGGAGGCAGTCCACCGGGGCGTAGGCAGGATGCTTGCGTTGCGCGGGGAGGTGTGTCAATAAAGAGCTTCAAACTTTTTAACTGATATGAAAAGTTACCTTAGGGGAAGCGGATGAGTGGCGACGTATCGGGCGAAACGGCCCGCGGTGAGGGTGGTTTCGACCGCGAGACGTTCGTCGAGGAGATGGGCCTGCTGTGGGAGGCGGTGGGCAGCGGCCGCATGGACGGCCGGATCATCGCCTACCTGCTGATCACGGACGTCCCGTATGTGTCGTCCGCACAGCTCGCCGGCGCGCTGCGGGTCAGCGCCGGGTCCATCTCACTGGCGACGCGGCGGCTGGCCGAGGCCGGCTTTCTCAAACGGCACGCGGTGCCGGGTGAGCGCTCGCGCTACTTCCGCGTGGACGACGACGTGTGGGGCAGTTTCCTCGCGGGCGAGCGCCGCTACCTGGACCAGCAGCAGCACCTCGCCGAACAGGCCCTCGCGCTCCTCGGCCCCGACGAGGAGGCGCCGCGGCGGCGGCTGCGCAACATGCGCGACTACATGCGGTGGATCCGCGGCAGCCACCGCGACCTGCTCGCGCGGTGGCGTGCGTATCAGCGGGAGTCGCTTCAGTCGCCCACGGACGACTCGGTGCCGCCGGGCGCGGCCGCGTCCGCGGCCGTCGCCGCGGCTTCGGCTCCGGCTTCGGCTCCGACTTCGGCTGAGACGGCCGAAGCGGGCGAGGCCGCCGGGGCCGCCGGGGCCGCTGCCGACCTGCCTGACGAACCGCGGCGCATGAAGACGACGCTGAGCCCCGTACTGGCGCGGCACTTGCTGCCCGACGCGCTCTGGCAGGCGGCGGAGCCGCTGCTCATCCCCGCCTCCCCCGCCTCCCCGGCCGCCCCGGCCGCCCCGGCGGGGCGCGGCGGCGGGCCCCGCCGGGACCGCGGGCCGGACCGGGGGCGCGCGGATCTGACGGCGGTCGTCTACGTGCTGACCTCCGGCTGCGGCTGGCAGCAGCTGCCCGACCACTTCGGCCTCGCACCCGCCACCGCGCACCGCCGCTTCACGGCGTGGAGCGGCGCGGGCTTCTGGCGGCACTGGCTCGACGCGGTCACCGCCGGCACGGCGGCCACCTCGGCGGAGGTGGACTGGTGCGCGGAGATCGTCAAGGCGGCGGAAACCCGCCGCCAAGTCACCACAACCCGCCGCCCCGACGCCTAGGGTCTGTTGCGAGTGGATCTCGGCCATCGGTGATCACGCGCAGAATCGTCGGATGGATGACCACCAGAATCCGCTCTCGTTGAGGGCGCCGCGCCTGCGGCCCGGCGATCAGGTGCGGATCGTTGCTCCTGCCTGTCCGCCGGGCCGGGAAGAAGTCGACCGGGGGGTTCAACTGCTCACCTCCTGGGGCCTTCGGGCCGAGCTGGGCGAGCACGTCTTCGATCAGTGGGGTTACATGGCAGGCCGCGACGAGGACCGTGTTTTCGACCTGAACGCGGCGTTTCGCGATCCGGCCGTCCGCGCCGTGATCGCCGCCCGCGGTGGCAAAGGCGCCTACCGCATCGTCGACGACCTCGACACAGATGCCCTCAGACGTGACCCGAAGCCGGTCGTCGGCTTCAGCGACATCACCCACCTCCACCTCGCGCTGTGGTCACGATGCCGTCTGGCTTCACTCCACGGCCCCTTCGTCAAACGCGACGACACCTACACCGGGCCCGCCTCCGCCGAGTCCCTGCGCCGCGCGCTGATGACCACCGGCCCGGTCACCCTCCACCGCGACCCGTCCGAGGCCACCGCGGACGTCACCGTGGAGGGCACAGCGACGGGCGTCCTGATAGGCGGCAACCTCGACGCGATCCGCACGGAGACCGGAGCCGGCCTGCCCAGCCTGCGCGGGGCGATCCTCTTCCTCGAACACCAGAGAGGAACCGGGCTGGGCGAGGTCGACCGCGCGCTGACCCAGCTCACCCGCTCCCGGGCGCTCGACGGTGTGCGTGGCGTCGCCCTCGGCCAGTTCCTGGGCTTCGAAAGCGATGCCGACGATCCGACGCTGGGCGGATGGGGCATCCATGATGTCCTGCGCGACCGACTGGCCCCTCTCGGTGTTCCAGTCCTGGGCGGTCTCCCTGCCGGGCACGGCAACAACCCGCCGACGATCCCCCTTGGTGTCCAGGCGACGATCGACACCGCCACGGGAACGCTGACCGTCCTCTCGGCCGTCGTCTAGGGGCCGCGTGTTGTGAAGGTGCCGGTCACAGCGGTTCGTTGAGGACGGACCTCGGCCACGGGATGGCCGCGCTGGGGCACCGGCCCGGGTCGGTGATCTGTCGTCGTCGTACGGGACAACTACCGTTGTCCCGTACGACGGAGCGACAGCGGGAACGGGGGGGCAGCGATGCGTACCGCAGCGCTCGGCCGCAGCGGCGTCCAGGTCACCGCGCTCGGCTTCGGGGCCGCGTCGATCGCCGGGCTCTACGCGCCCGTGGACGAGGACACCGCCGCGGCCACCGTCGAGGCGGCCTGGGACGCCGGCGTCCGCTACTTCGACACCGCGCCGCACTACGGACTCGGCCTGTCCGAACGGCGGTTGGGCGCGGCACTGCGCGGCCGGCCCCGGGACGCGTACACCGTGTCCACCAAGGTGGGGCGGCTGCTGGAGCCGTACGGGACGGGCGCGGCGCTGCCGGGCGACCTCGAGGGCGACCTCGAAGGCGACCTCGCCCACGGCTTCGCCGTGCCCGCGACCCACCGCCGCGTATGGGACTTCAGCGCCGACGGAGTGCGCCGCTCGCTGGAGGCGAGCCTGGCGCGGCTCGGCCTGGACCGGATCGACGTGGCGCTGCTACACGACCCGGACGACCACGGCGAGCAGGCGTTCCGCGAGGCGTACCCGGCGCTGGAGCGGCTGCGCGCCGAAGGCGTGGTGCGGGCCATCGGCGCGGGCATGAACCAGACCGCGATGCTGGCCCGCTTCCTCACCGACACCGACGTGGACGCGGTGCTCTGCGCCGGCCGCTACACCCTCCTCGAACAGCCCGCGCTCGACGCGCTGCTGCCCGCGGCCGCCGCGCGCGGCAAGAGCGTCGTCATCGGCGGCGTCTTCAACTCCGGTCTGCTGGCCGACCCTTCGCCCGACGCCACGTACGACTACGCCGCGGCACCCCCGCACCTGCGGGAACGGGCCCTGCGCATGCGCCGCGCCACCGAGGCGTACGGCATCCCGCTGCGCGCCGCCGCGCTCCACTTCCCGTTCGGCCACCCGGCCGTGGCGAGCGTGCTGGCCGGCGCGCGGTCCCCGGCGGAGATACGGGACGCGGCGGCCCTGCTCGGCACGCCCGTCCCGGCGCCGGTGTGGCAGCGCCTGCGCGCGGACGCCCCGCTGCCGGACCACGTGCCCGTACCGGGACCCGTGCCGGGGGAGCAACCCTGACCCGTACCGGGGAGCAACCCTGACCGTACGGGCGCGGGCGACCGACGTACGTCCCGGCGCGCGCAAGCGCCGTACGTCCCGGCGCCGTTCACCGTCCCGTGGCTGGGCGGGGCGGCGTGGTGCGGCTACCTTCGGGGGGACCTGGCCCGCCCCCTGTCCGCTCAGGACACCCCGTTCGGGAGGAACAGCCGTGGATCGTCGCACCCTGCTCCGCAGCGCAGTCGTCGGGACCGGCGCGGTGGCCTTCGGGTTCACCATGACCCGTACGTCCCTGGCCTATCCGGCGAAGTCCGGACCGAGCCCGTACGGCCCGCTCCAGGCGGCCGACGCCAACGGGATCATGCTCTCCGCCGGCTTCACCAGCCGGGTGATCGCCCGTTCCGGCCGGACCGTCCCCGGCACCTCGTACACCTGGCACGGCGCCCCCGACGGCGGCGCCTGCTTCGCCGACTCCGCCGGGGACGGCTGGATCTACGTCTCCAACGCCGAACTCGGCAGCGGTACCGGCGGCGCGAGCGCCCTGCGGTTCTCCGGCGGCGGCGAGGTCACGGACGCGTACCGCATCCTGTCCGGCACCACCCGCAACTGCGCGGGCGGCGCCACCCCCTGGCAGACCTGGCTGTCCTGCGAGGAGACCACCCGCGGCCACGTCTACGAGACCGACCCCACCGGCGCCGGGGACGCCGTACGCCGGGACGCCATGGGCCGCTTCCAGCACGAGGCCGCCGCCTGCGACCCGGACCTGCACGTCGTCTACCTCACCGAGGACGAGCCGGACGGCGCCTTCTACCGCTTCGTGCCCGGCAGCTGGGGTTCGCTCGACGCCGGTGTCCTCCAGGTGCTGACCGAGAGCGACGGCACGCTGAGCTGGGCCGACGTCCCCGACCCCGCCGCCTCGGGCGGTACGCAGACCCGCGACCAGGTGCCCGGCACCAAGCGGTTCGACGGCGGCGAGGGCTGCTACTACCGCGACGGCACCTGCTTCTTCACCACCAAGGGCGACAACCGCGTGTGGGCGTACGAGACAGGGCCCGGCACCCTCGTCCTCGCGTACGACGACAACCTCACCGACAGCCCGCCGCTCACCGGTGTCGACAACATCACGGGCGCCGCTGCGGGCGACCTGTACGTCGCCGAGGACGGCGGGAACATGGAGATCTGCCTCATCACCCCCGACGACATCGTGGCGCCCTTCCTGCGGATCACCGGGCAGAGCGGCTCGGAGATCTGCGGGCCCGCGTTCAGCCCGGCGGGCGACCGGCTGTACTTCTCCTCGCAGCGCGGCACCAGCGGCTCCAGCAGCGGCGGCATCACGTACGAGGTGACCGGCCCGTTCCGGAGCGCCGCCTGACACCCCAGACCGCCTGACGCCTGACGACCGCAGGAAGACCGTTTACGACTGCCGCTCCGCCGGGCCGCTGTTCCGCGGGACGAACGCCTCCCAGGCCCGGCGGCGGTACTCACGCGGCGGGATGCCGTGCACCGTGCGGAAGCAGCGCGTGAAGTACGACTGGCTGGCGAAGCCGCACTGCTGGGCGACCGCCGTCACCGGCTCCGAGGTGGCGGTGAGCAGTTCGGCCGCCCGCTGGAGCCGCAGTTCGGTGACGAACGCGGTGGGCGTCGTCTGGTGGTGCGTGCGCATGCTGCGTGACAGGTGCGCCGGGCTGACGCCCGCCAGGCGCAGCATCGCGGGCACGCCTGCCCGCAGGTTCTCCTCCTGCCGCATGGCCGTGCACACGGCGGTGAGCCACGCCGGGCGGCCCGCGGCGCCCGGGTCCGTGCCGCGGCCGTCCGCGTCGCCTAGCAGTTCGGCGAGGTCCGTCCAGAACCGCATCGCGTCGAGCATGGCCGGCCGGGGGTGGTAGCGGGTCAGCGCCCGCTGGAAGATCTCGGCGGCGCGCTCGGCCGTACGGTCGGCGCGGTCCGCGAGCCGCCAGTGCGGCGGCGCCGCCGACTCGTTCCACTCCTCGGCCGCCTCGAAGCCCGCCAGGTCCACGAAGCCGCGCCAGAGGGCGGCGGGGAAGGCCACGTTCACGAAGTGCATGCCGACCGGTGCGAGCCCCTGCAGCGCGTGCCGGTCGTGGGGCCGTGCCAGCGCCACGTCGCCCGCCCGCAACTCCTGTGAGCAGTCCGGCAGAAGATGCCTGCCGTGCCCGGAGACGACCGCCATGAACTCGAAGAAGTCGGCGTGCCCGTGCGGCTCCGAGGCCTGCGAGCGGAACGGCTGCACCACGAACGCGGCGTGGTACGGCCGCCCCGGCGCATGGTCGGCGAACTGGAGCAGTTCCGTGGTCACATCAACACCGTACAAAAAACTGCAAGGAGACTGCTATCCCTCACCCGCCGCCCGGCCCAGCATGGAAGCCGTTGCCAAGGCCGTCGAGGAGGAACTGTGTCCACGACAGAGGTGGTCGGACAGCGCGCCCGTGACGAGTACGAGCGCGACGGTTACACGATCTTCCGGGACGTCATCGATCCCGGTCTCATCAACGAGGTGCACGGACACGTCGAGTGGCTGGGGCGGCAGCACCCGGAGGTGCGGCCCGAGCAGCTGGGGCACGAGTTCCTGCGCGACGACCCGTTCTGGGTGCGGCTGGTGTCGGACGAACGGCTGCTCGCCATCGCAGAGTTGTTCGTCGGCCCGGACATCGCGCTGTTCGCCTCGCACTACATCAGCAAGTCCGCGCACTCCGGGCAGCCCGTCCTCTGGCACCAGGACAGCGCGTTCTGGCCGCTCGACCCGATGCGGGTGGTGACGCTGTGGCTCGCCGTGGACCACTCCACGCCGGAGAACGGCTGCCTGCGCGTGATCCCGGGCAGCCACCGCCAGCCGGTCGCCGCCGTGCAGGACAACACCGAGGTGGCGAACGTGCTCGGGCAGGAGATCGCCGTGGACGTGGACGAGTCCGCCGCCGTCGACATCGTGCTGCGGCCCGGCGACGTCGAGGTGCACCACCCCAACATCGTGCACGGCAGCGAGGCCAACACCTCGCCGCACCGGCGCTGCGGCCTCACCATCCGCTACATCCCCACCTCCACCCGTATCACCGCCCCGGAGCAGCCCTACCCCAGCGCGTTCTGGCTGCGCGGCGACCCGGGCCGGGCCAACACGTACCAGCCCCCGCCCGTCTACTCGCCCGACCGGCATTACCCGTTCCGTGACGCCGCGTCCTGGAGCTGACGCGGTGCGCGGGCGTCGTCCACGGCCCGTACGGGGCGCGGTGTCCGTATGGGCCGCGGTGCTCGCCCTGTGCGCCGCCGCCGCGCTCAGCGGCTGCCTCGCGCAGGGCGCGGGTGACCGGAACACCCTGCGTGTCTGGGTGGTCGAGGCGCCCACGCCGCAGATCTCCGGCGGCTACACGGCGCTCGCCGACGACTTCGAACGGCGCCACCCGGGCGTACGGGTCGAGCTGACCGAGATCCCGTACCAGCTCTACCGCGACAAGCTGATGCTCGCCGTGCAGGGCGGCACCGGCCCGGACGTGATGGTGCTGGACCAGATCTGGACGCCCGAGTTCGCCGCCGCCGGACTCATCGAGGCCCTGGACCGGGACATCCGCGCGGCGGGCATGCGTGGCGGCGACTTCTTCGCCGGCGCGTGGGCGTCCAACCGCTGGCGGGACCGGAGCTGGGGCGTGCCGTTCAACGTCGGCGTGTGGGAGCGGATGTACTACAACGCCGACCTGTTCCGCCGTGCCGGACTCGACCCCGACCGGCCCCCGCGCACCTGGAAGCAGTGGCTGGCGGCGGCCGGACGCGTCGACCGGCTGCCGGACGCCTCCGGCGTCGGGCTGATCGGCTGCCGGGACGAGGCCGCGTCCGTCCTCACCGACTCGCTGCTGTACTCGGCGGGCGGCCGTGTTGTCTCCGACGGCCGCGCCGTCTTCGACTCCCCGGCGAACCGCCGCGCGTTCACCCTCTACCAGCGGCTGTCCCGGCACGCCCCGAGCGGCGCGGCCAGCGCGTGCAGCGACGACACCCTCGCCCACTTCACCGCCGGGCGTACGGGCATGCTGCTGGACGGCGGCTGGCAGCAGCCCGCGATCGAGGAGTCGGCGCGCTTCGACTGGCGGGTGACGACACCGCCCGCGCCCGAGGGGCGTGCGTTCACCGGCGCGCTCGGCGGCTGGAACATGGCCGTCGGCACGGGCGCGCGCGACCGCGAACTCGCCTTCGGCTTCGTACGGCTGGCCACGACGTCGCCCACGCACCAGACGGCCGCCAACGACTCCGTGCCCGCGCTGCGCGCGGCCGGCGAGGCGTTCGTACGGAAGAACCACCGGCACCCTGGGGAGCTGCTGCGGATGCTGGCCGAGGGCCGGCCGCGGCCCGTCGTCCCCGTCTACAACGCGGTCTCCCGGGCCCAGCAGGACGCCGTACAGGCGATCCTCGGCGGCGCGGACGTGGCCGGTGCGCTCGCGGAGGCCGAGAAGGCGATGCAGCGGGCGATCGACCAGGAGTGAGCAGAGTGACGAGGAGCGAGCAGGAGCGGCCGAGAACGACCAGGAACGGAAGGAGCGCGAGCGTGGTCCGCAGGCTTGGCGCCGCACGGCGCAGGGAGACGCTGCTGCGGCTGGCCTGCCTGGCCCCGGCGGCCGTACTGCTGCTGACGCTGGTGGCATGGCCGGTGCTGAACGTCTGCTGGCGCAGCCTCACCCACAGCAGCCTCATCCACCCCGAGCCGCGCTTCGTCGGACTGGCGAACTTCACCGAGGCGTTCGACAGCCCGTCCTTCCGTACGGTGCTGGGGAACACGGCCGTGTGGACGCTGGCGGTTGTGGCCCTGCAGTTCCTGCTGGGCATGGCGGCGGCGGTGCTGCTGAGCAGGCGGTTCCACGGACGGGGGCTGCTGCGGGCCCTGCTGGTGGTGCCCTGGGTGATGCCCGGGATCGTCGCGGGACTCATCTGGAAGATGCTCGAGGACCCGTACGTGGGCCCGGTCAACGCGCTGCTGGGAGCCGTCGGCCTGGTGGACGGCAACCCGGCCTGGCTGGGGCAGGAGAGCACGTCGCTGCTCGGCGTGATCGTGGCGGCGACGTGGAAGGGCTTCCCGATCTCCGCCGTGATGTATCTGGCCGCGTACCAGGCCGTGCCCGAGGAGCAGCGCGAGGCCGCCAGGGTGGACGGGGCGCGCGGCTGGCAGGTGTTCTGGCACGTCACCCTGCCCGGCATGGCGCCGACGATCATCACGACCGTACTGCTCACCACCGTGTGGACGTTCAACAGCTTCGACATGATCTACGTGATGACGAAGGGCGGGCCCGGCGTGTCCAGCGAAGTGCTCTCCAGCTACATCTACCGGACCGCCTTCCTGGACGTGGACCACGGCTCCGCCTCCGCGTACGGGGTGGTGTCGGTCGCGGTGCTCGCGGTCTTCTCGGTCCTCTACCTGCGCCAGGTGCGGCGCGTCGGGGAACTCCGGTGAGCGCGGCGGTGCGGGGCGACACCCCCGTACGGGACACGGAGACCGTACGGCCTGCCCGCCCCGTACGGTCCGCGCGGCCCGTACGGGTCGTTCTGCGGGCGTGGGGCCGTTCGGCCGGGCTGCACGTGGCGGCGCTGGCGCTGGCGGTCTTCCTGTGCGGCCCGTTCGCCTGGATGGTGCTGACCGCGATGAAGTCCCCGGCGGACATCTTCGCCACGCCCCCGGTCTGGTGGCCGCACGAACTGACGCTGCACAACTTCGTCTCCGCCGCACGCAACGACTTCCTGCACTCCCTGGCCAACAGCGCCGTGGTCTGCGCGGGCACCACCGTGCTGTGCATGCTGCTGGCGCTGACCGCCTGCTATCCGCTGACCCGGCCCGGCCTGCGCGGCCGTTCGGGCGTGCTCGGCGTGATCCTCGTGTCCCAGCTGCTGCCGCACGCCGTCCTGCTGGTGCCGGTGTATCGGCTGGCCGGCGACCTCGGGATGCTGAACACCCGGTGGGGCCTGATGCTCGCGATGCTCGCGTTCAACCTGCCCGTCGGCATCTGGCTGCTGCGCGGCTTCCTGTCGGCGGTGCCGTTCGCGGTGGAGGAGGCGGCGCGTATCGACGGGCTGTCGCAGTTCCGCGCGTACTGGACCGTGGGCGTGCCGCTGGCGCTGCCCGGGGTGCTGGCGGTGACGGTGTACGTGTTCTTCACCTCGTGGCAGGAGTTCGTCTTCGCCATGGTCTTCCTCACCGACCCGGAGCAGAGCACCACGCCTCTGGCGCTGCTCGGCTTCATCGGCCAGCACTCGGTCGACTGGGGCCTGCTGATGGGCGCTTCGACGCTGACGATGATCCCGGTGCTGCTGCTGTTCGTCCTCGTGCACCGGCATCTGCTGGGCGGCCTGACGGCGGGCGCGGTGAAGGACTGACCGGAGTGTGGGCGTACGCGCGCGGCGGCGCGTGCCGTCAGAGGCGCTTCGCGCTGCGCAGCCCCTTCGCGTAGTAGCCGTTGCCGTCCAGGCGGGCGTCGCCGCGCTTGTCGCCGAACGTGGGGCCGTTGGCCTCCTCACGGCTGGAGATGAACCGCGGATAGCCCTCCGCGTCGAGGCCCATGTACATCCCGACGTGGTCCAGGCGGTCGCCCGTACGCGGGTCGATCTCGAAGAACACCAGGTCACCCGGCTGGAGCCGGCCCAGCGACGCCGGCCGCTCCCCGCTCAGCCCGAGGACGGGGACGCCGAGGCCGCTGCGGGCCAGCCGGTTCTACCTCCAGTGCCCGCCCGACGACCAGTCCGGCGCCTGGCCCGACGCCCGCGTGTGGGACGCGCTGCGCACCCGGCTCGCGGATCCCGGCCTGGTGCCGGGCGCGGTCACCGAACGCGAGGTGTCCCGGCTGCGCAGCCTCGTCCTCGACTCCGTACGGGAGCGCGACGACACGGGCCTCCGTACGTACTCGCAGCGCTGCCTGCGCCGCCACCCTCCGTGGACCGTTCCACCGCGGCCTGGCCCGTGCCCGGCTCGACCGCCTCTTCTGCCCGCCGGCGGCCGCGCGCGCGTTCGCGGAGCTGACGGCGGGTGTGGACCCGGCGCCGCAGGGGCGTTGAACGGCTTCGGCTAGTGCTGTGACCGGGAAGGTTCACCGGGTTCGGGAGCGGTGAGGGACTGGACGAGCCGTGTGCACTGGGCGTGAGAGGATCACGCCGTGACCATCCACCTGCATGACTTCGACGGCGAGCACTCGTTGACGTTGGATGCTGGCGGCCTGACTGCCGATGCCGTCCGCGACATCATTGCCCGTGCGGAGGATTCGGGCTTCGAGTTCGACGACTAATGCTGTGACCTCGCGGGTTGAGCGGGGCCAGGCAGCGGCCTGCCGCCCCAGCGGAGACCTCGTTCGCTGCGGACGTGTGCGCGTTCGCGGCGTTGGGCGGCCAGGACGTCGGGGTGGCGGGCGTTCTGGTTGCGCCAGCGCAGGTAGGCGTGCAGGGCCCGGGTGGTGGTGCCACCCCGCCTCCCCTGCTGGTTGGAAGCGACATCGCTGCCAACCAGCACAACGAGCAACCCGGTGAACCTATGCGGTCACAGCACTAGCAGCAGCCGCCCGCGTTCTCCGGTTGCCCGGCGGCGGGGTCGTCGAAGAGGCCGGAGCCGCCGCACACGCCGGTGTCGGCGAGGACCAACTCCACGCGCCCGGCGGCCTCGTGGTCGCCCGCGAGGGCGGCGGCGATGGAGCGGACCTGTTCGTAGCCGGTCATGGCCAGGAACGTGGGGGCGCGGCCGTAACTCTTCATGCCGGCGAGATAGACGTCCTGCTCCGGGTGGGCCAGCTCCTTGGCGCCGTGCGGATAGACGGTGCCGCACGAGTGCTGGTTGGGGTCGATGAGGGGGGCGAGCGCCACCGGGGCCTGGAGGCGTTCGTCGAGGCCGAGGCGGAGTTCGGACAGGAAGGACAGGTCGGGGCGGAGACCGGTGAGCGCGATGACCTCGTCCACGGGGTCGAGGCGGCGGCCGTCCTCGGCGACGAGGACCAGCCGTTCGCCGCTTGCCTCGACGGCGGCGGTGCGGAAGCCGGTGACGGCGTCGGCGTGGCCGTCGTCCACGGCGGCCTTCGCGGCGAGGCCGAGCGCGCCGCGCGCGGGCAGCTGGTCGGCGGTGCCGCCGCCGAAGGTGGAGGCGCCGATGCCGCGCCGCAGGACCCACACGGCGTGTGTGCCCGGCGCCTCCCCGGCGAGTCGGGCCAGCTGGGCGAGGGCGGTGAAGGCGGAGGCGCCGGAGCCGATGACGGCGGTGCGGCGGCCCGCGTAACGGGCGCGTACGGCCGGGTCGTCGAGGTCGGGGACGCGGTACGAGATCCGGGCGGACGCCGCCTGCTCGCCGAGCGCGGGCAGGCCGTCGCCGCCGAGCGGTGAGGGGGTGGCCCAGGTGCCGGAGGCGTCCACGACGGCGCGGGCGGTGAGGCGTTCGCCGCGGCCGTCGGCGTGCCGGAGGTGGACGGTGAACGGCTGCGCCGCGCGGTCGGCGTCCACGATGCGGTCGCGTCCGGTGCGGGAGACGCCGGTGACCGTGGCGCCGTAGAGCACGCGGTGGCCGAGGGCGTCGGCGAGCGGCTGGAGGTACCGCTGGGCCCAGTCCGCGCCGGAGGGGTAGGCGGCGCCGTCGGGCGGGGTCCAGCCGGTGGGTGCGAGCAGCTTCTCCGCGGCGGGGTCGACCAGCTCGGACCAGGTGGAGAACAGCCGTACGTGACCCCATTCGCGTACGGCGCTCCCGGCGGCCGGTCCGGCCTCCAGGACCAGGGGTTCGATGCCGCGCTCCAGGAGGTGGGCGGCGGCGGCGAGGCCGATCGGGCCTGCTCCGATCACCACGGTGGGCGGGGCGGTGGTGGGCGCGTTCACGAGGACTCCCGGCTGTGTGGATGTGTGGCCTGTGCGGCTTGTGGCTGTGGCTTGTGGAGACAGCCTCGCACCTGTATTGATAGACGTCAACATAGACATCTATCGAATCAGTGTGGGAGTGTGCGATGAGGGAAGAGTTCGACGTCGCGGTGATCGGCGGCGGCCAGTCTGGGCTGGCCGCCGCGAGCGCTGCGCTGGGGGAGGGGCTGCGGCCGGTGGTGCTGGAGGCCGCCGGTCGCCCGGCGGGGTCGTGGCCGCGCTACTACGACAGCCTCACCCTCTTCTCGCCCGCCCGGCACAGCGCGCTGCCCGGCCTGCCGTTCGGCGGCGACGGCGACCGCCACCCGCACCGCGACGAGGTCGTCGACTACCTCACGGGTTACGCGGCACGCCTGGACGTGGAGATCCGTACGCACACCCGCGTGACGAGCGTGGAGTCCGACGGCGACGGCTTCGTGCTGCGTACGGGCGACGGGCGCGCCCTCGCCGCGGCCGGAGTCGTCGCGGCCACCGGCGCCTTCGACAACCCGCTGCTGCCCGACCTCCCCGGTGCGCGCGACTTCACCGGCGAACTGCTGCACGCCGCCGGCTACCGCAACCCCGCGCCGTACGCGGGCAAGCGCGTCGTCGTGGTCGGCGGCGGGAACTCCGCCGTCCAGATCGGCCACGAACTGGCCGCCGTCGCAGACGTGACCCTCGCCAGCCGCAGTCCGCTGCGGTTCCTGCCGCAGCTGCGCGAGGGCCGCGACCTGCACCACTGGCTGACGACGGCGGGCTTCGACCAACTGCCCGCCGCGTGGCTCACCTTCGTCGGCGGCACCCTCGTCCTGGACGACGGCCGCTACCGGAAGGCCCTGGAGACGGGCCGGCTGGTACGGCGGCCGATGTTCGCCGCGCTCGAGGGCGACGCGGTCGTCTGGTCCGACGGCACCCGGGAACGCGTCGACACGGTGCTGCTCGCCACCGGCTACCGCCCCAGCCTCGACTGCCTGCGGCCGCTCGGCGCGCTGGACGCCGACGGCGCCCCGCTGCACACCGGCGGCCTCTCCCTCACCACTCCCGGACTCGCCTTCCTGGGCCTGGAGTTGCAGCGCTCCTTCGCCTCGAACACCCTGCGCGGGGTGAGCCGGGACGCCGCGTACGTACTGCCGCCGCTCGCCGCGCACGTACGCAAGGCCCCGGCCGCGGCGGGGTTCTGACGCCCGCGGCCGGTGGCTGACGCTGCCGGGCGGCCCGGTGGCTAACCGGGCTGCCCGCTGAACTTGCGGCGCCAGGCGAGTGACACGTACACCAGCCCCACCAGGACGGGCACCTCGATGAGCGGGCCCACCACCCCGGACAGCGCCTGGCCGCTGGTGACGCCGAAAGTGGCGATGGCGACGGCGATGGCCAGTTCGAAGTTGTTCCCGGCGGCGGTGAAGGCGAGCGTCGCGGTGCGGTCGTACGTGAGGCCGATCGCCTTGCCCAGCGCGAACGAGCCGAACCACATCAGCGCGAAGTAGACCAGCAGCGGCAGCGCGATCCGGGCCACGTCCAGCGGCTGCGAGGTGATCGTCTTCCCCTGCAGCGCGAAGAGGAGGACGATCGTGAACAGCAGCCCGTACAGCGCGAACGGGCCGATACGCGGCAGGAACCGCTCCTCGTACGCCTCCCTGCCGAGCTTCTTCTCGCCGATGCGGCGGGTCAGGAAGCCCGCGAGGAGCGGTACGCCGAGGAAGATGACGACGTTGAGGGCGATCTTCCACATGGAGATGTCGAGCCGTTCGCCCTCGCCGAGGCCGAGCCAGCCGGGCAGCAGGTCGAGATAGAACCAGCCGAGCAGCCCGAAGACCAGCACCTGGAACACGGAGTTGAGCGCGACCAGTACGGCCGCCGCCTCGCGGTCGCCGCAGGCCAGGTCGTTCCAGATGATCACCATGGCGATGCAGCGGGCGAGGCCGACGATGATCAGCCCGGTGCGGTATTCGGGCAGGTCGGCGAGGAAGATCCAGGCGAGCGCGAACATGACGGCGGGCCCGAGCAGCCAGTTGATGACCAGCGAGGAGACCATGAGCCGGCGGTCGCCGGTGACCGCGTCGAGCTTGTCGTAGCGGACCTTGGCGAGCACCGGGTACATCATGATCAGCAGGCCGGCGGCGATCGGCAGCGAGATGCCGCCGATCTCCACCTTCGCCAGCGCGTCGTTGAGGCCGGGGATCACACGGCCGAGGCCGAGGCCGAGCGCCATCGCGGCGAGAATCCACACCGCCAGGAAGCGGTCGAGGGTGGAGAGCCGGGCCACGACGCCCCGGTCCGGGTCACCGGCGGGACCGCCGCCGCCCGTGGAAGGGGCGGGCGTCGGGGACTTCGAGGGTCTGGCGGGCGTGGCGGCGGATTCCGTGCTGGTCACGGGCAGGGCCTCTTCCGGTCGGTCGCTGTGGTCGTACGGGCGGTCTCGGCCAGCGCCGTGAAGGCGCCGGCGATGGCGGTGAGGACGTCCGGGCGCAGCCTGTAGTACGTGAACCGGCCGCACGGCTCGGTCTCCACGACGCCCGCCTCGCGCAGCACCCGCAGGTGGTTGGAGAGGTTGGTCTGCCGCGCACCGGTCTCCGCCACGAGGTGGGTGGTGCACAGCGTCTCGTGGGCGAGCAGCGTCACGATCCGGAGCCTGAGCGGGTCGGCGAGGACGCGGACGAGGTCCGCGTCCGGCGTGATCAGTTCAGTCTTGGCTGACGTCATCATGGGCTGATACTGTCACATCAGCGCCGCGTGATGCCAGCCGCCGCCCCTGGCGGCTCCGGTACGGCGCGGTCCCCGGTGAAGCGGCCCCGACGAAAGAGAACGCTCATGCCCGACAAGCCGTCCGTCCTCTTCGTGTGCGTCCACAACGCGGGCCGTTCCCAGATGGCCGCCGCCTGGCTGACCCATCTCGCCGGAGACCGGGTGGAGGTGCGCTCCGCGGGCTCCGCCCCCGCGGACCGGGTCAACCCGGCCGTCGTGGAGGCGATGCGCGAGGTCGGCGTCGACATCACCGCGGAGACGCCGAAGGTGCTCACCGCGGACGCCGTGCGGGCGTCCGACGTGTGCGTGACGATGGGCTGCGGCGACGCCTGCCCGGTCTTCCCCGGAAAGCGGTATCTGGACTGGGAGTTGACGGACCCGGCGGGCCAGGGCGTGGCGGCCGTACGGCCCATCCGCGACGAGATCCGCGAGCGGATCGAGGGCCTGATCGCCGAGATCGCACCGGAGCCCGCCACGTAGCGGCGCCGGACGCGGGCGCCCCGGCTGTCCCGTGGCGCGGGCGGCCGGTCCGTACGCAGCGAGTTCCCACTCCTTTCCCACCAAGTTCCCACGCTCTCCTGTGAATCTGTCCGGATGGACACGCAAAGCATGACGGTGGGGCTGCGCTTCCGGCGGGGCACGGGGGGCCGGTCGAGGATCCTGGTGGCGATGGCCGCCGTGCTCGCACTGGTCGCGTGCGGGATCGCCGGCGAGCGGTACGGGTGGGCCGGGCTCGGCGAGGACGAGGACGGGGCGGGTGCGAACCGGAAGCCCAACGTTGTAATGATCATGACGGACGACCAGTGGCTGGAGTCCGTACGCGTGATGGACCGCACGCGCGAGATCTTCGGCGACGGGGGAGTGGAGTTCGAGAAGTACTACCCGTCGATGCCGCTGTGCTGCCCTTCGCGGTCGACGTTCCTCAGCGGCCAGTTCGCGCACAACAACGGCGTACGGCACAACTCCTCGCCGCTCGGCGGCTACGCGAAGCTCGACGACGGGAACACGCTGCCGGTCTGGATGCAGAAGGCGGGCTACGCGACCTCGCACATCGGCAAGTACCCGAACGGCTACGGCCACGAGGACCCCAAGGACGTGCCGCCCGGCTGGGACGAGTGGCGCGGCTCGGTGGACCCGTCGACGTACCGGATGTGGGGGTACCGGCTCAACGAGAACGGCAAGCTCAAGACGTACGGGAGCCCGGAGGTCGAGGACCCGAAGCTGTACCAGACGGACGTGTACCGCGACAAAGCCGCCGACTTCATCGAGCGCAAGTCGGCGGAGGGCAAGCCGTTCTTCCTGGACGTGGCGTTCCTGGCGCCGCACGGGGAGCTCCTCGGCGGGAAGAAGAAGGGCGGCGCGAAGGGCAGCAAGAAGGGCGCGGCGGGGGACGGCGCGGCGGGGGGCGGCGCCGCGAAGGACGGCGCCGCGAACGAGGCGGACCGGCCGCAGGTCGGCCCCGCGCCCCGGCCCGCGCCGCGCCACGAGGGCGAGTTCGCCGACGAGCCGCTGCCCGGCACGCCCGCGTACGGCGAGGAGGACATGTCCGACAAGCCCGCGTTCCTGCGCGACTACCCCGACCTGGACGAGGAGACCAAGCAGGAGATCACTGACAGCTACCGCGGGCGGCTGGAGTCGCTGCTCGCCGTAGACGAAGCCGTCGGGAAGATCGTGTCGACACTGCGCGAGGCGGGCCAGCTCGACAACACGTACCTCCTCTTCGCCTCGGACAACGGCTTCTTCTTCGGCGAGCACGGCATCCCCACCGGGAAGTTCCTGCCGCACGAGGCGTCGGGGCACGTGCCGATGATGATGCGCGGGCCCGGCATCGAGGGCGGCACCGCGTCGAAGGAACTGAGCAGCAACGTCGACCTCGCCGCGACGATCGCCGACATCGGCGGCGCCAAGCCGGGGCTCGCGCTCGACGGGCGGTCCCTGCTGCCGTACGCGCGCGACCCGCGCCGGCACACCGACCGGCCGATCCTGCACGAGGCGGCCGAGGGCGCGCGGCCCAAGCCGGTGCCCGAGGGCGGCCCGGCGTCCGGGGGCGACGCCGAGTCCGGACGGCGCGCCGCCGAGGGCGACCTGGACCAGGACGGCGAGGCGTCGCCCGGCAAGACCAAGAAGCGCAAGCCCAAGTACGGGCAGGTGTACTCGGCGGCGTACGAGTCGATCCGTACGGAGCGGTATCTGTACGTGCGCTACGTCCAGGGCGGCCGGGAGCTGTACGACCTCGAGAAGGATCCGCACGAGCTGAGTTCGAAGCACGACGACCCCGCGTACGCGGACGTGCGCAAGGGGCTGGAGAAGGCGCTGCGGACGCTCCAGGGGTGCGCGGGCGAGGAATGCAACAAGGAGGCGGGGAAGCTGCCCGAGCCCGAGGGGTGACGCTCCCGGGGGCCCCGGCGGCGTACGGGAAACCCGGATGCGGCGCCCCGGGGCGGGCACGGAGACTGGGGCAATGGAGGCAATGGAGGCGACGGAGCAGACACAGCAGATCGTGCGGCTGGTCGACGACGTGCTCGGCCCGGAGGTCATCGGCATGTACCTGCACGGCTCCGCCGTGCTCGGCGGCCTCCGGCCGGCCAGCGACCTCGACGTCCTCGTCATCACCCGGCGCGGCATGGACGGCCCGGAGCGGCGGGCGCTCCTCGACGGGCTGTTCCCGCTCTCCGGCTCCGCGCACGCGGCCCGCCCTGTCGAACTCACCGTCGTCGTCCAGTCCGAGGTCCGCCCCTGGCGGTACCCTCCGGCCGGCGACTTCCTGTACGGCGAGTGGATGCGCGACGAACTGGCCGCAGGCGGGCCGCCGCAGCCCGAACCGATGCCGGACCTGGCCCTGCTGCTCACGATGGTGCTCGCCGGCGACCACCCCCTCGCCGGACCGACTCCGGCGCGGGTGCTCGACCCCGTACCGCACGCGGACCTCGTACGGGCGAGCGTGGCCGGCATCCCCGGACTGCTCCACGACCTGGACGACGACACCCGCAACGTCGTACTGACCCTCGCCCGCGTCTGGACCACCCTGGCCACCGGCGAGATCCGGACCAAGGACGCCGCCGCCGACTGGGCCCTCGGCCGGCTCCCGCCGGAACACCGGCCCGTGCTGCGGCACGCCAGGGACCTGTACCTCAACCGCCGCTACTCGGAGGAGAGCTGGAGCGACGAGCTCAGGGCGCGGGTGCGCCCGCACGTGGATCAGGTGCTCGCCGGCATCGACGGGCTCACGCCCCGCTGAGCCGTGACGCTCACCCGGACCCTCACCCGGGGCCGTCACGGGGCGAGTTCGCGTCCCTTCCGCTCCACGGCGCGCGCGACCGCGTCGAGGAAGTCGCTGATCGCGCGCGACGTACAGGGCAGTTCGGGGTTCCACGGGACGACGGCCGCCCTCGTACGCACGCTGCGCCAGCCCGCGACGCTCTCCAGCTCCGTGACGGGCACGGCGTTGCTGCGGACGTCCGTCAGCACGACGTCCGGGTCGAGTGCGGCCACCTCGTCCCAGCCGAGCGTGGCCCAGTTGGCGCCGGGGCCCTCCACGTCCGGCAGCCGCAGCCCCGCCTCCGCGAGCTCCTGCAGATCCGGCCACGCGCCGGGCCGGGCCACGTGCGCCCGCTCGGGGTCCGCGGGCGAGAGCGCCAGCACCCGTACGTGCGCGGCGCGCCGGGCCACCGTACGCAGCCGGCTCGCGCTGAGCTGTTCCGCCTCGGCGTCGGCCGCGCCCGTGCCGCCGTGGCCGCCGCCCGTGCCGAGGGCACGGGCCAGTTCGCCGAACCGGTCCCGTACGGACAGGAGCCGGTGCCCGGGGCCCACGGCGAGGGCGACCGTGGGCACGGCGGCCTCCAACTCCTCGACGACGCCCGGCTCGACGCCGTACACCCGCGTGCCGTCGTACGTCACCGAGACGAACAGGTCCGGCTCGGCGGCGAGCACCGCCGGGGCGGTCAGATCCGTGCCGGCGCCGAGGTACGCGACGTCCGCCGAGGACAGGCCGTCAGCCTTCACCGGGTCGAGGCCGTCTTTGTCGTGCGGGGAGCCGTAGATGCCCGCCACAGTGACGCCCAGGTGCTGCAGGGCCGCCGCCGCCGCCGGTACGTAGGCGACGATGCGGCGCGGTCTCCGGGGGGCCGTCACCTCGCGTCCGCGGTCGTCCCGGAAGGTCCAGAAGCTGTCTGTGTCCATGTCTCCCGCCCGCCTTCGGGTACGCGGGCCGGTGCGGCCCGCGCGGCTGCTCCTGCCCTGCCCCGCACGTGCCGCGGGTATGCGCTCAACCGCCGCTGCCCGCCCGGGACTTGGGGATGCCGCGGGCGCCGTCGCCGGCGGTGCCCACGGCGACGGCGTTGGCGGTGACGATCACCGCGACGGCCAGCCACGACGCCGCGTCGAGATACTGCCCGAGCACGGCCATGCCGATCAGCGCCGCGAACACCGGATTGACGCTCATGAAGATCCCGAAGAAGCGGGCGGGTATCCGGCGCAGGGCCAGCAGGTCGGAGAGGAACGGCACCGCGGACGACAGCACGCCGGCCGTCAGCGCGCACAGCAGGACGACGGGCGTGGGCCGGTGCAGCCACAGCACGGCGACGCCGGCCGGCACGTACAGCAGCCCGGAGACGGCCGCGGCCGCCGCCGAACCCTGGAGGCCGGGCAGGCGCGCGCCCACCGTGCGGTTGAGCAGGATGTAGCAGCCCCAGCAGACGGCGGCGAGCAGCGCCAGGCCGATGCCGAGGTAGTCGGTGCTGGGCCGGGGCCGGGCGAGGAGCGCCACGGCGCCCGCCGCGGCGAGCGCGCAGGCCAGGTCCGTACGGCGGCGGGAGCCGGCCAGCGCCACGGCGAGCGGGCCGAGGAACTCCAGGGTGACCGCGAGCCCGAGCCCGATCCGGTCGATGGCCGCGTACAGCGCCAGGTTCATCGTCGCGAACACCACGGCCAGGCCCAGCACCGGGCGCCACTGCGCGGCGGTGAACGTACGCGGCTTCGGCCGGCCCGCGCCGAGCAGCACGACCGCGGCCACCCACTGCCGTACGGCCACCACGCCCAGTGGTCCCAGGACGGGGAACGCGAGCGCGGCGACCGACGCCCCGACCTGGTTGGACAATCCGCTGCCCAGCATCAGCGCCATCCCGGACCAGCGGGGTGACGCCGCCCGCGAGGGGGCGGCGGGCGGTGCCTCGGTGCGCGCTTCCACAGCTGCCATGGCACGACGATCCATCGTGCCCGTACATGCGCAAAATGCATCCGGAGTGCCGTCTATACGCTGTACGCATGGACGGACGTACGGAGCTGGAGCTGCGGCACCTGCGCTGCCTGGTCGCGATCGTCGACACCGGCAGCTTCACCGACGCGGGCATCGAGCTGGGCCTGTCCCAGGCCGCCGTCTCCCGCCAACTGCGCGCGCTGGAACGGATCCTCGGCGTACGGCTGCTGCACCGCACCAGCCGTACGGTCACGCCGACCACCGCCGGCGTACAGGTACTCGCCCGCGCCCGCCTGCTGCTCGCCGAGGCCGACGAACTGGTCCGGCAGGCCACCACCGGCCACACCCGCCTGCACATCGGGCACGCCTGGTCCGCGATGGGCCGGCACACCGCCGAGTTCCAGCGCCGCTGGCACGACCGCTACCCGGACGTCGAACTCCAGCTGATCCGCCACAACACCCCCACCGCCGGCCTCGCCGAGGGGCTGTGCGACCTCGCTGTGCTCCGCAGCGCCGTCGACACCCGCCGCTACGCCAACGCCCTCGTCGGCCACGAACGCCGCTTCCTCGCCCTCGCCTCCGACGACCCCTGGGCCAGGCGCCGCGGCGTCCGGCTGGCGGAGATCCGCGAACGCACCCTCGTGGTGGACCGCCGTACGGGCACCACCACCCTCGACCTGTGGCCGGAAGGCGCGCGGCCCGCCGTGGAGTACACCCACGACATCGACGACTGGCTCGCCGCCATCGCCACCGGCCGCTGCGTCGGCGTCACCCCGCAGGCCACCACCACGCAGTACCGCCGCGACGGGATCGCCTACCGGCCCGTACGCGACGCCGCCCCCGTCCCCGTGCACCTCATCTGGCGCCGGCACGACCCGCACCCCGCCACCCACGCCGCGGTGGCGCTGCTCGCGGACCTGTACCGGGAGGACGACGGCCCTCGGCGGCAGCAGAGGTTATAACCTGATGGTGGCTGTGCGCTGGGCCGGGCCTGGAAGGGCATCGCACGGCCGCGCGAGGTTATAACGAGTTCCGCCGGTGGGGGAGGGGCACATGTCGCGGTCAGAGCCGTACGAGACCAAGAGCGACGCCGCGTACCGGCAGGTCCGTGACCGCATCCTCGCCGGGGAGCTGGAGCCGGGCGCGGTCATCCGGCAACGGGAACTCGCCCTCCGTATCGGCATCAGCACCACACCGCTGCGCGAGGCCCTGCGCCGCCTCAAGAGCGAGGGACTGGTCGAGCTGGACGCCCACCGGGACGCCCGGGTGTCCCCGCTGCGCGCCGAGGAGGCCCGCGACCTGCTGGAGGTACGCCGCTCCCTCGACCCGCTGGCCGCCGCGCTGGCCGCCGACCGGCGTACGCACGAGGACATCCGCGCGCTCCGCGCCGCGGCGGAGGAGCTCGTTCCGCTGCCGACGCGGGCGGGCGCCGAACAGCTCGCGGCGCACCGCCGCTTCCACTCCGCGCTCTACCGCGCGTCACACAACGACCTGCTGACCGAGACGCTGGACGGGCTGTGGGACAAGGCCGACCGCTACCGGCGGCTGGCCCTCCGGACCGACCGGGGTCAGGCCGCCCGCGACCAGAAGGCCAGGGAGCACGAGGCGCTCGTCGAGTGCGTCGTGCGCGGGGACAGCGCCCGCGCGGCGGACATCATGCGCCGGCACATCGACACCAGCCTCGGGGCGACGGCGGTGCGCCAGCTGGGCGAGCCGGCCACGGGCGGGGGCGGGAGCGCGGCAGTTGAGCAGGCCGGGACGGGTGCCGGGGCCGGGGCCGGGACCACCGGGGCCGGGGCCGGGGCAGGCGCCCGGACCACCGGCCCCCGGGCGTGACACCGAAAGCCGGGCCCGCGCGGTCCGCGCGGCCCGGGCGATGGCCCTGGGCGGTACTCCTCGGCCACGCGCTGCTCGTCCAGCTCCTCACCTTCGTCCTGCGGCCCACCACCACCTACCGCGCCATCGAACTCGACTTGCCCAGAGCCCTGCTCGGCGCCCTTTCCGCCTGCTTCGCCGTCGCGCCGCTGGTCCTGGCGATACCCAGCGGCGCCGTCACCGACCGGATCGGGGAGCGGGCGATGGCCCTGCTCGGCTCCGTATTCGTGCTTGCCTCAGCGCTGGTCCTCGCGCTCTGCGGCCACTCGCCGGCCGCGCTCGTCGGCGGCAGCGTCCTCCTCGGCGTCGGGCACCTGTGCAGCGTCATCGGGCAGCAGACCTGGGTCGCCAACCGTGCGCACGGCGCCGACTCCGACACCGCCTTCGGCCGCTACACCTTCGCCGCGTCCCTCGGCCAGGCCGTCGGGCCCGTGCTCATGCTCCTGTTCGGCGGCCGGCACGCGATCCCCGACACCCAGGCCATCTTCACGCTCGCCTGCTCGGGCGCCCTCGCCCTGGTCGCGGTGTCGGCGCTCATCACCCCGACGTCCCGCGACCCCTCGGACGGGGCGCACAGGCAGCGCGGCGGCACCGTCCGACTGCTGCGCCTGCCGGGACTGCCCCGCGCCCTCCTGACGAGCTGCGTCGTGCTCGCCGCCGTGGACATCACGCTGGTCTACCTGCCCGCGCTGGGCTCCGAACGCGGCATCGCGGCCGGCACGGTGGGCGCGCTCCTCACCGTCAGGGGCCTCGCCTCGATGGCGTCACGGCTGTTCCTGGGCCGCCTCGTCGCGCGGCTGGGCCGCCGGCGGCTCCTCGTCCTGTGCACGATGCTGTCGGCCGCCTCCATGGCCGCCGCCGCGCTGCCGTTCGGCACGGCCGCGCTGGCGGTCTTCGTCGCGCTGGCCGGCTTCGGCCTCGGGGTCGGCCAGCCGCTCACCATGTCCTGGCTCGCGGACGCCGCCCCGCGCGGCGCCCGCGGACGCGCCATGTCGCTCCGCCTGGTCGGAAACAGGGCCGGGCAGGTGGTCATCCCCAGCGCCGCCGGCGCGCTGGCCGCGGACGTCGGCGCGGGAGGCGTCCTCGTCGCAACGGCCGCCGGGCTGGCGGGAGTCGGCTACGCGGCCCGCACTCTGCCGGTGGACCGCCCCGCTTCCGCAGCGGTACCAGCGCCGCCGACAGGGCGCCGAGGAGCAGCACCCCGGCGCAGACGCCCATGCCGCGCCCGTAGATGCCGCTGAAGTCGCCGTCCGGTACGTACCCGCTGCCGGCGCCCGCCGCCGTCGGCACCACGGCGATGGCGATCATCGCGGAGATGCGCGCCACCACGTGGTTGATGCCGAACGCGGTGCTGCCGTGCGCCGTGCTGCCGTGCGTGTCGGGGAACGGGTCCAGCGTCACCCGGTTCAGGGGTGCGACGGCGACGCCGAAGCCCACGCCGAAGACGGTGACTCCCGCCAGTACGTGCCAGACCGTCACCGTCGCGCCCGCGCCCAGGCCGAGCACCGCCATGCCGCAGCCGCACAGCAGCGTGCCCACCGCGAGCATCGGCCGCGGCGGCGCGACGTCGGTCAGCCGCCCATCAGCGGGGACAGCAACAGCAGCAGCACCTCCACCGGCAGCAGCACCAACGCCGTGACCCCGGCCGAACGGTGGCCCGTGTGCTGGAGGTAGAGCGGCGTCATGAAGAACATGAGGTGGAACCCGGCGTAGATGCAGACCGTCAGTCCGTTCGCGTACCAGAGCCCCCTGGCACGGAAGAACGACGGCGGGATCACCGGCTGCGCCGCCCGCCGTTCGATGCCAAGCCCGGCGCCCGGCGCCCGCCAACTCGGCGCCCGTGCCCGGCGACCCGGCACCCGGCACAGGCGCGCACCGGCGTGCGCTACTCCGCGTCGCCCTCCCGCAGCCCGAGCAGGCCGATGGCGGCCGTACGCATCTCGACCTTGCGCACCTTGCCCGTCACGGTCATGGGGAACTCGTCGGTGAGGTGTACGTAGCGGGGGATCTTGTAGTGCGCCAGCCTGCCCGTGCAGAACTCCCGCAGCGAGTCGGCCGTGAGCGGGGCCGCCCCCTCGCGCAGACGGATCCAGGCCATCACCTCCTCGCCCATCCGCTCGTCCGGCACCCCGATGACCTGGACGTCGAGGATGTCCGGGTGGGTGTACAGGAACTCCTCGATCTCCCGCGGGGAGATGTTCTCGCCGCCGCGGATGACGAGGTCCTTGATGCGGCCCGTGATGCCGACGTAGCCGTTGTCGTCCATGACCGCGAGGTCGCCGGTGTGCATCCAGCCGTCGGAGTCGATCGCCTCGGCGGTCTTCTCGGGCTGCTCCCAGTAGCCGAGCATCACCGAGTAGCCGCGGGTGCACAGTTCGCCGGGGGTGCCGCGGGGCACCGTACGGCCGCCGTCCGGATCGACGACCTTCAGCTCCAGATGCGGGTGCACCCGGCCGACGGTGGCGACGCGGAGCTCGAGCGGGTCGTCGGCCCGGGTCTGGGCGGACACCGGGGAGGTCTCCGTCATGCCGTAGCAGATGGTGACCTCGCCCATTCCCATACGGTCGATGACCTGCTTCATCACCTCGATCGGGCAGGACGAGCCGGCGAGGATGCCCGTACGGAGGGTGGACAGGTCGTAGCTGTCGAGGTCCTCGTCGGCCAGCTCCGCGATGAACATCGTGGGCACCCCGTACAGGGACGTGCAGCGCTCCGCCTCCACCGCCTCCAGCGTCGCCTTCGGTTCGAAGGACGGCGCCGGGATGACCATGCAGGCGCCGTGGCTGGTCGCCGCGAGATTGCCCATGACCATGCCGAAGCAGTGGTAGAAGGGCACCGGGATGCAGATGCGGTCGGCCTCGGTGTAGCCGCACAACTCGCCCACGAAGTAACCGTTGTTGAGGATGTTGCGGTGCGAGAGCGTGGCGCCCTTGGGGGAGCCGGTCGTGCCCGAGGTGTACTGGATGTTCACCGGCTCGTCCGCGCGCAGCGTGCGCGCGACGCGCTCCAGCGGCGCCGGGTCGGCGTCACGGCCGCTGCGCAGCAGCGCCTCCCAGTCGGGGCTGCCGAACAGCGCCACGTGCTCCAGCCCGGGGCAGCGGGGCCGCGTCTCGGCGATCATCCGCGCGTAGTCGGAGGTCTTGTGCGTCGGGGCGGCGACGAGCATGCGGACGCCGGCCTGGTTCAGTACGTACTCCAGCTCGTGTGTGCGGTACGCCGGGTTGACCGTCACCAGGATCGCGCCGATCCGGGCGGTGGCGTACTGCGTGAGGACCCACTCCGACCGGTTGGGCGACCACACGCCCACCCGGTCGCCCTTGCCGATCCCCAGCTCCAGCAGGCCCAGCGCGAGAGCGTCGACGTCGGCGGCCAGCTCGCGGTAGGTCCAGTGGCGGCCCGCCGTACGGTCCACCAGCGCGTCGCGGTCCGGGAAGCGGCGTACGGTCGCGGCGAGGTTCTCCCCGATGGTGTCGGTCAGGAGCGCTGTCCGGGTCTCACCCGCCGCGTAGCTCTCTTCGGCAACCATGCTGCGTACGCCTCCCCATCGAGACCTGCACCTGTCGATGGACGTCAGGGTCGCCGAAGCGGGGGGTGGCCGCTACTGCCGTTCGGGGGTAGCGGGCGCGGACCGTATCGGGTAGCGGAGGGGGGGGGCCGTAGAGGTCCGGCCTGCGGTCGGCCAGGTACGGGTTGGCCTGGCGGGCCTCGCGTACGGCGCGGGGATCGACCGTCGCGGAGATCAGGTGGGTGCCGTGCCCGGCGGCGGCCAGTACGGCCGCGGACGGGCTGACGATGGAGCTGCGGCCGACGTAGCGGAGGGAGCCCTCGTCGCCGTCGTGGTTGATGTAGGCGACGTAGACCTGGTTCTCCCAGGCGCGCACCCGCAGCAGGTGCTCGGCGACGAACTCGTACGGCTCCATCTGCGCCGTCGGCACCGCCACGAGGTCCGCCCCGGCGAGCGCGGCGGCGCGTACGGTCTCCGGGAACTCGGCGTCGTAGCAGATCAGCATGGCGATACGGAGGCCGCCGTAGGCGACGGGGGCGCTGAGCCGGTCGCCGGCGGTGAAGTACGTGCGGTCGAGCTCGCCGAACAGGTGGGTCTTGCGGTGGCGGCCCAGGACGGTGCCGGTGTCGTCGAGGAAGAAGGCGCTGTTGTAGCAGGCGCCGGCGTCGTCCTCCGGGGCGCCGAGCACGACCGCGACGCCGTGGTCGCGGGCGATCTGCCGGGCGGGGGAGAGCAGATCGCGGCGGGCGAGGTCGCGTACGGCGTCGCCGATGTCGTAGCCGGTGAGGAACAGCTCGGTGGTGATCAGCAGTTCGGCGCCCTCGGCGCGGGCGCGGCGGCATGCCGCGTCCAGCTCGTGGAGGTTGGCGTCGACGTCGCCGGGGGTTCCGGCGGTCTGCAGTCCAGCGATCTTCATCCGGGCGCCTTCGGGGGATCGGGGGGCTTCGAGGGGAGGGCTTCGCGCGGGCGGGCTTCGGGCGTGATGCTCGCAATAAAAACATGCTCACTTTGAGCAGGTAAAGCCCCCGAGGGTTGCGAACACGTAAATACGCGCTGGTGAACGCTGTGTGAGCGGGCGTGCACCCGCCGGCGTACGCGCACGGGCGGGGTCAGCCGGACCCCGCGACCCGCCCGTGGCCCGGTGCGTACCCTGGGCGAATGGCGACCCAGGACGACATCGGCACCCCGAACCCCCTGGCGAGCAGTGCCCTCGCGGCGATCCGCCGCACCAGCGCGGTCGACACGGTCCGGGCCCGGATCTCGCTCGCGGTCGACCTCGGCCTGCTGGCCCCCGGAGAACGGCTGCCGAACGTACGGGTCACGGCCGCCGCGATGGACGTCGGCGAGATCACCGTGCGGCGCGCGCTGAGCGCGCTGGAGCGCGAGGGCGTCGTCACGCGCCGGCCGGGGCGCGCCGGGGGCACGTTCGTCGCCGCGCGGCCCAGCCACCACACCGTGGAGCAGGTCGCCGCGTACGAGAAGGACAGCGAGCGGGTGCACCGGCTGATCGACGAACGCGCCGTGCTGGAGACCGGCTTCGCCCATCTGGCCGCGGCCCGGCTCGACGCGGCGGGGCTGGCCGGACTCGACCGCTGCATCGCCGACATGGACGCGGCCGAGAGCTGGGCCGAGTTCCGCGCCGCCGACGAGCGCTTCCACCTCGGCGTCGCGGAGGGCGCCGGGCTGCCGCCCGCGCTGGAGCTGTACCGGCGGGTGACGAAGGAGCTCTACCTCTACTTCCTGCCGTACCCGATGAGTTACCTCCGCGAGAGTAACGAGGAGCACCGGCGGATCAGGGCGGCCCTGGGCGCGGGCGACGCGGCGGAGGCGGCGCGGCTGACGCAGGAGCACGTCGCGGAGCTCCACCGGACGATGTACGTCGGCCTCACCGGCCGCACGGGTCCCGCGTAAGCAGACGGCCGCGGCCTGAAGTGACCGCTCGCGGCCCGTTGTCGCAGGGCACGCGGTGCCTTTGGCGTGCACACGCATAGGCGTGGGGCGCGTTCGGCTGTACCTTCCTGGCGAACGGCCGTACTGGCCCGTGCACTTGGGCCGCCCCCCCACATGAGGAGAATTGTCATGCCCAAGCTAATACGAAGACTGGCTGCCGCCGCGCTCGCGGCCGCCGTGGTCTTCACCTTCCCGGTGGTCGCCAGCGCCGCCGAGGACGGCGGCGGCGCGCCTTCCGCCGTCACCCAGGCCGCGCACACCTCCGCCGACCCGACGCCGCCCGGCGGCTACCAGACCGGGCACTTCCCCGAGACCGACGCGCCCGCCGCGCCGCGCACCGACGCCGAGGTGGCGGCCTGGTCGTACCACATCACGGCCTCCTGCAGCGGCTACGAGGGCGCCATACGCCAGGGCGCGAACTTCTGGGGCGAGGCCAACGAGACGCCGTCCAGCGGCACTCCCGTGGAGTGCACCGGCGGCTACGTGCCCGGCTGCGGCATCAGCAACGCCGTCGGGTGCAACTGGGGCATGGGAGACCGGATCATGCTCTCGACGATGGTGAGCGACTTCGCGCTGCTCTCCGCCCATGAATTCGGGCACAACTGGTACGGGCACTCCCCGGCGGGATGCGCCAACTGGGCCAGCGCGTACGAGGTGATGCGGCCCACGATGTGCTGACCGGCAGGCCGCCCGGTCCGTCGGTTGACTGAACGAGCGAGGGCAGGAAGCGGGCCGGGCGCGCGTACGCGTCCGGCCCGCGCCAGGTTCACCTCACGCGCCCGTTCACCTCACGCGCCGCCGTCCGCGGACCAGCCCGGCCCGTCGGGGTAGCGGAAGCGGCGGCGTGACTCCTCCAGGATCTCCGCACCGCTGCCCGGCGCCGCCGGCGGCAGATACCGTCCGGCGCGCATCCGCACCGGTACGGCGAAGTGCTCGTGCAGATGGTCGACGTACTCGATGCTGCGCTCCGCCATCGAGCCCGACACCGCCACGTAGTCGAACATCGCGAGGTGCTGCACCAGTTCGCACAGGCCGACGCCGCCCGCGTGCGGGTAGACGGGCACGCCGAACTTCGCCGCCAGCAGCAGCACGGCGACGTTCTCGCTCACCCCGGCGACGCGGGTGGCGTCCAGTTGCAGGACGTCGATGGCCTCCGCCTGGAGCAGCTGCTTGAAGATCACCCTGTTCTGCACGTGTTCGCCGGTCGCGACCCGCATCGGCGCCGCGGCGCGGCGGATCGCGGCGTGCCCGAGGACGTCGTCGGGCGAGGTGGGCTCCTCGATGAACCAGGGGTCGAACTCCTTGAGCCGCGCCAGCCATTCCACCGCCTCGGGGACGCTCCACCGCTGGTTGGCGTCCACCGCGATGCGGATGTCCGGGCCGACCGCCTCGCGGGCGACGGCGAGCCGCCGTATGTCGTCCTCCAGGTCCGCGCCGACCTTGAGCTTGATCAGGTCGAAGCCGTCGGCGACGGCCTCGCGCGCGAGCCGGGCGAGCTTCTCGTCGTCGTAGCCGAGCCAGCCGGGGGAGGTGGTGTACGCGGGGTACCCCTCCCGCTCCAGCCGCGCCGTACGCTCCGCGCGTCCCGGCTCGGCGGCACGCAGCAGTCCGAGCGCCTCGTCGGGGGTGAGCGCGTCGGTGAGGTAGCGCCAGTCCACGAGGTCGACGAGCTGCTCCGGCGTCATCCCGGACAGCAGCCGCCACACCGGCAGGCCCGCGCGCTTCGAGGCGAGGTCCCAGGCGGCGTTCACGACCGCGCCCACGGCCATGTGCATGATCCCCTTCTCGGGGCCCAGCCAGCGCAGTTGGGAGTCGGCGAGCAGCTCGCGCGAGAAGCCGCCGAGGTCGGCGCAGACGGCTTCGGTGTCACGGCCGACGACCAGCTCGGCGAGCAGGCCGATGGCGGCGCACTGCACGTCGTTGCCGCGGCCGATGGTGAACGCGAAGCCGTGCCCGTCGGGGCCGTCGTCGGTGCGGAGAACGGCGTACGCGGCGGAGTAGTCGGGGTCGGGGTTCATCGCGTCGGAACCGTCGAGTTCCCGGGAGGTGGGGAAGCGGACGTCCTCGACGGTGAGGGAGACGATGCGGCTCACGCGGCGTGCTCCTAACTGCGGTGCGCGCGGGGGCGCTTCGGATGCGGGCGGGGCGCCCGGTGCGGGCGCGGGGGCGCTTCGCTTACGGGCAGGCGCGTCGGGTGCGGACAGGGCGCGTCGGGTACGCGGCGGGGTCAGGGGCCCGGCCGTACGCCCGGGGCGTCGGACACCGGGCGCAGCCGCTCGTACAGGGCCTTCTCGAGGTGGTTCCGCATGGCGGCGTCCGCCGCCTCCGGGTCGCCGGATAGGACGGCGTCGGTGATCAGACGGTGCTCCTCCAGCGTCTTCTGGCCGACGCCCCGGTCGTAGTAGAGCCGGAAGATGTGCAGGTGGCAGTGTGTCCGCTCGAACGCGAGCCGGACCTGCTCGCTGCCCGCCAACTCGGCCACCAGCACGTGGAACCGGGTGTCGTGGGCGGCCAGCGCCTTGTACGCGTCGTAGTGGTCGTCGCGCGGGGCGTCCACCGACGTCATCTCCGTACGGAGCCGTTCCCGCCCCGCGTCGTCCGTCCGCTCGGCCGCGCGGGCGGCGGCCCAGGGCTCGATGAGCAGCCGGAAACGGTAGAGGTCCTCCAGCTCGTCGCGGTTCAGCAGGGCCGTGGTGCGGTAGCCGCGGTGCGGTTCCTTGACGACGAGTTCGGCGGATTCGAGCCGGGCCAGCGCCTCCCGTACGGGCGTGGGGGAGACGCCGAGCTGGCGGGCGAGGCCGTCGATGGAGACGCGTTCTCCGGGCGCGATGGAGTTGTCCATGATCAACTCCTTGATCGCCTCGTGCACGTCGTCCGCGAGCATCTGGCGGCGCGGCAGCGGCGTCACCGGTCTGCCGCCGGGCCGCGTGGTGCCGGTGCCGGTCGGTGCCCCGTTCATCGTCGTTCTCCCTGTCGTGCCGTGCCGTGCCGTCCCTGCCTGCGGCGGGCGGAATCGTACGTGCCGGTTCTCTTGACGGGCCGTTCCGGCTGCCTGAATATTCCTATCGCCTACCGGAAGTATCCTATAGCATCTTGGTGCCCGGTCAGTCGTCCAGGGCATCCGGATGCCGTCCCCCACGCCAGACCGACGGGCAGGTACGGAGATGGCCACACAGGAAACCGGGCGCACCGCGGGGACCCCGCTGCGGCTGCCGGACCCGCCGGCGGCGCTCCTGAAGCGGCGGGTCGGCGTCGCGACGGCACTCAAGTTCTTCGGCCCCGGCGCGATCATCGCCTCGCTCACCATCGGCAGCGGCGAGTCGATCCTCGCGTCCCGCGAGGGCGCCGTGTTCGGCTACACCGTGCTGTGGGCGGTGGTCGTCGGCGCGCTCGCCAAGGGCGCCCTGGTCTACGCGTCCAACCGGCACATCACGCTCACCGGCGAGCATCCGATGACCCGTCTCGCCAAGGTGCTGCCGGGGCCGCGCGGCTGGTTCCCGGTGCTGCTGGCGCTGATCTGCCTCGCCTCGTTCCCGGGCTGGGCGAGCGGCGTGACGGTGGCGCTCGGCGACTATCTGGAGTCGCTCGGCGCGGGCAACGCGACGGCGTACGCGGTCGGCGCCCTGCTCTTCGCCGCGCTCCTGTCCTGGGTCGGCGGCTACACCGTGCTGGAGAAGGTGCAGGTCGCCATCGCCGGGCTGATGGTGGTGCTCGTGCTGGTCGCGGTGTTCGCGGCGCAGCCCGACTGGCTCGGCGTGCTGGGCGGGCTGGTGCCCAGCGGCTTCGAGTACGAGCCGTTCGTGGCCGACAAGTACCCGGACATCGCGGAGACCTCGGTCTGGGTCGAACTCGCCGTGTTCATGGGCGGCCTGGGCGGCGGAATGTACGACTACATCGGCTACACCGGCATGCTCCGCGAGAAGAAGTGGGGGATGCTCGGGCACCGCGAGGCCGACGCGATCGGCCGCGAGCTGGCCACGCTGGGCAGGAAGGACCGCATCCCGCTGTCCGCCGAGCCCGGGGACGTGGCGAACGCGCGGGCCTGGAGCCGCGCGCCGTTGTTCGACATGCTGGCGGCGTTCCTCGCGCTGGGCGTGATCGCCGCCGCGTTCATGATCAACGGCGCGGCGATACTCGGCGACCGCGAGCAGGTCCCCGAGGGCAACGACGTCCTGACGCACCAGTCGCAGTTCCTCTCCGCCGTGGCCCCCGTCTTCGAGTCCTTCTACGTCGTCGCGATCGTGATGGTGCTGTTCGGCACCGCGTACGCGGTGTGGGAGGCGTACTCCTGGACGATGTACGAGAGCCTGTCGGCCGTCTCCGAGAAGGTGCGGGCGCGCGGCCAGCGCGGCATACGCCCGTACGTCTACGCGTGGACCGGCATCGGCAGCCTGCTGATGATCGCGTCCGGGGCGAGCTTCGTGTCGCTGATCACCCCGGCGTCCATCCTCGGCGGCGTGTTCGCCTGCGGCATCTACGGCGCCGGGCTGCTCTGGGTCGACCGGGTCAACCTCCCCGCGCCGTACCGCATGAGCGCCCCGCTGCGCGCCATGGTGGCCGTCGGCTCGGCGTTCCTCACGGTGTGCGGCGTCGTGGCGATGCTCGCGTACGCGGAGGTCATCGGGTGAGGGCGGGAGAGATGGGGCCGGGAGGGGCGAGGGCTGGAGCGGTGGGGCCGGGAACGGTGCGAGTGGGAGCGGTGCCGGTGCGGTGGCGCTATCTGGCGGTCGGGCTCGGCTTCCTGGGGCTCGCGGGTGTGCGCGCCGCGCAGGGCGCGCCGGTGTGGGCGGCGGTGTTCTGCGCGGCGGCGGTCGCCAACGGGTGGCTGGCGGTGCACGAGGCGCGCGAGGCGGGCCGTACGGCGGCCGAACCGCCCGCCGTGGCGCGGCTGGAGGCGCTGGACGCGGCCGAACTCGACCGCGCGCTGGCCGCCTGCCGCACCTCGGCGCGCCAGTGGCACGTGCTCGCCGCCGTCGGCGTCCTGGTCGGCGCCGTGCTGCTGGCGGTGCAGCCCGCCACGGCGGTCCTCGCGGGCGCCGCCGCGCTGTTCGCGCTGCACCGCGCCCGCCGCGCCGCCCACGCCGCCGCCACGCTCCGGCGGGCGCGCGCGGTACGCCCGTAAAGCCGACGCCGTACGCACCGCACTTCACCGCGCGGTACGGCACCGCACCGCACGAGGAGAGAAGGAGAACCGATGGAGATCGTCCGGTACGTACAGGACGGCACCACGCAGGTCGGCGTACGCAGCGACGGTTCGGTGGCGGCTCTGCCCTGGGCCGCCACCGTCGCGGACCTGCTCGCCCGGCCGCTCGACGACCTGCGCCGCCGCCTCACCGACCGCGCGCCCGCCGTCGACGCCGCGCGGGTCACCTTCCTGCCGCCGGTCGACGGACACACCGAGGTGTGGGCGGCGGGCGTGACCTACGAGCGGTCCCGCGAGGGCCGGGTCGAGGAGAGCAGCGAGGCAAGCGTCTACGAGAAGGTGTACGACGCGGCGCGCCCCGAACTCTTCCTGAAGGCCGTCGCCTGGCGCGTGGTCACCGAGGGCGAGCCCATCGCCGTACGCGCCGACTCGGCCGTGGACGTGCCCGAACCGGAACTCGCGGTCGTGGCCAACCGGTTCGGCGAGATCGTCGGCTACACCGTGTGCAACGACGTGAGTTCGCGCGACATCGAGGGCGAGAACCCGCTCTACATACCGCAGGCGAAGATCTACAGCGGCAGCTGCGCGCTGGCCACCGGGATCGTCCCCGTGTGGGAGGTGCCGGACCCGTACGGGCTCGCGGTCACCGTACGGGTCGTACGCGGCGGCTCCGTCGTCTGGTCCGGCGAGACCGGCACCGGGCGGCTGCACAGGCGGCTCGACGACCTGGTGGCCGCGCTCTACCAGCCCACCGACTTCCCCGACGGCGCGGTGCTGGCCACCGGGACCGGCGTCGTGCCGGAGCTCGGCTTCAGCCTCGCGGAGGGCGACCGCGTGGACATCGCCGTGTCCGGCGTGGGGACGCTGTCCAACCCGGTGGTACGCGGCCGCGAGCCGATGGCCTGGCTGGTGGACGCGCGGGACGAGCACGACGCGCGGAAGCACGTACCGACCGCACCCCGTACAGACCGCACACCCAGCACGGAGGACACCGCATGAAGCTGCGCAGCCACGAGTGGTTCGGGGAGTCCGGCCGGAACGGATTCATCCACCGGTCCTGGATGAAGGCACAGGGCTTCTCCGAGGAGGTGTTCGACGGCAGGCCGGTGATCGGCATCTGCAACACCTGGTCCGAACTGACCCCCTGCAACGCGCACCTGCGCCGCCTCGCCGAATCGGTCAAGCGCGGGGTGTGGCAGGCGGGCGGGTTCCCCGTCGAGTTCCCGGTGATGTCGCTGGGCGAGACCATGCTGCGGCCCACCGCGATGCTGTTCCGGAACCTGCTGAGCATGGACGTGGAGGAGTCGCTGCGCGGCAATCCGGTGGACGCCGCCGTGCTGCTCACCGGCTGCGACAAGACGACGCCCGGCTCGCTGATGGGCGCCGCGAGCGTGGACCTGCCGACGCTGGTGGTCACCGGCGGGCCGATGCTGAACGGCAAGTTCCGCGGCTGCGACATCGGTTCGGGCACCGCCGTGTGGCAGTTCACGCAGGACGTCAACGCGGGCCGCATGTCCGAAGCGGAGTTCGCCGCCGCCGAGTCGGGCATGTCCCGCAGCAACGGTCACTGCATGACCATGGGCACCGCCTCCACCATGGCGTGCATGGCCGAGGCGCTCGGGCTCCAGCTGCCCGGCTCGGCCGCGATCCCCGCCGTCGACTCCCGCCGCTACGGGCTGGCGCAGCGCGCCGGGCAGCGGATCGTCGAGATGACGCACGAGGATCTGCGGATGAGCCGCGTCGTCAGCCGCGCCTCGTTCGCCAACGCCATCAGGGCGAACGCGGCGCTCGGCGGCTCCACCAACGCCGTCATCCACCTCCTCGCCATCGCCGCGCGGCTCGGAGTGCCGCTCGCCCTGGACGACTTCGACGCGTACACCGCCGACGTCCCCTGGCTCGTGGACCTCCAGCCGTCCGGCCACTATCTGATGGAGGACTTCTACTACGCGGGCGGCCTGCCCGCCGTCCTCCGCGAACTGCTGCCGCTCCTCGACGGCGACGCGCTCACCGTCACCGGCGCCACCCTGGAGGCGAACGTCGCCGACGCCGAGCGGTCCAGCGACGTCATCCGGCCGCTCGGCGAACCCCTCGGCGTCGGCGCGGGCACCGCTGTACTCCGCGGCAACCTCGCCCCCGACGGCGCCGTCATCAAGCAGTCCGCCGCCTCCCCGCACCTGCTGCGGCACCGGGGGCGGGCGCTCGTCTTCGACAGCATCGAGGCGTACGACGCCGCCGTGGACGACCCGGCGCTCGACGTGGACGCCGACACCGTGCTCGTCCTCCAGAACGCCGGACCGCGCGGCTACCCCGGCATGCCCGAGGTTGGCAACATGACGATCCCGCGCAAGCTCGCCGAGCAGGGCGTCGAGGACGTCGTACGGGTCTCCGACGCGCGGATGAGCGGCACCGCGTACGGCACCGTGGTGCTGCACGTGTGCCCGGAGTCGGCGGTCGGCGGGCCGCTCGCCCTCGTGCGTACGGGCGACACGGTCGAACTCGACGTGCCCGCGCGCCGGCTGCACCTGGACGTGCCCGAGGACGAGCTGGCGCGCCGCCGCGCCGAGTGGCAGCCGCCGGAGCGGCCGCACGACCGCGGCTGGGCGCGGCTGTACGGCGACCACGTACTCCAGGCGGACCAGGGCTGCGACCTGGACTTCCTGGTGGGGCAGAGCGGTTCGGCGGTCGGGAGGCAGTCGCATTGAGGGTGGCGCTGTTCACCTCCTGCGCCGCCGACCTGGTGGCGCCGGGGCCCGCGCTCGCGGCGGCGCGGGTGCTGGCGGCCACCGGCGCGGAGGTGACCGTTCCGCGGGCGCAGACATGCTGCGGGCAGGTCGCGCTCAACTCCGGGCACCCGGCGCCCGCGACGCGGCTGATGCGGCACTGGGTGGCGACGTTCGAGGGGTACGACGCGGTGGTAGCCGTGTCCGGCTCGTGCGCCGCCACCGTGCACCACCGGTTCCCGCGGCTGCTCACCGGGCGGTGGCGCCCGCGGGCGGCCGATGTGGTGGAGCGCACCTGGGAGTTCACGCAGTACCTCGCGCAGTACGGCGGCGGGCTCGACCTCGCCCTGACCGGCGACGTCACCTGGCACGACGCCTGCCACATGCTGCGCTCGCTGGGTGAACGGGCCGCGCCCCGCGAGGTGCTGGGGCGCGTACGGGGGCTGCGGCTGCACGAGGCCGCCGACCGCGAGGTGTGCTGCGGGTTCGGCGGCACGTTCGCGCTCACGTACCCGGAGGTGTCCTGCGCGATGGCCGACCGCAAGCTCGCCGACGGTGCGGCCACCGGCGCCACGCACGTCGTCTCGTCCGACGCGACCTGCCTGCTGCACCTGGCCGGGCGCGCGGAGCGGCGCGCCGTACGCCTGCGGACGCTGCACGTCGCGGAACTCCTCGCGGCGGCCCTGCCGGACGGGCCCGGCTCGCTGGCGGAGGTGGCGGCGGCATGAGCGCCGAGGGCGAGGGCGAGGGTGTGAGCGGGGGCGGCGAGGGCGAGGGCGAGGAGGTGAGCGGCGGCGAACGGGACTTCGGCACGGGCGAGCGGCCCGGGTCGAGCGCGCTGCGCGGCGCCGGGCGGGTGCCGCGCGAGCGGCCGGAGTGGGCCGCCGGCGTACGCCCGGGGCACCGGCCGCTGCTGCCCGTCGTGACGGCGGACGCGGTGGCGCGCGAGGAGTCCGCGCGTACGGCGGAGCGGCTCGCCGCGCGCAGCCGGGAGCGGCCGGGCGACCAGTGGCCGGAGCACGTACGGGCGCTGCGCGAACGCGCCGCGCACATCCGCCGGGAGACGCTGGACGACCTGGAGAGCCACCTCGGCGCGCTCACCGCGCGCGTCACGGAGCACGGCGGCACGGTCCACCGCGCCGCCACCGCCGCCGACGCGACCGCCGTCGTACGCCGGATCGCGGCGGAGCACGGCGCGCGGCTGGTGGTGAAGTCGAAGTCCATGGTGGCGGAGGAGATCGGGCTCAACCCCGCGCTGGAGGCCGACGGCATCGAAGTGGTGGAGACGGACCTCGGCGAGTACATCGTGCAGCTCGGCGACGAGCGGCCCGCCCACATCATCGCGCCCGCCGCGCACCTGTCCCGCGCCGACGTCGCCCGCCGCTTCGACGCCCTGGCGGGCGCCGAACAGGCCCAGCGCCCGCGGGACCACAGCGCGAGCGCCCTGGCGGGCTTCGCCCGCGCCCGGCTCCGCGCGGACTTCCGGCGCGCCGACATGGGCGTCACGGGCGTCAACTTCGCCGTCGCCGAGACCGGCACCCTCGCCCTCGTCACCAACGAGGGCAACGCCGACATGGTGACCTCCCAGCCCCGCGTACACGTCGCGGTCATGACGCCGGAGAAGGTCGTGCCGCGGCTGGCCGACCTCGGGGTGCTCCTCCCGCTGCTCTCCCACGCCGGCGCCGGCCAGCGCGCGACCGTCTACCAGACCCTGCTCAACGGGCCGCGCAGGGACGGCGAAGCGGACGGCCCCGACGCACTGCACCTCGTCATCGTGGACAACGGCCGGCACCGCATCCTCGGCACGAAGTACGAAGACGTGCTCGCGTGCATCCGCTGCGGCGCGTGCCAGACGGCGTGCCCCGTCTTCCGCACCCTGGGCGGCGGGCACGCGTACGGCTCGGTGTACGGCGGCCCCGTCGGCGCGGTCCTCGCGCCGCTCCTCGACGAACACCCGGGGGACGCCGAACTGCCGTACCTGTCCAGCCTGTGCGGCGCCTGCGCCGACGTCTGCCCCGTCCGCATCCCGCTGCCGGACATGCTGGTCGACCTGCGCGCCGACCACGCCGCGTCCCGGCGGGGGCCCGCCGCGGCGGCCTGGCACGCCTGGTCGGTGCTGTGGTCGAGCCGCGCCGGATACCTCGCGTCCCTCGCGGGCACCGCCGTGGCGGCCCGCGCCCTGCCGCGCCGCGCGCTCGCCGCGCTGCCCGCCGCCCGGCGGTGGGCGCGCGGCCGTACGCTGCCGGACCTGCGGGCGGCGGGCCGGCTGCGCCGGGCCGTGCGCCGTACGGCCGGGCGCGGCAGCCGCGCCGCCCGTCACCGGGACCTGCCGTGACCGGCGGACCCGGGCCCCGTGCGGGCGGCGCGCACGGACCGGACGGTGCTCCCGGAGCGGACGGCCCGCATGGACCGGACGGTGCTCCCGGCCCGGACGAGGCCGCACGGCAACTCGCCGCCCGCGCGGACCGGTTCGCCGCCGCCCTCGACGCCGTGGGCGGCACCTGCCACCGTGTCGCGGACGCCGACGCGGCACGCGCGGTGGTGGAGCGGCTCTGCGGCCCGTACCCCGTCGCCGTACACCGCGAGCCGTTGGTCGACCGGGTGACCGCCGGCCTGCACCGGGTCGCCGACCCGTGGGCCGCGGAGACGGGCGTCACCAGCGCGCTGGCCGCCGTCGCGGACACCGGGACGCTGGCGCTGGCGTACGACGGCGCGCGCCCGCGCGGCACTTCGCTGGTGCCGCCCCGCCATGTCGCGGTCGTGCCGGCGACGCGGCTCGTGGACTCGTACGCCGACGCCGTCGGCCGGCTCGCCGCACTCAGCCCCGCCCCCTCGGGCATGCAGCTGATCACCGGCCCGAGCAGCTCCGGCGACATCGAGATGGTGCAGGTCCGCGGCATGCACGGCCCGCTAGCGGTGCACGTGGTCCTGGTCGGCCCCCGGCTTGCACGAGCCGACCGGCCGAGCTGTCACGAAGCTAGGTGACGAGCTTCTTCTCTTCTGTTTCTCCCGGCCACAGAGCTGCTTCCGGGCGACCGTTCCAGCTGGCGGTGATCAGCGCGTGCGACCCCCTCCGAGGAGGCAATCCCAAGGGGCGGACGGCGCTACTTTGACGGCACGCCCTGGCGCCCGCGGCACGCGCGCTACCGTGACCCTGTGATCACCTGCGTTGTGGAGTACGTCATCGACCCCGCGAAGACCGAGCGGTTCGAGGAGTTCGCGCACCGCTGGATGGAGCTGGTGGCCAGGCACGGCGGCGAGCACCACGGCTACTTCCTGCCGTCCGAGGGCGCCAGCGACCGGGCGCTCGCGCTGTTCAGCTTCCCCAGCCTGGCGGCGTACGAGAACTACCGCGAACTGTTCGGCACGGACCCCGACTTCGTGGCCGCCGACCGCATCCGGGACGAGAGCGGCTGCGTCCTGCGGCACGAACGGACCTTCATGCGCCCGCTGCTGCCCGACTCGCCCCCGGCGGACGGTCTGCCGGACGCGCGGGACGCGCCGGACGCGCCAGGTCTGCCGGGCGGGGACGCCGGGAACGCGTCGCCGGAGGCGTAGCCGGGCGGGCCGTCACAGGACGAAGACCCCGTAGCCGAAGCCGTCGGCCGCGACCCCGTCCGCCGTGAGCGTCACGCCGTCGGCCTCCAGCGGGCGCGCCCGCTCCTGTCCGGGCGGGCGTACGGGCGCGGTGGAGGCCCGCCGCGCCGGGTTGACCACCACGAGGTGGGAGCCGCCGCGCCGGTACACGAACGGGTAGCCCTCGTGCAGCACTTCCACCGCACCCGCCGGGCCCAGCGCGGGCGTTGACGTGCGGAGCGCGATGAGGCGGCGTACGAGGTGCAGGAGCGATGTCTCGTCGGCGCGCTGCGACGCCACGTCGGGCCGGTCCGGACCGGGGTCCAGCGGGAGGTAGAACCGGTCCTCGGGCGCGGTGGAGAAGCCCGCGCCCGGCGAGGAGTCCCATTGCATGGGCGTACGGGAGCCCGAGCGGTTGTATCCGGGGCCGAGCGCGCTCCCCTCGTGGTCGGGGAGCCCGGGGACGTAGCGCATGCCGATCTCGTCGCCGTAGTAGATGGCGGGCAGTGACGGCCAGGTCAGCTGGAACGCGAAGGCCGCCGGGAGCTGTTCGGGCGTACGCGGGCCGCATGCGAGCCGCGAGTAGTCGTGGTTGGAGGTGGGCAGCGCGGTGTGGCCCGCCTCCCCGATCTTCCCGGCGGCCGCACGCCACGCCTCGGTGAACGGCCGCGGCGAACCCCGACCTTCGGCGTCGAAGAAGCAGTCCAGCGCGGCCCAGTGCGCGTGTTCGGTGCCCTGACCGGTGCCCCAGAGCGAACGCATCGGCAGCCCGTCGGTCTCCCCGCCGAACTGCAGGAAGAAGTCCGCGTGGAAGCCCGCGGGCACGGACACGGCCGGATCGCCCCACTCGGCGAGCAGCGCCGCTTGCGGGTGCGCGGCCTCCAGCCAGCCGCGCAGCCCGGTCCACAGCCGCGTCGTCTCCGCGTGCCCCGGGTCGTCCTTCACCAGCGACGCGGCCATGTCGACGCGGAAGCCGGAGACGCCGAGCCGCAGCCAGTGGTCCATGACGTCGCGCAGCGCCTGCCGGTTGGCGCGCGGGCCCTCCGCGTCGACGGGCTGCCGCCAGGGCTCGGCCGGATCCGTACGGGCGAAGCCGAAGTTGAGCGCGGGCTGCGACTCGAAGAAGTTCGGCAGGTAGAAGCCGCCCCGGCGGCCGGGCGAGGGCACGTACCCCGCGGGCACGTCGGCGTCCTCGGGCGCCCACACGTACCGGCCGTCCGACGGGTCGTCCGCCGATGCACGGAACCACGGGTGCCGGTGGGAGGTGTGCCCCGGCACCAGGTCGAGCAGGACGCGGATGCCGCGCCGGCGGGCGGCGTCGACGAGGGCGGCCAGATCGTCGTTGGTGCCGTAGCGGGGGGCGACGGTGAAGTAGTCGGAGATGTCGTACCCGGCGTCGCGGAACGGCGAGGCGAAGCACGGGTTCAGCCATACGGCGTTCACGCCCAGCCAGGCCAGATGGTCCAGGCGCGCGGTGATGCCGGCGAAGTCGCCGATGCCGTCGCCGTCGGAGTCCGCGAAGCTCTGCGGGTAGATCTGGTACAGCACGGCGTCGTGGAGCCAGGACAGGGCGGGCACGCCGGCGTGCCCGCCGGCCGCGTCCGTGGTGGCGGGTTCGGTGGCTGCTGCGGAGTGGCCGTCGGAGCGGGAGGTCATAGGGCGGGGGTGCCTTTCGTCGTCAACGGTTCCGGTGCCACGGCCGACCGTATCCGCGCTCTACGACAGTGGTGCGGCGCGATCCGCGCTCTACGACAGCGGCGCCCGTACCGTCTCGCGTATGACCAGGCACGCGGCGCCGCGCGCCCACAGGTCGTCCCGTACGGGGTCGAGCTGCACGTCGCAGTCGTGTGCGGCCTCGGAGAACGCGTGCTCCCGGAGGGCCGTCGTCATGGCGGGCCCGAACAGGTCGTGTGCGACGGCGCCTTCGCCCGCGATGATGATTTTCTGCAGGTTCAGCAGGTTGCACAGCCCGGCCAGGCCCCGGCCCAGCGCGGTGCCCGCCTCCGCGAACGCGGACCGGCTCACGGCCTGCCGCGCGCCACCGCCGTTCCGCGCCCACGCCATGGCGGTCGCGATGTCCGGGCACGCCGCGACCGTCGGCGGCAGCGCGTCGCGTATCTGCCGGAGGACGGCCCCCTCGGAGGCCAGCGCCTCCAGGCAGCCGCGCCGCCCGCAGCTGCACATCGGGCCCCGCGGGTCCAGCGGGAGGTGGCCCAGCTCGCCGGCCATCCCGCTGGAGCCGGAGTACAGGGTGCCGTCCAGCAGCAGGCCGCAGCCGATGCCGGAGCCGACGGTGACGACGGCGAACGAGTCGATGTCGCGGCCCTGCCCGAACCAGCGCTCGGCCACGACCAGGGTGTTGACATCGTTGTTGACGACGACGGGCAGTCCGGTCGTACGCGACAGGGGCTCGGCGACCGCGACCTTCTGCCAGTCGAGGATCGCCGAGTAACGGCACACCCCCGCGGCCGAGTCGACGTGCCCGGACACGCCGACGCCGATGCCCAGCACGCTGTCCGCCGCGTGCGGCCGTTCGGCGGCCGTCTCGGCGACGAGCCGGGCGGTCAGCTCGGCGGCCGCGGCCAGTGCCGTGGCGGGAGTGCTGTCGGCCAGGGCCTGTTCGGCGCGGGCGAGGACGTTCGCGGCCATGTCGGTGAGCACGGCGGAGACCAGCCGCGGGCCGATCTTGACGCCGACGACGACGTGCCGCTCCGCGTTGACCTCGAGGAACCGCTGTGGGCGGCCGGGGCCCTTGGGGACGGTCTCCGTCTCGCGCAGGTAGTCGCCGTCGAGCAGCGGCGGCAGCAGCCGGGTCACGGTGGACGGGGCGAGGCCGAGCCGGCGGGCCAGTCCCGTACGGGAGATGGGCCCGGCGGTCAGCACCAGCGCGAAGATCTCCGCGCGGGTCTGCTCGCCGATCAGGTCCTGGACCGGATGCCCGGAAAGGCTCATTCGCCGCATACCTCCAGTGCGAGTGGCGGCCGCCGCGTCGCGGCCGCTGGTGCAGACCAGCTCCGTGTGCCCGTGCATCATGCCGCCGGAGTCCCGCGCGCGGTGTGGGTGGGGGTGCCCGTGGTACGGAGCCTGTCCGCTCCGCTGACGCCCGCGGCACCCCGACTGGCGCGCGGACCACGGGAGTTGAGCGCGTACGCCCGTCGCCTGATCGGGCGAAGCCGGGTACGCCGGAACGGTTCCGCTCGCGCGCGGGTGCGTACGGTCCCGGCATGGACTCAGGGACCTCGTGCGCCGTCACCGAACTGCGGCTCTCCGCATTCCGCTCGCACCGGGCCCGTACGCTGCCGCTCGCCCCGCTCACCCTGGTGACGGGGCCGAGCGGCAGCGGCAAGTCCAGCCTGCTGGCCGGGTACGAGGCGCTGGCGCGGCTCGGTGCCGGCGAGGCGCTCGGGCAGGTCTTCGGCGGGGCGCGCGGCGCCGCCTCCGCCTACGTCCCGCAGGGCGCCCGCGCCGACCCGCAGGGCAGGCGCGGCTTCCGGATCGGCTGCACCGTGGCGGGCCCGGCCGGGCGGGTACGGCTGGACCTCGCCGTACAGGCCGAGCCCGAACTCCGTATCGCCGGGGAGCGGTTGACCGGTCCGGACGGGCAGACGCTGTTCTCCACCGCGCTGCGCGACCCGGGGCGGCGCCAGGTGCAGGCGGAGTGGCACACCTCCGGCGCCGCCCGCTTCACCCGCGCTCCGCTGCCGGACGACCGGCTGGCGACCGCGCTGCTGCCGCTGCGGGTGTCCGGCGCCACGGCGGCGCAGCGCGGCGTACTGGCGGCGGCCGAGCAGGTGGTGCTCGCGCTGTGTTCCGTGTTCCCCTGCGACCCGCTGCCGGAGCGGATGCGGGCACCCGTGCCCCGTACGGACGCGCTGCTGCGCGGCTGCTGCGACAACCTCGCGGCGGTGCTGGCCCGTACCCGCGCGGCGTGCGGCAGCCGGCACGCGGCGCTGGTGAAGGCCGTACGGGCGGGCTGCCGCGGCCCGGTCGAGGGGCTGGCGGCGCTGGCCGGCGAACGGGCCCTGGTGCGCGCTGTCCTGGACCGTGGCGAGACAGGGCGGCAGACGCCGGTGGAGTGGCTGGGGGACGGCGAACTTCGGTACATCGCGCTGGCGTTGGTGCTGACGTACGGCGCGGCGGCGCTCTCGGCGGACGCCGCGCGGGACGCGCTGCCGGGTGCGCCGGCGCTGACCGTCCTGGCGGACGGCCTCGACCGGGGGCTGGACCGGCGGCAGTCGGACGCGCTGATGGTGCTCGCCGCGCGGATGTGCGCGCGGGGGCACGTACGGCTGCTGGGGACGGTGCGGGGCGAGGCGGGGGTGCCGGAGGGGGCCCTGGTAGACCTGGGGGCGTGAGCGAATCCCCCGAAACCTCCCCGTCCGCCGGTACGTCTCCGTCTGCCGGTACGACCCCGTCTGCCGGTACGCCCCCGTCCGCAGGCGCGCGGCCGGCTGCCGGAACGCGGCCGTCCGATGTCACCCTGGCCGCGCTGCAGCGCAGGCTCGCCGAGTTCGCGGTCGCGCGCGACTGGGGGCAGTACCACACGCCGAAGAACCTGGCCGCGGCGCTGAGCGTCGAGGCGGGCGAACTGGTGGAGATCTTCCAGTGGCTCACGCCGGAGGAGTCGGCCCGTGTGATGGCGGACCGCGAGTCGGCGGCGCGGGTCGAGGACGAGGTCGCGGATGTCCTCGCGTACCTCCTGCAGTTCTGCGACGTGTTGGGCGTCGACGCCCTCGCGGCACTGGCCGCGAAGATCGACAGGAACGAGAAGCGTTTCCCGGCACCAGGAAACGGTCACTCTATGGAGTGACGAAGTTATTCACAGGTGCCGGATTATCCACAGATTTCCCAAACTCCCTGGCGTGTACGGCCGTTGACGGTCACGCTGGGTAGCGACCAGTGGAGGGGGATGACCATGGACGCAGCTCGCCTGATCGAGGCAACCCGGCATGCGCTTGCCCAGTGCAAGAGCCTGCCGGAGATCGTCGCGGAGGCGTGGCAGGCGCAGGCTCTGGTGGAGGCCGTGGGCACCCGGCTGGCGGTCAGCGGGCCGCCGGTCGTGCGGGCCGAGGCGGTCGGGCTCAGCGAGGCGGGCAAGCGGGGCTGCGGCTCGCTGCACCTCCCCGGCCAGAGCACGGGGGACATACGCGCGGCGCGGCTCTCCGCGATCCGCGACCCGCGCTGCGTGCTGCTGCAGCTGGGCGGGCTGCTCGGCGAGTCGGGGGTCGCGCTGGTCGGGGTGGCCGTGGCCGCCGAGGAGGAGGGGTTGTACTGGCAGTGCATCGAGGCCATCGACGCCGCCGACGAGTCCGGCGACCGGGTCGCGGGCATCCTCCGCAGACTCGCGCTGCCGGAGCGGGGTGGTGCCCCTGGCGACTGACACCGTGCCCGCGGGGGCGGCACGGCGCGCAGGGCGGACGCGAGGCAGGATGGGCTGCATGGATCTGCGTGTATTCACCGAACCTCAGCAAGGCGCCGACTACGACACCCTGCTCCGCGTGGCCAAGGCCACCGAGGAGCTGGGCTTCGACGCGTTCTTCCGCTCCGACCACTATCTGGCCATGGGGGACGGGGACGGGCTCCCCGGTCCGACCGACGCGTGGGTCACCCTCGCCGGGCTGGCCAGGGAGACCAGCCGGATCCGCCTCGGCACCCTGATGACGGCGGGCACCTTCCGGCTGCCGGGGCCGCTGGCCATCCAGGTCGCGCAGGTGGACGCGATGTCCGGCGGCCGGATCGAGTTCGGGCTGGGCTCCGGCTGGTTCGAGGAGGAGCACACGGCGTACGGCATCCCGTTCCCCGGCGACAAGTTCGCACGGCTCGAGGAGCAGCTGGCGATCGTCACCGGGCTCTGGCAGACGCCCGCCGGGGAGAAGTTCAGCTTCGACGGGAAGCACTACCGGCTCGCCGACTCTCCCGCGCTGCCCAAGCCCGCCCAGCCCAAGGTGCCGGTGCTGGTCGGCGGGCTCGGCCCGGTGCGTACTCCGCGGCTGGCGGCGCGGTTCGCGGACGAGTTCAACATCCCGTTCGCCTCGATCGGGGACTCGGAGCGGCAGTTCGGCCGCGTGCGCGACGCCATGGCGGAGGCCGGCCGCAAGGCGGACGACCTGGTGTACTCGAACGCGCTGGTCGCCTGCGTCGGCAAGGACGATGCCGAGGTGGCCCGGCGGGCGCGGACCATCGGGCGCGAGGTGGCCGAGCTGAAGGAGAACGGGCTCGCGGGCAGCCCCGCCGAAGTGGTGGACAAGATCGGCCGGTTCCAGGACATCGGCGCCTCCCGGATCTACCTCCAGATCCTCGACCTGCACGACCTCGACCACCTGGAGCTGATCGCCGCCCAGGTGCAGGCCGAGTTGGGATGACCGGCGCCGCGCAGCCGCCGGAGGCCAACCGTCCGGAGGGGCCGGGGCCGGGGCCGTCCGGTCCGGAACCGCTGTCCGGGCCGGGGGAGGCGCACGTGCCGGGCGGCCCGTCGCTGGCACGGGCGCTCGCCGACGGCCCGGTGCTCCTCGACGGCGGGCTCTCCAACCAGCTGGAGGCGCAGGGCTGCGACCTGTCCGACGTGCTCTGGTCCGCGCGGCTCCTCGCCGACGACCCGGACCAGATCACGGCGGCACACCGGGCGTATGTCCGGGCGGGCGCACGGGTGTTGATCACCAGCAGCTATCAGGCGTCGTTCGAGGGCTTCGCCCGCAAGGGCCTGGACCGCGGGCAGGCCGCCGCGCTCTTCCGGCGGAGCGTACGGCTGGCCCGCGCCGCGGCGCGGGACGCCGCACGGCCGGTGTGGGTGGCGGCCTCGGTCGGCCCGTACGGCGCGGTGCTCGCGGACGGCAGCGAGTACCGCGGCCGGTACGGGCTGGGCGTAGGGGAGCTGGAGCGGTTCCACCGGCCCCGGGTGGAGGCGCTCGTGGCGGCCGGCCCGGACGTGCTGGCCCTGGAGACCGTGCCGGACTGCGTGGAGGCGGAGGCGCTGCTGCGCGCGGTGCGCGGCTGCGGCGTCCCGGTGTGGCTCAGCTACACGGTCGCGGGCGGCCGTACGCGCGCGGGCCAGCCGCTCGACGAGGCCTTCGGTCTCGCGGCGGACCACGAGGAGGTCATCGCGGTCGGGGTCAACTGCTGTGCGGCGGAGGAGGTCGACCACGCCGTCGAGACCGCCGCCGCGCGCACCGGCCTGCCGGTCGTCGCCTACCCCAACAGCGGCGAGACCTGGGACGCGGCGCGGCATGCGTGGCGCGGCACCGCGAGTTTCGCCCCGCACCGCGTGCACGGCTGGCTGGCACGGGGCGCGCGGCTGGTCGGCGGCTGCTGCCGGGTCGGTCCGGAACGGATCGGGGAGTTGGGGCAGGCGATCGAAAACGGCTAGCCGCCGCGCTCCGTCCGGTCGATACTCGACCGGGTGTTCCTGACGATATCCACCACCGGCACCGCCGAGCGGCCCGCGACCGACCTCGGGTTTCTGCTGCACAAGCACCCCGACCGGGCGCAGTCCTTCTCCACCGCGCACGGCACCGCGCACGTGTTCTACCCCGAGGCCGCCCCGGAGCACTGCACCGCGGCGATGCTGCTGGAGGTCGACGCCGTGGCGCTGGTCCGGCGCGGCGGCGGCAAGGGCCGCGGCGGCGCCCCGGACTCGGCCCTCGCGCAGTACGTCAACGACCGCCCGTACGCCGCCTCGTCGCTGCTGGCGGTCGCCCTCGGCAGCGTCTTCCGCAGCGCGCTGGCGGGCCAGTGCAAGGCGCGCCCCGAGCTGCCTGCGCGTCCGCTGCCGCTGCGGATCGAGGTGCCCGCGCTGCCCGCGCGCGGCGGCGCCGAGATCGTGCACCGGTTCTTCGGCCCGCTGGGCTGGACCGTCGGCGCCGAACCGGTGCCGCTGGACGAGCAGTTCCCCGAGTGGGGCGACTCCCGGTACGTACGGCTGACGCTCGACGGCGAGCTGCCGCTGTCCGACGCGCTGCGCCAGCTGTACGTGCTGCTGCCCGTGCTGGACGGCGCCAAGCACTACTGGGTGACGGACGACGAGGCGGACAAGCTGCTGCGGGCCGGCGAGGGCTGGCTGGAGCACCACCCCGAGCAGCGGCTGATCGCGGGCCGCTATCTGGCGCGCCGGGCCGCGCTGACCCGGCAGGTGCTGGAACGGCTCGAACTCGCCCGGCTCGCCGAGTCCGACGACGCCGAAGTGGCGGAGATCGACAACGCGGTGACCGAAGCGGACGCGGACGGCCCCCCGGACGCGGACGGCCCCCCGGACGTGGAAGGCACCCCGGCCGCAGGCGCGACCGCCGTACCGGCCACGGACGACGCCGGCCCCGCTTCCGCGCACGAGGAGCCGGCGGCCGAGAGCGCCGCCGAACCGCACGTTCCGCTCGCCGTGCAGCGCCGTGACGCGATCACCGCCGCGCTCCGCGAGTGCGGCGCCGCCCGCGTACTGGACCTGGGCTGCGGCTCCGGCCATCTCGTCCAGGCGCTGCTGAAGGAACGGCAGTTCACCGGCATCGTCGGTGTCGACGTGTCGATGCGGGCGCTGCAGCTGGCCGCGCGCCGGCTGCGCCTGGACCGTATCGGCGAGCGCCAGGCGTCGCGCGTCACCCTGCTGCAGGGCGCGCTGACGTACACGGACGCGCGGCTCAAGGGCCACGACGCGGCCGTGCTCTGCGAGGTGATCGAGCACGTCGACCAGCCGCGGCTGCCCGCGCTCGAGTACGCCGTGTTCGGCGCCGCCCGCCCGGCCACGGTCGTCGTGACGACGCCCAACTCCGAGTACAACGTGCGCTGGGAGTCGCTGCCCGCCGGGCAGGCCCGGCACGCGGACCACCGCTTCGAGTGGACGCGCGCGGAGTTCCGCCGCTGGGCGGAGACGGTCGCGGCCCGGTACGGCTACGGCGTGGCGTTCCGTCCCGTCGGCCCCGACGACCCGGAGGTGGGCTCGCCCACCCAGCTCGCGCTGTTCACCGCCGCGTCCCCGGACGCCGCCGCGCCGGCGGAGCAGCAGGCCACAGCCGATGCCGCAGCCGGGACGGCAGCCGGGACCGCAGCCGAGGAGGCCACCCCATGACGACCCCGACCCGTACGCTCGCCGTGCCCGACCTGTCGCTCGTCGTGCTGATCGGCACCACCGGCTCCGGCAAGTCCACGTTCGCGCGCGAGCAGTTCAAGAGCACCGAGGTCGTCTCGTCCGACGTGTGCCGCGGCCTCGTCGCCGACGACGAGAACGACCAGAGCGCCACCCCCGACGCGTTCGACCTGCTGCACTACATCGCGGGCAAGCGGCTGGCCGCCGGCCGCCTCACCGTCGTGGACGCCACCAACGTCCAGGCCGGGGCGCGCCGCCAGCTGGTCGAGCTCGCCCGCGAGTACGACGTGCTGCCCGTCGCCGTCGTACTGGACGTCCCCGAGGACGTCTGCGCCGCGCGCAACGCCGGGCGCCCCGACCGCGCCGGCCTGCCCCCGCACGTCCTGCCGCGCCAGCGCCGCGAACTGCGGCGCTCCCTGCGCGGCCTGGAGCGCGAGGGCTTCCGCAAGGTGCACGTCCTGCGCGGCGAAGAGCAGGTCGCGCAGGCGGAGGTGGTGCTGGAGCGGCGGTACAACGATCTGCGGCACCTCACCGGCCCGTTCGATCTCATCGGCGACGTACACGGCTGCCGCGGCGAACTGGAGACGCTGCTCACCGACCGGCTCGGCTACGTACTGGAACGGGACGCCCGCGGCCGTCCCGTCGGCGCCCGGCACCCCCAGGACCGTACGGCCGTGTTCGTCGGCGACCTCGTCGACCGCGGCCCGGACAGTCCGGGTGTGCTGCGCCTGGTGATGGGCATGGTGGCGGCGGGCACCGCGCTGTGCGTGCCCGGCAACCACGAGAACAAGCTCGGCCGCTGGCTCAAGGGCCGCAAGGTGAAGGTCGCGCACGGCCTCGCGGAGACCATCGAGCAGCTGGAGAAGGGCGCCGCGGAGGACCCCGGGTTCACCGGGCGGGTTGCCGAGTTCATCGACTCGCTCGTCAGCCACTACGTCCTGGACGGCGGCCGGCTGGTGGTCAGCCACGCGGGACTGCCGGAGAAGTACCACGGCCGTACGTCGGGCCGTGTACGCGCGCACGCGCTGTACGGCGACACGACCGGCGAGACCGACGAGTTCGGGCTGCCGGTGCGCTACCCGTGGGCCGAGGACTACCGCGGCCGCGCCGCCGTCGTCTACGGCCACACGCCGACGCCGCGTGCCGCCTGGCACAACAACACCCTCTGCCTGGACACCGGCTGCGTCTTCGGCGGCGCCATGACCGCGCTGCGCTGGCCGGAGCGCGAACTGGTCGACACCCCGGCCGAACGGGTCTGGTACGAGCCGGTGAAGCCGCTCGCGTCCGCCGCTCCCGGCGGCGCGGAGGGCAGGCCGCTGGACCTCACGGACGTACACGGACGCCGCATCGTGGAGACCCGCCACATGGGGCGGCTCTCGGTGCGCGAGGAGAACTCGGCCGCCGCGCTGGAGGTGATGAGCCGCTTCGCCACCGACCCGCGGCTGCTGCCGTACCTGCCGCCGACGATGGCGCCGTGCGCCACCTCGCAGGGCGGACTCGACGGCGACGGCGACGGCTCGGGCTACCTGGAGCACCCGGAGGAGGCGTTCGCGGGCTACCGGAAGGACGGCGTACGGCACGTCGTCTGCGAGGAGAAGCACATGGGCTCGCGGGCCGTCGCGCTGGTGTGCCGGAACGCGGAGGTGGCGCGCGAGCGCTTCGGTACGGACGGCGGGGGCACGGACGGCGGGGGCACGGACGCTGGGGTGCCGGGCGCGCTCTACACCCGTACGGGACGCCCGTTCTTCCCGGACGGGGCCCCGGAGACCGCGCGCGTCCTCGGGCGGCTCGCGCGGTGCGCCGAGGAGGCCGGGCTGTGGGACGAACTGGACACCGGCTGGCTGCTGCTCGACACCGAGCTGATGCCCTGGTCGCTGAAGGCGGGCGGGCTGCTGCGCGGCCAGTACGCGGCGGTGGGCGCCGCCGCGGGCGCGTCGTTCCCCGGCGCCCTGGCCGCGCTGGAGGGCGCCGCCGCGCGGGGCGTGGACGTCGCGGGGCTGCTGGGGCGGCAGCGTGAGCGGGCGGCCGACGCCGCCGCGTTCACCGACGCGTACCGCCGCTACTGCTGGCCGGTCGGCGGGCAGTCCGGCACCGACGGGCTCGACGGCATCCGGATGGCACCGTTCCAGATCCTTGCCGTCGAGGGCCGCAGCCTCGCCGCGCGCCCGCACGACGAGCAACTGGCCCTGCTCGACCGGCTGGTCGCCGCCGAACGGGCCCTCGCGGAGCGCCACCACGCGGACGCCGGTGCGGGTGCTCCGGACGCCGGCGAGGCGGACCGTACGCGGATGAACACCCTGCTCGCCACCACCCGCCGGCACTACGTCGACACCCACGACGAGGTGTCCGTCGCGGACGGCGTCCGCTGGTGGCTCGACCTCACCGGCGAGGGCGGCGAGGGCATGGTGGTCAAGCCGGTGCAGGCGTACGTACGGGGTGCGGACGGCAGGCTGGTGCAGCCGGGCGTCAAGTGCCGGGGCCGCGAGTACCTGCGGATCATCTACGGCCCCGAGTACACCCGCCCGGACAACCTCGCCCGGCTCCGCTCGCGCCATCTCGGCCACAAGCGGTCGCTGGCGCTGCGCGAGTACGCCCTCGGGCTGGAGGCGCTGGACCGGCTCGCGGACGGCGAGCCGCTGTGGCGGGTGCACGAGGCCGTGTTCGCGGTGCTGGCACTGGAGTCGGAGCCGGTCGACCCCCGGCTCTGAGCCCCGGCGCTGAGCCCGCCTCCGAGCCGCGTGGACCGTACGGGAGCGCGGTCCGCGCCCGCGGCAGTGTCCATACGCTGGGCGTACGCCGCCCGCCTCGGACAGGATGGGGTCATGGGATTCCATGTCGACTCCGAGGCCGGGCGGCTCCGCCGCGTCATCCTGCACCGGCCGGATCTTGAGCTGAAGCGGCTCACCCCCACGAACAAGGACGATCTCCTGTTCGACGACGTCCTCTGGGTGCGCCGCGCCCGGCAGGAGCACGACGCGCTGGCCGACGCCCTGCGCGACCGCGGTGTCCAGGTGCACCTCTTCGGCGACCTGCTCGCCGAGAGCCTCGACGTGCCGGCCGCCCGCTCCCTCGTGCTGGACCGCGTCTTCGACGAACGGGAGTACGGCCCCCTCGCCACCGGCCATCTGCGCGCGGCGTTCGACGAACTGCCGACGCCAGAACTGACCGAGGCGCTGATCGGGGGCATGACCAAACGCGAGTTCCTGGCCGGCCACCAGGAGCCCACCTCCGTACGGTTCCACGTGATGGACCTGGACGACTTCCTGCTCGCGCCGCTCCCCAACCACATCTTCACCCGCGACACCTCCGCCTGGGTCTACGACGGGGTGTCCATCAACGACATGCGCTGGCCCGCGCGCCGCCGCGAGACCGTGCACTTCGAGGCGATCTACCGGCACCACCCGCTGTTCACCGCGAACGATTTCCGCTTCTGGTCCGAGGGCCACGTCTCGTACCCGTCCACCATCGAAGGCGGTGACGTGCTGGTGATCGGGAACGGCGCGGTGCTCGTCGGGATGAGCGAACGGACGACGCCGCAGGCCGTGGAGATGCTCGCGCGCGGGCTGTTCACGGCGGGCTCCGCCAGCACCATCGTGGCGCTGGACATGCCGAAGCGGCGGGCGTTCATGCATCTCGACACCGTGATGACCATGATCGACGGCGACACCTTCAGCCAGTACGAGGGCCTGGGCATGCTCCGCTCGTACACCATCGAGCCCGGCGGCGAGGCGCACGAGCTGAAGGTCACCGACCACCCGCCGGAGCACATGCACCGCGCCATCGCCGCCGCGCTGGGCCTCGACCGCATCCGCGTGCTGACCGCGACCCAGGACGTGCACTCCGCGGAGCGCGAGCAGTGGGACGACGGCTGCAACGTGCTGGCGATAGAGCCGGGCGTTGTGCTGGCCTACGACCGCAACGTCACCACCAACACCCACCTGCGCAAGCAGGGCATCGAGGTGCTGGAGGTGCAGGGCAGCGAGCTGGGCCGGGGGAGGGGCGGCCCGCGCTGCATGAGCTGCCCGGTCGAGCGGGACGCGGTGTAGCCGCACGGAGGGGCCCCAGCCGCGCGGCGGGGCCCCAGCCGCACGAAGGGACCCAGTGGCGCGGCAGGGGCAGGGCAGCGGGCGGCGGGAGGACCGTATGCGGCAGCTCGTATAGAGATGCAGATGTACGTATATACTTCCGGTGCCGTCCCTGTTCGCGATCTAGGAGCCCTCCATGGCGATTGACCTCACAGGCCGCCATTTCCTCAAGGAGGCGGACTTCACCCCCGAGGAGTTCCGCCACCTGATCGACCTCGCCGCCGAGCTGAAGGCGGAGCGCGCGGCGGGGACGGAGCGGCAGCGGCTCCGTTCCCGCGGCGTCGCGCTGATCTTCGAGAAGGCGTCGACCCGTACCCGCTGCGCCTTCGAGGTGGCGGCCGCCGACCAGGGGGCCGCCACCACGTACCTCGACCCCTCCGGCTCCCACATCGGATACAAGGAGTCGGCGCGGGACACGGCGCGGGTGCTGGGGCGGATGTACGACGGCATCGAGTTCCGCGGCAGCTCGCAGGCGACCGCCGAGGAGCTGGCCGCGCACGCGGGCGTCCCCGTCTACAACGGGCTCACCGACGACTGGCACCCCACCCAGATGCTCGCGGACATGCTCACCATGACCGAGCACGGCGCACGGCCGCTGGACCGCACCGGCTACGCCTACCTCGGCGACGCCCGCAGCAACATGGGCAACTCCTGCCTCGTCACCGGCGCCCTCCTCGGCATGGACGTCCGCATCGTCGCCCCCCGCGCGCTCTGGCCGCACGAACGGGTCGTGGCGCAGGCGCGCGAGCTCGCGGCACGTACGGGCGCGCGCGTCACGCTCACCGACGAGGTCGCGGAGGGCGTGCGCGGCGCGGACTTCGTCGCCACCGATGTGTGGGTGTCGATGGGCGAGCCCAAGGAGGTCTGGGACGAACGGATCGGGCTGCTGCGCCCGTACGCCGTGACCATGGACGTCCTGCGCGCCACCGGCAACGACGACGTGCGCTTCCTGCACTGCCTGCCCGCCTTCCACGACCTGGGCACGGAGGTCGGCCGGGAGATCCACGGCCGCTACGGGCTGGACTCGCTCGAAGTCACGGACGAGGTCTTCGAGTCGGGGTACTCCGTCGTGTTCGACCAGGCGGAGAACCGCATGCACACCATCAAGGCGGTGCTGGTCGCCACGCTGGCGGGGGCGCGGCGCTGACCGTACGGGGCGGGCTGTACTGGGCGTTGCGGCTGCTGCACGGCGGCTGTACGCGCGGTGGCCGTACGGGCGCTTGCAGAGGTCCGACCTGTGAAAGTTCGCCTCTTCGCTGGGAGTCGGCGTGAAGGTGCGCCACGATGATGCCGCCCGCCGGAGCGGACCTCCGCCCCGACGGGACCGGCTCCACCCCCCACACACGAAGGAGGCGCCATGTCTCTGCTCGCGAACATGAGCCGCCGCGCCAGAATCTCCCTGGCCTCGCTCGCTGCCGGCGGCCTCATCGCCGCCGGCGCCGTGGTCATACCCGCCGCCGCCACCCCCGCCCCCACCCAGAGCGGCTCCAGCCAGCAGGCCACGGCACAGGCCGAACTCACCCCGAAGGAGATGCTCGCGCGGGCCGAGACCTGGCTCACCGCGAACGGCGGCTCCCAGGTGCCGTACAGCCAGACCGAGACCTGGTCGGACGGGTACCGGCAGGACTGCTCCGGCTACGTCTCCATGACGCTCGGACTGTCCAAGCCCGGCCCGAACACCGTGGGCCTCGCGGAGAGCCGCGACCTGACCACCCCCATCTCGCTCGGCGACCTCAGGGCCGGTGACCTGCTCATCGACGCCGACGGCTCCAACACCACCCGCCACGTGGTGATCTTCGAGGGGTGGACCGACTCCTCGCACACCGCGTACTCGGCGTACGAGCAGCGCGGCGGCCACGGCACCGACCACCGCGTGCTCGACTACGGGCTGGACTCCGGCAGCGAGTACAAGCCGTACCGCCCGGTGAAGCTGTCCGGCGAGGCCCCGCCCACGACGCCGCCCGGCGCGGAGTGGCCGGTGCTCAAGAACGGCAGCGAGGGCGCGGACGTCACGGCCGCGCAGTACCTCCTCGGCGCCCGCGGCCACACGACGGCGGCGGACGGCGGCTACGGCCCGAAGACCGTCGCGGCGGTCAAGGCGTTCCAGAGCTCGCGGGGCCTCGTGTCCGACGGCGTGATCGGCCCCAAGACCTGGCCCGAGCTGGTCAAGACGGTCGAGCGGGGCGCGACGGGCGGCGCCGTCAAGGCGGCGCAGACCCAGCTGAACGTGTACGGGCACGGCCTCGAGGTGGACGGCAGCTTCGGCGACCGTACGGTCGCGGCCGTCAAGGACTTCCAGCGCGGCCACAAGCTGGCCGTGGACGGCGTGGTCGGCCCGCAGACGTGGGCGGCGCTCGTCGGCACGGAGTGAGCACCGCGACGGTGGGGCACCGCGACGGTGAGCACCGTACGGCGGACCGGGACGGACTGAATCCGTCCGGGACGGACTGAGACCGAGGACTGCGACGCCCCTGCCCGGGAACGGGCCGGGGCGTCCGGCTGTCCGGGGCCGGCCGCCATCCGGCCGCCATCCGGCCGGTCCGTGCGGCCCTGCGGCCGGTATCTATCGCGCGCCCGTGACGACGGTCACGAAACGGTGATACGTTCATGGTGCAGGCCACGCGTGAAAGGCAGGGCAGCATGAGCCCGTTCACCGGTTCCGTACACGCCGCAGAGCGGTGGGAGCACATCAGGGTCACGGAGGACGACGGCACCGTCACCGTCACGCTCGACCGGCCCGGCAAACTCAACGCGCTCACCTTCGAGGCCTACGCCGACCTGCGGGATCTGCTCGCCGAGCTGTCCCGTACGAAGCGCGCCCGCGCGCTCGTGCTCGGCGGCGAGGGCCGCGGCTTCTGCTCCGGCGGCGACGTCGACGAGATCATCGGCGCCACCCTGTCGATGGACACCGGTCAACTTCTCGACTTCAACCGGATGACCGGCCAGGTCGTCCGCGCCCTCCGCGAGGCGCCGTTCCCCGTCGTCGCCGCCGTACACGGCGTGGCCGCGGGCGCGGGCGCCGTGCTGGCGCTCGCCGCGGACTTCCGGGTCGCCGACCCGACCGCCCGGTTCGCGTTCCTCTTCACCCGCGTCGGGCTGTCCGGCGGCGACATGGGCGCCGCGTACCTGCTGCCGCGCGTCGTCGGGCTCGGGCACGCGACCCGCATCCTCATGCTGGGGGAGCCCGTGCGGGCGGCGGAGGCCGAACGCATCGGCCTGATCAGCCAGCTGGCGGACGAGGGCGGCGTACACGAAGCCGCCGACGGGCTGGCCCGCCGGCTCGCGGACGGCCCGGCCCTCGCGCACGCGCAGACGAAGGCGCTGCTGACGGCCGAGCTGGACATGCCGCTGGCCGCCGCCGTCGAGATGGACGCGGCGACGCAGGCGCTGCTGATGAACAGCGAGGACTACGCCGAGTTCCACGCGGCGTTCGGCGAGAAGCGGTCTCCGAAGTGGCAGGGCAAGTGACGGCGGGGCCAGTGACGGCAGGTACGGCGGCGGGGCAGGCGGCGGCGGGCACGGCGGCGCGTGTCGCCGTGGTCGGCGGCGGCCCCGGCGGCCTCTACGCCGCCGCCCTCCTGAAGCGCCTCGACCCGTCCCGCGACATCACCGTCTTCGAACGCAACGCGCCCGACGACACGTTCGGCTTCGGCGTCGTCCTCTCCGACGAGACCCTCGGCGGCATCGAGCACGCGGACCCGGCCGTGTACGCGGCGCTTCAGGAGGAGTTCGTCCGCTGGGACGACATCGAGATCGTGCACCGCGGACGCACCCTCACCTCCGGCGGCCACGGCTTCTCCGCGCTCGGCCGCAGGCGGCTGCTCGCGGTGCTGCACGAGCGCTGCCGGGAGCTGGGCGTACGGCTCCGGTTCCGTACGGAGGCACCGCCCGCCGAGCAACTCGCCCGCGAGCACGACCTGGTCATCGCCGCCGACGGCGTGCACAGCGCCACCCGCGAGGCGTACGCGGACGCGTTCCGGCCGCGGCTCACCACGCACCGCTGCCGCTATATCTGGCTCGCCGCCGACTTCGCCCTCGACGCGTTCCGCTTCGAGATAGCCGAGACCCCGCACGGCGTCGCCCAACTCCACGCCTATCCGTATGCGGGGGACGGTTCCACCGTCATCGTCGAGATGCGCGAGGAGGTCTGGCGTGCCGCCGGCCTGGACCGGCTCGACGAGGCGGCGTCGGCGGCGTACTGCGCGAAGCTGTTCCCCGAGACCCTCGACGGCCGCCCGCTGCGCGGCAACAACTCGCAGTGGATCGCGTTCCGCACCGTCGTCAACGACCGCTGGTCGCACGGCAACACCGTGCTCATCGGCGACGCCGCGCACACCGCCCACTTCTCGATCGGCTCCGGCACCAAGCTCGCCGTCGAGGACGCCCTCGCGCTGGCCGCGTGCCTCCAGGAGCAGCCGGACGTACCGGCCGCGCTGGCGGCGTACGAGGCGGAGCGGCGCCCCGTCGTGCAGTCCACGCAGCGCGCGGCGCGCGCCAGCCTGGAGTGGTTCGAGGACCTGGCGACGTACGTCGGGCAGCCGTCGCACCAGTTCGCGTTCAACCTGCTCACCCGCAGCCGCCGGGTCACCCACGACAACCTGCGGCTGCGCGACGCGGGCTTCGTCGCCGAGGTGGAGCGCGCGGAGGGCGTGCCGGAGGGCACGCCGCCGATGTTCACGCCGTTCCGGCTGGGCGGACTGACGCTGCGGAACCGCGTCGTCGTCTCCGCCATGGACATGTACTCGTCGGAGGACGGCGTACCCGGCGACTTCCACCTCGTGCACCTCGGCGCCCGCGCGCTGGGCGGCGCCGGGCTGGTGATGACCGAGATGGTGTGCGTCTCGCCCGAGGGCCGCATCACGCCGGGCTGTACGGGCCTGTGGACCCCGGAGCAGGCGGCGCACTGGCGGCGGATCACCGACTTCGTACACGCGCAGTCGCCCGGCACCGCGATCGGCGTCCAGCTCGGGCACTCGGGCCGCAAGGGCTCCACCCGGCTGATGTGGGAGGGCATCGACGACCCCCTCCCGGACGGCAACTGGCCGCTCGTCGCCCCGTCCCCGCTGCCGTACCGGCAGGGCGTCAGCCAGACACCGCGCGCGCTCGGGCGCGCCGAACTGGCCGCGATCCGGGACGAGTTCCGCGACGCGGCGCGGCGCGCGGCCACCGCCGGGTTCGACCTGCTGGAGCTGCACTGCGCGCACGGCTACCTGCTGTCCAGCTTCCTGTCCCCGCTCACCAACCAGCGCACCGACGCCTACGGCGGCGACCTCGGGGGACGGCTCCGCTTCCCGCTGGAGGTGCTGGACGCCGTACGCGAGGTGTGGCCCGGCGAGCGCCCGCTGACCGTACGCATCTCCGCAACCGACTGGGCGGAGGGCGGCACTTCGGGCGAGGACGCCGTCGCCATCGCCGCCGCCATGGCGGAGCACGGCGCCGCCGCCGTCGACGTGTCCACCGGCCAGGTCGTCCCCGACGAACAGCCCGACTACGGGCGCTCGTACCAGACGCCGTACGCCGACCGCATACGCAACACCCTCGGCGTGCCCGTCATCGCCGTCGGCGCCATCTCCTCCTGGGACGACGTCAACTCGCTGATCCTCGCGGGCCGCGCCGACCTGTGCGCGCTCGCCCGGCCGCACCTCTACGACCCGCACTGGACCCTGCACGCCGCCGCCGACCAGGAGTACCAGGGTCCGGGCGCGCCCTGGCCGCGGCAGTACGGCGCGGGCAGCCGCAAGCCGCCGACGGGCCGCACCGAGGGGCCCAAGCCCCGGCTCACGCTGTAAGCCCCCGTCTCACGCTGTGAGCCGCGAACCGCCGTGTGGGGCGGTGCCGTTCAGCCCTGTCCGGCGCCGCGCGCGTGCAGGGCCTCGGTGAGGGCGCGGCTGATCTTCGCGGGCCCGGTGACGGCCTTCAGCGAGTAGACGCCGAGCACGCCGGTCGGCGCGGGGCCGATCAGCTCCGCGCCGTGGCTCTCGTCGATGATGATCTGCTGCAGCTCCTGGTGGACATTGCCCAGATCCGCCACCCCGTAGATGACCATCGACTGGCCGTCAGCGGCGAGTTCGACACTTCCCGTCTTCGTCAGCCGCGCGGTCAGGGCACCGACGGCGGCATCGAGCGGGACACTGCCCTTGCGGCCCAGCACGCGAACGGTGCCGTCGCGTATGACCAGCACGCCCATGCGGCCGACCAGGGCCATCTTGCTGCGTTTGAAGCCGATGAGCGCGACGACCGGCGGGGGAGCTTCAACCATGGGCGGAGTGTAGCCAGCGCCGCCCGTCCGGGGCCGCCGCTGTTGCGGAACGCGTACACGCCCGCGCTACTCCTCGTCCCACCAGCGGTCGTCGGGCCCGCGCCGGTTGCCGACGATCGCCGCCGCCGGCGGGATCACCATGGCGATCACGCACATCGCCACCGCGACCGGCACCGACCACAGGCGCACGAACGCCCAGGCGCTGACGAAGAGGGTCAGGCAGACCGCCATCAGCGTGAAGTAGCGCCTGCGCCGCCGTGCGTACACGACTCCAGCGTACGGCGCCGGGGAGGCACGGCGGTCAGCCCGCCGCCCCTCGCAGCAGCGCCGGGTACTCGGCGCCCGCGTCCCGCAGCCTGGCGTGCAGCCCGGCGAAGACCCGCGCCGCCCGCTCGCCCGGCCAGTCCGGCGGCAGCAGCGACGCGGGCAGCCCCGGGTCCGCGTACGGCAGCCTGCGCCAGGCGTCCAGCGCCAGCAGGTAGTCCCGGTACGCCTCCTCCGGCGGTACGCGGCGGCGCCGCGCCCAGGAGCGCAGCACCGGCTCGTGGGTCTCCAGGAACGCCCGGTGCAGCTCCCCGATCGCCGCCAGGTCCCACCACCGGGCGACGGCCTCGGCGGTCGGCTCGAAGCCGGCGTGCGTACCGCGGAACAGGTCGACGTACGCGGTGAGTTCGAGCCGCTGCAGCGTGTGCCGCGTCTCCTCCTCCAGATGCGAGGGGGCGAGCCAGATGCCCGGTGCCGCGTTCCCGAAGCCGAGCCGGGCCAGCCGCGACCGCAGCACGTGGCGCCGCCTGCGCTCGCTCTCCGGCACGGAGAACACCGCGAGCAGCCAGCTGCCGTCCGGCCTCGGCCGCGAGTAGATCCGCCGGTCGCCGTCCTCCAGCAGCTGCCGCGCGGCGGCGGAGGGCGCGTACCCGGCGGACTTGCTCCCGGCGTGCGCGGGGACGAGCAGCCCGCGGCGTTTCAGCCGCGACACGGCGGACCGTACGGAGGGCGGGTCGACGCCGACCGCGCCGAGCAGGCGGATCAGCGCGGCGATCGGAACGGTGCCGTCGTCGAACTCGCGCCCGTACGCACCGTAGAACGTGACGATCAGGGAGCCGGGGGGAGGGGTGCTGTGCCACGCCGTCACTCTAGATCGGCTCCGGGGGCCGCTCCGGCCCCGCGGAGCCGGAACCGCTGGAGCTTCCCGGTCGGCGTACGGGGCAGGGAGTCGGCAAAGACGATCTCCCGCGGGCATTTGTAGGGCGTCAGCTCCGATGTGGTGAACTCCCGTAGCCGGTCCGCCATTTCACTCCCACGGGGGGTGCCCGCACGCAGCACCACGTGTGCCACGACCGACTGGCCGCGCCGCGCGTCGGGCCGTCCGACGACGGCGGCCTCCAGCACGTCGGGGTGGCGCAGCAGGGCGTCCTCGACCTCGGGCCCGGCGATGTTGTAGCCGGCGGAGATGATCATGTCGTCGGCGCGTGCGAGATACCGGAAGTAGCCGTCCGGCTCCCGTACGTACGTGTCCCCGGTGATGTTCCAGCCGCCGCGCACGTACTCGCGCTGCCGCTCGTCAGCGAGGTAGCGGCAGCCGACGGGGCCGCGTACGGCGAGCAGGCCCGGTTCGCCGTCCGGCACCGGCGTCACGCCGTCCTCCTGCACGACCCGCGCCTCGAAGCCCGGCACGGGCACGCCCGTGCGGCCGGGCCGGATCGCGTCGTCGGCGGCGGAGATGAAGATGTGCAGCATCTCGGTGGCGCCGATGCCGTCGATCAGCCGCAGCCCGGTCCGCTCGTGCCAGGCCTCCCAGGTGCCGACGGGCAGGTTCTCGCCGGCGGAGACACAGCGGCGCAGCGACGAGATGTCGTACGCGTCCCCGCCCCCGTCCGGGTCGTCGAGCTTGGCGAGCATGCCGCGATATGCGGTCGGCGCCGTGAACAGGACGCTTATGCCGTACGACTGCACCGCCTCCAGCATCTGCGCCGGACCGCTCCACTGCTCCAGCAGCGACGCGGCGCCCGCCCGCAGCGGGAAGATCACCAGGCCGCCCAGCCCGAACGTGAAGCCCAGCGGCGGGCTGCCCGCGAACAGGTCGTCCGTGCGCGGCCGTACGAGCCGCTCCGAGAAGGTGTCCGCGATGGCCAGCACGTCGCGGTGGAAGTGCATGCAGCCCTTCGGACGGCCGGTGGTGCCGGACGTGAACGCGATGAGCGCCACGTCGTCGCCCGCCGTCGGCACGGCCTCGTACCGGTCCGGCTGCCGCTCCGCGCGGCGCAGCAGGTCGTCCGGGGCCTCGCCGCCGTACGCCGTCACGCGCAGCCCCGGCGCCTCCGCCTTGACCAGGTCGTCGAGGGCGCGCGCGTCGCACAGGGCGTGGCTCACCCGCGCGATCTCGCAGATGGTGCGCAGTTCCTGCGGCCGGTGCGCGGCCAGCACGGTGACCGCGACGGCGCCCGCCTTCATCACGGCCAGCCAGCAGGCGGCGAGCTGCGGCGTCGTCGCGCCGCGCAGCAGGACGCGGTTTCCGGGCCGCACGCCGAGCTCGTCGGTGAGGACGTGCGCGATCCGGTCGACGCGGCCGCGCAGCTCGTCGTACGTCCAGCTCTCGCCGCCGCCGACGAACGCGCGGCGGTCGCCGCCGAGCCGCTCGATGGTGCCGTCGAGAAGTTCCGCGCCGCAGTTGAGCCGTTCGGGGTAGCGCAGCTCGGGCAGGTCGAACGACAGCAGCGGCCACTCGCCGGGCGGCGGCAGATGGTCCCGGGCGAAGGTGTCGACGTGGGCTGACGGGCTGAGCTGCATAACGGTCGTGCCCCCTTCGGCGGTCCAGAAGGCGCTGGTTCCCGGCGTGCGATGGGGTACCCCGCCGGCGGCGGAAATGGGGTCTCCCCGCCGGAGGCAGGGGACGTGCCGATGAGCGTATCGTCTTGGTGACGACAGTCAACGGTCCGCGATAAAGGAGGGCGTTGCCCATGCGGGCTTTCGCGCTGGAACCGGAGCAGCACGACTGGTGCCGGGAGCTGCGTACGCTGGCCGCGGAGCGGCTCCGGCCGCTCGCCGAGGACGGGCACGGCGGGAAGGACGGGAAGGACGGGCAGGACGGGCAGGACGGGCAGGACGGGCAGGACGGGAGGCACGGGAAGGACGGGCACGACGGGCACGGCGGCAATGGGGTGAACCGGCCGCTGGTCGCGGCGCTCGGTGAGCACGGGCTGCTCGCCCGCGTCTTCCCGCCGGACGGCGCCGCAGCCTCCGCGCTGGACCTGTGCCTGCTGCGGGAGTCGCTGGCGTACGGCTGCACGGAGGCCGAGACCGCGCTCGCCCTGCAGGGCCTCGGCGCGTACCCGATCGCCCAGTCCGGCAGCGAGGAGCAGCGGGACCGCTGGCTGCCGGACGTCGCCGCGGGGCGCGCCGTCGCCGCCTTCGCGCTCAGCGAGCCCGGCGCGGGCTCCGACGCCGCCGCGCTCGCGCTGGCGGCGGAACCGGACGGTTCCGCGGGCGCCTCCACGAGCGGTTCCGGAGGCTCCGCCGGCGGTTCCGGGGCCGGTTCCGGCACGGGCGGCTGGCGGCTGACCGGCACGAAGACCTGGATCTCGAACGCGCCGTACGCCGACGTCTACTCCGTTTTCGCCCGCACCGGCGAGGCGCCGGGCCCCCGCGGCATCACCGCGTTCCTGGTGCCCGCCGACCGGCCGGGCCTCACCGGCGAACCCCTCGACATGCTCTCCCCGCACCCGATCGGCACCCTCCACTTCGACGGGGTGCCGGTCACGGAGGCGGACGTCCTGGGCACACCCGGCGAGGGCTTCGGCGTCGCGATGCGCACCCTGAACCTGTTCCGGCCGAGCGTCGGCGCCTTCGCCGTCGGCATGGCACAGGCCGCCCTGGACGCCGCGCTCGGCCACGCCGCCGGACGTACGGCCTTCGGCGGCGTGCTCCGCGACCTGCAGACGGTCTCCCACCAGCTGGCCGAGATGGCCACGCGCGTGGAGGCGGCCCGGCTGCTCGTGTACGCGGCGGCGGCCGCGTACGACCGCGGGGACGCGGGCATCGCCAAGCGCGCCGCGATGGCCAAGCTGCTCGCCACCGAGACCGCGCAGTACGTCGTCGACACCGCCGTCCAGATCCACGGCGCGGCCGCCCTCCAGCGGGGACATCTCCTCGAACACCTCTACCGCGAGGTCCGCGCCCCCCGCATCTACGAGGGGGCCACCGAGGTGCAGCGTTCGATCATCGCGAAGGAGCTCTACCGTTGACTCTCCACCGCACCAACCCCGACGGCCTCGCGCCGCCCGCCGGCTTCTCGCACGCGGTCACCGCCACCGGCGGCAGGCTGGTGTTCCTCGCCGGGCAGACCGCGCTGAACGAGGCGGGCAGCATCGAAGGCGAGGGCCTCACCGCCCAGTTCGACCGGGCGCTGGGCAACCTGCTGGCCGCGCTGCGCGCCTCCGGCGGCACGCCCGCCGACCTCACGCGCGTCACCGTCTACACCACGGACGTGGCCGCGTACCGGGAGCAGGCCCGCGAACTCGGCCGCGTCTGGCGCGCGCACGCCGGGCGCGACTACCCGGCGATGGCCCTTGTCGGGGTGGTGCGCCTGTGGGACGAGGAGGCGCTGGTGGAGCTGGACGGCATCGCGGTGCTGGACTAGGGCCGGCCGCGGTCAGGACTGCTTGCCGGGGGCCGCCGCCGGGTCCATCCACATGAACTCCCAGAGGTGGCCGTCCAGGTCGTACACGGCACGGCCGTACATGAAGCCCTCGTCCATCGGCTCCCGTACGGCCTCCCCGCCCGCCGCCAGCGCCTTGTCGGCGAGCTCGTCGACCGCCGCCCGGCTCTCGACGCCCAGCGCCACCGTGGCCTCCGTGGTCTTGGTGGCGTCGGCGACGTCCTTCGTCGTGAAGGTCTGGAAGAACGGCTCCACGAGCAGCATCGTGAAGATGCCGTTCTCCTCGTCGATCACCATCGCGGCCGCGTTCTGGTCGCACATCTCCTCGTTGAAGGTGAAGCCGAGCTTCCCGAAGAACTCGCGGGAGCGGGCGAGGTCCTTCACGGGCAGGTTCACGAAGATCATCTTGGACATCGGGTGCTCATCTCTCTCCGGGCCCGCGCTGTGCGGGCTTTCGCCGTTCGGGCTTTCGAGGAGACAGACGGGCGGGCCGCGCGAAACTCATCGGTCCGGCGGTGCGGAGTCCTCCGCCCACGACCGGGCTTCGGCGTAGCCCGGCAGCGGCCCCGGCTCCGCGCCAGGGCGCAGCACCGACCGGGCCAGGTCCACCGCGTGCCGTACGGCGGCGCGGAACAGCAGCGAGCCGCAGCTGACGCGCCGTACGCCCAGCTCGGCCAGCCGCTCGTACGTGTGCCTGCCGGGCGCGAACAGGACGTTGAGCGGCGCCTCCAGCTCCCCGGCCAGCGCGGCGATGTCCTCCTCCGCCGTCAGGGCGGGGACGAACACGCCGTCGGCGCCTGCCGCCACGTACGCGTGTGCCCGGCGCAGCGCTGCCGGGACGGTGGGGTCGGCGGCGAGCCAGTGGGTGTCCGTACGGGCGTTGACGAACAGGCCGGGCGCGGCCTCCTTCACCGCGCTGATCCGCGCGCACTGCAGCGCCGGGTCGGCGAGGGTGCCGTCGGGACGGCCGTCCTCGATGTTGATCCCGGCGACGCCCGCACGCGCCAGCCGCGCGGCGAAGTCCGCGACGTCGGCCGGTTCGTCGCCGAAGCCGCCCTCGATGTCGACGCTCACGGGCACCGGCAGCCGCGCCAGCCCGCGGGCCAGCGCGAGCGTCTCGGCCCGCGCCGCCCCTGTCCCGTCGGGCAGCCCCGCCGCGGCCGCGACACCGAGGCTGGTCGTGCCGACGGCGGGGAAGCCGCTCCGGCAGAGCGCGACGGCCGAGGCGCGATCCCAAGCGTTCGGCAGGAGGAGCGGGCGGCCGCGGAGGTGGAGGGTGCGGAAGGCGGCGGCGAGCGGCGGTTCGGCGGGCGGCGTTTCAGCGGGCGGGGCGCCCGCCGCCGCGTCCGTACGCGGGCCCGCGCCCGGTCCCGTACGCCCGTCCGCGCCCGGGGCGTTCACGCCGCACCCCGCCGGGACGACGCCGTACGCGCGTCCGTATGCGGGCCGCCGCGTGGCTCCGTACGTGGCTCCGTACGCGCCTCCGCAGCGGCCAGGGCCTCCGGTGCCACGCCCAGCGCGCCGAGCGCGTCCCGGCCCCGTGCGGTCACGCGCAGGGCGCGCCGGGAGCCGATCCGTTCGCACCAGCCCTCGTCGAGGGCGTGTGCGCACAGCGCGGCGCCCGCGAGGCCCGCGAGGTGCGTACGGCGCTCCGTCCAGTCCAGGCACGCGCGGGCGACCGGGCGGCGGCTGCCCCGGCGCGGCGTCGGGTCCATGCCGCGCTGCCGGAACCACGCCAGGCCCGCGTCCGTCAGGGCGAACCCCGTCGACTCCTGCAGCAGCCCGCGCCGCAGCAGGGCGTCGGTGACCCCGACGCCGAGGCCGCCCGCCAGATGGTCGTAGCAGGTGCGGGCCCGCGTCATGGCCGCGCTCGCGGAGGCGTGCCGGAGCCCGCGCGGGGCGGGCGGCGGGCCGGCGTGCGCGGCCATGTCCTCGATCAGCTGGGCGAGTTGCGGGTCGGCCAGCCGTACGTAGCGGTGCCGCCCCTGCCGTACCTCCTCCAGCAGGCCGCCCGCGACCAGCCGGTCGAGGTGCCCGCTGGCCGTGGGAGCCGCCACCCCGGCCGACCGCGCCAGCTCGCCCGCCGTCCACGCGCGCCCGTCCAGCAGGGCCAGGCAGAACCGCGCCCGCGTCTCGTCGGCCAGCAGCCCGGCCAGCCGGGCGAGCGCCGTGCCGGAGGCGGCGGGTGCTGCGTGCCCTCGTGGTGCGGCCCCTCGCGCTGCGTGCCCTCGTGGTGCGTCCATACGCCCATGGTGCGGCGCGTTCGGTTCGGCCGCGGCCGAAGTGTGCGCGGGGTCCCGTACGGGCGGTGCAACGCGGTTGGCGGCAGGCCGAGTTCACGTAGAGTTGCCGCGTGACGACAGGAGCGGGTCCGGGCGGCCGGGGGCCGTCACGCGTACCGGACGCCGTACGGGACGCACGGCGCGTACGGCGCGTACGGCGCGTACGGGACGCACCGCCCGTACGAGGTGCCGCGCCCGTACGGGACCCACGGCCCCGTCGAGACCCCCAGGACAGACACCGGAGCCCGCCGCATGCCCTACCAGTTGCCGCCCGAACCGCCCCACTTCGTGGACCGGGACGACGAGCAGGCGCGCGCCTTCCGTGCGGTCGCGGAGTGGGGCGAGCGGTCCCGCCCGCTGTGTCTCGCGCTGAACGGGCTGGGCGGCGCCGGAAAGACGGAGCTGGCCTTCCGTATCGCCCGCGGGCTGCGCGACCGCTACCCCGACGGCGTCCTTTACGAGGACCTGGACGACTACCGCCGGGACGGCGCGGTCGAGACCGCCGACGTGCTCGGACAGCTGCTGCGCGCGCTCGGTGTGCCCTCTGAGCTGCTGGCGCCCTCGTTCGCGGCGCGCCGCAAGCAGTGGTGGGAGCTGACCGAGCAGAAGCGGCTCGCCGTCGTGATCGACAACGCCCGCTACGGCACCGAGGTGCTGCCGCTCCTGCCCGCCTCCGGCGCCTCCCTGGCGATCGTCGTGAGCCACGGCCCGCTCTACGACCTGGAGAGCGGCGCCGCCATCGAGCTCCCCCTGTCACCGCTGGACGAGCCGTACGTCGCCGACCTGCTGCGCCGCGTCGCCGACGACGGCCGGCTGGCCGCCGAACCGGACGCGGCGGACGGCCTCGTACGGCTGTGCTCAGGGCTGCCCGCCGCCGTACACGTCGCCGGGCGCTGGATCCGCCGGCACCACATCCGTCCGCTGTCCCGGCTCCTCGGTGAACTCACCGCGGAGTTCGACGAACAGGGCCTCCCCGTGGTCGAGAAGGTGTGGGACGCGGCGTATCGGTCCCTCGGCCCCGACGCCGCCCGCCTCTACCGGCTGCTCGCCACCGCACCCGGCAGCGGTGTCGGACGGGAGGGCGCCGCCGCGCTCCTCGGGCGCGGCCAGGACCCGGCGGACACGGCGCTGGAGGAGCTCGACGGTGCGGGCCTGCTGGTCTGGCGCGAGCGGCGCATCCGGCTGCCCGACCTGCTCCGCGCGCACGCACGGCGGCGCGCGCGGGAGGACGGCGGCGAGACGGAGGCCGCGGACGGACGACGCCGCGCCCTGCGGTGGATTCTGCGGCAGGCGCAGCGCGCGGACGTCACCGCGGCGGGCCCCCGTATGACGCTCGCCGCCGAGGAGCCGCCGCAACAGGGCGCGCCTGACGTGCCGTTCGCGGGCAAGGCGGGTGCGGTGCGCTGGCTGGAGGCCGAACGGCACGCGCTTTTCGACTCCGTACGGACGGCGTACGCGTACGGGCTGGACGCCGAGGCCTGGGCCCTGTGCGAGCCGCTGTGGACGCTGTTCCTCGACCACCCGCACTACGCCGACGTCATCGACGCCTTCCGTACCGGGCTCGCCGCGGCGCAGCGCGCCGGGCATCCGCGCGCCGCGCTCCGTATGCGCTGCATGCTGGCCCGCCCCCTGTGGGAGCAGGGGCTGCTGGACGACGCCGAACGGGAGGTGGAGCAGGCGCTGGACGCCGTACGGGCGCTGGCCGTGCCGGAGGAGCAGCCGGTGCGGGCCCTCGACCGCAAGCTCGGCGCGTCCGCCTTGGAGGCGCGCGGGATGCTCCGTACGGCGCGCGGCCAATGGGCCGAGGCGGCGGCGGATTTCGACGCCTCCCGCCGCGTACACGAGGAGATCGGGAACGCGTACGGCGCGCTGCTCCAGACGTACCGTCTGGGCGAGGCGATGGCCGCCCTCGGCGAACTGACACGTGCGGCCGAACTGCTGACACGTGCGCACGCGAGCGCCGCCGACCAGGGCCGCGCCCGGATGACGGCACGCACCGGGCTGGCGCTCGGCGGCGTACGGCAACGGCTCGGGCACCACGGCGCGGCACGTGCACTGTACGAGGCGTCACTGGCGGGTGCACGCGAACGCGGTTCCGAACGCGAGGAGTTGCGCTCCCTGGACGCGCTCACCGCGCTGGCCGAGGAGACGGGAGACGCGGCGGGCGCGGCCGCCCACCGCGCGGCGGCACAGACGGTCCGCGCCCGGAACGGGCTTGCGGGCGCCACGGAGTAACGCCACCCGGGGGGTGCTGTGGGGGCCCGCGGCCCTCAGATCCCGGGCCCGTAACCGGGATCCGGCTCCGTGCGGGGAGTCCACCATTCGGTGAGCCCCCACAGCCCGCCCGCGAGCGCGGCCACGGCCACGAGCATCGCGATCCAGGGGCGCGGCACCAGGCGCGCGGCCAACGCCCAGACGGCCGGCGGCAGCAGAGCGCCGCCGAGCACGATGAGCGGCAGGTCGACGTAGAGCACGCTCAGGTCCCGCGCGTGGCCCTCGAACCCGCCGTCGATGCCGGGCGCCGCACGCGGCGCCCACACCAGCGGCGCGGCCACCGCGCCGACGCAGGCGAGAAGGCACCCGGCGCCGGTCCGGCCCACTGCCCCCGCCGCGCCGTCCGCATCCCGCCGCTTCGCGCTGCCGCTCATGCCCGCAACGGACGTCCCCGGTGCGCTACACGGTTCCGCCGGTTCCGCCGGTTCCGCCGGTTCCGCCGGGGTCCGCGGCGGGCGCCCACTGTACGGAGTCGGGCGGCCCCTGTACGGAGCTGTCCGCCTCGTCATCCGTCGCGGCACGCACCACCGTACGGAACGCGATCCCGCCCACGTCGCACGTGAACTCGGCAGGCGGCTCCGGAGGCGCGGGCGAGGCGGCGGACAGCCAGCCGTGCACGGCGCTCAGTGCGGCGGCCGGGTCGGCGCGTACGACGCGCCCGTCCGTCGTCCGGTCCGGCTCGACGTGGACGGTCAGCAGCGCGCCCGAGTGCGCACGTACGACGCACATCCGGTCGGAGAGCACGACGGCCGCCGTACGGCACGCCGGGTACGTCTCCAGCGCGTGCGCGGTCCAGCCGGCGGCCGTCCACGCCGCCTGGTGCGGGGAGTCGGCGCCGTACGGTGCGCGCCGGCGGTAGAGCAGCGCGGCGGTCTGGGCGTGCCGTTCACCGGCAGTGCCCTGTTCGGCGGCGAGATGGTGTGCCGCGGAGGCGTCGGTGCCTGCCGGGAAGCGTTCGACGGCGATACGGGTGCCGCCGCCCGCGCCACCCTCCGCCCGCAGACGCACCCGTACGGCGAACGCGGCGGGCGCGCGGCCCGGCGTACGGGGCGCGGGGAGCGTACGGGGCTCCGCCGCGCCCGGCGGCGTACGGAGGCCGAGCAGCACGTACGCCTCCGTACGGAGCCGCCGCAGCACACGCCCCTGCCCCGCGAACGCCGAGTCCGCGACCTCCCGTACGGTCTCCGGCTCGCACGCGCCGAGCGCCGCCGGCAGTCCGTCGAAGGGCCGGTCCGGGGCCAGGTGCGGGCTGCGCGCGAGGAGTTCGGCCATCGGGCTGCCGGGGATGAGCTCCTCGCCACCGTCGTACGCACCGACCACCGGGCACCCGAGGGCGGCCGCGTACAGAGCTGTCGAACCGTGGTCGGTGACCACCGCGTCGGCCGCGGCCAGGACGGCCGCCCATTCCTCGTACGGCTCCGCGAGCACCAGCCCGGCGCCCAGCGCGGGCTCCAGCCACTGCGCGAGGTCCAGCTCGCCCGCGCCGCTGCGCTCGTTGGGGTGGAGCGTCAGCGCGAGCTGGTACGCGTCGTGGGGGAGGCCGAGCGCGAGCTCGGCGGGGAGCACGGGGCGCCGCCCGAGCAGCGACTCGCGGCCCCACGTGGACGTGAGGACGACCAGCCGCCGCGCGCCGGTGCCGAGGGCCGCGCGGTAGCGGTCCCGGTGGCCGCGCGAGTCGAGGACGCGCTCCAGCGTCGGGTCGCCGACGACGGCGGCACGGGCGGCGGCCTGCGGAGAAAGCGACGTGAGCCGCGCCAACTGCCGCGGGTGCGCGAGCGCGTGGAAATCAGCCACGGCCCGGCCGTCGCGCACCAGGAACCCCGGGTCGAGCCCGGACGGTGCTCCCTCGGCGCCTTCGCCCGGCACGCTCTTGCTGAAGCCCGCACCGTGCGGAAGCAGCAGGAGGGGGCCACGCAGCTCGGTGACGGGTCCCTTGGGGCTGGCCGCCAGTATCAGGTCGTACGTGCCGTCGAGTGCCGTGGCCCACGCGACGGTTCGGGCTCCCGCGCGTTCGACGGCGGCCAGGGCGTCGAGGTCGAAGTCGGAGCCGGGGACGAGGGTGAAGACGCGCGTGATCCGCTCGTCACCGGCGAACACCGGGAGCACGTCGAGCAGCCGGTGCAGGGCGGTCGCCGAACGGGCGGCGAACAGCACCCTGCGACGAGCGCCCGTCGCCCGTCGCCCGTCGCCCGTCGCCCGTCGCCCGTCGCCCGTCGCCCGTCGCCCGTCGCCCGTCGCCCGTCGCCCGTCGCCCGTCGCCCGTCGCCCGTCGCCCGTCGCCCAGAGTGTTCATCCTAGTGCGCCCGCTTCCGCATGGAGGCTCGTTTCCCCAGATCAGATGGGGTTCGCGGGGGTGCGTCGGACGGCATGTGCCGATCGTACCGGCCGCCGTATGGGCCGATCCCGCCCGCGGCCGGCCGCCGGCGGGGAGAATGCGCGCCATGGGTGAGTGGGGAATCGCGCTGGTCGCGGCGTGCTCGGCGGTCGCGGGCAGTCTGGTCACGGGGTGGTTCACGCGCAGCGCGGGCAGCAGGCAGGCCGCCGCGGCCCGGCACGCGGGCGACCGCCAGGCGGACGCGCTGCTGGACACCGTACGGATGACGCTGGAGGAGCAGCGCGCCGTACGGACGCTGGACCAGCGGCGGCAGACGTACGTCCGCTTCCTGGACGCCGCGGAGACCGCGATCCTGACCCGCACGACCGGCGAGGGGCACGCGGACGACCGTGCCGCCCTGCAACGCGCCTACGGCGCAGTCCTGTTGGAGGGCCCGGACGACGCCGCGGGCGCTGCCCGCGATCTGCTCGGCTGCCTGCGGGGGACCGCCACCGCCTCCCTCGACGATCTCGAACGGGCCCGCCTGGCGTTCGTCGCCGCCGCCCGCACGGCCCTGGACGACGACGGCCCCGACGCCGCCCCTGTCCGCGTCAGCTGAGCCGCAGGAGGCGATCCGGAGAGCCGATCCCGGGGGCAGCCGGCCGGTGGCCGAAAGCGTTCGCCCAATGCTCACGTTCCGTTGGGAACCGGAACGGGGCCCCGCTCCTAGGGTGACTCGCGCCGCCCCCCTTCCGCAGCATCGAAAGGGCTCCCCATGACAGGCAAGTCCGCCGGCAGCACGAACGGTTCCGGTTCCGGTTCCGGTTCTGGTTCTGGTTCCGATTCCGGTCCCGGCTCTGGTTTCGAGCGACGCACTCTCCTGCGCGGTGCGGCGGTGGCCGCGGCCGCGTCCGTGCCGTTCCAGGCGCTGACGGCGCGGACGGCGGCGGCCGCCCCCGTCAAGTTCGCGTTCGACGCCGGCTACGGCCCGCTGAGCCCCGTACGGGATCAGGCCACGGGCCTGGAGCTGCTGCACCTGCCGCGCGGCTTCGAGTACCTCTCGTACGGCTGGACCAACGACCTCATGGACGACGGGGCGCGCACCCCCTCCGCGCACGACGGCATGGCCGCGTTCCGGTACGGCGACCGGGTGCACGTCGTACGCAACCACGAGCGCGGCGCCGGGCCCGCGTTCACCGCCCCCGCCTACAACCCGCAGGCCGGCGGCGGCACCACCACCCTGGTCTTCGACCCGGACGCCGGCGAGTGGCTGGAGTCGTACGGCAGCCTCGGCGGCACCATCCGCAACTGCGCCGGCGGGCCCACCCCCTGGAACACCTGGCTCACCTGCGAGGAGACCTTCTCCACCACGGCCGGCAAGCGGCACGGCTACATCTTCGAGGTGGCGTCGCGCGGCAAGGGCAACCCCGAGCCGTACACCGCCATGGGCCGGTTCAACCACGAGGCCGTCGCCGTCGATCCGGCGACCGGCCATGTCTACGAGACCGAGGACCGGGGCGACGCGTCGCTGTACCGGTTCGTGCCGGCGGTGCCCGGCGACCTGGCCAAGGGCGGCCGGCTGGAGGCGCTGCGCATCGGCAGCACGACGTACGACACCCGCCGCGACGGGGCGCACGACGCGGAAGGGACGGGCGGGGCGCGGTCGTACGGCACCGTCTCCTGGGTGCCCGTCGACGACGTAGACCCGGCGGAGGACACGGTGCGGCTCCAGGCGCAGGCGAACGGCGCCGCGGTGTTCAGCCGCCTCGAGGGCGCCTGGTACGGCAACGACCGCATCTACGTCATCACCACCGACGGCGGCCCCGCCGGCCAGGGCCAGGTCTTCGAACTCGACCCGGCCACCGACGAGTTCCGCGTCCTCTTCGCCTCCCCGGGCGCCGACGTGCTCAACGCGCCCGACAACATGTGTGTCAGCCCGCGCGGCGGCCTGGTGCTGTGCGAGGACGGCGGCGGCACCGAGTACGTGCACGGCCTGACCACGGACGGCGAGATCTTCCGCTTCGCCGCCAACAACGCCGACCTGCGCGGCGGTACGGCGGGCAAGGACGTACCGGCCGCGGACCACAGGGGTTCCGAGTGGGCCGGCTCCGTCTTCGAGCCGAAGAACGGCAAGTGGCTGTTCGTGAACATCCAGACCCCCGGCATCACGTTCGCGATCACCGGCCCCTGGGCGCGCGGCGCGCTCTGATCCGCGCGGACGGCCTCCGCGAGGACGGCGCGCCCGGCAACCCCGAGCGCGTCGTGGCCGCCACCGTGTCGCTCGGCGGGGGCGCGGCCTCCGTACAGCTTCAGGCGTTCGCCGCGGACGCCTGCGGCGGCCTGTGGGAGCAGGTGAGCGCGCGCATGGCCGAGGGCCTGAGCGCGGGCGGCGGGTCCCTCGCGCGCGTGGACGGGCCGCTCGGCCCCGAACCGGGCGCCGTGCTCCGCGACGTGGAGTCCCCCGGCGGGGAGGTCGCGGTGCGGTTCGCCGGCTGCGACGGGCCGGGCTGGCTGCTGCGCGGGACGTTCACGGGCGCGGCGGGGCCGGGGGAGCGGTACGCGCGCAGACTGGAGGCCGTCTTCCGGGACACGGTGGTCGCCCGCGGCCACGGCGTGCCGGCACCGGGCGAGCCCCTCTTCCTCACCCTGCCGCCCGCCCCGGACGCGGGCTGAGGGAGCCGGGGCCGAAGCGGCTGAGAGGGCCCGCACGAGCGGCGGCGCGCAGGCAGCACGTTTCCATCGTGACGGCCGGGTGACCCGGTCTGAGGCGGATCCACCCGCTGAGCGTGGAGGCTGACCTGTGACGACCACGTGCGCACCGCTGCCGGAACTGGGCCGCGCGGTGACCCTGCCCGGCGTCTACGCGCCCCAGGCGGACAGCTTGCTGCTCGCCGACGCGGTGCGCCGCGAGCGCCGAGTGCCGGGCTCCGATCTGCTCGACGTCTGTACGGGCAGTGGGGCGCTCGCGGTCTACGCGGCCCGGCTGGGCGCGTGCGTGACAGCCGTGGACATCGGCCGCAGGGCGGTGCTGACCGCGCGGCTCAACGCGCTGCTCGCCGCCCGCCGCGTCGTCGTACGCCGCGGTGATCTGCTCAGCGCGCTCCCCCCGGACCGGACGTTCGACATGCTCATCAGCAACCCGCCGTACGTCCCCTCCCCGGCCGAGTTCCCGCCGCGCCGCGGCCGGGCCCGTTCGTGGGACGCGGGGTGGGACGGCAGGGCGTTCGTGGACCGGGTGTGCGACGCCTCCCCGTCCGCGCTCCGTACCGGCGGGGTGCTGCTGATGGTGCACTCGGCGCTCAGCGCGCCGGAGACCACCGTGCGGAGACTGGCCGCGCTCGGGCTCGTGGCAGAGATCAGCGACCGCGCGACCGTTCCCTTCGGGCCCGTTCTCTCGGCGCGGCTGCCGTGGCTCCGGGAGAACGGGCTCGTGGACGACGCCGCCGAGAACCAGGAGGAACTGGTGGTCATCCGTGCCGAGAAGATCTGAACGCCCGCGCCGCGTCGCCCAGGACCGCGAGGGTCCGCTGCTGATCGAGGGGCCGGTGGAGTTCGAGCTGCAGGACGGCACCGTCGTCTCCTCGGACCGGTTCACCGTCGCCGTCTGCCAGTGCCGGCGCAGCCGTACGTACCCGTGGTGTGACACCAGCCACCGGCGGCGTTCCCGCCCGCGGCCGGAGGACGGCCGGCGGACGGACGTGCCCGGGGGCGCCGGGGACGTGCCCGGCACACGGGACGGGAAGAAGCCGGGGGACGGGAGCGGTGAGCGAGACGAGACCGAGAGGCCGGAGTCATGAATGGTGACGGGGAAGCGGGGCCGGCCCCCGCTCCCATGGCCGTGTCGCCCGAACTGCCCCGGTCGCGGGGAGACATCTCGGCGGCCGTGCTGGCGTATCTGCGCGGCACCGGGAGCCACCTGCCCGGCAGCGCCGAGGTCGGCCGCGCCGACCCGTACGGCGACGATCTCCAGCTTGCCCTGTACGTGCTGTACGAGCTCCATTACCACGGGTTCGAGGGAGTCACCGACCGCCAGGAGTGGAACCCGGAACTGCTGCTGCTGCGCGGTGACGCGGAGGAACGGTTCCTGACGGCAGTGCGCTCGGCTACGGACCGTACGACGGACGTGGACGGACTGCTGGCCGGCCTGCTCCGCGAACCCGTGGAGGACGCCGGAGACGGCGTGTCCCATCATCTGAAGCGCACGGGCGCGTGGTGGCAGCTGCGCGAGTACGCCGCCGTGCGTTCCCTCTACCACCTGAAGGAAGCCGACCCGCACGCCTGGGTCATCCCCCGCCTGCGGGGCCGGGCCAAGGCGGCCATGACGGCGGTGGAGTTCGACGAGTTCGGCGCCGGGCGCGCGGAGGACATGCACGCGCGGCTGTTCGCCGAGCTGATGGACGATCTCGGACTGGACTCCCGTTACGGCCGTTATCTCGACGCGGCCCCCGCCGAGGCGCTCGCGACCGTCAACCTCATGTCCCTGTGCGGCCTGCACCGTGCGCTGCGCGGAGCCCTGGTGGGGCACTTCGCGACGGTCGAGGTGACCTCGTCGCCGGGCGCGCGGCGCATGGCCGAGGCGATGCGCCGCGCGGGTGCCGGTCCCGCTGCCCAGCGTTTCTACGACGAGCACGTGGAAGCCGACGCCGTACACGAGCAGATCGTCCGGCGGGACGTGGTGGGCGGCCTGCTCGAGGCAGAGCCATGGCTGGCACCCGACGTCGCCCTCGGCATCCAGGCCACGGGGCTGCTCGAGGACAGGCTCGGCGAACGGCTGCTGTCGGCCTGGCGCGAGGAGCGGTCGGCCCTCCGCCCCTGGCTCCTCTCCTATACACGTCTGATGCTGCCGACTCCTATACGACTGTGGGGGGGGTGCGGGAGCGTCACAAAAAAAAGAAAAAGGAAGGCCCCGGCGGGCAGCCGCAGGCCGGCGCCGGGGCCGCCACCCGCGCCCGTAAGCGCCCTCGTGCCCGTGTCCGTGCCCAAGTCCGCGCTGCCGCCGCCCGGTTCGGGCCCGCCGGCACCGGCGGATCGGGAGACTAGCCCCGAGGGCGGGGCCCGCGTGGGTGTGTACGGGGCTTCCGTACGGCATCCGGCGCGGGCCCCGCGCGGCTACGCTCGCCGTATGACCGCTTCCCCTGCCTCCTCGTGGGAACCGGCCGCGGCGGGTGTGCTGCGGCTGCCCTCGGGGCGTCTCGTGCGCGGCCGCGGGCTGCGCCGTCCGCTGCCGCCCGGCGCGGTGCCGGACTTCGCGCTGTATCTGCTGGGCCGCCAACCGCCCGCCGTCGACTGGGAGTCGCGCTGGGTGCGCTGGCCCGACTTCCGGCTGCCTGCCGACCGGGAGGCGGCCGCCGACGCGCTGCGCGAGGCGTGGGAGCGCGCCGTTACGGAGCGCGTGGAGGTCGCCTGCGGCGCCGGGGTCGGCCGGACCGGGACCGCGCTCGCCTGCCTCGCCGTGCTGGACGGCGTGCCGAACGCCGAGGCGGTCGCGTACGTGCGGGAGCACTACGCACCGCGCGCCGTGGAGACGCCCTGGCAGCGGCGTTACGTCAGCCGCTTCTCGCCCGCGGCACAGCGGCGCGCCTGAGCCGGGGGGGGGCGCACGGGCCTGCGGGCGTACGGGCGCGGAACCGTCGGCGTACGGCGTACGCGGCGCGGCGTACGCGAGGCGCCGCCCGGCCCGGCGTCAGGGGCCGTACGTCACCACCGCGTCGCCGAGCACCGGTGCGCCGTCCCGTTCGACGGCCACCGCCTCCAGCCGCGCCACGCCGCCGCCGCCCGAACCGTCCTCCCCCTCCCGCCACATGGCGATACGCAGCGTCTCGCCCGGGAAGACGACCCCGGTGAAGCGCGTGCCGTAACCGCGCACCCGTGCCACGTTCCCGTCGAGCAGCGTGTCGGCAACGGCCTTCAGCGCCACCCCGTACGAGCACAGCCCGTGCAGGATCGGCCGTTCGAAGCCCGCGAGACGGGCGAAGTCGGGGTCGGCGTGCAGTGGGTTCCAGTCGCCCGAAAGCCGGTACAGCAGTGCCTGGTCCTCCCGGATCGCGCGCTCCACGACGCGGTCCGGCTCGCGTACGGGCGTGGACGGCCGTACGGACGGGCCGCGTTCGCCGCCGAAACCGCCCTCGCCACGTACGTACAGCTCCGTGTGCGACGTCCACAGCGGGCCGTCGGCGTCGGCCGCCTCCGTACGCAGCACGATGACGGCGGCCTTGCCCTTGTCGTACACGGCCTCCACCCGCGAACTCCGCGTCGCCTCACCCCGTACGGGCAGCGGCCGGTGCGGCGTGACGTGCTGGCCGCCGTGCAGGACGGCCGCGAGATCCACGTCGACGCCGGGCGCGGACAGCCCGTCCAGCACGCCCACGCCGCCGCCCGCGACGGTCGCGAAGCTGGGGAGGACGTGGAGGCGGCTCTCCAGGGTGTAGCGGAGCTCCAGCGGGTCGGTGGCGGGAACGCCTGCGCCCAGGCCCAGGTGGTAGAGCTGGACGTCCTTGTGGTCCCAGCTGATCTCGATGGTGCGGGGCGGGGCGGCGAGTGCCGCAGCGGTGTCGATGGGCATGGGGGCTCCGTGATGGTGAGGGCTGGCGGTCGGGGCGGGCCGGGGCCGTTCACGTACGTCGGTCCGCGTATGTCGGCCCGCGTACGCGGCGGTCCACGTACGTCGGCCCGCGTACGGCGGGTCACGTACGGAGGTACGACGCGCCGTTCAGGTCCAGCACCGCGCCGGAACTCCACTCCGCCGCGGGCGAGGCCAGCCACAGCACCGCCTCCGCGACCTCCTCCGGCCGCCCGACGCGGCCGTACGGGCTCTGCGCGCGGATCGCCGCGCCCTCCTCGCCGCGCAGCCGGTGCGCGACGCGTTCGGTCTCGAAGAAGCCCGGCGCGACGGACGCGACCGCGATGCCGTACGGCGCGAGCGCCACCGCCAGCGACTGGCCGAGCGCGTGGACGGCGGCCTTGGTGGCGGCGTACGCGGGGTGGTCCGGTTCGCCGCGGAAGGCGCCGCGCGAACCGATGTTGACGATACGGCCGCCGTGACCCTCTTGGTCTCCGCCCGCCGCCCCCTGGGCGATCATCCGCTGCGCGGCCTGGTGCGAGAGGTGGGCGGTGCCCAGGAGGTTCACATCCGTGTGGCGGCGCCACGCTGTCGTCCAGTCGTCGTACGACGTCGAGGCGGGCGGATGCGGGAAGTTGACGGCGGCGTTGTTGACCAGCACGTCGAGGCCGCCGAGCGCGTCGGCGGCCTCCTCGGCCAGCCGCGCCGCCTCGGCCGGCTGCGACACGTCCGCCGTCGCCAGCACGTGGCCCTCGCCCGGCAGTGCCGCGAGGGTCTCCTCGGCGTCCTCGCGGCGGGTGCCGTAGTGGACGGCGACGCGGTCGCCGTTGCGCGCGAAGGCGCGGGCGAGTTCGCGGCCGAGGCCGCGGGAGGCGCCGGTGACGAGCACGCGGCGGCCGGTGGCGGGGAAACCGCTCGCGGAGCGCGCGGGCTGGTCGGGCTGGTCGGGCTGCGGCTCGTACTGGTCAGTCACGCGTGACCGCCCCCTCGTCCGCCCGCTCCTTCACGGGGCCGTCCGCGGCGGCCTCGTCCTCCGCGGCGGCCTCGTCCTCCGGGGCGGAGTCGTCCGCCCGTCCGTCGCCGCGCGGCAGGGTCAGGAACATCAGCAGCACACTCCCGAGCAGTATCCAGGCCCCCGTCTGGAAGGCCAGACCGTACCCCTGCGCCTGGCTCGCCGGCCCGTGGTCGTCGCCGATCCGGGCCGCGGCGACGGTGGAGAGCGCCGCCAATCCGAGGGCGCCGCCCATCGTGCGGGAGGTGTTGATCAGGCCGGACACGAGGCCCTGGTCCCCCGGCGCGGCGCCGCGCGTGGCGAGGGACGCGAGCGGGGTGGCGGACAGTCCGGCGCCGAGCGCGATCAGTACGCCGGGGCCCAGCACGGTGTCCGCGTAGCCGCCGCCCGCGTGCATCGTGCTCTGCCACAGGCAGCCGCTGCCCGCGATGGAGGTGCCGATGATCGCCAGGTGGCGGGGGCCGATGCGCTGCATCAGCAGCGGTGCGAGCTTCGAGCCGAAGACGATGCTGAGTGACTGCGGTATGAAGCCGAGACCGGCCTGGACGGGCGAGTAGTCCAGCACGTTCTGCATGTAGAGCGACACGAAGTACCACATGCAGAACTGCGCCGCGCCGTTGACGAACATCGCCGCGTTCGCCGACGACACGGCCCGCAGCCGGAACAGCTTCAACGGCACCAGCGGCGCCCGCGTACGCGCCTCGACCGCCACGAACGCGCCCAGGAGCACCAGCCCGACGGCGAGCGGTACGAGCGCGGCCGCCGCCGTCCACCCGGACGACTCCGTCTCCACGATCCCGTACGCCACCGCCCCGAGCCCCGCCGTGACCAGCAGCGCGCCCGGCACGTCGAGCTTCCTGCCCACACTGCCGCGGCTCTCGGCGAGCCACAGGGTGGCGGCGACGAGGACGACGGCGCCGACCGGGACGTTGATCAGCAGCACCCAGCGCCAGGACAGCCCGCCGGTCAGCAGGCCGCCGACGAGCCCGCCCGCCGCGCCGCCGCCCGCGCCGACGGCCGTCCACGTCCCTATGGCGCGGGTACGGGCCGGGCCCTCCGGGAAGCTGGTGGTCAGAATGGTCAGCGTGGCCGGCGCCAGCACCGCCGCGCCCATGCCCTGCACGGCGCGCGCGGCGATCAGCTGCCAGCCCTCCTGCGCCAGCCCGCCCGCAAGGCTGGCCGCGACGAAGAGGCCCAGCCCGACGAGGAACATCCGCTTCCGGCCGAAGAGATCACCGGCCCGGCCGCCGAGCAGCATGAACCCGGCGAACGTGAGCGTGTACGCGTTCAGCACCCACTGCAGCCCTGTCTCGCTCAGCCCCAGGTCCGAACGCATCGACGGCAGCGCCACGTTGACCACCGACACGTCGAGCACGACGAGGAACTGCCCGGCGCACGCCGCGAGCACGACGGCCCACAGACGGGGGCGGGCAACGCGGTCTCCGCTGGAACCGCTGGAGACGTCGGGGGCAGGAGGGGACTGGACCATGCCGGACATGCTGCCACCCGCCCTCGGCGGGGCACACCGGGATATCCGCCCACCTGCGGCGGGACGTCGGTCCTAGGCCCGCGAGCCGGGTCCCGTACGGCTGGGCCCGCCGAATCCAGCCCGTCCGGCGGGATCCGTACGGCGAGGGCCACCGAAACCAGCCCGTCCGGCGTTTGAGGACGGCCCTCAGCCACAGCGGCGGGGCGGTGGGCGTATAGCGGCCACCCGCGGCTACGGACGGGCGTCCGCGCCCGCGCCCGCGTCCGCATCGGCATCGGCATCGGCATCGGCCTCCGCCGGGGGCCGCCACAGCGGGTGCTCGCGTCGGGCCCAGTCCGGCGCGACCCGCCCCGTACGCATCCCGCGCCGCGCCTCCGGGTCGCCTGCGGCCATCAGCACGTGCCCGATGAGCACGACGCCGATGGCGAGGGCCAGCCAGTCGTGTACGAACGTCGCCGCCGTACGCCACACCAGCGGCGCCAGGTCCGTGAACCACATCATGAGCCCGGTCGCGGTCATCACCAGCACCGCGCCCGCGATCCAGGCGGCCCAGACCTTCTGCCCCGCGTTGAACTTGCCGGACTCCCGGCCGTACCGGCGCCGCCGCAGAGCGGCTGTCAGCCAGTCGCGGTCGTGCGGCCCGAAACGGTTCAGGCGCCGCAGGTCAGCCCGGAACGCGCGCGACGCCAGCCCCAGCAGGAACGGCGCGGGCAGCAGCAGGCCCGACCACTCGTGGAGGGTGACCATCAGGGCGCGGCGGCCGACGAGTTGGGCGAGCTGCGGCAGATACAGGCACGCCGCCGTGAACACGCACACGCCCATCAGCAGCGCCGTGGAGTGGTGCACCCACCGCTCCCCGAGCGTGAAACGCAGGACGCCCTGCGGGCGTTCGGCGCGGCGGACCGCGCCTCCAGCCGCGACTCGGGCAGCGCCGCGGACCGCGCCTCGTGCGGCTGCTCGGGGGGCGTCAGGCGGCGGTGGGGACATCGCCGTCGCGTCCGTTCGAGCGGCCGACCCAGGCGTCGACGTCGTAGCCGCGCTTCTCCCAGTAGCCGGGCCGTACGTCGCGGGTGAGGGTGATGCCGGAGAGCCACTTCGCGGACTTGTAGAAGTACATGGGCGCGACGTACAGCCGCGCGGGCCCGCCGTGGTCGTGGCTCAGCGGCTTGTCCTGCATCTCCAACGCGACCAGCACGTCGGCGCGGCGGGCCTGTTCGAGCGTGAGGCTCTCGCTGTACGCGCCGTCGAAGCAGGTGAACCGTACGGCCTTCGCCTCACTCCGCACCCCGGCCGCGTCCAGCAGCCGCGACAGCCGTACCCCCTTGAACGGCGTCTCCGGCACCCGCCACCCGGTGACGCACTGCACATCCCGTACGAGCCGCGTCTGCGGCAGCGCGCGCAACTCGGCGAGGGTGTAGTCGGCCTCGCGGTCGACGAGGCCGTCGACGGTGAGGCGGTAGTCGTCGGGGCCCTTGTGCGGGACGGAGGAGACGACGGAGTAGTACCGGAACCCGCCGCCGTTCGGCAGCAGCCCGGTGAAGCCGGTGGGGTCCTTGCCCGCGACGGCCCCGAGCGCGTTCTCCATCCCGCGCTGCAGAGATGGCGCGGCCGCCAGCCCGGCGGCCCCGAGCGCGAGCGTGCCCAGCAGCAGCCGCCGCCCGACGGGCGCGCCCTGCCCGTCGGCGGGATCCTGCCCATCCGGCCGGGCCGGCCCGTCCGGCCCGCCGGAATTGCCCTGTACGAGGTCCACCCCCCGATTCGAGCACCACCCCCGCCGGGACGCCATACCCGACGCCGGACCGTCAGACTTCCGTCATCTGCGCGGCGCCTTGATCCGGGCCCAGACGATCTTGCCGAACGGCTCCCGGTCCGCGACGCCCCAGTCGTCGGCGAGTTCGGCGACGAGCAGCAGCCCGCGCCCGGCGGTGTCCAAGGCGGAGGGACGGCGCGGCTCGGGCCGCACCTCGCGGCTGTCGTGCACCTCCAGACGTACGACGTCGTCGGCCAGGGCCAGTCGCACCAGGAAGCCGCGCCCGGGCTCGGCGCCGTGCAGCAGCGCGTTGGACGCCAGCTCGGACACGCACAGCCGGACGGTCTCGACCGGCTCGGCGGCACGTCTCCACGAGGCGAGGGAGAGGCAGGCGAACTCCCGCGCCATTCGGACGGCTTCGGGCCTGGGGTCGAAGAACCTCTGCGTCGCTTCGGGCACGGCGGGCCCCCTTCGGTTTCTGCCACACGGCACACATCTCTAGAGACGTTGCTCATACTGACGCATCCTCTCTAGAGATGTCAACCGAACCTCGCGCAGCGTACAACTGTGCGCTCTCCAGCCCTCCCCCTTAGGGTGTCTAGAGAGGACGGAGGGACGTGTGATGGCCAAGCAGGGCGCGGGCGAGCTGCCCAAGTACCAGCGGATCGCGGCGGAGCTGAGGGCGGCGATCGAGTCGGGGCAGTACGGGCCCGGCGATCAACTGCCCGGCGAGAACCAGCTCAAGGAGACCCACCAGGTCGCCCTGATGACCGCGCGGCAGGCTCTGGACGTGCTCAAGAACGAGGGCATCGCCGAATCCCGCAAGGGCAAGGGCGTGTTCGTCCGGGCGTTCCGTCCCGTCCGGCGGCGCGGGGTGCAGCGGCTGTCGCAGGAGGTGTGGGGTTCCGGGCGGTCGGTGTGGGCGGATGACGCGGCGGACCGGGACCTCGTCGTGGACGGGATCGAGGTCGGTGAGGCACCGGCCACGGAGCCGGTCGCCCGCGTGCTCGGGCTGGAACCCGGCGCAGCGGTCTGTACGCGCCACCGCCGGTTCGTCCTCGACGGCAAGCCCGTGCTCCTGTCCGTGTCCCATCTCCCGGCGGAACTCGTGGCCGGTTCGCCGGTCACCCAGGAGGACACCGGCCCCGGCGGCACGTACGCGCGGCTCGCCGAACTCGGGCACAAGCCCGTCCGGTTCCGGGAGGAAGTGCGGTCGCGGATGCCGAGTGCCGCCGAGACACGGCAGTTGGAGCTCTCGGCGGGCACACCGGTCATGCGCATCTGCCGCACCGCGTTCGACGGCGACGGCCGGGCCGTGGAGTTGAACGAGATGACGCTCGACGCGGCGGCCTACGTGCTGGAGTACGACATCGAGGCGTGAGTGCCTGAGCAGGTCAGGCGCAGGGTGAGGACGGCTTGGACGAGGCTGGTGGTGGTCGGCCCCGCACTCCGCGGCGGCTTCTTCCAGGGCGTCGATGATGCCGCGGGTTCGCGCGGCCCTGATGACGTGGACGGCTCCGGGCAGTGCCGGGGATGCCCGTGGCAGCCGTCCCGCCGGGTCGGTGATGACCTGCACGTTCATGCCGTCAGCAGGGCCAGTCGCACCAGGAAGCCGCGCCCGGGGGTCAGCCGCCTCCAGCAGGTGCCGCGTTGCCGGCGATGCTCCCGCAGCCGGGCGGACGGGAAGCGCCGGGCGGAGCTGGACACGTCGATCCCGGACGGGTGGACAAGCACGCGAAGCCTCTGGTGAAGACGGTTCTCTCGGTCGAAAACCCATCTATAGCCAGAGGCTTCACCGCGCTGTCAGCCCAACGCCCCATCACCCACGCGAGGTTGAAAGAGGCTCAATAGGGCAGCGCACGCAGTTGATCGGATCGCATTGTACGGCCGCGCATCTTTCCCCTCCGGTCAGGTGCCCGGGGGGAGGAAGCGCGCGTTAGCAGTAGCCCATGGGGCCGTTGTTCGTGTAGAAGACCCAACTGACGCTCACCCACCCGGTGACGTTGCCGCGATGAGCCGTCAGATAGATCCAAAGCCCATTGCCGTTCCAGCAATGGGCGGTGAACGTCTCACCCCGGTACCCTTTGCCCAGGATGACGGGACCGTTGGGGGCGTTGCGGATGTTAATGCCGTCGCCCAGAAAATACCCTGCCCGACTTTGCACTCCCACTTGAGACCGCTGCGCGGCTGAAGCGGATTCGGCGGTGGAAGCCACCGCACCACTCGTCAACATCGCACCTATGACTGCGGCGACGACGGCTACTCTGTTCGCGATCCTGAGCACGTTTCCTCCCCGTGTGCCTCTCAGCAGTTCCGAACCTGGATGAGGGGAATGAGTACGTCGACTCGGGACCATCCGGAGACTCCGGTGGTGTTGTTCTTGTGGTAGTACCACTCGGTGTTGGCGACGACCCGCCGGCAGTGGACCGTGGCGTCGTGGGACCGGTAGCCATAGCCGACCACGGTGGCCGAGGTGCTGGGGTTGGTGCGGATCCGCGCTCCGTCGACCAAGTAACGCCCGGGACTGGACAGCGCGGCCTCTGTCGAATGGGACGAGGGCGCAGCCTTCGGCGTGGATCCGGAGGCCGGTTCGTTGTTTTCCGTTGATGCCGTGAATGCCGGGCCGTCAGCCTGAGCGGGCAAGGCGGTAGCGACAGCCCCTGCTCCGCCCAGAACCACAGCAGCCGCTAACCCAGCCACCGTTCGCTTCACACGTGACATATCCCCTCTCCCTTTTTCGAGCAAGTCCGCCAGCGGCGAGACTGTTTCCCTTCTGTGAGTGGAGATCCTATGCAATCAAGTTCGTGGTGGCGTACTCTGCGGGGAGTATCTGCTTCTACTCCGCTCCTAGTACCGCTGGCCGCAGTTCGCTATCGCTGCAGTTCAGCGATGTGTTTCAAGTGTATTCACGGAGCGAACGCTCAATGAGCGGCCGATTAACGGGAATGCCGTCTCCTGGGCCACTTGCCATCCCGGCACACGTTGCTCCGCGCGCGAGTTGGGCCACGCGGGCACCGGCGTACGGCTCATGTGCCGCACGCCGGTGTCACGGGCGGTCGGGGCGGCCCCGGCCGGCGTCACAGCAGCGGGCGGGGTTCCGGGTCGTGGGGGAGGGACAGGTGGGTTTCGGCGAGGGCGTTCAGCTGGATCTGCGTGGTGCCGCCGGAGAGCGTGGCGCCGCGTGAGGTGAGGAACGTGTCCACCGCGCCGCCCTCGTCCGTCAGCGCGCCCGGCGGGCCGAGGAGTTCCAGGGCCAGTTCCGCCACCCGCTGCTGGTGCCGGGCGCGCAGGAGGCGGTGTACGCCGGGGTCCGCGCCGGATTGTTGGCCCGCGGCGCGCCGGAGCACCGTACGGAGTGCGAGGCAGCCGAGGGCGTGCGCCTCCGCCGCGAGCGCGCCGAGGCGCTCCCGTACGGGGCCCGCGTCGTCCCCGTACGGGCAGCGCGCGAGCAGCGCTTCCAGGCCGGGGCCGAAGTCCGGCCGGTCGGTCCAGTCCACGCGGCCGTTGCCGAGCGTGTGCCGAGCGACCGCCCAGCCGTCGTGCACCTCGCCGACCACGGCGTCCTCCGGGAGCAGTACGCCGTCCAGATAGACCTCGCCGAACGGTGTGCCGCCCGCGATGTCCCGTACGGGCCGCACCTCGAGGCCGGGGGTGTTCCGCATGTCGACGAGGAAGAAGGTCAACGCGCGCTCCGTGGGCGCCTCCGGGTCCGTACGGGCGAGGAGCACGCCCCAGTCCGCCGACTGCGCGGCCGAGATCCACGCCTTCTGCCCGTTGACCCGCCAGCCGCCACCGCCCGCACCACTCCCACGGCCGGGGACCCGTTCCGCCCGCGTGCGCAGCGCCGCCATGTCCGAGCCCGCGTCGGGCTCGGAGAACAGCTGGCACCACGCCGTCTCACCGCTCACCGTGCCGGGCAGGTGCCGTGCGCGCTGGGCCTCCGTGCCGTACGTGACGAGGGCGGGCAGCGCGCAGGCGGTGACGCCGAGTTCGCTGACCCGTACGCCCGCCGCGCGCAGCTCCTCCCCCACCACCAGCTGCTGTACGGGGCCCGCGCCCAGGCCGTACGGCGGCGGCAGGTGCGGTTCCGCGTACCCGTCCGGGGCGAGGCGCCGCCGCGCCTCCGCCGGGTCGAGCCCCCGCGCGCCGTCGGCGGCCTCGCGCGCGCGGGCGCGGAACGTATCGGCCTCCGCTCGCGCGTCCGGCGGCAGTTCGAGCCCCAGCTCAAGCCCCGGGCCGAGCCGCAGCGCGCGCCGCGTGCCCCCGTCCGCCGCGAGGCGCGCGGCCCGCAGCCGGTGCCGGTGTCCGGGGCCGAGGAGCTGCCGTACGGTCAGCGCGCGCCGCAGCGCGAGATGCGCGTCGTGTTCCCGGCTGAAGCCGGTGGCGCCGAGGAGCTGCACGCAGTCCTTCGCGCCCTCGTACGCCGCCTCCAGCGCCACGGAAGCCGCCAGCGCCGCCGCCAACCCCCGTACGGGCGCGGGCTCGTCCACCGCGCGCGCCGCGTCCCAGGTGAGGGCGCGGGCCTGGGCGAGGCGTACGAGCATCTCCGCGCAGCCGTGCTTGACCGCCTGGAAGCTGCCGACGGGCCGCCCGAACTGCTCGCGCACCACCGCGTGTCCGGCCGCCGTGTCCAGGGCGCGGGCGGCGACGCCGCACGCCTCGGCGGAGAACAGGACGGCGGCCAGGTCGCGTACGAGGGCGGTGTCCACGGCGAGGGTGCGCGCGGCCGGCACGGTGACCCGTTCGGCGAGCACGTCGGCGACGGGGCGCAGCGGGTCGGCGCTGTCCCGGGCGCGTACGGTCAGCGCGTCCGCGTCGACCGCCAGCCAGACGGTGCCGTGGCCGGGCGACTCGGCGGCCAGCACGAGCAGTTCGGCTCCGGCGGCGCCGAGGACGGGAGGCGCGGTGCCGTGCAGGACGTGGCCTCCGTCCGGGGCGGGCTCGGCGGTGAGGGAGCCGGTGCCGAGCGCGACGGCGGCCGTACGAGCACCCTCGGCCAGCTGCCGTACGAGCCGGGACCGTACGGCCCGTACGGCCCGGGAAGGTTCGGGCGGGCGCCCGGCGTCCGCCGCGTCGCCGGGCCCCGGCTGCGCGCCGCGCAGCAGCAGTTCCACGGCGAGGACGGTCGGCACGTACGGCCCGGGGAGCAGCGCACGGCCCGTCTCCTCCAGCGCGACCGCCAGGTCGGCCACCGTGCCGCCGCCCCCGCCGTACGCCTCCGGCGCGCGCAGCCCCGGCAGCCCGAGCCGGGCGAGCCCGTCCCGGTACGGCGGCCGCGCGGCGCCCGTGGACGTGTCCGGCGCGCGGTGCGGCGCCTCGGGCGGTACGGCGTGCGCGGCCCAGTCCCGTACGGTCTCGGCGAGCGCCTGCTGCTCCTGCGTGATCGCGATCCCCATGGCCGCACCGTAATGGTCAGGTCGGTCCCGGTCGGCGGCGCGCTCAGGCCGCCGGGCCCGGCGGCACCCGCATGTCCGCACGGGCGCAGCCCAGCCGTTCGGTCTCGGCGCGTACGTAGCGGGGCAGCAGCGTACGGGCGGTCCGCAGCGGGTTGTCGGCGATCTCGTGCTGGCGCAGCAGGAAGACCACGTACACGCCCTTGCACTCCGTACGGAACGCCGACTGCGTGGAGCCCAGCGTCCCGTAGCCCTCGGGTGCGCCCTCGGGCACCGTGACGGGGATGCCCGAGTCGCGCACCACGGGGTCGAGGATGCGGGCGAGCCCGGGGTCGTCGACGGTGAGGAGGCGCAGGTCGTCCACGTCGTGGTCGCTGTAGCCGAGGTCGCAGCTGCGGACGGGGCCGTCGCCGGTCGAGCGGCGTTCCAGCTCCGGTGTGCTCTTCGCCGACGGCGGCACGGTGAGCCCGTCGATTCCGCAGACGGCTGCGGGGCTCGCGTCCCGCGGCTGCGGGAGCGCGGGGAGCCGCTCCGGCTCCTCGAAGCGGTCGTCGCAACCGAGCTTCGCCAGCGTGCCGTTGGCGAGCCGGGTGACGACCCGGGCGAGGACGGCGCGCATCTCGCGGTCCTGCTCCGGTTCGCCGACGCCGTTCCCGCCGGTGTCGACGTCGACGACGGTAGGCGGCGCGTACGAGGCGGCGCCCGTGCACTCGGCGGGGAGCGCCAGCCAGGAGCGGGCGGCCGAGGCCATGCCGGTCAGTTCACCGCCCAGCGGACTCATGTCGGAGGCGAGGAACTTCTCGTGCCAGCCGTCGGACTCGCGGGCGTACGGGCCGGTGGGCGTGTGCACCCGTACGTTCACCTCCCAGCCGCGGTCCTCGCCGCCGATGAGGCGGCAGCTGCCGTCGGCCGCCGTGCCGTCGCCGGGCGGCTGCTCCTGCGCGCCGATGTCGCCGCTGCCCAGGGGCAGTTCCTCGAGGTCGCGGTCGTCGAGGGAGCCCCAGCAGGCCGCTTCGCCGGAGAACGGCGTGACTCCGGCCTGCCACGCGGTGAGCCCGGCGCCGAGCAGGGCGCCGACGACGGCCGCGGCGAGGGCGGTGCCGGGCTTGCCCCGGCCCATACGGCGCCACCGTGCCGTACCGCGCCACCGGGCCAGGCGCGACGGCGTCGGCTCCGGTGCGTGCGCGTCGTCGGTCATCCCGGCTCCCGGCCCTCTCGGCGTGCGGTGCCTCGACGCCGTACTGGTCCCATGGGCGATCATCGATTCCGTGCGATCGTATAGTCGCCGGCACGCGCGAACACCCCCCGGGGCGGCGCGGAAGGCCGCGCAGACCGCACCCGCCGTACGCCGCGTACGCCGCCGCAAGCCGCCGTACTCCTCCCGAGAAGCCGGACAGCCAGCACGATGCACCAGCCGCAGCCCCAGCCCGCCCCCGCACCCTCCCCCGCCGCGCTCGCCGCCTTCGAGGCCGCCAAGGGGTTCATGCCCGAGGACGAGGGACTCGCCCTGTACGCGGCCGCCGCCGACGCCGCCGGGCGGCTCGGGCTGCCGCTGCTGGAAGTCGGCACGTACTGCGGGCGTTCGACCATCCTCCTCGCGGACGCCGCCCGCACGGCCGGCGTGACGGTCCTCACCGTGGACCACCACCGCGGCAGCGAGGAGCAGCAGCCCGGCTGGGAGTACCACGACCCGTCGCTCGTCGACCCCGGGACCGGCATGATGGACACGCTGCCCGCGTTCCGCCGTACGCTGCACGCCGCCGGCCTGGAGGAGCACGTCGTCGCGCTCGTCGGGCGGTCGCCGCAGGCGGCGGCGGTCTGGGGCGGCCCGCTGGGGCTGGTCTTCGTCGACGGCGGGCACACCGACGAGCACGCCGGCGCCGACTACGAGGGCTGGGTGCCGCACCTCGCAGACGGCGGACTGCTCGTGATCCACGACGTGTTCGAGGACCCGGCGGACGGCGGCCAGGCGCCGTACCGGATCCACCGGCGGGCGCTGGAGTCGGGTGCCTTCACGGAGGTCTCGGCCACGCGCTCGCTCCGCGTTCTGCGGCACAACCGCCCCGGCGGGTGACGCGCGGCGCTACGATCGCGAACCGTGTCCTACCGAACCCCGTCCCGCCGCGGCGGGACCCTGGTCATCGTCCTCGCCTCGCTGGTGCCGCTCTGCTTCGCGGGCTGGCTCGTGTGGCAGTCGGCGCGGGGGTCGGCCGACGAGGGCTCGGACTCGCCGCCCGCACTGATGCCGGGCCCGTCCGGATCGGACGGGTCGGACGGGTCCGAGGGGCCGGACGGCGGGAAACCGGGCGCACCGGATAAGCGGGGGAAATCCCCCCAACCGGACAAGGGCGGGAAAGAGAACGGCAATCGGGGCCAAAAGGGAGATCCACTCGAGGGCATGACGGTCGTGCTCGACCCCGGGCACAATCCGAACAATCGGAAGCACCCGGACAAAATCAACCGACTCGTGGATATCGGCACAAACAAGAAAGCCTGCGACACCACCGGCACCGAAACGAACTCCGGTTATGCCGAAGCCTCCTTCACGCTGGATCTCGCCCGGCGCGTCCGTACGGATCTGGAAAAGCAGGGCGCCTCCGTGAAACTCACGCAGGACGGAGATCGTTCCTACGGCCCGTGCATCGACGAGCGCGCGGAAATCGGCAATACGGCGAAGGCCGACGCGGTCGTCTCGCTGCACGCGGACGGCGCCGCGCAGGGCGGCCACGGGTTCCACGTGATCGTTCCCGCTTCGCTGCGCGCGGGAGACGCGGACACCACCGCGATCAGCGCGCCCTCGCGGCGCCTCGGCACCTCGCTGGCGGCCGCGTTCGACAAGGTCGAGGGCGCCCGCAAGTCCAACTACATCGACGCCGAGAAGGGTTACGTCACCCGCGACGACCTCGGCGGACTCAATCTCAGCAAGGTGCCGAAGGTGTTCCTCGAGTGCGGCAACATGCGGGACGCGGGAGACGCCGCCCAATTCACCGACCCCGAGTGGCGCGGGCGCGCCGCGTACGGGATCGCGCAGGGCATCACCGACTTCCTCACGGAAGGACGTTGACCGCTCACGGAAGGACGCCGCCCGGGCACTCACCGCTGCCGGCCGACAACGCGAAATCGGCGAACAGGGCGAACACGGCGCGCACCGCCGACGTGATCAGACACACAGCCGCGAGAACTGGCACAGAACGGAAACGAAGAAGACGGCCCGCCACATCAGGCCATAGTGTCGCCCGTACGATGGGGTGCTCACCCCCGGCAGACAGAAACACGGACAGACAAGACCGACTAAGGACCCCACGTTGAACATCCGCTCGCTCACCCGAGGCGACGCAGTGATGATCGGAGCAGCCGTCCTGCTCCTCATCGCCTCGTTCCTCGAGGTCTTCACCGCTGACATTCCCGATGGCGTGCCAGACAGCTCGAAGCCGGACTTTCCCACGATGTGGGACATGAGCGAGGGTGCGGGGGTGGCCCCCTTCGCGGTCACCCTCCTCGGGCTTTTCGCCGTTGGCGCCATCGTGTTCGGGCGCGCCCTGCCGCCGCAGGTCAAACTGTTCGGCATCGTGCCGTCGCAGCTGGGCCTCGGTTTCGCGCTCGCCACGGGCTTCAGCTCGCTCGGACTGCTGTTCACCAAGCCCGACAACGAGGGTGCGGACCTCGAGTTCGGCATGGGGCTCATCATTTCGGTGCTGGCAGGGCTCGTCCTGGCGGTCGTGGCGCTCCTGACCGAGACGGTGCCCGCCCTGAAGGCACCCCTCATGGGCGGTGGCGGTGCCCCGATGCCGGGCGCCCCCTACGGCGGCCAGCCGGGCCAGCCCGGTCAGCCGCAGCCGCAGGGCGGTTACGGCTACCCGGGCCAGCAGCCGGGCCAGCCCCAGCCGTACGGCGGCCAGCCGGGCCAGCCCCAGCCGTACGGCGCCCAGCCGGGCCAGCCGGGCCCCGGGCAGCAGCCGCAGCCGGGTGCGCCGCAGCAGGCCCAGCCGCAGCCGGGTCAGCACGCGCCGGGTGGCGGCGACTTCCAGCCGTTCTGGTTCGCGGTGCCGGTGGCGCGCCCCCTCTTCCCGGAGGACGGTTCGCCGAACCCGGTGGCCGAACTGGCGCCGGGCACCTGGTACCTCGCCGTGGAGCAGCGCGGCCAGGCGCTTGTCGCGCAGACACAGGACGGACGGCGCGGAGTCCTGCAGGACAGCTCCGGCATCCAGCGCGGCTGACGGCCGGGTAGCCGAGCAGTGACAGTGCAGCACAGCTGACGGGCCGAGTGTCCGAGCGAGCAGCAACGGCGGCGGCCCTCTTCCTTACGGGAGGGGGCCGCTGCCGTTTCGTGTGCGTGCGTGAGTTCGTGCGGGCGCCGCGCGAGTTCGTGTGCGTGCGCGTGAGTTCGCGTGGGCGCCGCGCGGCGCCGGTGCGAACGGCGTGCAAAGTCCGTGCATAACGGACGAGTTGGTTTGCGCTCCCCGATATCGGTTATCCGATCGTTATGTCCACCGCAGCGAGACGCTCCGGAACCCACCAGGCCGCCGCGGCCGTACGGCTCGTCGCGGACCTCGTCGCGGGGATCATCGCCCTGTGGGTGCTGCTCTACCTGCTGGACGCCAACCCCTCCAACGACCTGGTCAGCACGGCACACGACGCCGCCCGCTGGCTGGCCGCCTGGTCCCACGACCTGTTCTCGTTCTCACGGGACTGGCTGCGCGTGGTCGTCAACTACGGCGTCGCCGCCGTCGTGTACCTCCTCGTCGGCCACGCCGTGGCCACCCGCATCCGCCGCAGGTGACCGTCCCCGGGAGTACGGACCGCGCCGCACGGTCCGTACCCCGCCCCGTACCCCATGATCGCCGGGCCGCGATGCCACCACTGTCGCGGTCCGGCGGTTGTCCGGGCCGCGTTCGCCAACGCGGCCCGTCCGCCCGCCACTACTGCTTCGCCAGCGTCCGGCTCACTCCCGCCAGCACCGCCGTCGTCAGCAGCCAGCCCACGCCGATCAGCCCGTACGCCAGCCACTGCGCGCCGCCGCCCGCCCAGTGCCACGCGCCGCGCTGGCCGAGGCCGCCGATGGGGATCAGCAGGTCCAGGGTGTAGACGAACGCCTGGAACGCCGGCCCCTCCCCCGGCTTCACCGGGCGCGGTTCCTGCGTACGGAACGCCAGCGTGCCGAGCAGCGTCAGTGCCGCCAGCCAGACACCGGCCAGCCAGGGGCGGTAGCCGTATCCGACGGTGGCGTCCAGCAGGTAGCCCCACGCGCGGCTGGCGGGGCGCAGCGTGCGCCGGCGGTCACGCTGCCGGGTGAGCAGTACGCGACGGGCGTCGTCGTCGTGGCCGATCCGCCGGTAGCAGGCGGCCAGTTGCTCGTACGGCTGCGGCGAGTAGCGCGGGTTGCGCCGAATCCAGGCGAGCCGCCGTGCCACGTCCTGGCGGGCGGCCCCGGGCTCCGCGTCGCGCAGGGCGTCGTACGTGAAGCCCTCCAGGCGTATGGCCGCGGGCCAGCTGCGTTCCTCGTCCTGGTACCAGCCGGTGTGCGTGTTCCGGAGGACCACCGCACCCTGCGGCGGCTCCGCGAACCGCAGGTCGAGTTCCGCCGTGCGCATCCCGATGCCCACGAGGACGCTGCGGCCCTCGTTGCCCGCATCCCGCAGGGTGGCGCCCTCGAAGGTCAGCAGATCCGCGGTCTGCGCACCGCGGAGCCGTATCTTCCCCTCGCTGTGGAAGCCGCGCGAGCACCGGATGGTGGACGCCGTCACGTTGTCCGCCTGCAACGCGATGATGCCCTCCGGGTTCTCCAGCCGCGCGCCCCGCATGAACAGCCCGCCCGGCAACTGCGCACCCGGGAGCGCGACTTCGCCGCGCGCACGGAAGCCGTTCTCGCACATGACCGCGCCCGACATGACGATGCCGCCCGCGGACAGCGCGAGATCGCCGGGCGCCCACAGCGTCGCCCCGTCGAGCCGCAGCCCGCCGCCGATCTGCGCGTGCGTGAGGCGCAGCGCGTTCCGCCGCTCCACCTGCTCGATCAGCGAGCCGCGCAGGTCGAGGCGGCCCTCGATACGCGCGGCGGGCGCCAGCAGTCCGGGTATCCGGCAGCGGGTGAGGACGAGCGCCAGCGTGGACGCGCCCTCGAGGCTCACGGCCTCCTCGAACCAGCAGTCCTCCAGGCGCAGCAGATGCCGGATCTCCGCGCCGTCCAGCGTCAGATGCCCGGTGATCCGCGCCCCGGACAGCCGCAGCGCGGGGACGGCACCGCGGCGCTCCTCGTTGCCGCCGAGCAGCAGCGCGGCCAGTACGGCGGCCCGCACGGTCCGCGCGGGGCCGCGGCGCGGACCGGCGTCGAGGGCGTCGTCCTCGGGACGCCCCGTCCGCAGATCAATGTGCTCGCCGACGGGGAAGGCGTTCCACAACGCGCGCTCGGGCGGCGTCAGTTCGTCAGGGTTCAGCATGACAGCAGCGTATGGACGCCTCCTGCGCCGCGCCTTTCAGCCCGTCCCGCGCCCCAGCCCGTCCGGCGCTTGAGGACGCACCCCAGCCACACTCCAGCCCGTCCGGCGCTTGAGGACGACCCTCAGCCGGGGACGGGCAGCAGACGCCGGTACGCGGTCACCGCCTCGTACGCAAGCGCGGCCCGGGAATGGGCCGAGGTCCGTCCTCAAACGCCGGACGGGCTTGGTGCTTCAGCAGCAGCGCGGTTCGAGGCCGCGCGGCAAGGACTCGCCGTCGAACACGGTGGCCGTCGGCTTGTCCCCACCCAGCGCCGCGACCGCGAGGAGGAGGGAGCCCGCGGTCCAGGCGGTCTGCTCGCGGGGCCAGACGGCGTCGTCCTCGAAGACGTAGCCGGTCCAGTACAGGCCGCCGTCCGCGCGCAGGTGCTGGATCCACTGCAGGATGTCGACGGCGCGGCCGGTGTCGCCCAGCGCCCAGAGCGCCAGGGCGAGTTCGGCGCTCTCACCGCCCGTCACCCACGGGTTGGGTACGACGCAGCGGACGCCGAGTCCGGGTACGACGAAGCGGTCCCAGCCCGCCGCGATGCGCTCCTCCGCGGCGGCGCCGCGCAGGGCGCCGCCGAGGACCGGGTAGTACCAGTCCATGGAGTAGCGGCTCTTGTCCAGGAAGCGTTCCGGGTGCTGCCGTACGGCGTGTCCGAGCCAGCCCGCCGCCAACTCCCAGTCGGGCTGCGGCTCGCCGCGGTGCTCGGCGAGGGCGAGGGCGCAGCGCAGCGACTGGTAGATCGAGGCGGAGCCGGTGAGCAGGGCGTCCGGGACGACCGTGCCGTCGGGTTCGCGTTTCCAGCCGATCTGGCCGCCGGGCTGCTGGAGCGCCAGCACCCACCCGATGGCGCGCGCCACCACGGGCCACATCCGTTCCGCGAACGACTCGTCGCGGGTGGAGAGGTAGTGGTGCCAGACGCCGACGGCGGCGTACGCGCAGAAGTTGCTCTCGCGGCTCCGGTCGGTGGGGCGGGCGGCGTCCCCGTCGGCGTACGCCGCGTACCAGGAGCCGTCCGGCAGCTGGTGGACGGCGAGCCAGCGGTACGCGGCCTCGGCGCGGGCGTGTTCGCCCGCGGCGTCCAGCGCCATCGCCGCCTCGACGTGGTCCCAGGGGTCGAGATGGTGCCCGCGGAACCACGGAATGGCGCCGTCCGCGCGCTGTACGGCCGCGATGCCCGCGACCGTCTCGGCGGCCTGTCCGGCGGTCAGCACGCCGGGGAGCACGAGCCGTTCCGTACGCCCGGGGCTGGTCACGCCCGCCCCAGCGGCGCGGCGGCCTCCGGCGCGGCCTCGCCGGCATCCGTGATCTCCGGCGCGTGCGGCTCGTGCGGCTTCGTCGCGTACGCCACGAAGCTCTTGCCGATGAGCGGGTCCAGGGCGCGTTCCGCGACCCGGGTGGCGAGTGGCTTCTTCATGATGTCCCAGACCAGCAGCTTGTGGTACGCGCGGACGGGCAGCGCCGCCTCGTCCCCGTCCTTGTGCACGCCGAAGGCGCACTTGAGCCACCAGTACGGCGAGTGCAGCCCGTGCGCGTGGTGGGTGCCGTACGGGCGGAGGCCGGCCTCGCGCATACGGTCCAGGAGTTCGTCGCCGCGGTAGATGCGGATGTGGCCGCCCTCGATCTCGTGGTACGCGTCGCTGAGTGCCCAGCAGACCTTCTCGGGGCCGTAGCGGGGAACGGTCACGGCGATCCGGCCGCCAGGGCGCAACACCCGTACCATTTCGGCGAGTACACCCTTGTCGTCCGGAATGTGCTCCATGACCTCGGAAATGATGACGACATCGAAGCTGTCGTCGGGGAAGGGCAGCGCGAGCGCGTCGCCCTCCATCGCGGTCGCGGTCGCGCCGGAGGGGGCCTCACCGGCCTCCTTCATCGCCGCGAACCAGGTGGCGACCTCGCGGATCTCCGCGCCGTTCCGGTCGAGCGCGACGACCCGGGCGCCCCGCCGGTAGCACTCGAAGGCGTGCCGCCCCGCCCCGCACCCCAGGTCGAGTACGCGGTCTCCGGGGGCGAGGGGGAAGCGGGAGAAGTCGACGGTCAGCACGTGGTCTGCCTTTCGGGCGGTGGCGGTGCGGTGATGCGGTGGAGCGCGGAGCACTGTCCTGGCGGTACGGGACGCGGGGCGGCGTCGTCAGCCGCCCGCTCCGGGAGGTTCGCTGCGGGCGCCGCCCCCGGCGGCCCGTACGGCGCCGACGGGCGCGGCACCACGGGCGCCGGTGCGGGACGTGCCGGACGTACGGGACGTACGGGCGTCGGAGCGCGCCTCCCGTACGGCTGCGGGACCGGCGCCGGGACCGGCGGCGGCGCCCGCGGCCACCGGTGCACCCGGAGCGCCCGCACCCGAAGCACCCGCACCCGCGCCCGCACCGATCGCCGCCCGGTACCACTCCACCGTCCCGCGTGCCGCCTGCTCCCAGGTGAAGCGGCGCAGCACCCGCTCCCGCCCGGCCGTGCCCAGCCGGGCGCGCAACTCCGGATCGCCCAGCAGCCGTTCGAGCGCGGCGGCCAGCGGGCCCGCCTCGCCGGGCGGCACGGCGAGGCACGTCTCGCCGTCCTCGCCCGCCACTTCGGGGATCGCACCGCCCGTCGTCGCGACGAGCGGCGTGCCGGTGGCCATGGCCTCGGCGGCGGGCAGCGAGAAGCCCTCGTACAGCGACGGCACGCAGGCCACCTGCGCGCTGCGGATGAGGTCGGCGAGTTCTGCGTCGCTGACGCCCTTGACGAACTCGACGGCGTCGGAGAGCCCGTAGCGTTCCAGCGCGGCGGCGACGGGCCCTTCGTCGGGCCGCCGGCCGACCACGACCAGGTGCGCGTACGGGCGTTCCGTACGCACCTTCGCCAGCGCCTCGACCAGATACACGAGGCCCTTGAGCGGTACGTCCGCGCTGGAGGTGGTGACGATCCGGCCGGGCACCGTCGCCACCGCCGGGTCGGGCGCGAACAGCCGCGTGTCGGCGCCGACCGGCACCACGCGGATCCGGTCCTCGCGCACCCGGAGGTGCTCGGTGATCTCGCGCCGGGACGAGCCGGAGACCGTCAGCACGGACGGCAGCCGCCGCGCGACCCGCTTCTGCATGCGCGTGAAGCCGTACCAGCGGCGCACGGAGGCGCGCCTGCTCCAGCCCTCGGCCGCGTCCAGCTCCAGCTGCCGGTCCACGGTGATGGGGTGGTGGATGGTGGTGACCAGCGGGACGCCCGTACGCGCGGGCAGGCCCAGCAGGCCGTAGCCGAGCGTCTGGTTGTCGTGTACGACGTCGAAGGCGCCGCGCCGCGCGGCCAGATGGCGGCGGGCCCGCAGCGAGAACGTCAGGGGTTCGGGGAAGCCGCCGGTCCACATCGTGCCGACCTCGAGGAGGTCGATCCAGTCGCGGTACTCGCTCCTGCGCGGCGTGCGGAACGGGTCCGGCTGCCGGTAGAGGTCCAGGCTGGGCAGTTCGGTGAGGGTGACGCCCTCGTCGAGCACCGGGTACGGCTGCGCGCCGATCACCTCGACGTGGTGCCCGAGCCGGACCAGCTCGCGCGACAGATGCCGTACGTAGACGCCCTGGCCGCCGCAGAAGGGGTTCCCCTTGTAGCTCAGCAGCGCGACGCGCAGCGGTCTGTCCCCGGAACCGGGGCCCGTGCCGGTCCCGGAACCGACCCCGGAGCCGGGCTCCGGGCCGGGGCCCGCGGTGTCCGCGGACACGGGGACGGACTCTGCGTCCCGTACGGCCTCTGCGGTCACTCGCGGCCCCCTTCTTCACTGCGTATCGGCCGGAGCGTAGCCGCCCACGCTAATCTAGAACTAGTTTCAGGATTGTGCCGATCCTGCCGCATCGACGGGCAAGAATCTACCGGCCGGTCACTTCCTCGGACGGGCCGGAGCAGGTGATTCCCGCCACCCGCCGCCCCGTCCGGCACGGGTACGGGCAGGGCACGCCGAGGAGGGAACGGGGCCGATGACGACACACCCCAAGCCGTCCCCGCCGCGGCTGACCGCACGCCAGGAGGCACGGCGGCGGCGCATCCTGCGCGCCAGCACGCGGCTCGCGCGGCGCGGCGGTTTCGAGGCCGTGCAGATGCGGGAGGTGGCCGAGCTCTCGCAGGTCGCCCTCGGCACCCTCTATCGCTACTTCCCGTCCAAGGTGCACCTGCTCGTCGCGACCATGCACGACCAGCTCCAGCGCATGCGCGACAGCCTGCACACGGACCCGCCGGCGCAGTCCGACGCGGCGGCCCGGGTCGCCGAGACGCTGATGCGCGCCTTCCGCGCGATGCGGCGCGAACCGCAGCTGGCGGACGCGATGGTGCGGGCCCTGACGTTCGCCGACCGGTCGGCCGGCGCCGAGGTGGACGCCGTCTCGCGGCTGACGACGGCGATCATCCTGGACGCGATGGGCCCGGAGTACGCGCCGCCCACGCCGCGGCAGCTCTCCGTGGTGCGGGTGATCGAGCACACCTGGCACTCGGCGCTCACCACCTGGCTGTCGGGGCGCGCCTCGATCACCCAGGTGCGGGTCGACATCGAGACGGTGTGCACGCTGATCGACCACGCGAGCGATCGCGTCGACGGGGACGGCGGGGCGACGGAAACCGCGGGGGCGCGCTGACGTGAGAACCGGCGTACGGGGCGTACCGCCCCTCCCGGCTGGAGGCGCGACGCCGGCGCTCCCTTAGAGTGGACGCGGAAGACTGCCCTCGACCGGGGGAAGCCGGTGCGAATCCGGCGCTGACCCGCAACCGTGAACGGCGCCCCGTACGCGTACGCACCGCGTACGGCCGCCAAGCCGGAGCGCCCGGCCGTCGGCAAGGCTCCCGGAGCCGCCCGCCGCCGCAGCGCGGAGCGGCGGCCCCGGCACCGTCGAGGTATACGGAGCTGAGCCCGGAGTGCCACCGCGCGGAGCGCGTCCGCGGGGCGGGACGGCCGTGCACGGCTGCGTCCCGCCCACCGAAAGGCATCCGTCATGTCGTCTCTGCGCCGCAGCGCCGTGCTCCTCGCCGCCTCCGTGCTGTGTACGGCCGCGGCACCGCTGGCATTCGCCGCCCCCGCAGCGCCGGAAGCGGCAGCAGCGGCGGCCGGTGACGACGGGCTGTACGGGAAGGGCAATCCGAAGTACGACGGCGTCTGGCGGCAGTCGGTCGCGCTGCTCGCGCAGGACACCGTGGGCGTGGACCCGACGGACAAGGCCGTGGCGTGGCTGGCGGACCAGCAGTGCGACGACGGTTCGTTCACGGCGTACCGCGCGGACACGGGCGCGGAGTGCGGCAAGAAGACCGTCCCCGACGTGAACGCCACGGCCGCCGCCGTCCAGGCGCTCTCGGCGCTCGGCGGACAGAGCGACGCCGTGCAAAGCGCCGTGAAGTGGCTGAAGTCGGTGCAGAACGAGGACGGCGGCTGGGGCTACAACCCCGGCAGCCCCACCGACGCGAACTCCGTCTCCGTCGTCATCGGGGCGCTGGCCGCGGCGGGTGAGGACCCGGCCGAGGCCGTTCCCGCGAAGGCGGCGAAGGACGCCGAGGCGACTCCGTACGACGCGCTCCTCGGCCTCCAGCTCGGCTGCGGCGCCAAGTCGGGCGAGCGCGGGGCGTTCGCGTACCAGCCGGACAAGAAGGGCGCCCTCGCCCCCAACGACGACGCGACGGCCGCGGCCGCGCTCGCGGCGCGCGGCGAAGGGCTGGCCGTGGAGCCCGCGGAGGGCAAGGGCAGCGCGCCGGCCGCGCTGAAGTGCGAGGGCGGCGACCAGGACAAGGGCGCGAACGCGTCGCCGGACGAGGCGGCCGAGGCGGGCGCCGCGTATCTGGCGGCGGTGCTGAAGAAGAACGGACAGCACCTCCCCTCCGCGCTGCCCGGCGCCAAGGACCAGCCCGACTACAGCAACACCGCCGACGCCGTCCTCGCCCTCGCCGCGGGCGGCCACGGCGACGCGGCCGACGGCGCGCTCGAGTGGCTGGAGAAGAACGCGAAGAAGTGGGACAAGTTCGACTCCGACCCTGCGGCGCTCGGCGGGCTCGTCCTGGCCACGCACGCGGCGGGCGGCGACGTACGGGACTTCGGCGGCACGGACCTCGTGAAGCAGCTCAACGCGACGGGCTCCGCGCCGGCGAAGGACGCCGCGAAGGACGAGGCGGGCAAGGACGGCAAGGGGGACGACGATGACGGCGGCGGCAGCACCGTCCTGACCGTCTCGCTCGTCGTGGCGGGGCTGGCGGCGGGTGCCGGTGTCGGCATCCTCCTCAGCGGCCGCCGGAAGCAGCAGGGCCTGTGACGAGGGGCATGGCCCGCGGGGCCGTACCGGCGCTGCTCGCGGCACTGGCCGCGCTGCTCGCCGTGGCGCCGCCCGCGCCTGCGGCGGACGCGGCGGGCGTACGGGACACGGCGGGCGTACGGGCGGAAGCCGCTGGCGTACGGACGGCCGCCGCGCAGGCCGAATCCGGCTACCGCTACTGGTCGTTCTGGGAGCGCAAGGACGGCGCGTGGGCGTACGCCTCGCAGGGCCCGTCCTTCCTGCGCCCCGACGACGGCTCCGTGCTCGGCTTCCGCTTCGCCGTCAGCGAGGACTCCGCCGAGGCCACCAAGCCGCGCGGCGCGGCCGGGTTCGGCACCATCTGCGCGGACACGGAGCCGGAGCCGGGCAGCAAACGCGTCGCGCTGGTCGTCGACTTCGGTACGGCCGCCGACGCGCCCGCGGGCGAGACGCCGCCCAAGTCCCGTACGGCCTGCGCCCGTATCGGCGAGGACGGCAGCGCGGGCGACGCGCTCGCCGCCGAGGCGAAGCCGCTGCGCTACAACTCCGACGCGCTGCTGTGCGCCATCGCGGGCTACCCCGAGTCGGGCTGCGGCGAGCAGATCTCGGGCAAGCGGAAGGGCGGTTCGGACGGCGGCGCGGAGTCCGGCCGCGAGGACGCGGCGGAGGGCGACGCCGACGGCGGCATGCCGGCCGGTCTCGGCATCGCCGCCGGTGCCGGCGCGGTCCTCGTCCTCGGGGCGGCAGCGTTCTGGCAGACCCGCCGCCGCCGCGGATGACCGCGCGCGGACCGCGCCGACCGCGCGGCCAGTCGCGACCGCGCCGCCCGTCGCGGCTGCGCGCCCCCGAGGCGGCGCGCGGCAACGCGCTGCACGCCGGCGCCTGGTGGCTCTGGGCACTCGGCCTCGCCGCCGCCGCGACCCGCACCACCAACCCGCTGCTGCTCGCCCTGCTGATCGCGGTCGCGGGCTACGTCGTGGCGGCACGCCGTACGGACGCGCCGTGGGCCCGCTCGTACGTCGCGTTCCTGAAGCTGGGACTGCTGGTGCTGCTGATCCGGCTGGTGTTCGCGTTCTTCCTCGGCTCGCCCATCCCCGGCACGCACGTCCTCGTCACGCTTCCCGAAGTGCCGCTGCCGGACTGGGCGCAGGGCGTGCGCATCGGCGGCCGGGTGACCGCCGAGGGCATGCTGTTCGCCGCGTACGACGGGCTGCGGCTCGCCACGCTCCTCATCTGCGTCGGCGCCGCCAACGCCCTCGCCAGCCCGGCCCGGCTGCTCAAGTCGCTGCCGGGCGCGCTGTACGAGGCGGGCGTCGCCGTCGTCGTGGCGATGACGTTCGCGCCGAACCTCGTCGCCGACGTGCAGCGGCTCCGTTCCGCCCGCCGTCTGCGCGGCCGCGCGGACCGCGGCGTCAAGGCGCTGCTCCAGGTCGGCCTGCCGGTCCTGGAGGGCGCGCTGGAGCGGTCCGTGGCGGTGGCGGCGGCGATGGACGCGCGCGGGTACGGGCGTACGGCACAGGTGCCCGCGGGCGTACGGCACGCCACCTCGGGGCTCGTGCTCGGCGGGCTGCTGGGCGTCTGCACGGGCACGTACGCGCTGCTGGCGGCGCGCGGTGCCGCGTACGGGCCGCCGCTGCTGCTCGCCGGACTGGCCGCCGCGCTGGCCGGGCTGCGGCTGGGCGGGCGGCGCAGCGTACGCAGCCGGTACCGGCCGGACCGCTGGGGCCCGCGCGCCTGGCTGACGGCCGGTTCGGGGGCGGCCGTGGCGGCGGTGCTGGTCTGGGCCGACGGGCGGTGGCCCGCGGCGCTCCAGCCGCCCGCCGTGCCGCTGGCCGCGCCCGAACTCCCGCTGTGGCCCGCGGCGGCGGTGCTGCTCGGGCTGCTGCCGGCGTTCGTCGCCCCGGTGCCGCCCACCGCACGCCACTCCGCCGACCGTGACGAGGAGACACCGTGATCCGCTTCGAGCAGGTCTCCGTGACCTACCAGGACGCGCCGGCGCCCGCCCTGCACGGAGTGGACCTGACCGTGCCCGAGGGCGAACTCTGCCTGCTGGTCGGCCCGTCCGGAGTCGGCAAGTCGACACTGCTCGGCGCGGTGTCCGGGCTCGTACCGCACTTCACCGGCGGCACCCTGCACGGCAGGGTCACCGTGGACGGCCGCGACACCCGTACGCACAAGCCGCGCGAACTCGCCGACGTCGTCGGCAGCGTCGGCCAGGACCCGCTCGCGCACTTCGTCACCGACACCGTCGAGGACGAACTCGCCTACGGCATGGAGTCCGTCGGCCTCGCTCCCGACGTGATGCGCCGCCGTGTCGAGGAGACACTCGACCTGCTCGGCCTCGCCGCGCTCCGCGACCGGCCGCTCGCCACGCTCTCCGGCGGCCAGCAGCAGCGCGTGGCCATCGGCTCGGTCCTCGCCGTGCACCCGCGCGTCCTGGTGCTGGACGAGCCGACGTCCGCGCTCGACCCGGGCGCCGCCGAAGAGGTGCTGGCGGTGCTGCAGCGCCTGGTGCACGACCTCGGTACGACCGTGCTGATGGCCGAGCACCGGCTGGAGCGCGTCGTGCAGTACGCCGACCGCGTCCTGCTCCTGCCCGCGCCCGGTACGCCTCCGGTGCTCGGCACACCGCAGGACGTCATGCCGGTCTCCCCGGTGCGGCCGCCCGTGGCCGAACTCGGCGCGCTCGCCGGCTGGTCGCCGCTCCCCCTGTCCGTACGGGACGCCCGCCGCCTCGCGGGACCGCTGCGGGACCGCCTGGCGGCGCCGCCGGAACCGGACCGTGCGGACACCGCGGACGGGCCCGCGGCGGCGGAGCTGCGGGGGCTGACCGTACGCCGCGGCCGCACCGACGTGCTGCGCGGCCTGGACCTGCGGGTCGGTCCGGGCGAGGCGGTGGCGCTGATGGGCCGCAACGGCGCGGGCAAGTCCACGCTGCTGGGCACGCTGACCGGCATGCACGAACCGGCCTCCGGCTCCGTACGGCTGGGCCCGGCGGCCCGCGCCGCCGCACCGGCGCCCCGTACGGGCCTGCTGGCGCGCCTCACCCGCCGCAACCCGCCCGCGCCCTCGGGCGCACCGCCGCGGACCGTCGTACCGCACCGCACCCCGCCCGCCGAGCTGCTGCACCACGTCGGGCTGGTCCCGCAGGAGCCGCGCGACCTGCTGTACGCGGACACCGTGGCCGCGGAGTGCGCGGCGGCCGACGCGGACGCGGGCGCCCCGCCGGGCAGTTGCCGCGCGCTGGTCACCCGGCTGCTGCCGGACGTACCGGACGCGACGCACCCGCGCGACCTGTCCGAGGGCCAGCGGCTGGCGCTGGCCCTTGCGGTGATCCTGACCGCCGCACCCCCGCTGCTGCTCCTGGACGAGCCGACCCGCGGCCTGGACTACGCCGCGAAGGCGCGGCTGATCCGCGTACTCCGCGAACTGGCCGCGGACGGGCACGCGATCGTCCTCGCCACGCACGACGTGGAGCTCGCCGCCGAACTCGCCCACCGCGTCGTCATCCTGGCCGAGGGCGACATCGTGGCGGACGGCCGTACCCCCGAGGTCGTCACGGCCTCCCCGGCGTTCGCCCCGCAGGTCGCCAAGATCCTGGCGCCCGGCCCCTGGCTGACGGTGCCGCAGGTACGGGCGGCACTCAAGCACGCCGAGGAGGTGCGGGAGTGAGCACGCGCGGCGAGACCCCCGCCGCCGCCCGCCCGGTGCGGCAGGTGCGGCCCGTACGCCTCGGGCCCCGCTCCGTGGCGGCGCTCGCGCTGGTCTCCGCGGTGGGCGTGGCCGCGTTCGGCTGGCCGCTGCTGGCCGACTCGGCCTCCGGGCTGGCGCACTCCCGTGACGCGCCGTGGCTGTTCGCCGGGCTGCTGCCGCTGCTGCTCGCGGTGGTGGTCGCGACGATCGCGGACACCGGGATGGACGCGAAGGCCATCGCGATGATCGGCGTACTCGCGGCGGCGGGCGCGGCACTCCGGCCGCTGGGCGCGGGCACCGCCGGCCTGGAGCCGATGTTCTTCCTGATGGTGCTGTCCGGGCGGGTGCTCGGGCCGGGCTTCGGCTTCGTGCTGGGCGCGGTGTCGATGCTGGCCTCGGCGCTGCTCACGGGCGGGGTGGGACCGTGGATGCCGTTCCAGATGCTGTCCATGGGCTGGGTGACGATGGGCGCGGGGCTACTGCCCCGCCCGGACACCCTGCGCGGGCGGCGCGAGCTGCTGCTGCTCGCCGGCTACGGCGCCGTCGCCTCCGTCCTCTACGGCACGGTGATGAACCTGCAGGGCTGGACGTACATCGCCGGTCTCGGCTCCGGCATCTCCTTCGTGCCCGGTGATCCGCTCGGCGAGAATCTCTCCCGCTTCCTCGCCTACGTCCTCGCCACCTCACTCGGCTGGGACCTGCCGCGCGCGGTGCTCACGGTCGTTCTCACGCTGACCCTCGGCAGTACGGTCCTCAAGGCCCTCCGCCGGGCGACGCGCCGCGCGGCCTTCGACGCACCGGTGTCCTTCACCGCGCCCGGCGGCCGGGAGCAGAGCGGGAACCGCGGCGGCCCTCCCGGGGTCCTTGAAACCGATTCCCCGCAATCGATCTCAAGGACTGCACGATGAACGCTCAATTCAGCGATGCCCTGCTCACCCTGGCGGGCCCCCGGCTGCTCTGGTCCCTGGAACAGCTGGACCTCTTCGACCAGTTGGTGCCGCTGGACTCCACCGCCTACGACCTGAACACGCCCAAGGCCGAACGCTCCGGCATCAGCCTCCGCGCCCACCAGATCGGCGCGCTGGACAACGCGGGCGCGTGGCACTGGGCGTGGGCGGACGGGCGCGTGTCGGACACGCCGGGTGCGGCGCGCTCCGCGGAACTGCGCGAGCTGGGCACACGCGAGGGCGTCGGGGAACTCGCCGGGCCCGTGCTGGACCTGAGCGGCTTCCCCGACCCGAGGATCGCCGCCAACCTGCTGCTCACGATGTGCCTGGGGCTGCTGGACGCCCGCGGCTGCCTCGTGACCCGCAACCACCAGCAGGAGCCGGTGTTCCTGATCACCGACGACCCCGCCGTCCCGGCGGCCGCGCCGCGCGCCGGGCGGCTGGAGCAGTACCTCCAGGTCGTGGCGCAGCTCGAGGTCCCGCAGCTGAAGGCCGTGAAGGGCTGGTGCGCGCGGCACGGCATGGAGCCCCAGTACGGGCCGGGGCGGGTGTCGGCCACGCTGCCGGACGGCGGCGGCGTCACCGCGAACGTGACCGGCGGCCGTACGGTCACCGGGGTGTCGGTGACGGGCCCGCACGGCGGCCCGCCCGCGGACGGCGGCGTGCCCGAACAGGCCCTGGGGCGGCCGGCGTTGCCGCAGCCGGCGCCGGACGAGGGCATGTTCCCCGCGGCGCTGCTGCGGGTGGCCGCGCGCCACATGGCGCTGTCGGTACGCGGCACCGGCGGCATGATCGAGTACGCGGGCGAGGAGCTCGGCTTCGTGGGCGCCATGCCGCAGTGGGACGCCGGGGCGGGGCTGCTCCGGTTCCCGGGTGGCGGGCTGCGTACGCGGGCGCTGGGCCGGTACGACCTGGCGGAGGGCTGGTTCGAGTGGGCGCCTGGCACCGAGGACGTACGCGCCCGCTTCCGCGCGGAGGCCGGGCTGCCGGCGGACGCGGCGGTGCCCGAACTGGACGGCGCACGGCTCGGCCTGGCCCCGTACGCGAAGCCGGAGTCGGCGGCCGTCCTGCTGGCGCGTACGGCGGCGAACGTGGCCGGCGGCGTGTTCACCTCGCTGGGCAACCAGTTCCTGCTGGTCACCGACGACCGGCTGCCCGCGCCCGGCACCGACCCGGGCGCGGCCACGCAGGACATACGCGCCGGCGCCAGCTGGCTGAACGGGCTGGTGCCGGCCGGGACCAGGGCGGAGACGATGCGTACGGTCGCGACGTCGTACTTCGAGCACTTCGGCATGGACGTCATGCACCACGGCATGCCCGAGTTCCTGAGCGGGATGGACGGGCTCTACGAGGTGCGGGTCTTCTTCGGCCCGGACGGCACCATCGTGAACGCGACGGAGGGCATGGCGTTCATGCCGGGCCAGTAGGGGGCGTACGGTCCCGGTTCCCGGCCGCCGCTAGGTGTGCCGGGCCGGGGCCGCCGGCTCTCCGGACGGCTCCGGTTCGTCTGGTTCGTCCGGTCCGGCGGACGGCTCCGGCCGGGCGCGCTCCGCGCCCGGCTCCCCCGACTGCTTCGGCACCGTGGCCGCGGCCTTGTCCCGTACGGCATCGGCTACGGGCCCGGGCCCGGGTCCGGGCCCGGGTCCGGGTCCGGCGTCCGGAACGGCATCCGGCGCGGCGGTCTCCGCTTCCGCCTCCGCCGCGGCCCCCGGCCCCGGCAGATACCGCGACAGGAGCCGTTGCAGCCCGAAGCCCGCCATGATCACCAGGACGCCGCCCACCGCGTCCAGCAGATAGTGGTTGGCGGTGGCCATCACCACGAACGTGGTCAGCAGCGGATAGAGCACACCCAGCGCCCGCAGCCACACGTTCGGGGTCATCCGCACGATCACGATGGCGCACCACAGCGACCAGCCCACGTGCAGCGACGGCATCGCCGCGTACTGGTTGGACAGCTCCGTCAGGGCGCCGAAGTCCGGGTCGTTGAGGTCCTGCGGGCCGTGTGCCGTGTCGATGTAGCCGAGGCCGGGCATCAGCCGGGGCGGCGCGAGCGGGTAGAACCAGAAGCCGACGAGCCCGAGCAGCGTGGCGAAGCTCAGCGCCGTACGCGCCTTGCGGTAGCCCGGCGGGCGCCGGATGTAGAGCAGCGCGAGCAGCGCGATCGGCACCAGGAAGTGGAATGTCGTGTAGTAGAAGTTGCAGAAGTCCTCGAGCCAGGGGTGCCGGACGGTGAACTGGTTGAGCCCGTACTCCCAGTCGAGCCGCAGCACCCGCTCCCAGTCGAGGATCTGGCTGCCGTGCCCCTCGGCGGTGGCGACGCCCTGGTCCGCGTGGCCGCGTACGTACGAGTAGGCCCAGTACCCGACGCGGATCAGCAGCAGTTCCAGGAGCAGGTTCGGGCGGCTGAACGGGCCGGACGGCTCCGGCTTCGCCCAGCTCTCCGCCGTACGGGACAGGAACGGGATGACACACGCCGCGAGCACCGCGGCGGCCAGCGGCGCGTTGTCGGCGAGCAGCTTCAGGCCGGGCATGTTGGGCACGAGCGCGCCGCTCTCCAGCGACATCACCAGGACTACGGCGACGGGCCACATCAGCCGGTCGCCCGTACGCCGCCCGACCCGGCCGACGACGGCGAGCAGGATCCACAGCTGCTGGTGCTGCCAGGCCGTCGGCGACACGGCGACGACGGCGCAGCCGGCGAGCGCGGCGGCGAGCAGCGGCTGGCCGTCCAGCGTGTAGCGCACGGCGCGGCGCAGCGCGAACCAGGAGACGGCGACGGCGAGGACGGCGAGCAGGGCGAGTTCGAGGGGGCCGCTGAGACCGAGCCGGAGGAGGGCGCCGTGCAGGGACTGGTTGGCGAGCCCGTCGGACGGGTCGCCGAGGCCGGCGCCCGCGAGGTGGTGCACCCAGTACGTCCACGAGTCGCCCGGCACCGCCAGCCACGCGGCGGCCGTGCAGGCCGCGAACGTGGCGCCCGCGCCGACCGCGGCGGCCCGCCGCCCGGTGAACCACAGCAGCGGCACGAACAGCAGCACCGCCGGCTGCAGCGCGGCGGCCAGGCCGATCAGCACGCCGCCGATCCGCCGCTCCTCACCGCGCAGGAGCCAGCCCAGCAGGACAAGCAGCACGGGCAGGATGCTGGTCTGGCCGAGGGTGAAGGTGCTGCGTACGGGCACGGACACGGTCAGCAGGCTGAGTGCCACCGGCACGGCGAACAGCGCCGTGCGCCGCGACACCGGGCCGGGCAGCGCGCGTGCCGCGACCACGCCGACGGCCGCGACGAGCAGCAGCGTGCCGAACGTCCACGCCACGCCGAGGCCCTGCTCGGCGGCCCGCGTGAGCGGCTTCAGCACGAGACCCGCGAAGGGCGTGCCGGTGAACGGGTGCGCCCCGTCGTAGAAAGAACCGCGCACGCGCAGGACGCCGTTGTCGCCGATCCAGCCGAGCAGATCGGTCAGCCGCTCGTCGGAGGGCTGCCGCAGCACGGCGGCGGCCTGCCGTACGGCCAGCGCGCCCGCGAGCAGCCACAGCCCGATGAGCGCCATGCCCCCGCGCGAGCCCAGCTGCTCCGCGAGACTGCCTGGCCGTGGCACCCCCGTGGCGTTCCTGTCCGCCCGTTCCCCTGACGTATCCGCCGTCACGCGCCGCCGTCTCCCGTTCGATCCGCTGTGCTGTCCCGCTCCATCATCCCGGTGGTCAGACGCGGGACACCCACCGGCTACCTGACACGGGTCCGATAGTGGCCGTCAACAGGCGATTCGGCCTCCACGGGCGGCGAAGCACGCCGAAATGGCCGAGAACCGGCCGACATCAGCCTATGCCACGAATTCGGGCCAGGGACGCAAACGCTTGCACGCGGACCGGGAAACCACGCGTGCGGGGACCGGCACCCAGGGTCGCCGCAACGCTAGCCGGACCGCCGGCGCACCGCGCACCCGCCGTGGCCCCGCGGTGCACCCGCCGCAACTCCCGTGCGGTGCGCCAAGTCGGGGCGTAGCGCGGGCCGTACGGCACGCGGGCCGCGTGTCCGTACGCCTCTGCCTGAAGGGCTGTGACTTTGTTCCCGGCCGAACTCCCGGCCGTCGCGCACCCTGCCGCGTAAGGGCGCGCGCGTGCGCCGGTTCGCCGTGGCCCGTACGGGCCGGCGGCCGGGCCCGAAGTCCTTCCTCGGTTCCCTTCCGCAACTACGCCGTCCCCGGCGAGGGCGCGCGGCCCGCACCATCCGAAGTGGCGGAGCTGGTGGCCGCGTTCACCGCGCGGGCGCGTATGCCGCGGCTGGAGTACGTCAGCCCGGCCCCGTACGTCGACGCGGTGCTGGCCGAGGCGGGCTTCACCGTCGACGTGCGGCTGCCGCTGATGGCGCTCGCGGCGGCGGACCTGCGTACGCCGCCCGCGCCGGACGGTGTCACCGTGCGCGCCGCGGACGGCGAGGACGACCTGCGCTCCGTCGCGCTGGTGCAGCTCGCGGGCGCGGCGGTGCCGCCGGGGTTCCGGCGGCGCGGGATCGCGTCGGCGGTCGGCGCGGACCCGTGTGAAGGGGCGGCCCGCGGACACCGTGTGCCCGCGGGCCGCCCCGGGTGCGGGGGTCAGCCCACGTTCACGTCGATGCAGGCGTAGAACGCGTTGGCCGTGTCCGCGATGTTCCAGACGGCGAGCACCTTCTGCTGGCCGGAGAGGCCGCCGAAGTCGACCTGGTGCGTGACCGTCTCACCGGGCTGCGCGCCGCCGTCGTCGAACTCGGCGATCTTCTGGCCGCCCGCGAAGTACTGCCACGTGCTGGTCGCGTGCCGCGCGGTCAGCCGCCAGTTGAAGCTGGCCGAGCTGCCGACGTCGTGGACCTTCCAGCCCTTGCTGTCGTCGTCGAGCTCTGCGAACTGCTCGTTGCCGCCGCTGCAGCTGTTCAGGCCCTTGGGACCCTCGACGCTCTGGGGTTCCCACTTGATGGGTCCGCAGTCGACCGTGCCCTCGGCGCACTGGGCCTGCCGGCTGGCGGGCGAGTCGACGTAGCCGTGCGCACTGGCCGGGCTGGCCGGCAGTGACACAACGAGCAGGGGAGCGATCCCCGCGCCGATGACGGCAGCGAGCTTGCGTTTCCGGTTCATGCCAACTCCTTCACGATGGCGGCCGCCCGTCAGGGTGGGGGTCGGCACCGGCACGGGAGTGCAGGTGCCTTACGGCGGCCTGGTCGAGCGTCGGCAACGCGAGAACGGACACTCCGACAACGGTGAGGACACGACCGCGTGATGCGGAACTGCGGCCGCGAAGTGGCGAGTCGGTATCACGTGTGCCAGGTCTAGACCTATCTTTTTGACGGAGCGCGGTCAAGACCTTTGGCGCGGGGAAAGTTGACCGGGGAAACCGATGCAGCGTACGGACGCGCCGCCGCGGGACTCGGCGAGGCGTGCGGACGGGGCGGGCGGACGAGGCGGGGGCGGGGCGGACGGCGCGCGGTGGCACGGCAGTATGGGGCACATGAGCATCGTCAAGATCAATGTGCTGACCGTTCCCGCCGAGCAGCGCGAGACGTTCGAGCAGCGGTTCGGCGCGCGGGCCGGGACTGTGGAGAGCGCGGACGGCTTCGAGTGGTTCGAGCTGCTGCGCCCGCTGGAGGGCACCGACGAGTACCTGGTGTACACGCGGTGGCGCGACGAGGAGTCGTACCGCGCCTGGATGGAGGGCCCGATGAAGAGCGCCCACCAGCGCGGCACAGGCGGCGGCAGCGGCAGCGGCGACGGCGGCGAGCGCCCGAAGCCCGTGTCGGCGAGTTCCGCGCTGTGGTCGTTCGAGGTCGTGCAGCAGGCGCCGCCCAAGCCCGCGTAGGCAGGCGTACGGGCCCGGGCACACGCCGGGAGGCCGTTCCGGCGTACAGCGGTGACGATGGAAGGGCACTTTCGTCCACGCGGGAGCCGAGGAGGGCGCATGGCGACGCAGCACGCGCCGGACGCGGCGCCCTCAGCCCCCGGCGCCGGGGACGCCCTGTCCGGCCGCGCCCTGTGGCTGCCCATGGGGGCCCTGCTGCTGGGGATGCTGCTGGCCGCGCTCGACCAGACGATCGTCGCGACGGCGCTGCCCACCATCGTCAGCGAACTCGGCGGACTGAACCATCTGTCGTGGGTGGTCACGGCGTATCTGCTCGCCGCGACCGCCGCGACGCCGCTGTGGGGCAAGCTGGGCGACCAGTACGGGCGGAAGCGGCTGTTCCAGTCCGCCATCGCGCTGTTCCTGGCCGGCTCCGCGCTGTGCGGCGTGGCGCAGGACATGCCGCAGCTCATCGGCTTCCGCGCCGTGCAGGGACTGGGCGGCGGCGGGCTGATGACGCTGTCCATGGCGATCGTCGGGGACATGGTGCCGCCCCGCGAACGGGGCCGCTACCAGGGCCTGTTCGGCGCGGTGTTCGGCATGTCGAGCGTGCTGGGCCCGCTGCTGGGCGGGTTCTTCACCGAACACCTCGACTGGCGCTGGGTGTTCTACATCAACCTGCCGCTCGGCGCCGTCGCCCTGCTCGTCGTCGCCACCGTGCTGCATCTGCCCGCGCGCCCGCACCGGCACCGCATCGACTACCTCGGCACGTTCCTGATCGCCTGCGTCGCCACCTGCCTGGTGCTGATCGCGTCGCTGGGCGGCACCAGCTGGCCGTGGCTCTCCGTGCAGACGGGCGGGCTCGCGGCGCTTGCCGCGGTGCTGCTGGTGTGGTTCGTCGCGGTGGAACGGCGGGCGGTGGAGCCGGTCGTGCCGCTGAAGCTGTTCCGCATCCGCACGTTCACGCTGTGCTCGGTGATCGGCTTCGTCGTCGGCTTCGCGATGTTCGGCGCGATGACGTACCTGCCGACGTTCCTCCAGGTCGTGCACGCCGTCACGCCGACGCTCTCGGGCGTGCACATGCTGCCCATGGTCGCCGGGATGCTGGTGTCGTCCACGCTGTCGGGGCAGCTGGTGAGCCGTACGGGCCGCTGGAAGGTGTTCCCCGTCCTCGGCACGGCGGTCACCGGGCTGGGCCTGGTGCTGCTGCACCGCATGGACGAGCACAGCTCGACGGCGGAGATGAGCGCGTACTTCACGGTGTTCGGGCTGGGCCTCGGCCTGGTGATGCAGGTGCTGGTGCTGGCCGTGCAGAACGCCGTGGACTACGCCGACCTCGGCGTCGCCACCTCCGGCGCGAGCTTCTTCCGCTCCATCGGGGCGTCGTTCGGCGTCGCCGTCTTCGGCACCGTGTTCACCGGCCGACTCGGCGACTACCTGGGCGCCGCGCTGCGCGGGCGGGAGCTGCCGGAGGGCGTCTCGGCCACGTCCCTGCAGCACGATCCGCGTGCGGTGGGCACCCTGCCGCCGGACACGCGCGAGGCGGTGCTGCGCGCGTACTCCTCCGCGATCACGGACGTCTTCCTGTACGCGGCGCCGGTGGTGCTGATCGCGTTCATCCTCGCGTGCCTCCTCAAGGAGGAGCCTCTGCGCCGCAGCGTGCTGTCCCCCGACGAGAGCGAGACCCTGGCCGCCAACCCCGTCGAACGCTCCTCCGCCGACGAGGTGCGCCGCGCGCTGTCGCTGCTGAGCACCCGGCAGGGCCGCCGCGACCTGTACGCGCGGATCGCCGCACGCGCCGGCGTGGACCTGCGGCCCGCCGCGTGCTGGATGCTGCTGCGCGTCGCCCGGCACGGAGCCGTCGAACCGGCACTCCTCGCCGACCACGGCGTGGTCCCGCGCCCGGTGATCGCGGACGCGGCACGCCAGCTGGAGGAGCGCGGCCTGGCCGTACGGGAAGGGCTGGCGCTCGTGCTGACCGCCGCGGGCAGCGGGACCGCGGCACGGCTCGCGCGGGCGCGCGAGGACTCGCTCGCGGAGCTGTTGGGCGACTGGTGGTCGGCGGACCGGCCGCAGGAACTGACCGAGCTGGTACGGGAGTTGAACGCCGAACTCGGCGGCGCGGAGAGCGAGTGCCCGCGCGCCGAGCCGCCCGTACGCAACCCCCGTACGCGCATGGCGTGAGTGAGCCCGTACGAGTCGGGTGCCATAGGCACTGGCGTGCACGGCTCCCGTTTTGTATCTTGTAGAAACAAAGTGGTTCCGCCCGTGCCCCTCACCTGACGGATGGGGCGTCCCTGACCGGCGGGCGGGACCACCTTTCACTGTCGCACCGGGAGTCCGAACGCCATGCCGAACGCCCCGCTCACCACCCGCGCCCTGCTCCTCGACATGGACGGCACGCTGGTCAACTCGGACGCCGTCGTCGAGCGCGTCTGGCGCGGCTGGGCCGCCGCCAAGGGCATGGACGCGGACCACGTACTGAAGGTCGCGCACGGCAGGCAGGGCCACTCCACCATGGCCGCGCTCCTCCCCGACCGCCCGACGGAGGTCAACCTCGCGGAGAACCGCGAACTCCTCGCCCAGGAGACCGCCGACCTCGACGGCGTCGTGGCGATCCCCGGCGCCGCCGCGTTCCTCGCCGCGCTCGCCGCCGCGACCGTCCCGCACGCCCTGGTGACCTCGGCGGACACCGCGCTCGCCACCGCCCGCATGGGCGCCGCCGGGCTGCCGCTGCCCGCAGCCCGCATCACCGCGGAGTGCGTGAGCGCCAGCAAGCCTGACCCCGAGGGCTTCCTCAAGGGCGCCGCCGAACTGGGCTACGAACCGGCCGACTGCGTCGCCTTCGAGGACTCCGGCGCGGGCATCGCCGCCGCGCTCGCCGCCGGGATGCGCGTGGTGGGCGTCGGCCCGCGCGCGGGCGCGCACGGGCCGACCGTGGCCGTGCCCGACCTGGCGCGGATACGGGTCACGGCGAGCACGGACGGCACAGGCGGCACAGTGCGGCTGGACTTCGGGGACTGAGGCGGGGCGCCGCACGGGCGGACCGTACGCGCGCACCCGCTCGTACGCGCGCACCCGCTCGTACGGCGCACGCGCGGGCGCGTCAGCCCGACACCGCCTCGTACAGGCTGAACACCCCCAGCGCCAGCATCAGCAGCGCCGCCACCTTCGTGATCAGCCGCAGCGGCACGTACCGCATCAGCGTGCGCCCGCCCAGGATGCCCAGCCCGGCGACCGCCCACAGGGCGAGCAGCGCGCCGACGGCGACGGACAGCGGATCGTCGTAGCGCGCCGCGAGGTTCGCCGTCATGATCTGGGTGAGGTCGCCGAACTCCGCGGCCAGGATGAGCATGAAGCCGCTCGCCGCCACCTTCCAGAAGGACTGGTCGGCGGGCGCCTTGGCGTTCTCGTCGTCGTGGTCGTCCTTCTTGAAGAAGAGGACGGCCGCCCCGGCCAGGAACAGCGTCCCGACCACCCCGTCCACCAGCCGGTGCGGCAGCAGCGTCAGCACGCTGCCCGCGGCGACGGCCAGCGCCACGTGCACGGCGAAGGCGGCGGCGACGCCGGCGAAGACGTACGAGGCGCGGTAGCGGGTGCCGAGCATCAGCCCGGCCAGCGCGGTCTTGTCGGGCAGCTCGGCGAGGAAGACGACGCCGAACGTGACGGCGGCGACAGTGATGCTGAACACGGGGATCCTTCGGTGATTCGGGGCCGCGGGCCGCCGTGCCGGAGGGTCCGCGGGAGCGCGCACGCTTCGGCTCGACAGCGTCGCGGCATACGGATATGCGTACGGACACTGCGGCCGAAGGTCTCGCTGGCGCGAACGGGGCGTCGAAGACCCGTACGCGCTCCGGGCGCCGGGGCAGACGCGCTGCCCAGTGTGTCGACGGTCCGGCGAAGAGCTACTCCCCTTCAGACGCCGCCAAGGGTACGCGATGCAGCCGGCCCCGCGCGATCAGCTCCAGCACGGCGGCCACCGCGACCACCTGCACCAGCATCAGCGCGACCAGGACGAACAGCTGCACCGCACCGGCCAGCAGCGGGGACGCGCCGCCCAGCAGCATGCCGACGAACGCGCCCGGCAGTGTGACGAGTCCCACGGTGCGCGTCTGGTCGAGGCCGGGCAGCAGCGCGCCGGCCGCGGCGGGCCGCGCGATCTCCAGGCGCGCCTCGCGGTCGGGCATTCCCAGCGCCAGCGCCGCCTCCACCTCGCCCCGGCGGGTCAGCAGCTCCTCCAGCGCGCGCCGCCCCGCGAGCACCGTGGCGGTCAGGGCGCCGCCGATGAGGATGCCCGCGATGGGCACGAGGGCGATGCCGTCCAGCGGCACCAGCCCGGTCAGCAGCAGGACCAGCAGCACGGGGAACACCCCGGCGGCCAGCGGCACGGACGTCCACCACCAGGTGCCGTTGTCGGTGATACGGCGGCCCGCCGTCCGTACGGCCACCGCGTACATCAGCGCGACGAAGCCCAGCAGGGTCGGTACGGCGCCGACCACCCAGCCGATCAGCCAGGAGACGGCGGCGAGTTGGACGGCGGCGCGCAGCCCGGCGAACGCGACGGCGCGCGCGTGGCCGCGCCCGTCGTGCGCCAGCCGGGCGAACGCCCCGACCGCCATCGCGGCGAGCAGCAGCACCCCGAGGACGACCCCGAGCACGGGGTTCACGGGCAGCAGGGCATCGGCGGCGAGCACGGGCTCACCCTAGAGCGCACGGCCGTAGCGGCCGGAGCACACGGCCGTGCCGGGCCGGTTGACGGCGCGTCAGCCGGCCCGGCGGGCCGTCCGGCCGCACAGAGTCGCGGCAAGTCAGCCGAACAGGGTCTTGATGTGACGTGCACACGTCGGCACGCTGTTACCTGTCGAACGCCGGGGCGACACCCGGCGGCTCGAGCATGGTGCTCTCCAAGTCCCCCCACCAAGAGGGAGTTCGTATGCACGGCATACGCAGGTTCTACGCGCGTCGCTCCGCGGTCACCGCGACAGCGGCCGCTTTTCTGGCCGCGGTATGCGCCACGGTCACGCTGGCCGGCGGCGGTTCCGCGACGGCCGCACCGCCCACTCCGCCGAGCGCCGCGGAGGCGCGGACGATGCTCGGCGAGCTGACCGAGGCGGAAGAGGGCTCGTCGGACGGCTACGACCGCGACAAGTTCCCGCACTGGAGCAACCAGGGCGACAGCTGCGACACCCGCGAGGCGGTGCTGAAGCGGGACGGCGAAGGCGTCGAGACCGGCAGCGACTGCTACCCGACGAGCGGCAGCTGGTACAGCGAGTACGACAAGGAAACCTGGACCGACCCCTCCGACGTGGACATCGACCACATGGTCCCGCTCGCCGAGGCCTGGCGCTCCGGTGCCGCCGACTGGACGGACGAGCAGCGCGAGGGCTTCGCGAACGACATGGACGTCGCGCAGCTGATCGCCGTCACCGACAACGCCAACCAGGAGAAGAGCGACAAGGACCCGGCCGAGTGGATGCCGTCGAACACGGACTACCACTGCACGTACGCGCAGATGTGGGTCTGGGTGAAGCACACCTACGACATGACCGCTGACTCCGCCGAGAAGGGCAAGCTCGACGAGGTCCTGAGCGCCTGCTGACCCGGCCCCGCGGGCCTTCACACACCCCCCACACCGGGTCCGCGGGAAACTACCGTTCTCCCTCCGTCGTTCCGTACGGTTACGGGGCGATGGAGGGAGACCGCGATGACCGCGCTACGCCTGGGGCCGCTGCTGCGGTATGTGGACGAGGACACGGCGACCGTGTGGGTCGAGACCGACGGGCCCTGTGAGGCCGAGGTCCGGTGCGACGGGTCCCCCGCGGGCGGCGCCGCCACCACCTGGCAGGTCGCGGGGCACCACTACGCCCTGATCACCGTCGTGGGCCTGGAGCCGGGCACCGAGACGCCGTACAGCGTGCTGCTCGACGACACCGAGGTCTGGCCGCTCCCGAGCACCGGTGCGGGCGCCCGCCCCATGCCGCCCAGCACCATCCGCACCCCCGCCCCGGACGGGCGCGGCGAGCTGCGGCTGGCCTTCGGCTCCTGCCGCTGGGCCGCCCGGCCCGCCGAGAGCAGCCACGACCCGGTGGGCCCCGACGCGCTCGCCGCCCTCGCCCAGCAGGCCGTGGCGGGCGGCGACATACCGGACGTCCTGCTGCTGCTCGGCGACCAGGTGTACGCGGACGAGACCTCGGAGGCCGTACGCGCCGACCTCGCGGCCCGCCGCGACCTCAAGGACCCGCCCTGGGACCAGGTCGCGGACTACGAGGAGTACACGGCGCTCTACTACGAGTCCTGGCTCGCGCCCGACGTCCGCTGGCTGCTCTCCACCGTGCCCAGCTGCATGATCTTCGACGACCACGACGTGATCGACGACTGGAACACCAGCGAGTCCTGGCAGCGCGACATCCGCGCCACCGGCTGGTGGCGCGAACGGCTGCTCGGCGGCCTGACCTCGTACTGGGTGTACCAGCACCTCGGCAACCTGTCGCCGGGCGAGCTGGCCGAGGACCCGCTGTTCACCGCCGTACGGGCGGCGGAGGACGGCACCGCCGTCCTCCGCGAGTTCGCGGAGCGCGCCGATGCCGACCCGGAGGCGACCCGCTGGAGCTACCGGCGGGACTTCGGCCGCGTACGGCTGCTGATGGCCGACACCCGCGCCGCCCGCGTCCTCGCCGAGCAGGACCGGGCGATGCTCGACGCGGACGAGATGAAGTGGCTGCGCGAGCAGGCCCTCGACGACCGCTCCGGCTACGACCACCTGCTGATCGGCTCCTCCCTGCCCTGGCTGCTGCCGCCCGCCATCCACGACGCCGAGAGCTGGAACGCGGCGCTCTGCGCGGGCGCGCGCGGCCCGCGCTGGGCGCGCTTCGGCGAGAAGCTGCGCCGGGCCTCCGACCTGGAGCACTGGGCCGCGTTCCCGCGCTCCTTCGAGGAGCTGACCGGGCTGATCGCGGAGGTCGCCGAGGGGGACGAGGCGCCGGCCACGGTCTGCGTGCTCTCCGGCGACGTGCACCACGCGTACGTCGCGGAGCCGCGCTTCGCACGGCCGCCGGGCACGGGCGCCCGCGTGGTGCAGCTGACGTGCTCGCCGATGCACAACAGCATCCCGGCGTTCATGCGGGCGGGCTTCCGCTTCGGCTGGAGCGGCGCCGGGCGGCTGCTCGGCCGCACGCTGGCCCGGCACGGGCGCGCGGGGCGGCCGTCGCTGAGCTGGCGGCGTACGGGCGGGCCGTGGTTCGGCAACCAGCTGATGACGCTGGCCCTGCACGGGCGTTCCGCACGGCTCGGCATGCACCGGGCACGGACCACGGAGAGCGGCGTACGGCTGGCGCAGGTGACGGAGCGGACGCTGACCGCGGCGAGTGAGACTTCCCACAGCGGAGGCTGATCGTCCGGAAGGGCCCGTGCGAGGCGGCATGATGGTCGGCGCCGCGGCAGGCACCCGCCACCGCAGGCAGGCACGAACGCAGCCGCAGGCAGGCACCAGCGCCGCACGCATGCACGGGAGACGACTCTTGGCCGCCCTGCACCATGCCCTCGCCGTGGTCGGCGCCGGACCGCGCGGCACGAGCGTCCTGGAACGGCTGTGCGCGGCCGTACCGGACCGGCTCGGCCCGGCCGTACCGCTGACCGTCCACGTCGTCGATCCGGAGCCGCCCGGTCCGGGCCGCGTGTGGCGTACGGACCAGCCGGACGAGCTGCTGATGAACACCGTCGCCGCGCAGGTGACGCTGTTCACGGACGCCACCGTGGCGGCGGAGGGGCCGGTGCTGCCGGGGCCGAGCCTCCACGAGTGGTACGAGAGCGGCGCGCCCGGCGCCGACGGCACCCGTACGCCGGACCGGGACCGCCCGCCGCTGGGCCCCGACGACTACCCGACGCGGCGGCTCTACGGCGCCTATCTGGCCTGGGTGTTCGGCGAGGTGCTGCGCCGCGCTCCCGAGTCCGTGACCGTACGGGTGCACGCGGCGCGCGCCGTACGGCTGTCGGACGAGGCCACCGCGCCGGGCCGCGGGACGGCGGAGGCGGCGACGACGCAGCTGCTCGAACTCTCCGACGGCACCCGGATAGCCGGCCTATCCGCCGTCGTCCTCGCCCAGGGCCACCTCCCCTCGGAGCTCTCGCCGGGGCAGCGGCGGTTCGCCGCGCACGCGCGGCAGCACGGCCTGTACTACCTCCCGCCCGCCAACCCGGCCGACCTCACCGCCGAACTCGCCGCCCTCGCCCCCGCCGAGCCCGTTCTGCTGCGCGGCCTCGGCCTCAACTTCTTCGACCACCTGGCGCTGCTCACCAGCGGCCGCGGCGGCCGTTTCGTACGAGAGGACAGCCCGTACGGCACGCGGCTCCGCTATGTGCCGTCCGGCAAGGAGCCCCGGCTGTTCGCCGGTTCGCGCCGCGGCGTCCCGTACCACGCGCGCGGCGACAACGAGAAGGGCGCGCACGGCCGCCACGAGCCCCTCGTGCTCACCCCGGAGACCGTCGCCCGGCTGCGCCGGCGCGCGGACGCGGGCGATCCGCCGGACTTCCGCGCGGAGATCTGGCCGCTGGTCGCCAAGGAGGCCGAGACGGTCTACTACGAGGCGCTGCTCGCCGCCCGCGGCACGGAACACCCCGGCTTCCGGCACCGTTTCCGCCGCCGCTTCCTCGCCGTACCGCACGGCGGTGCCGAAGAGGCCGCCGTCCTGGACGCGTTCGGCGTACGCGCGGATGAGCGCTGGTGCTGGGACACGGTGGCGGAGCCGTACGGGGGACGGGACTTCGCGGGCCCGGCGGAGTTCCGCGACTGGCTGCTGGACCGGCTGCGCCAGGACGTCGCGGACGCCCGTGAGGGCAACGTACGCGGCCCGGTCAAGGCCGCCCTCGACGTGCTCCGCGACCTGCGGAACGAGCTGCGGCAGATCGTCGACCACAGCGGGCTCGGCGGGCTGTCGCGCCGCGACCACCTCGACCGCTGGTACACGCCGCTGAACGCCTTCCTCTCCATCGGCCCGCCGCGCCACCGCATCGAGGAGACGGCCGCGCTGATCGAGGCCGGCGTGCTCACGGTCCTCGGGCCGCGGCTGGAGGTACGCGCCGACGCGGCCACCGGCAGCTTCCTGGCCCGCTCCCCCGCGGTGCCCGGCAGCGCGGTGGCCGTCACCGCGCTGATCGAGGCGCGGCTGCCGGAGCCGGACCTGCGGCGTACGGCCGACCCGCTGCTGGCCGGCCTGCTGCGGGCGGGCGAGTGCCGTCCGCACACGGTCGGCGGGTACGAGACGGGCGGCCTCGACGTGACCGCCCGCCCGTACCGGCTGATCGACCGCCAGGGGCGTCCGCACCCCCGCCGGTTCGCCGTCGGGGTGCCCACCGAGGGCGTGCACTGGGTGACGGCCGCGGGGGCGCGCCCCGGCGTGAACTCGGTGACGCTGACCGACGCCGACGCCGTGGCCCGCGCCGCCCTGGACACCCTGCGGCCCGCCGGTGTGCCGGCTACCGCACCCCGTCGCCCATCAGCGGCACGGTGAAGCAGCCGACGCGCTCGCCCGCCATGCCCGCCTCGCCCGGCTTCAGGCTGGTCGCGTGCTCGTGCAGCACGACGGACCGGGCCTCGCCCATGCGGAAGTTCCACGGGTGCGAGGCGACCGAACGCGCCGCGCCCGAGCCGTCGGTGGTGAAGTCGAGCCACACCTCGTTGGCGGGGTTGGCGTAGGCGGGGTCGACGGACGGCTGCTCCGGGTCCTCACGGTTCTGGTAGTGCGGCCCGGCGTCGTCGGGGTCCGCACCGCACGGCGCGGTGTGCACGTGTACCCCGTACGTGTGGTCCGGCGCGACGCCGCGTACGGACACGGCGACCGTCGTGCCGGCGCCGTCCACGCGCTGCGTCACCTTGATCCCGGCGCCGGGCGGCACCAGTTCGTGGTCGTACGTGATCGCGGCCGGTGCCACCGGCGAGCTGGACGGGGCGAACTGGCCGCTCGCGCGGAGCCGGTAGTCCGCGCCGCCCGCCGTGCCCCCGTCCAGACCGTGGGCCACGCCGGTGCCGGCTACCAGCAGTGCCGCGGTGGCGGCGGCGGTTGTCGTGAATCCTGTCTTCACTGTTGCTCCTCATCCGGGTCCGTATGTTCAGCAGGAAAGCTGGTTCGATTGGGGTATCTGTTGTCCCTGGCGCCCGGTGAGATCAACACCACGGCGCCCCGCCCGCTACGGGTGGAGTACCCAGGCGTACGCTGTACGGCGGTAAGCGGCGGCTAAACACAGGCGAACGGGGGAGCCAGCTGTGCCAGAAGCCTTGGGGTCCGTGATCGGTACCCCATGGATCTATGCACTCATCGCGCTCTCCGTGCTGCTCGATGTCTTCCTTCCGGTGCTGCCCAGCGGGGTGTTGGTGATCGCGGCGGCCACCGCGGTCGCGGGGACGACGGCGGCGGAGGCCGCGCAGTCGGCCACGCATTTCCCGGAGATGCTCCTGCTGGTGCTGTGCGCCGCGGCCGCGTCGGTCCTGGGCGACCTCGCGGTCTACCGGCTGGCCTGGCGGGGCGGCGCCCGACTTGACCGCGCCATCGCCCGCTCACGGAAGCTGACCACCGCTCAGGAACACCTCGGGCACGCGCTCGTACGCGGCGGGGGTGCCCTCGTCGTCCTGGCCCGGTTCGCCCCGGCCGGACGCTCCGTGGTCAGCCTGACGGCGGGCGCCGCACACCGGCGCGCCAAGGACTTCGTGCCCTGGTCCGCCCTGGCGGGCCTGACCTGGGCCGCGTACACGGTGAGCCTCGGCTACCTCGGCAGCCGGTGGCTGGACACCGCCTGGGTCGGCACGGCGATCTCGGTGCTCGCGCTGTTCGCGGCCGGGTCGCTGGCGGCGTTCGTCATACGCCGGAAGCCCGCGCCCGCACCCGCGCCCACCAACTGAGCGCCGCAGCCGCCGGCTGAGCCCGGCAGTCAGCCGGCTGACGGGGCGCCCGGCCGCAGCCGGGCGCCGCTCGCGTCAGCCGGCCGCCGTCACCTGGCCGCCATCCCCTAGCCGCCGTGGTCCGCGAGCAGCCGGGTGTACGCCCACGGCTGCTGCTCGACGCCCGAGCACGTGTCGTCGGCGGGGTAGATGCCGCCGGGGCACGCGCGGTCCCGGTTCACCGACCAGAACGTGAGCCGGGCCAGCCGGTTCCGCTTCGCGTAGCGCAACAGCTCGCGGAAGTGCTCCAGGGTCATGAGTTCGCCCTGGCCGGCGAGTCCGTTTATCGACGACACCCCGCTGCGCCGGTACGCCTCGGCCTCGTCGTAGCCGTACGCGCTCCGGAGGGTGTCCTTCAGCCCCTCGGCGGCCTGGATGGTGAGCGTGCCCATGTCCCGGCCCTGGGCGGACGCGCCGAAGGCGAACGGCATGATGGTCCAGGCGTCCGCCTCGAGGCCGGCCTGCGCGGCCTCGTCGATCAGCTCGCGGTCCGGGCCGTGCGGGTGGCTGGGCACGGTCACGTACAGCGTGAGCCCGGGATTGCGGGAGCGCACCAGTTTCAGCGCCTCGACGGTCTTCGCGCGCGCGGCCGGGTCCTGGTACGCCTCGGTCTCGATGTCGACGTCGACGGCCTCGAGTTCGTAGGCGTCGATCACCTGCTGGTACGCGTCGGCGAGCGAACGCCCGTCCGGGCAGCTCTGCTCCAGCCGGTGCCCGAGGCCGCCGCCGAACGACGCGATGACGTCGCCGCCCGCGGCCCGTACGGCGCGTACGGTCTCCTCGTCCACGCCGCCGGTCAGCGGCCGTACGCCGTCCCAGCGGGGCGCGCACTCGCCCTCGCTCAGGACGAACGCGAGCGTGAACCAGCGGACCCCCGTCGCCTTTATGACCTCCACCGGGTCGGGAGCGTTGCCCCAGCCCAGCGAGAAGTACGGCGAGACGGCGCCCGGCAGCGCGGGCTTCACGGGAGCCAGCGTGCCCCGGTGGGGTGCGACGCCGCCCCCGGCGGGGGCGGCCGGGCCGCCGGCCGGTGCGGCGGGGCCCGCGGCGGGACCGCCGCCGCCCGGTTCGGACACCCGCCCGCCTGCGGCGGGGGCGAACTCGGCGGACGGCGGTGCGGCGGGAGCGGCGGCTGCGAGGACGGCGAGAAGCGCGGTCGAGAGGGCGGCCCTACGGGCGGTGGCATGACGGCGAACCCATCGGATCATACGCGGAACGTAACTTCGCCCTCACGCTCCGGCATCTCGGGGCGGCCATCCGGTCGGTCCGCCCGCGCTCCGCTCCCCCGTTGCGGTCCCCCGCTGCGGTCCCGGCGCCGGCTCCCGGAAGCGGTCAGTCCGCGAACGAGCCGTCCCTGCGCCGCGCGTGATTGCTCAACAGGTGGTTGCACTGCGGGCAGTGCGACCGCAGCCCGCGCTTGATGACGTACGCGATCCCCACCGTGACCAGGTACATCAGCCCGACCAGCCACTTCTGGAACAGTCTCACCAGCCCGGGCTTCGTACAGGTCGTGCAGTCACGGCAGCCGGTGGCCATCGGTACCCCCATGGATCGGGCGCGCCGGTACGGCGCGCGGTCCCGCGATCCTAGGGGGCGGGGTGCCACCGGATGTCACCGGTCCGTACGCCTCTCGTACCCGTTCGGCAGCCGCCCGTACGGTGCCCGCGGGCGGGGCGGAACCGGACGCTCCGTCAGGCGTTCCGCACCGCACGCGCGCTGCCGTCCGGCGCGGCGCCCGGCGCGGCGCCCGGCGCCGTGTGCACGAGGCGCGCCAGCTCGCTGCGGGAGCGCACGCCGACCTTGCGGTAGACGCGCGTGAGCGTCGACTCCACCGTCTTGAGCGCCAGGAACATCTGCGCCGCGACCTCCCGGTTGGTCGCCCCGTCCGCGACCAGCGCGGCGACCCGGTGCTCGGTCGGCGTGAGCAGGCGCGCGACACCGGACGCGGTGCCGGACGCGGCGGCGCCCGTACGGTGCCCGAGCCGGTCCAGTTCGACGTCGGCCTGCGTCAGCCAGGGCAGCGCGGCGCACTTCTCGAACACCGCCGCCGCCCGCCGCCAGGCCGCGAGCGCCGCCGAGGGGTGGCGCCGCCGCCGCTCGACGGAGCCGAGCGCCAGCAGGTCGCGGCCGTGTTCGAGGGTCAGGCCCAGCCGCTCGTGGGTCGCGGCGGCCTCGTTCAGGGCGGTGACGGCCGTACGGGCGTCCGCGGCCTCCCCGGTGGCCGACAGCCGCAGCGCGTCGGCGCGCCGCAGGGACGCGTACACGCCGTGCCGCGCCAGCCGTTCCGCGGACCGCTGCACTCCGGTCACCACCGCGTGCGCCTCGCCGTGGTCGCCGACCGCGACCAGCGCCTCCGCCAGGTCGACGGACCAGGGCACGGGCATCGGGTCGACGATGCCGCGCCGTTCGGCGATGTCCCGCGCCTCGCCAAGGCTCTCGATCGCGCCCCACGGGTCCTGCGAGCGGAGCCGTACGTGCCCCAGCACGCACAGCGCCAACGGCAGGTAGATCTGGTCGTGTTCGGCCCGCGAGATCCGTACGCCCTCCGCGGCCAGCGCCGCCGCCCGCGCCAGGTCGCCGCCCGCCGACTCGGCGCGCGCCAGGGAGTACGGCTCCGGGCCGAGCGTCACGCCGATGTCCCGCCTGAGCCGCGTCACTTCGCGCGCGGCGGCCAGCGCGGCCTCGCAGCGGCCCGCGTGCACGTCGACCTCGATCTTCGCGCAGAGCAGGAAGACCTCGTCCTCGGCGGCGCCGCTGCGGCGGGCCCGCCGCAGCAACCGGTCGAGTTCGACGGCGGCCTCCTCGTGCCGTTCGGCGAACACGGCGAGCCGCGCCTTGACCGCGCGCGGCCCGTTGTGGCCGCCGGTCACCCCGGCGTCCTGCGGCTGCGCGAGGGCGCGCGTCAGCGGCTCCGCCGCGTCCGGGCGGCCGAGCAGGTCCGCCGCGAACGCCTCCAGCGACAGCGCCATCAGCTCGGTGGAACGGTCGCCCGCCCGGCGCGCGAGCGACACCGCGCGCGCCGCCTCCACGCGGGCGGTCGCCGTGTCGCCGTCCGTGATGTGCGCGCGGAGCGCGACGAGGTAGTGCAGGTGCGCGCGGAGGGCGAGATCGTCCCCGGCGTGGGCCAGCGCCTCGTCGAAGATGTCCCGGATGTCGTGCAGCGCCTGGTTGGCGGCGTAGATGATGACGACGCACGCCGTGAACCGCTGCTCGGACGTGGCCGGACAGGACAGCACCTCGCGGGCCATCTCGCGGGTGAGCTCGAAGTCGGCCGCCGCGTGCGCGTACTGCGCCGCCGCCAGCGCCCGTTCGGCCCGGCGGGCGCCGCACTCCGCGGGCGTCCGCACGTACGCCAGCCGGGCCAGCGCGGCGGCCGTACACGTGTCGCCACGCCTGCGCGCCTGTTCCGCGGCGGACGCCAGGCCCGCGGCGACCGGCTCGTCCGGGCCCACGGCGGCCAGCCCGCGGTGCCGCGCGCGCTCCACCGCGTCGGCCACCGTGTCCGCCAGCCGCTCGTGCGCCGCGCGGCGCACGGCCGTGTCGCAGGACAGCGTGACGGCGGCGAGCAGCGGGTGCGTGAAACGCAGCCGCTCGCCGTCGAGTTCGGCCACCCCGGCACGTACGGCCGCCGCCACGGCGTCGTCCACCTCGGCCGGGTGGCGCAGCACGGGCGCGGGAACGGGGGCGACGGACGCGGGGGTGTGCCGTACCTGTCCCTTATACACATCTCCGAGCCCCCGAGACGGACCCCCCGGGCGGTCCAGGGGAAGGGGCAGTTCTTCGGGCAGTCCGGCGAGGGCGCCGGTCCAGTACGCGAGCTGCTGCGCGCCGACCTGCCGGAGGAGGGTGTCCTGCCAGAGGGTGTAGTCGGCGTACTGCACGGGCAGCGGCGCCCACTCCGGCGCCGCGCCCTCGCAGCGCGCCCGGTACGCGGTGCCGAGGTCGGCGAGGAACGGCCGGTCGGACCACTCGTCGGTGGCGATGTGGTGCAGGACGAGGGCGACCACGTGGTCGTCCGCGCCGATGCGGAACACCTCGCAGCGCAGCGGCAGTTCGCGGGTGAGGTCGAAGGGGCGGCGCTGGGCCCGCTCGATGAGGCCGCTCAGTGAATCCGCACCGGGGCCTCCGGCCACCTCCGTGACCGTGAACGCCGGTTCCGCCTCCGCCGCCGGGAGTATCCGCTGGTACGGCTCCCCGTCGCCGTCCGGCAGCAGGGTGCGCAGCACCTCGTGCCGTGCGGCCACGTCCCGTACGGCCGCGTGCAGCGCGTCCGGGTCGAGGGGACCGCGGAGGCGTACGACGAGCGGGAAGTTGTACGCGACGCCGCTGCCGGTGATCCGTTCGACCAGCCGCAGGCGGCGCTGCGCGGCCGACAGCGGGATGCGCGCGGGCCGGTCCGCCACCGCGGTCACGGCGGGGCGCGCGGGGCGGCCGGTGTCGGCGCGGGCGGCGAGTTGTTCGGGTGTGGGGGCCTCGAACAGGTCGCGGATGGCGAGCTCGGCGCCGAGCTCCGTACGGGCGCGGCTGATCAGCCGGGTGGCGAGCAGCGAGTGCCCGCCGAGGTCGAAGAAGCCGCCTTCGGCGCCGACTTCGGGCAGTCCGAGCACCTCTTCGAAGAGGCGGCACAGGACTTCTTCCTGGGGCGTGCGCGGTGCCCGTCCGGTGCCGCCTGCCGGGATGGCGGGCACGGCGTCGGGGAGGGCGGGCACGTCGAGCTTGCCGTTGGCGTTCATCGGCAGCCGGTCGAGGGTGACGAGGGCGGTGGGCACCATGTAGTCGGGGAGCCGCTGCCGCAGGTCGTCGCGTACGTCGCGGAGCAGGGCGTCCGCCGCGCGCGCGGCTGTCGGCTGGTTGGCGTACGGGGCGGTGCCGCCGCCGGGCCGGTACAGGCCCGCCGTGAGCCCTGCCGGGTCCGTGCCCGCGGAGTCCGTGCCGCGCGTGAACACCGCCTCGTAGCAGCCGGGTTCGGACGCGTACGTGGTCAGGACGCGGTAGCCCTGTGCGGCGCCGAGCGCGTGCAGGTCCTCCGGGTCCACGCCGCCGTCGCCCTCGCCAGGGGCGGGCAGGCGGCCCGCCTCCAGGGCGCGGCGTGCGGCGAGTTCGGCGGCCGTACGGGCGTCGGGCACGCCGGTGACGCGCAGCGCGCCGGGCTGCTCCGTACGCAGCCGGGTCGCCACGGCGTCCGTACCGGCCCAGGGCGTCTCGGGTGCGCCGGACAGGTCGTGGGACAGGTCGTGGCCCGGGGCGGCGGCGTCCGTGCGGTACAGCACGGCGTCGTAGCGGTGCCGGGTCAGCTCGTTGTGGTGGCGGCCCCGCTTGGTGCGCAGGTCGACGCCGTGCCCGGCGCCGTCAGCGAGGGCGGTGAAGTAGTCCGGGTCGACGAGGAGTTCCTTCTCCAGCCGCAGGCCGCGCTCCGCCGCCGCGCGCACGGTCTCCGGGTCGGCGCCGTCGCCCGCGCGCGCGAGCTGGATCGCGGCGTGGAAGGCGGGCGCGAGCCGCGGGTTGCGTACGTCGCCGACGAACAGCGCGCCGCCGGGCGCGAGCAGCCGCATGGCGCACTGGACGACCTCGGTGAGGTAGTCGGCGCTGGGGAAGTACTGGATGACGGAGTTGAGTACGACCGTGTCGAAGAAGCCCTCGGGCAGCCCGTCGGTCTCGTGCGCCGCCCGGCAGCGCAGTTCGGTCTTGGCCGCGAGCGCGGGGTCGCGGCGCAGGTCGTCGCCGAGCTTGCGGATGACGGGTGCGGCGAAGTCCGTCGCCCAGTACGCCTCCGCCTCGGGCGCGAGGCAGGACAGCAGCAGCCCGGAGCCGACGCCGATCTCCAGGACGCGGCGCGGGCGCAGCTCCCGTATGCGGGCGACGGTCTGCTCGCGCCACTCCCGCATCTGCTCCACGGGGATGGGCTGCCCGTCGTAGCTGCTGTCCCAGCCGGCGTAGTCCTCGGTGAAAACGGCGGTGCTGATCCGCTCGTACTCGTCGGAGTACACCTCCTGCCACTCGCCGACGTGCGCGTGTTCGACGGACTGCCGTTCCGCGCCGGTGTGTTCGGCGGGCACGACGTAGCCGACGAGGCGCTGCGTGCCGGGGGCGGCCGCGTCGTCGCGGGCGATCACGGCGGCCTGCGCGACGCGGGGGTGCTGGGCGAGGGCGGTCTCGATCTCGCCGGGTTCCACGCGGTGTCCGCGCACCTTGACCTGGTCGTCGGTGCGGCCGAGGAAGTCGAGGTTGCCGTCGGCGCGGCAGCGTACGAGGTCGCCCGTGCGGTACATGCGCTCGCCGGGCGCGCCGTACGGGTTGGCCACGAACCGCTCGGCGGTCAGCGCGGGGCGTTCGAGGTAGCCGCGGGCGAGGCCGATCCCGGCGATGTACAGCTCACCGGGCACGCCCTGCGGTACGGGCCGCAGCCACGCGTCCAGGATGTGCGCGCGGGTGCCGCGGATGGGCCGCCCTACGGTGGGTGTGGCGCTGTCGAGGGTGCCGCCGCCGAGGGTGTTGATGGTGTACTCGGTGGGCCCGTACAGGTTGTACCCGAGGGTGCCGTCGGCGTCGCGGAGCCGCTGCCAGACGGTCTCGGATACGGCCTCGCCGCCGAGCAGCACCAGCGGTGGCCGGTGGCCCTCCAGCAGGCCCTGCTCGATGAGGAGATGGGCGTAGGTGGGCGTGACGTTGACGACGTCGACGCGGTGCGTCTCGCAGTACGCGACGAGCGCGTCCGCGTCCCGCCGCAGCTCCTCGTCGCACACGTGCACCTCGTGGCCCTCGACGAGCCACAGCAGCTCCTCCCACGACATGTCGAACGCGAACGACACGGTGTGCGCGATGCGCAGCCGCCGCCCGCCGGCGGAGGCGATGGCGGGCTCGAAGATCTCCCGCTGGTGGTTGAGCTGCATGTTGGTCAGGCCGCGGTAGGGCGTGACGACGCCCTTGGGGCGGCCGGTGGAGCCGGAGGTGTAGATGACGTACGCCGGGTGCTCCAGACTGAACAGCGGCCGGTCCGCCTCGGTGAGGGGCGCGGAGGGCAGCGCGGCGAGTTCGGCGGCCGCCTCCGGGCCGTCGAGCCGTACGCGCGGGGTGTCCGGCGCGGCGCCGTCCAGGCGGGCGGCGACGGCGCCGGTGGTCAGCAGCAGCGCCGGGCGGGCGTCGTCGAGGGTGGCCGCGAGGCGGTCGTCGGGGTGGTCGAGTTCCAGCGGCAGATAGGCGGCGCCCGTGCACAGCACGGCGAACAGGGCGGCGACCGTGTCGAGCGAGCGCGGCAGGGCCAGCGCGACGGTCGTCTCGGGCGCGGCGCCGCGGGCCAGCAGCAGCCTGGCCATGCGGTGGATACGGGCGTCGAGTTGCGCGTACGTCAGCGTCTCGCCGCCGCACACGAGCGCGGTGGCGCCGGGCGTCCGTACGGCCTGCGCGGCCAGCAGGTCGGCGACGGTCTCCGTGGGCTCCGGTACGCGGCTCGCGTCGGCGGCCCGCGTCAGCTCGGCGCGTTCGGCGGGCAGCAGCGGGTCGAGGCGGCCGACGGGCGCGGCCAGGTCGCGGGTCAGCCGGTCCACGAGGAGCGTGAAGCGGTCGAGGAGCGCGCGGGCCTGGTCGCCGTCCACGGCGTCGGGCCGGTGGGCGAGCGTGACGTGGACGCGGCGGCCGGGGGTGACGACGAGGTTGACGGGGTAGTGGGTGGCGTCGACGTTGGCGACGGCGGTGGCGCCGTAGCGGTCGCGCAGCTCGCCGAGGCGCTCCTCGGTGTCGCTGTTGCGCAGCACGAACAGCGTGTCGAACAGCCGCCGGTGGCCGGTCTCGGCCTGGAGGACGCCGAGGCCCAGGTACTCGTACGGCATGACCTCCAGCCGTTCCTCCTGCACCCGCCGCAGCAGTGCGAGCACCGGTTCTGCGGGGTCGTAGGCGATACGGGCCGGGACGGTGTTCAGGAACATGCCGATGACGTGCTCGATGTCCGGGACCTCGCTGGGGCGGCCCGCGACGGTCGTGCCGAACACCACGTCCGTACGCCCGGTGGCGCTCGCCAGCGTGAGCCCCCAGGCGGCCGTGAGCACGGTGTTGAGGGTCAGCCCGTGGCCGCGCGCGGTGTCGCGCAGCCGGGCGCCGAGGTCGTCGGGGAGCGCGGCGTCCAGGTGGACGGGGATGTCGGGTTCGAGGCCCTGGTCGGCGGCGGCGAGCAGGGTCGGTTCGGCGAGCCCGCCGAGTGCGCCGCGCCAGGCGCGGGTGGCCTCGGCGGCGTCCTGGGTGTCCAGCCAGGAGAGGTAGTCGCGGTACGAGCCGGGCGCGGGCAGCTCCCGCGGGTCGCCGCCGGACGCGCAGAGCGCGAACAGCTGGTCGAGGAACAGCCAGGCGGACCAGCCGTCCCACAGCAGCAGATGGCGGCCGACGACGAGGCGGTCACCGCGTACGGGACCGAGCCGCACCAGCAGCATCCGGAACAGCAGCGGGCGGGCCAGGTCGAAGCGGCGGGCGCGTTCGGCGTCGGTCAGCGCGGCGAGCCGTACGTCCTGTTCGGCGTCGTCCAGCCCGGACAGGTCGACCTCTTCGAGGGGGACTTCCGGGTCGCGGACGATGAACTGCACGGGCTGGCGCAGGCCGTCGCTGGTGAAGCCGGCGCGCAGGCTGGGGTGCCGGGCGAGCAGCACGCGGGCGGCGGCGCGGAGGCGTTCGGCGTCGAGGGGCGCGGCGAAGTCGAACGACTCGTGGACGGTGTAGACGTCGAGGGCGCCGTCGTCGTAGGTGGAGTGGAAGAACAGCCCTTCCTGGAGGGGGGCGAGCGGCCAGATGTCCTCCACGGGCACCGGGCTGAGCTCGTGGACCCGCGCCGTCTCCTCGGGGGTGAGGCGGAAGGCTGCGCCGGACTCCGGCTGTGCGGCGGGGGTTTCGGCGGTCCCGGCGGCCGCGGCGAGGGCAGCGGGCGTGCGGTGCTGGAACACGTCGCGGGGGCTCAGGTCGAGGCCCGCGCGGCGGGCGCGGCTGGAGACGCCGATGGAACTGATGCTGTCGCCGCCGAGCAGGAAGAAGTCGTCGTCGACGCTGACGTCGGGCAGCTTGAGCACCGCCCCGAAGATCCCGGTGAGGGCGCTCTCGCGTGCGTCGCGCGGGGCGCGCGCCTCGGCCCGTACGGCGTGTACGGCGGGCAGCGCGGCGCGGTCGAGCTTGCCACTGGGGGTCAGCGGCAGGGCGTCCAGCACGGCGTACGCGCCGGGCACCATCGGCGCGGGCAGCGCGCCGGTGAGGGCCTCGCGGAGGGCTTCGGCGTCGAGGCGGTCGGCGGGCGCGGCGTCCTGACGGTCGGTGTCCGAGCGGTCGGTGTCCGGGCGGTCGGTGGCGGTGCCGGGCGCGGGGACGACGTACGCGAAGAGCGCGCTGTCCACGGCGGTGACGGCGGCCTGGGCGACGCCCGGCTGGGCGGTCAACGCGGCCTCGATCTCGCCGAGTTCGATCCGGTTGCCGCGGATCTTGACCTGCCGGTCGGTGCGGCCCAGATACTCCACGGTGCCGTCGGCGCGGCGGCACGCGAGGTCGCCGGTGCGGTACATGCGGGCGCCGGGCGCGCCGTACGGGTCGGCCACGAACCGTTCCGCGGTCAGCCCCGGACGGGCATGGTAGCCGCGGGCCAGCTGGACGCCCGTCAGATACAGCTCGCCGGGCACGCCCTCGGGTACGGGCCGCAGGCACGCGTCGAGCACCCGCAGGCCGGTGTTCCACACGGGGCGGCCCAGCGGCACGGTGGTGCCGGGCGCGCCGTCGTACGCGTGGTGGGTGACGTCGACGGCGGCCTCCGTCGGCCCGTACAGGTTGTGCAGCGGCACCGCCGCGAGCTGCTGCCAGCGGGCGGCAGCGGCGGCGGGCAGCGCCTCGCCGCTGCAGAAGACGCGGCGCAGCGGTGCGGCCCAGGCGGTGTCGTCGGTGACCTCGCCGGCCTGGAGGAACGCCTCCAGCATCGACGGCACGAAGTGCAGCGTGGTGACCCGCTGTTCGCGGATCAGCCCGGCCAGATACGCGGGGTCGCGGTGCCCGTCGGGGCGGGCGAGGACGAGGGCGGCGCCCTCGCACAGCGGCCAGAAGAACTCCCAGACGCTCACGTCGAAGCTGGACGGCGTCTTCTGCAGCACCCGGTCGCCCGCGGTCAGCCCGTACTCGCCCTGCATCCAGGCCAGGCGGTTGAGGATCGCGCGGTGGCTGACGACGACGCCCTTGGGGCGGCCGGTCGAGCCGGAGGTGTAGATGAGGTACGCGGCGTCGTCGGGGCCGGCCTGCCCCTCGGGCGCCCGGTGTTCCGGAGCGTCCCCTGGTGTATCCGGCAGCAGCTGTACGAGACCCGGCACTTCGGGCAGCCGTACGGACGCGTCCGCCGTCGTGACGACCGTCGTCGCCCCGGAGTCGGCGAGCATGTGGGCGACGCGGTCGGCCGGGTAGTCCGTGTCGACCGGCAGATACGCGGCGCCCGACTTGAGCACGCCGAGCAGGGCGACGACGAGTTCCGGGCTGCGCGGCACGGCGACCGCGACGAACGTGCCCGGCCCGGTGCCGCGTGCCCGCAGCCGGGACGCCAGCGCCCCGGCCCTGGCGTCGAGTTCGCCGTACGACAGCTCCTCGCCCTCGTACACCACGGCCGTGGCCTCGGGCGTACGGGCGGCCTGCGCCGCGCAGGCGGCGGCGAGCGTGGTGCCGGGCACCTCGCGGCGCTCGCCGGCCGGGTGCGCGCGGGCCAGCTCGTCGGGCGAGAGCAGGCCGACGGCGGCGGCGGGCTGCTCCGGGTCGGCGGCCAGGGCGTGCAGGATGCGCGTGAGCCGGTCCGCAATCCGGCGTACGCGCTCCCCGTCGAGACGCTGGGCGTGGTACTTGAGGCGCAGGTCGAGCCTGCGCTGCGGCTTCACGATCAGGGCCAGCGGGTAGTGCACGGCGTCGTGGAACTCGTGCCCGGTGATCCGTACGGTGCCCGTGGGGTCGGCGTGTCCGGCCGCGGCCGGGTAGTTCTCGAAGACGACGAGGGTGTCGAACAGCTCGCCGCCGCCCGCGAGTCCGGCCACTCGCTGGATCTCGGCCAGGCCGAGGTGCTGGTGGTCCATCAGCCGGGCCTGCTCGTCCTGGAGCCGCCGGAGGAGCGCGCCGAGCGTGTCGCCGGGCTGCCAGCGGAAACGGGTCGGCAGCGTGTTGATGAACAGCCCGACCATCGACTCGATGCCCTCGACCTCGGCGTCCCGCCCGGACACGGTCGTGCCGAACACGACGTCCTGGCGGCCGGTCAGGCTCCCGGCCAGCAGGCCCCACGCGGCCTGTACGACGGTGCCCAGGGTGACGCCCTGCTCGCGGGCGCGGGCGGTGAGCCGCGCGGTGACGCGCTCGGGCAGCTCGACGCGTACCTGCGCGGGCTCGACGGGGCCCGCCTGCGCTTCCGTCGCGGAGGCGACCAGGCGGGTCGGCTCCTCCGTACCGGCCAGCGCGGACCGCCAGTTCTCGCGTGCGGCGTCGCGGTCGGCGGCGGCGAGGCGGCGCAGGTACGCGCTGTACGGCGCGGGCTCGGGCAGCGCACTGTTGTCGCTCGGCTCGCCTCCGGGCGCTTGTACCCGGTGTCGACGCTCCTCGACACTGCACTCGCTCGTACCTCGCTCACTTGGTCTCGTCACTTTCGACACCGGCGCGCCCTTTGGCTCGCTCGCAGGTGCGCTGGGCTCGGCCTCCGGCTGGTAGCAGGCCAGCAGCTCGCGGTGGAGCACGGGCAGCGACCAGCCGTCCGCGACGATGTGGTGGAACGTCAGCAGCAGCCGTGCGCGGTCCGCGCCGAGCCGTACGAGCGCGCAGCGCAGCAGCGGCGGCCGCGCCAGGTCGAAGCCCGCGGCGCGTTCGTCCGCGGCGATCTCGTCGGCGCGCTCCGGCCGTGCCTCCGGAGGCTCCCCGGACAGGTCGGACTCGCGCCAGGGCAGTTCGAGACCGGTGGTGATCAGCTGGAGTGGCCGGCCGTCGGGGAGGCGGCGGAAGCAGGCGCGCAGCGGGGCGTGCCGGTCCAGTACGCGCTGGGCCGCGCGCCGGAGTGCGGCGCCGTCGACCGGTCCGGACAGTTCGAGCGCCTGCTGGACGACGTACGCGTCGCCGCCGGAGCCGTCGACCACGGCGTGGAAGTAGAAGCCCTCCTGGAGCGGGCTCAGCGGCAGCACCTCGGCCACGGTGACGGCGGGTTCACCGGGCGGCGCGGCCAGTTCGGCGCGTTCGGCGGCGGAGAGCCGTACGAGCGGGGCGGGTTCGCCGGAGGCCTCCGCGGGTTGCGCGCCGGTCGCGGGGTGCGCGTCGGCGGCGCGTCCGCCCGCGGCCTCCGCGAGCGCCGCCGCCGTACGGTGCCGGAACACCTCGCGTGTGGTGAGCCGCAGGCCCGCCTCGCGGGCGCGTACGAGGAGCCGGATGGCACTGATGCTGTCGCCGCCGAGCGCGAAGAAGTCGTCGTCGATGGTGACCATACGGAGGCCCAGCACGTCGGCGTACGCCGCGCACAGCAGCTCCTCGGGGGCGTCGCGCGGCGCGCGCCCCTCGCTGAGCGCGCCGTAGTCGGGCACGGGGAGCGCGGCGGCGTCGAGCTTGCCGCTGGGGGTGACGGGGAGGCGGTCCAGGGGGACGAGCGCGGCGGGCACCATGTACTCGGGCAGCCGCTCGGCGGCGTACGCGCGCAGGGACTTGAGCAGGGCGGCCACGTCGCGGAAGGGCGCGGGGCGGTTGGCGTGCGGGACGGCACCGGAGGGGCGGTAGAGAGCACCGTACGGAGCGGGATGCGCACCGTGCGGAGCGGGATGCGCGCCGTACGGAGCACGATGCGCGCCGTACGGGGCATCGCCGGGCGCGAACACCACGTCGAGGCTGCCGTCCGTGGCGGAGCCGTCCCAGGTGATGTCCGTACGGAGGCCGTTCCGGGCGCCGAGTGCGTGCAGTGTCTCCGGGTCGGGTGCGGCGGCGGGCCCGGGGGTGCGGCTGCTGTCGTCGAGGGCGGCGAGCGCGGAAAGGTCTTCGGCGAGGCGGGCGTTGGGCACACCTGTGACGCGCAGCGGTGCCGTACGGGCGGCGAGCAGCGCGTCGAGAGCGGCCGTGCCGTCCGTGCCGTGCAGGTCGGCCCACGCCACCTCGTCCGCCGCGGCCGCCGGTTCGGCGCCCGCGGCCTGCGTGCCGTCGTCGCGCCTGCTCAGCACCACGTCGTAGCGGTAGCGGGTCAGTTCGTTGTGGTGGGTGCCGCGCTTGACGCGGATGTCGGCGTCGTAGCCGTCGAGTGCCGCGAAGTAGTCGGGGTCGAGGAGGAGTTCGCCCTCCCAGGCCACCGAACGGTCCACGGCGGCCCGCAGCGCCTGCTTGTCGTCCGGGCCCGTGGCGCGGCCGGTCTCCACGGCCGCGCGCAGGCAGCGCAGCAGCCGCGCGTTCCGTACGTCTCCGACGAACACCCGCCCGCCGGGCGCGAGCAGTCCGGAGACGGCGCGGAGCACGTCCGTGAGGTAGCCGGGGCCCGGGAAGTACTGGGCGACGGAGTTGAGCACGACTGTGTCGAACCAGCCCTCCGGCAGGCCCGTCGTGTCGTGCGCTGGCTGCGCGCGCAGCTCCACCCGCGCGGCCAGTTCCGGCACCGCCGCGACCTGGGCGCGCAGGGCGCGTACGGCCTCCTCTGACAGGTCGGTGCCCCAGTACGCGGTGCAGTGCGGGGCGACGCGGGACAGGATCAGGCCGCTGCCGACGCCGATCTCCAGCACCCGGCCGGGCGCCAGTTCGCCGATGCGGGCGACCGTGGCGTCGCGCCACTCCCGCATCTCCTCGACGGGCAGGGGCAGGCCGTCGTACGTGCTGTTCCAGCCCGCGAAGTTCTCGCGCAGGCCCTCGGGCCCGGCGGCGCGGCCCTCGGAACCGGCGGCGGAGTACAGCAGTTCGTGCAGGTCCTTCCACTCCTGCACCAGCCCGCGCTCGGAGTCCTCCGCGTCGCCGTCCAGTGCCGGGACGACGTACGCCGCCAGCCGCCGGTCCCCCGGCGTGTCCTCGCGGACGACGACCGCAGCCTGGTCCACGGCCGCGTGGCCGCGCAGCACGGACTCGATCTCGCCGGGCTCGATGCGGAAGCCGCGGATCTTCACCTGCGCGTCGGCGCGCCCGAGGAACTCCAGCCGCCCGTCGGCCTTCCAGCGCACCAGGTCGCCGGTGCGGTACAGCCGCTCCCCCGGCGCGTCGGCCAGTGCGTCCGGGGCGGCGACGAACCGTTCGGCGGTCAGCGCGGGCTGCCCGAGGTAGCCGCGCGCCAGCCCGGCGCCGCCGAGGTAGAGCTCTCCCGCGACACCCGCCGGTACGGGCCGCAGCCGGCCGTCGAGCACGTACGCGCGGGTGCCCGGGTCGGGCACGCCGATGGGCACGAGCGTGCCGGCGGGGGTGTCCGGGTCGCACAGGCCGAGCGTGGAGTTGGTGGTCGCCTCGGTCGGCCCGTACGCGTTGAACATCATCCGGCCCCGCGCGTAGCGGCCGACAAGCTCCGGCGAGACCCGCTCGGTGCCCGCCAGCAGGGTGGCGGGCGGCAGTTCGACGTCCTCGGGCATGGCGGCGAGCAGGGCGGGCGGCAGGATCATGAACGTGATGCCGTGCTCGTGCGCGTACTCCGCGAGCGGCGCGCCGGGCACCCGCCGCTCGGCCGGTACGACGACGAGGCGGCCGCCGGAGAGCAGCCCGAGGCACAGGTCCCAGAACGCCACGTCGAAGCTCGGCGAGGCGAACTGCAGCACCCTGCTGTCCGTTCCGATCCCGAACCGCTCGCTCTGCGTGGCGACGAGCTTGGCGACACCGGCGTGCGAGAGCACCACGCCCTTGGGGCGGCCGGTGGAGCCGGAGGTGTAGATGACGTACGCGGCGCTGCCGGTGGTCAGCCCGCCGGGGCCGTACGCCGCCGGGTCGTGCGCCGGGCGCTCCGCCAACTCCCGTACGGTGCCGGGCGCGTCGAGAAGCAGCACGTCCGTGCCGTCGCGCGGCGGCACGTCCTCCGCGGTCTCGGCGGTGGTGACGAGGCAGACGGGTCCGGCGTCGGCCAGCATGTACGAGATGCGGTCCGGCGGGTAGTCGGTGTCCAGCGGGAGGTAGGCGGCGCCGGACTTCAGGACGGCGACCTCCGCGACGATCAGCTCGGCCGAGCGGGGCACGGCCAGCGCGACCACGCGCTCGGGTCCGGCGCCGCGGGCGATGAGAGCGTGCGCCAGCCGGTTGGCGCGGGCGTCGAGTTCGGCGTACGTCAGCCGCTCGTCCTCGTACACGAGGGCGACCGCGCCGGGCCGGCTCCGTACCTGCTCGGCGAACATCTCGGGCCAGGTGCGCAGCGGCACGCCGTGGGCGGTGTCGTTCCACTCGTGCAGGATGCGGTGCCGTTCGGCGGGGCTCAGCAGCTCCAGTTCGCCGACGGGCGTGCCGGGGCGGGCGAGGGCGTCGGTGAGGAGAGCGGCGTAGTGGTCCGCCATCCGGAGGGCGGTCGCTTCCTCGAACAGGTCGGGGCGGAAGGTGATCCTTGTCTCACCGCCGGCGACCTCGAGAACGGTGTCCAGCGGATACGGCCACGCCGTCCCGGAGCTCTCCCGTGCCCCCGTCGCGAACGCCGTGTTGGCCAGCAGACCGCCGCCGCGCGTCGGCTCCGGGCCCACCTCCCGTATGAGCGCGGCCGGTTCGGCGCGGTGTGCGGCGGCGTCCGCGTACGCCTCGGCCGTGCGCCGTACGAGCGCGGCGAAGTCCTCGTCGCCGTCCAGCCGGACGCGTACGGGCAGCCCGTCGTACGCCACGGTGACGTCGCGCGTGCCGCCGTAGCGGTGCAGGAGCGCGACGTACGCGGCCAGCAGGGTCGTTGCGTCGGCCGTGGCTTCGGCCGCCGTGTCCAGGGCGCGGGCGACCGTACGGGGCTCCCCCGCGGGCCGCAGCGGATACGGGAAGTCGGCCGGGAGCGCGGTCTCCTGCGGCAGCGGTGCGAGACACCGGCGCCAGAAGTCCGTGAACTCGTCGGAACCGGAAGCGCGTTCATCGATACCGGACACAACTCTCCCCGAGTATGTGGAACCGGCTGAGCCGGAGGACCGCGGTCATAGTAAGGTAAGGATTACCTAACAAAAAGCCCCACTGTGGCCGGACCGCGGGCCGGAGCCCGTGCGTCTCACTATGCTCAAGGCCCGCCGTACCCAAGGGAGTCAGCAGTTGGAGGCAGCACGGTGACCGGGCGCGGAGGGCTCCGCCCCGCTCTTCTCGTGGCGCTGCTCGGCGCCGTCCTTCTCGCGCTCTGTCTGCTGTCGCTCGCCGTCGGCGCGGCCGGCATCCCGCCGGACCAGGTGGTGCGCGCGCTGTTCGGGCACGCGCCGAGCCCTCTGGTGGAGAACGTCGTGTGGTCGGCGCGCATGCCCCGTACGGCGCTCGGCCTCGCGGCGGGCGCGGCGCTCGGCCTGTCGGGCGCGCTGATGCAGGCGCTGACCCGCAACCCCCTCGCCGACCCCGGGATCCTGGGCGTCAGCGCGGGGGCGTCGTTCGCGCTGGTGCTGGCCATCGGGGTGTTCGGGCTGGGCTCGTTCTACGGGTACGTGTGGTTCGCCTTCGCCGGCGCGCTCGCCGCGAGCGTCCTGGTGTACCTCCTGGGCCGGCTCGGGCGCTCCGGGCTGACCCCGGTCAAGCTCGCCCTCGGCGGCATCGCCGTGACCTCCCTGCTGACGTCGCTGACCAGTGCCGTGGCGCTGACCGACCCGGAGGCGCTGGACCGCTTCCGGTTCTTCTCGGCGGGCACGATGGCCGACCAGGACGCGGGCGCGGTGCTGCGCGTCCTGCCGTTCCTCTGCGTGGGCGCGGTGCTGGCCCTGGCCTGCGCGCCCGCGCTGAACAGCCTCGCGCTGGGCGACGACGTGGCGGCCTCGCACGGGCGGCGGCTGGGCCTCGTACGGCTCCAGGGCGTCGCCGCCGTGACGCTGCTGACGGGCGCGGCGGTGGCGGTGATCGGGCCGGTCGTGTTCATCGGGCTGGTGGTGCCGCACATCGCTCGCGTGCTGGCCCAGTCGGCGGGGATCGGGCCGGACCAGCGCTGGCTGCTGCCGCTGTCGGCGGTGCTGGCGCCCAGCCTGCTGCTGGCCGCGGACATCGTCGGACGGGTCGTCGCACGGCCCACGGAGGTGCAGGCGGGGGTGGTCGTCGCGTTCATCGGCGGGCCGTTCTTCATCGCCATGGTGCGCCGCCGCAATCTGGCGGAGGTGTGAGCATGACGGACACGGGGTCCACGGGGTCCACGGGGAGCGCGGGGAGCGCGGGGAGCGCGGGGAGCGCGGTGACGCTCGCGAAGTCTCCTGCGGACACGGGCGGTTCGGAGCCGCTTCCGGAACCGGCCGTACGCGGCTTCCGTACGTACCGGCTGGGCAAGCCGCCCGTCTCCGGCGTGTTCCGGCCGCGGCTGGTGGCGGTGTGCGCGGTGCTCGCGGCGGCGGTCTTCGGGGTGTTCTGCTGGGGGCTCTCGTTCGGCGACTACCCGATCGCGCTGCCCGACGTCGTACGCGCCCTGTACCGCTCCGGCGACCCGGGCACCGTGCTGGTCGTGCAGGAACTGCGACTGCCGCGCGCCCTCGTGGGGCTGCTGGCCGGGGTCGCCTTCGGCGTCTCCGGCGGGCTGTTCCAGACGCTCACCCGCAACCCGCTGGCGAGCCCCGACATGATCGGCCTCACGCAGGGCGCGGGCACGGCCGTGGTGGCGGGCATCGTGCTGGGCTGGGACGGCGGCCTGGGCACGCAGGCGCTGGGCCTGTTCGGCGCGCTGGCCACGGCGCTGCTGGTGTACGTGCTGTCCTGGCGGCGCGGCACCACCAGCTACCGGATCATCCTCGTCGGCATCGGCGTCGCCTGGATCTGCACCAGCGCCACCGACTACCTGGTGGCCAGGGGCGGCCGGTTCCAGGCGCAGGCCGCGCTCGGCTGGCTGGTGGGCAACCTCAACGGCCGTACGTGGTCCCAGGTCGCCCCGCTCGCCGCCGCCGTGGCCGTCCTGCTGCCCGCGGCGCTGCTCCTCGGCCGCCAGTTGCGCACGCTGCAGCTCGGCGACGCGGTCGCCACCGGCCTGGGCACGCGGGTGCAGACGGTGCATCTCGCGGTGCTCCTTACGGGCGTCGGGCTGGTCGCGTTCGGCACGGCGGCTGCCGGGCCGGTCGCGTTCGTGGCGCTCGCGGCGCCGCAGATCGCGCAGCGGCTGGCGGGCACGGCGTGGCCGCCGACGCTCGCGGCGGGGCTGACGGGCGCGCTGATGGTCCTGGGCTCCGACCTCATCGCCCGTACCCTCATCTCCGGCACGGAACTGCCGGTCGGAATCGTCACCGGCGTGCTCGGCGCGCCGGTCCTGCTCTGGTTGCTCGTCCGCGCCAACCGCGCGGGTTCAGGAGGCTGAATCGCATGTCGGCTGATCCCACACCGGCTCCCGCGCCGTCGAACGCGCCGCCGTCCGCGCCGCCCGCGCCCTCGTCCGCGAAGGCGGCCGGGAAGGGGGCCGGGAAGGCGCCCGCACAGGCTGCCCACCCGGAGCTGCGCGCGCGGGACCTGCGCCTCGCCTACGACAAGTTGCCCGTGGTCGACGGCCTCGACCTGGCCGTGCCGCCCGGCCGGATCACCGCCATCGTCGGCGCCAACGCCTGCGGCAAGTCCACACTGCTCCGCGCCCTCGCCCGGCTGCTCGCGCCCCGCGCCGGCGCCGTACAGCTCGACGGCCGCGCCCTGCACTCCATACCCACGCGGGAGCTGGCACAGCGCCTCGGCATCCTCCCGCAGGGCCCCGTCGCGCCGGAGGGGCTGACGGTGATCGACCTGGTCAACCGCGGGCGTTCGCCGCACCAGACGTGGTGGCGGCAGTGGTCGAAGAGCGACGAGCGCGCCGTGCACGGGGCGCTGGCCGCCACCGGCATGACCGGCCTCGCGGCCCGGCCGGTGGACGAGCTGTCCGGCGGGCAGCGGCAGCGCGCGTGGATCGCCATGGCGGTCGCGCAGGGCACGCCCGTACTGCTGCTGGACGAGCCGACGACGTATCTGGACCTGGCGCACCAGATCGACGTCCTGGATCTGATCACCGACCTCAACCGGCGCGAGGACCGCACCGTCGTGATGGTGCTGCACGACCTCAACCACGCCTGCCGGTACGCCGATCACGTCATCGCCATGAAGTCCGGGCGGATCGTCGCCGAGGGCGCGCCCGGCGACGTGATCACCGCCGAGACCGTCGAGGACGTCTTCGATCTGCGCTGCCAAGTCGGCGAGGACCCGGTCAGCGGCACACCGATGGTGATCCCGATGGGACGGCACCACGGCGCCGGCGCCGCCCCGCAGGAGACGGCGGCCGCGCCGGAACAGAAACAGCGGGAGGAGCCGGACCGGTCCCGCGGGCAGGACCCCGCCGTGAGCCCGCTTACGGCCTCGCCGTGAGGTAGCCGCCCATCGTGCGGAAGTAATCGGACGCCGCGTGCTCGGCGCCGTCCTCCGTACGCACCCGCTGCACGAGCAGCCCGTGCAGCCGTCCGCTCCTGGCCTCCGCGCCCGCGACGACGACCACGCCGTCGCCCTCCGGAATGAAGATCCGGCCGGGAGTGCCGCCGTAACGCCCCTCCGACACGGCGGCCTTGACGATGCGCAGCCGCTTTCCGCGGTGGTACGTGAACGCGTTGGGGTACGGGTCGCACTGCGCGCGCACCAGCCGGTCCAGGTCCTCGGCGGGCCAGGTCCAGTCGATGCGGCTGTCCTCGAGGCTCCGCTTGTGGAAGAAGCTGGCCCGGCTGCGGTCCTGCGGCAGCCACCGCGCCTGCCCGGAGGCGATCAGGTCGAGGGACTCGCGTACGACGGGCGTGATCAGGTCGACCGTACGGTGGAACAGGTCGGTGACGGTGTCGTACGGGCCGACGGGCACGGCGCGCTGGAGCAGGATGTCGCCCGCGTCGAGTGCGGCGTTCATCCGGTGTGCGGTGACGCCGACTTCCTTCTCGCCGTTGATGAGCGCCCAGATGAGGGGTGAGAAGCCGCCGTAGGCGGGGAGCAGCGAGTCGTGCACGTTGAGCGTGCCGTGCGGCGGGAGGTCGAAGACGGCCTCGGGCAGCAGGGTCCGCCAGTTGTTGGCGACGATGATGTCCGGCTCCGACTCACGGAGCGCGGCGAGGAGTTCGGGGTCGTCGGGCCGGTTCCGGAGGAGGACCGGAACGTCGTGTTTCGCGGCGAGATCTGCGACCGAGTCGTCCCATATCTTCTCGTACGCGTGGTCGCTCTTGGGGTGCGTCACGGCCATGACCACCTCGTGATCGGATTCCAGCAGCGCCTGGAGCGTGCGGTGCCCCCAGGTCTGATAGCCGAACATAACGACCCGCATATTCGATCCTCTCCTCGGAGCCACGTTGCAAGGTAAGCCTAACCTTATCTATCCTCAGGGGCGCCGAGGGGAAGGGAAGTTGCGGTGAACTCACTGCACGACACGCCTGACACCGTCCATGACGTGCTCGGGATCGGCTTCGGGCCGTCCAATCTGGCACTCGCCATCGCGATCGAGGAGCACAACGCACGTGCCGCCCCCGAGGAGAGGATCCGGGCGCGGTTCCTGGAACGGCAGCCGTCGCTCGGCTGGCACCGCGGGATGCTCATCGACGACGCCACGATGCAGGTGTCGTTCCTCAAGGACCTGGTGACGCTGCGCAATCCGGCCAGCGAGTTCAGCTTCCTGTGCTTCCTGCGGGAGCGCGGCCGCCTGGTGGACTTCCTCAACGCGAAGACGCTGTTCCCGCTGAGGATCGAGTTCCACGAGTACTTCGAGTGGGCCGCGGCCCGCGTCGCGGACCAGGTCACGTACGCCGCCGAGGTCGTGTCCGTGGACCCGGTGACGACGGAGGACGGGGAGATCCGCTGGTTCGACGTGGTGAGCCGGGACCCCGCCGCGCCGGAGCGCACCGTCGTACGCCGGGCCCGCAACGTCTCGGTCGCCGTCGGACTCGAACCCCATCTGCCGCCCGGCACCGCGCTGTCGGACCGCGTGTGGCACAACAGCGAACTGCTGCCGCGCGTCCGCGCTCTGACCGAGTCCGGCGCGCCCGTGGGCCGCATCCTGGTGCTGGGCGCCGGGCAGAGCGGCGCCGAGGCGGTCGACTATCTGCACCGGTCGTTCCCGGCGGCGGAGGTGTGCGCGGTCTTCGCCAAGTACGGCTACACGCCCGCCGACGACAGCCCGTTCGCCAACCGGATCTTCGACCCGGAGGCGGTGGACGTCTTCTTCCGCGCCGCCGCCGACGTGAAGCAGTCCCTCCTCGACTACCACCGCGGCACCAACTACTCGGTGGTGGACATGGACCTCATCGAGTCGCTGTACGCCACCATGTACCGCGAGAAGGTGCAGGGCCGCGAACGCCTCCGGATGCGCAACGTCTCCCGGATACGGGACGTACGCGAGCGGGACGGCCGGCTGGAGGTCTCCGTCGAGTATCTGCCCACCGGGGAACGCGAGTTCCTCGACGCCGATCTGCTCGTCCACGCCACCGGCTACCGCCCGCGCGACATCGGCGCCCTCCTCGGCGAGGCCGCCAAGCTCTGCCTGCGGGACGAGGCGGACGCCGTACGCGTCGGACGCGACCACCGCGTCGAGACCGCGCCCGGCACCACCGCCGGCATCTACCTCCAGGGCGCCACCGAGCACACGCACGGCATCACGTCCTCGCTGCTGTCCAACACCGCCGTACGCTCCGGCGAGATCCTCGACTCCCTGCTCGCCCAGCGCGCGAGCGCCGTGCCCGTACGGACCGGCGGGTGAGCGCGGAGCCGGGGGTGGACGCGGAGCGGCGGGTGAGCGCGGAGCGGCCCGCGCCGTCGGGAAACGACGTCCTCAAGGCGGCCGTCGGCGAGCAGCGCCGGGGCGTGGCGATCGGCGCGCTCCTCGGCGCCGGGCACCAGGTGGGCGAGGCGCTGGTGCCCGTCCTGATCGGTGTCGTCATCGACCGGGCGGTGGCCGGATCGGACGCGGGCGCGCTGGCGCGCTGGCTCGTCGTCCTCGCCGTGGTCTACGCGGGGCTGGCGCTGAGCTTCCGGTTCGGCGCCTGGTCCGGTGAGCGGGCCGCCGTACGTGCCGACCACGACCTGCGCGTACGGCTCGTACGGCGGGTGCTGGAGCCCGGCGGCGGCGCCGAGGAGGGGCGGCTGCCGGGAGCGCTCGCGAACATCACCACCGAGGACGCCCGGCGCGTCGGCGCCGTCAACATGGCGCTGATGCTGGGGATTTCCGCGCTGACCGGCATCCTCGTCTGCGCCGTCGTGCTGCTGCGCACCTCCGTGCAGCTCGGCCTGGTGGTGCTGCTGGGCACGCCCGTACTGCTGTGGCTCGGGCACCTGCTGAGCAAGCCGCTGGAGACCCGCAGCGAGGCCGAGCAGGAGCGGGCGGCGCACGCCTCCGCCGTCGCCGCCGACCTGGTGTCCGGGCTGCGGGTGCTCAAGGGCATCGGCGGCGAGGCCGCGGCACTCCACCGCTACCGCACCACCAGCGGCGACTCGCTCCGGGCCACACTGCGGGCCGCGCGCGCACAGGCGTTCCAGAGCGGCATGGTGCTGGCCCTGACGGGCTGTCTGATCGCGGCCGTCGCGCTGGTCGGCGGGCGGCTGGCCACCCAGGGCAGCATCAGCCTGGGGCAGTTGGTGTCGGCGGTCGGGCTCACGCTGTTCCTGCTCGGGCCGCTGGAGGTGCTCGCGTCGGTCAACGCCGAGATGGCGCAGGGCCGCGCGTCGGCCGGGCGGATCGCCGAGGTGCTGGCCACGCCGTACGCCGTACGCGCCGGGGACGGCGCCCTGCCGCGGCCCGTACGCGGCGCGGTACGGCTGCGCGGCGTGCGCCACGGCGGCCTGGACGGCGTGGACCTGGACATCGAACCCGGCGAACTGCTGGGCGTGGTCGCCACGGACCCGGCGCACGCGGCGGCGCTGCTGCGCTGCCTGGCCCGGCACACCGACCCGGACTCCGGTGACGTGGAGCTGGACGGCGTGCCCCTGCGGGACCTGGACCCGGGCGAACTGCGTACGGCGGTGCTGGTGGCCGACCACGACGCGGACCTGTTCGAGGGGACGGTACGCGGCAATGTGGCGGGTTCAGTCGGCACGTCCGGCGATGCGACCGGCGATCCGGCCGGCGATCCGGCCGTTGTGGACGCGGCGATGGAGGCGGCCGGTGTGACGCAGGACCTGCGGGCGCTGCCGTACGGGGACGGCACAGCCGTCAGCGAACGCGGCCGCTCACTGTCCGGCGGGCAGCGCCAACGGGTCGCGCTCGCCCGCGCGTTGGCGGCCGACCGGCCCGTGCTGGTGGTGCACGATCCGACGACCGCCGTGGACGCCGTGACGGAGGCCCGTATCGCGGCCGGCATCCGGCAGACCCGCAAGGGCCGTACGACCGTCCTCGTCACCACCAGCCCCGCGCTGCTGTCGGTCACCGACCGCGTGGTGCTGCTCGTCGAGGGGCGGATCGCGGATACGGCGCCGCACACGGACCTCGTACGCCGCCACGAGACGTACCGCGCGGCGGTGCTGGCATGAGCGACGACGCTCCCCGGAAGGCGGAGGACGGCATGACGGACGGCGTGGACGGTACTGACGGCGGCGTGGACGGCCCGTACGCAGAGGGTGCCGGGGACGGCGCTCGCACGCTGCTGCCCACCGCGGCCCCCGCCCGTACCCGCGCAGTGGTGCGGCGGCTGCTGCGGCCCCACCGCGCCCTGGCGTACGGCGGGTTCGCGGCGATGGTCGGGGCGACGGCGGTGGGTCTGCTCGTACAGCCGCTGCTCGGCCGCATCGTGGACGTGGTCAACGACCAGCGGTCCGCCGACGCGCTCACGCTCCCGGTCGTGCTGCTGGCCGTGGTGGCGCTCGTGCAGGGCGGCACCACCACGCTCGGGCTGTCGCTGGTGTCGCAGCTCGGCGAGACCGTACTGGCGCGGCTGCGCGAGCAGTTCGTCGAACGCGCCCTGCGGCTGCCGCTGGAACGCGTCGAGGAGGCGGGCGCGGGCGACCTGACCGCCCGTGTGACCGGCGACGTGTCGCGGGTGGGCGAGGCGGTGCGTACGGCGCTGCCCGAACTGGCCCGCTCCGTGCTGGCCATCGTGCTGACGCTGGCGGCGATGGCCGCCCTGGACTGGCGGTTCCTGGTGGCGGCGCTGCTCGCGGTGCCGATCCAGGCGTACACGGCCCGCTGGTACGTACGGCACGCCGTCCCGCTCTACGCCCGGCAGCGGATCGCCACCGGGGCACAGCAGCAGCAGCTGCTCGACACGATCTCGGGCGCGGGCACCGTACGGGCGTTCCGGCTGGAGGAGCAGCACACGGCGCGGGTCACGGAGCGCTCGTCGGCGGCGGTGGACCTGACGATGCGCGGGGTCGGGCTGGTGCTGCGGTTCTACAACCGGCTGCACATCGCCGAGTTCACCGGCCTCGCGGCGGTCCTCGGCACCGGGTACTGGCTGGTGCGCGAGGACGCGGTGTCGATCGGCACGGCGACGGCGGCGGCGCTCTACTTCCACAGCCTCTTCACCCCCGTCAACGCCGCGCTGGTGCTGCTCGACGACGCGCAGTCGGCGACCGCCTCGCTCGCCCGGCTCATCGGGGTGGCGGACGAGGCACCACCGGAGGAGCCACCCGCGGAGAAGGCACCCGCGGAGAAGACCCCCGCGGAGAAGGCACTCGCGGCCAAGGCACCCGCGGACAAGACCGGTCCGGAGGAAGCTCCGTACGAGGACGCCGCCGAGCCGCCCGCCGCCGTCACCGCCTCCGGCGTCACACACGCGTACGAACCCGGCCGCCCCGTCCTCCACTCCGTGGACCTCACGCTCCACGCCGGTGAACGCGTGGCGCTGGTCGGCCCGACCGGCGCGGGCAAGACCACGCTCGCCAAGCTCGTAGCGGGCATCCACCAGCCCGGCTCCGGCTCCGTACGGCTGGCCGCGGGCGCGCGGCACGACGGGGGGCTGCCGGTCGCGCTGGTCACCCAGGAGACGCACGTGTTCGCCGGGCCGCTGGCGGACGACCTGCGGCTGGCGCGGCCCGGCGCCGACGACACCGAACTGCGCGACGCGCTCGCCACCGTGGGCGCCCTGGACTGGGCGGAGGCGCTGCCGGGCGGGCTGCTGACCGTCGTCGGCGAGGGCGGCCACCGGCTCACCCCGGCGCAGGTGCAGCAACTCGCCCTGGCCCGGCTGGTGCTGGCCGACCCGCCGGTGGCCGTGCTCGACGAGGCGACCGCCGAGGCCGGCAGCACCGGCGCACGCGCGCTCGAACGGGCCGCCGCGCGCGCCGTCGAGGGCCGCGCCTCGCTGGTCGTCGCACACCGGCTCACGCAGGCCGCGTCGGCGGACCGGATCGTCGTCATGGACGGCGGCCGGATCGTGCAGAGCGGCACCCACGACGAACTGCGCGGCGCCGACGGCCCGTACGCCGAGCTGTGGGAGGCCTGGTCCGGCAGCCGCGCCACGCACGGCGCACCCGCCGACGCTCCCGGCGTCACCTGACTCCATCCCCCGTCCCCGCCCCCCACACGTACCCGACAGCCCGAACCGACCCCGAAGGAACCGCTGATGCTCCGCTCACCCAGAGGCACCCGGCCGCTCACCGCGGCGCTGGCCGCCGTGCTGGCGCTCCTGCTCACCGCGACGGCCTGCGGCTCCGGAGACGACTCCGGCTCCGGCTCGGACTCCGCGGAGAACTCCGCCGCGGACGGCGCCTTCCCGGTGTCGCTGAAGCACAAGTACGGCACCACCACGGTGAAGAGCGAGCCCAAGCGGATCGTCACCGTGGGCCTCACCGACCAGGACGCAGTCCTGGCGCTCGGCAAGGTGCCCGTGGGAACCACCGAGTGGCTCGGCGGCTACAAGGGCGCCGTCGGCCCGTGGGCCGCCGGCAAGCTGGGCGACGCGAAGCCGCCGACCGTCCTGAAAGACACCGGCACGGGCCCGCAGACGGAAAAGATCGCCGCGCTGCGCCCCGACCTGATCCTCGCGGTGTACGGCGGGCTGACGAAGAGTCAGTACGACACGCTGTCGAAGTTCGCCCCGGTGGTCGCGCAGCCCGAGAAGTACAACGACTTCGGCGTGCCGTGGCAGGAGCAGACCGAGACCATCGGCAAGGCGCTCGGCCAGGGCCCGAAGGCGGCGGAGCTCGTCGACGACGTGGAGGCCCGCTTCACGTCCGCGAGCAAGGACCACCCGGAGTTCGCGAAGAAGCGCGCCGTCATGGCCACGCCGTACGACGGCATCTTCGCCTTCGGCGACCAGGACCCGCGCTCGCGCATCCTCACCGGTCTCGGCTTCGAGCTGCCGGCGGACCTGGACAAGGTCGTGGGCGACGAGTTCGGCGCCCAGATCAGCAAGGAGCGCACCGACCTGCTGGACACCGACGCGGTCGTGTGGCTCGCCGCAGAGCCCGCCAAGGACGAGGCCAAGCTGCACAAGGACCCGATCTACGCCGACCTGGGCGTGGCGAAGGACCGCCGCGAGGTGTACGTGGACGAGTCCAGCGACTACGGCAACTCCGTCTCGTTCGTGACGGTGCTGAGCCTGCCGTACATGCTGGACCGGCTGGTGCCGCAGCTGGCGGCGGCCGTCGACGGTGACCCGAAGACGAAGGTGCCCGCGCCCAAGTCCTGACGCGCGCACGGGCCGTGGCCCGGCACCGGCGCCCGTACGACGCGGCGGCGGAGACCCCGTACGCGGGTCTCCGCCGCCGCGGGCGTACGTACGTGCCGGGGCGATCCCCCGCGCGTACGCGTCACTCCCGCGCCGGCAGGTCCAGCCCGTACGCCGTGCCCGGCGCCACCGCGACCGTACGGTCCCCCAGCGCCAGCCGTACGGGGTCCTGCTCCGATTCGGGCACGCTCACGCGCAGCTGCCCGTCGTCCAGCCGCAGCCGTACGCCCCAGTGCCCGCGGTAGCGCAGGCGCACGTCGAACCGCGGCAGCTGCGGCAGCGGCACGGGGTCGAGCCGCAGCGCGTCGCCGTCCGCCTCCAGGCCGGTCACGCCCCGCTGCACGAGGTCGAGGGTGCCGGCCATGGCGCCCAGGTGGATGCCCTCGGGTGTCGTGCCGCCCTGTACGTCGGCGACGTCCCCGAGCAGTGCCTCGCGGCAGTACTCCCAGCTCTCCGCGCGGTGCGCGCGGGCCAGCACCCAGCCGTGCACCAGGCTGCTGAGGGTGGAGCCGTGGCTGGTGCGGGCCAGGTAGTAGTCGAGGGTGGCGCGCCAGGTGGCGTCGTCGAGGCGGTAGCCGAGCCGGTCGAAGAGTGCGGCGAGCCGGCCGGCGGGGAAGAGGTAGCCGAGCATCAGCACGTCGGCCTGCTTGGACGCCTGGTAGTGGTTGACGCTGTCGTCCTCGGACTCCAGCAGCCGGTCCAGGCGGCGGATGTCGCCGTAACGCTCGCGGTACGCCTGCCAGTCCAGCTCCGCCAGCTCGCCGTAGCCCTCGAACTGGCTGATGACGCCCCTGTGCCAGGGCACGTACAGCTTGCGGGACACGTCCTCCCACGCCTCGGGCTCGTCGGCGCCGATGCCCAGCTGCTCGCACAGCTCCTCGCGGCGCGGCGCGGGGAGTTCGCGCAGGACGTCGAGCGCGCGGCAGAGCACCCAGGCGGCGGTGACGTTGGTGTACGCGTTGTCGTCCACGCCGGGGTGCCCGGCCCCGGGGTACGCGTCGTGGTACTCGTCCGGGCCGACCACCCCGCGGATGCGGTAGCGGCCGCGCCGCGCGTCCCAGGACGCGCCGGACGCCCAGAACCGGGCGATCTGCAGCAGCATCTCGGCGCCGGGCCCGTACAGGAACTCGGTGTCGCCGGAGACCTGCGCGTACTCCCACACGTTGTACGCCACCGCCGAGCCGACGTGGTGCTGGAGCCGCGAGTGGTCCGGCAGCCAGCGGCTGGAACGCGGGTTCAGATGCAGGGTCTGGGTCTCCTCGCGGCCGTCGCTGCCGCTCTGCCACGGGTACAGCGCGCCCCGCCGCCCCGCGTCGGCCGCGGAGCGCTCCGCGCGTGCGAGACGGCGGTGGCGGTAGGCGAGCAGCGCCCGGGAGACCTCGGGGAAGTGCAGGTTCAGATACGGCAGCACGAACAGCTCGTCCCAGAAGACATGCCCCCGGTACGCCTCCCCGTGCAGCCCCCGCGCGGGCACCCCGGCGTCCAGCGCGGCGGTGTGCGGCGACAGGGTCTGCAGCACGTGGAACAGGTGCAGGCGCAGGATCTGCCCCGCCTCGCCCGGCACTTCGAGCCCGGCCCGCTGCCACAGGTGCTCCCAGGCGTCCCGGTGCGAGACCAGCAGCTCCGGGAACGCGGGCGCGCCGCGCACCCGGTCGACCGCCGCGTGCCGCGGGTCGCTGATCGCCTGGTCGTGCGAGGTGTGCAGGGCCACCGTCTTGTCCACGACGACGGCGCGGTCCGCGGTGACCGGCACGTCCGTCCGCTGGGAGACGGCGCGTTCCTCCGTCCGGGGCCAGCCGGCCACGGCACGGCGCTCGGACGTACGCGTACGGGCGGCCAGCGCGATCCGTACGCCGGAGGTGACGGTCTGGCAGTCCAGCCACAGCACGCCGCCGCGTGCGGTGCCGGTGCGCCAGCCGTGCAGATGCTGCCCGTTGAGGTCGCGGTAGCGGGCCACGCCGTCGTTGCGCACGTCGCCGTCGAGCGCCGACTCGACCTCCAGCACGCCGGTCCACCCCTCGGGGGTGAACTCCGTGCGCATCGCCGCGAGATGGGGATCGCCCATGTGCACCAGCCGGGTCTGGGTGACGGCGACGCAGCGGTCCTCCTCGTCGCACAGCCGCATCCGGCGGGTGAGGGTGCCGGCCCGCAGGTCGAGCGTCAGCGCGTACTCCAGCACCCGCGCCGTGTCCGGGGTGAGCCAGGCGCCGGGCGGCTCGCCCTCGCCGGTGCGGGCGCGGAAGCGGAGCGGCAGCCAGTTCGGCAGGTTGACCATGTCCTCGTTCTCGACGGTGCGGCCGGCGACGTCGGAGGTGAGGCGGTTGTAGCAGCCGGCGGCGTACGTGCCGGGGTGGTGCACGCTGTCCGCGGTGGTCTCGGGCGCGGCGCCCCGGGTGGCGAAGCAGCCGTTGCCCAGCGTGCACAGCGCTTCCCGCAGGCCCTCCTGCCCGGGGTCGTAGCCCTCGTACCGCCATGTCCAGCCGTCCGTGTCGTCGGGGTCCCGCGGCGCCGGGTGCGCTGTCACCGTCGTCACTCCTTCCGGTCGGTCGTGTCGGTCTGCCCGGACTGCTCGGCCCGTTCCGCGTGTTCTGGGTGTTCCGCCTGCTCCTCGTGTTCCGCGTGTCCTGCGTTCTCGGCCAGCAGTTCCGCGAGGTCGCCTACCACCACATCGGCGCCGTACGCGCGTAGATCCGCCGCACTGTCCGCGCTCGCCGCGCGGTCCACGCCCACCACCGTGCGGAAGCCGCCGCGGCGGCCCGCCTCGACGCCCGCGAGGGCGTCCTCCACGACGGCGCTCTCCGCGGGCTGCGCGCCCAGGCGGCGCGCGGCCTCCAGGAACAGCGCCGGGTCGGGCTTGCCGGGCAGCCCGAGCCGCGCGGCCTCGTTGCCGTCGACGACCACCGCGAACAGCTCCCGCAGCCCCGCCCGCGCCAGCAGTTCGGGCGCGTGCCGGGACGCGGACACGGCGGCGCACGGCGTCCGTACGGCGTGCAGCGCGCGCAGCAGCCGCGGCGTACCGGGCCATACGGGCACGGGTGCCGCGCCGAGGCGCCGCGTGAACGCCTCCTCTTTCCGCGCCGCCACGGCGCGCACGCTGCCGGTGCCCGGCGGGTCGTCCGCGCCGCCCTCCGGCAGCGCGAGTCCGCGGGCGGCGAGGAGGGCGGCGGCGCCGTCGAGCCGGGACTTGCCGTCGACCCAGCGGCGGTACTCCTCGCGTGCGTCGAAGGGCCGCTGGCCGGCCTCCGCCAGACACGGGTCGAACGCGTCCTTCCAGGCGGCGGCGTGCAGCCGCGCCGAGTCGACGAGGACCCCGTCCGTGTCGAAGACGACCGCCCGGACGGCGCGCAGCGGGGCGGCGAGTCCGGCGGCGAGCCGGGAGTGCGACGGCATGGCGGTCACCCCTCCGGTGGTCCGCCGGTCCGCGCGACCGGCGTCCGGTCTGACTGCGTGACGACGCGCGGCAGCGCCACCCTCACGGTACCCACGCCCACCGCACACCGCACCGCGGTGCCCCGCCCGCGACGGCGGGACGGAGGCGGCGCCGGGAGCGGGGGTTCAGCCGGTCCGATCGGGGAACCCGGACGGTCCAGGCGACCCCTGGGCACACACCATGACGCCGTACGACGCGGCCGTACGAGAGGAGAGAACCGTGCTGCTGGCCCAC